>CAZNSZ010000036.1:19459-41576 GCA_964575865.1 uncultured Bacteroides sp. | reverse complement strand
ATGACTGTCGACTCATGACTGTCAACTTATGACTGTCGACTCATGACTGTCGACTTATGACTGTCGACTTTCTACTTTCTCCCGAAGTTGCTATCTTAGCATCGCGAATGGAAAAATTCATTGTATCTGCACGGAAATACCGGCCGGCCACCTTTGCCGATGTGGTTGGCCAGCCATCCATCACCACCACACTGAAGAACTCCATCGTCAACAACCACCTGGGACATGCCTACCTGTTCAGCGGGCCCCGTGGAGTGGGGAAGACCACCTGCGCCAGGATCTTTGCAAAGACCATTAACTGTTTCAACATCAAGGAGTCAGGCGAACCCTGCAACGAGTGCGAATCCTGCCGGTCATTCGGGGAAAACCGCTCCTACAACATCCATGAACTGGATGCCGCATCCAACAATTCGGTGGACGATATCCGCTCCCTCACCGAGAAGGTGCGGATCCCCCCGCAGCTGGGCTCCCACAGTGTCTACATCATTGATGAGGTGCACATGCTCTCCCAGGCAGCATTCAACGCGTTCCTGAAGACCCTTGAGGAGCCCCCGGCCCATGCCATTTTCGTGCTGGCCACCACCGAAAAGCACAAGATCATTCCCACCATTCTTTCCCGGTGCCAGATCTTCGATTTTAACCGCATCCGGGTGGAGGACGCAGTGGAATACCTGAAGCAGATCGCAGGCAGGGAATCCATCGGCTTCGAGGAGGATGCCCTTCACATGATCGCCCAGAAAGCGGACGGATCTATGAGGGATGCACTGTCGATTTTTGATCAGGTGGTCAGTTTCTCAGGGAAGGAGATCACCTACCGCAGTGTGATCGAGAACCTGAATATCCTCGATTACGAGTATTTTTTCAGACTGACCGATTTCGGGCTGGAAGGTGACGTCGCAGGCAGCCTGCTGCTGTTCAATGAGATCCTGATGAAGGGATTCGATGCGAGGAATTTCATCAACGGGTATGCCAGGCACCTCAGGGATCTGCTTGTCTGCAAAGATCCGGAAACGGTACGGCTGATGGAGGTGGGAGCCGGCATCCGGGAAAAGTACCTGGCACAGTCCGCCCGGGTCCCCGATGACTACCTTGAACCGGGTCTGGAACTATGCAACCAGGCGGACATTCAGTTCAGAACCAGCCGGAACCAGCGGCTTACCATCGAACTGGCCCTGGTCAGGCTGGCACGATTGCAGGGTGCTCAAAAAAAAAAAGAGCGAATCCCTGAACCCGTAAAGGACGAACGCATATCCAGCGGGGAGTCCGGGAAAAATGAGGAAAAACCAGACCACCCCGAACAACCGCAGGGTCTTGAATCAAAGGAAGAAAAGGACGGACGGGAAGCCCGTCCTGCTCCTGACAGAGAAAGGGAAAACGAACCGCCTCCACCCCAGGCCAATTCAAACGGGAACATCATCCAGGTCAGGAAACCCTCCATTTCCATAAAGAATTCCCTTCATGGTACAATGCAATCCCCTCCCGGGCAGGAGAGCGCCCCGGAGCCGGAAAAGACATCACCCGGTGTGGCTGAGGAAGCTGCGGCTGCAGCCGATCCGGAACTGATCATGAATGCATGGAAAGCCTATGCTGCCACGGTGGAGAAAAACCAGCCGCGGGTTTTTGCCACCCTGATGGGTAACCTGCCGGAAATCAAACCGGACGGCACCCTGGAAGTGGTCCTCAGCAGCGAGGCCCAGCGGGAGAATTTCGTCAAGAATATCCGCCCGAAGCTATCGTCCTACATCGGTAAGGTGGTGGGCGGCCGGGGCGTGGAGATCATTGCCACAGTACGTGCCGGCGCTTCAAACGGAAAACGGATGTACACCGAACAGGACAAACTGGATTTTCTCATGAAAAAGAACCCTGAACTGGGCCGCATGAAATCAAGACTCAACCTTGATTTCGACGATT
Organism: uncultured Bacteroides sp.; assembly: GCA_964575865.1. Lineage (GTDB taxonomy): Bacteria > Bacteroidota > Bacteroidia > Bacteroidales. The sequence goes on along the minus strand of CAZNSZ010000036.1, from coordinate 39,665 downwards.
GAACATAACAGGCCTTTGTTTGTAATTATTGTGTAACACCCATATCAAACCTCAAAGTATGACAGGAGAAAAAATTACCAATCAAAACGGAAAACTCGCCATCCCTGATTTTCCCATTATTCCCTTTATTGAAGGTGACGGAACCGGGCCCGATATCTGGGCCGCCTCGGTAAGGGTATTCGATGCAGCCGTTGAAAAAGCCTACGGCGGAAAGAAAAAAATAGTCTGGAAAGAGGTATATGCCGGGGAAAAGGCATTCAACCTGACCGGTAAATGGCTTCCGGAGGAGACCCTTGACACCATCCATGAGCACCTGGTAGCCATCAAGGGACCGCTCACCACCCCGGTGGGAGGAGGTATCAGATCGCTGAATGTGGCCCTCAGGCAGATCCTCGATCTTTATGTTTGCCTGCGCCCCGTAAGATACTACAAGGGGGTGCCTTCCCCTGTCAAGGACCCCTCCACCACCGATATGGTGATATTCAGGGAGAACTCAGAGGACATCTACGCAGGGATCGAATGGATGACCGGTACCGGGGAGGGCGAGAAAGTCAAACAGTTCCTTCTGAAGGAGATGGGGGTCTCCACCATCCGTTTCCCCGAAACGGCTTCCATCGGGATCAAACCTGTTTCGAAAGAGGGAACCACCAGACTGGTCAGGGCCGCCATCCAGTATGCCGTCCGCAACCAGCTGCCCTCGGTAACCCTGGTGCACAAGGGGAACATCATGAAATACACCGAGGGCCAGTTCAAGCAATGGGGATACGAAGTGGCAGAAAAGGAGTTCGGAGACCTGGTATTTACCTGGAACCAGTATGACCGGATCGCCGAGAAGGAAGGGAAGCAGAAAGCCAACGAGGCACAGGACAGGGCCCTCAGGGAAGGAAAAGTCCTCATCAAGGATGTGATCGCGGATGCATTCCTGCAGCAGATCCTGACCAGGCCGGCGGAGTATTCGGTCATTGCCACCATGAACCTGAACGGGGATTATATCTCCGATGCACTTGCAGCCATTGTGGGGGGGATCGGGATCGCACCCGGAGCCAATATCAATTATGAATCCGGGCATGCCATTTTCGAAGCCACCCACGGTACCGCCCCCAAATATGCAGGGCTTGACAAAGTCAACCCGGGATCGGTCATCCTGTCAGGTGTGATGATGCTCCAGTATATGGGCTGGGGTGAAGCGGCTGACCTGATTATCAAGGGGCTCCAGGCTGCCATCGCGCAGAAGCGGGTAACCTACGATTTCGCCAGGCTGATGGAGGATCCCGTAGAGCTGAAGTGCTCTGAATTCGGCTCCGCCATCATCGAGAATATGCAAGTTGGTTAGCAGTTAGCAGTTAGTAGTTAGGGTCTGACTTTCAATTTAACCCCTAACTGCTAACTCCTAACCCCTGACAAACCTCTAACCTCTAACTTTTTACCCATAACCATTAACTTCGAACCTCTAACATTAATTCTATGCTACCAAAAAAAGTCGAAGAGATACTGAACGTTCAGATCGAGAAAGAAGATTATTCCTCACAGCTATACCTGGCCATGGCATCCTGGGCCGAGAACAAGGGACTGGCAGGGGTGGCCGACTGGCTCTATGCCCAGGCGGAGGAGGAGCGCATGCACATGCTGAAACTCGTCCGCTATGTGAACGAGCGGGACGGAGAAGCCTTGATTCCCGGCCTCGAGCAGCCTCCCACAGATTTTGACAACGTGGAGACCATGTTTTCCAAAGTGCTGGAGCACGAACAGTTCATCACCGCCTCCATCAATGAGATCGTTGCCGTCTGCAACCAGGAAAAGGATTATACCACCCACAACTGGATCCAGTGGTTCGTTACTGAACAGATCGAGGAGGAAGCCTCGGTCAGGGAGATCATCGATAAGCTGAAGCTGGCCGGTTCCAGCCACCTCTACATGTTCGACAGGGACATCATGTCCATGAGGGGTGCAGAGGACGGTGAGTCAGCCGGGTAGTCAGCCGCCATTGCTGTGCCATTCCTTCAGGGTTCCCATTATGGTACGATATTTGGGAGACCCCTATCGATATTTTAGGTAAATTTGAGGTCTCTCAATCCAATGCATTTTATTTTTCAAAGTTCAGGGTCATGGATATCGGCAAAGTATTAGGGAAGTTTTTAGGGAACAAGGCAGACAGGGATATGCGGGAGGTCATGCCCAATGTCGATAGGATCAGGAAGGTATACGACACCCTTCAAACCCTCAGCAACGACCAGCTGAGGGAACGTTCCGCCGCTTTGAAGCAAAAGGTGGACGAGTACGTGGCCGCGGAAAAGGAACAGCTTGAATCCCTCAAGGTCAAAGCCGAGGATCCAGATGTGGATGTAATGGACAAGGAGGCCATCTACCAGGAGGCCGATCAGCTGGAAGCATCCATTGACGATAAGTATGAAGTGATCCTCAACGAAATACTGCCCGAGGCATTTGGCCTTATTAAAGAGACGGCAAGGCGATTCAAGGAGAATGAGACCCTGGAGGTGACCGCCCAGGATTATGACCGTACACTGGCAGCCACCCGGGAATCCATTCAGATCAAAGGCGACAGGGCATTCTGGTCCAACCGCTGGATGGCCGGCGGGAACGAGATCACCTGGGACATGGTGCATTACGATGTGCAGCTGATTGGCGGGGTGGCCCTTCATTCGGGCAAAATCGCCGAAATGGCAACAGGTGAGGGAAAAACCCTGGTGGCTACCCTTCCGGTATTCCTGAACGCCCTGACGGGCAAGGGTGTGCACGTGGTCACGGTCAATGATTACCTGGCCAAGAGGGATTCGGAATGGATGGGGCCCATCTACGAGTTTCACGGGCTTACGGTGGACTGCATCGATAAGCACCAGCCCAACTCTCAGGCAAGGAGAAAGGCCTATAACTGCGACATCACTTTCGGAACCAACAACGAATTCGGTTTCGACTACCTGCGTGACAACATGGCGCACAGTCCGGGTGAACTGGTGCAGCGAAGGCACAATTATGCCATTGTTGACGAAGTGGATTCGGTGCTGGTCGACGATGCAAGAACCCCGCTGATCATCTCCGGACCGGTACCCAAAGGTGATAATCAGGAGTTCCTGGAGTACAAGCCGAAGGTGGAGAAACTGGTGAACGCACAACGTCACCTGGTGAACAATATCTTCACTGAAGCGAGGAAACACCTGGAAGAAGGGGATACCGAAAAGGCGGGTTTCAAACTCCTTCAGGCACACAAGGGCCTTCCCAAATACAAGCCGCTGATCAAGCTGCTCAGTGAGGAGGGCAATAAGAGCCTCATGCTGAAGACGGAGAACCACTACATGCAGGAGCAGTCCAAGAACATGCACCTGGTAACCGACGACCTCTTCTTCATCATCGAGGAGAAACTCAACTCGGTGGAGCTGACCGAGAAAGGGATCGACCTGATCACCGGGGCATCTGATGATCCTGACTTTTTCATCCTCCCGGATATCGGAAGCGAGGTGGCTGAGATTGAGCGGTCTGAGATGGCAGACAAGAAGAAACTCGAAGTCAAGGACAAACTGCTGCAGGATTATGCGGTGAAATCCGAACGGATCCATACCGTGAACCAGTTGCTGAAGGCCTACGCCATGTTTGAAAAGGAAGTGGAATACGTGGTGATGGACAACAAGGTGAAGATCGTGGACGAGCAGACGGGGAGGATCATGGAAGGCAGGCGCTACAGCGACGGACTGCACCAGGCCATTGAAGCCAAGGAAAATGTGAAGGTGGAGGCGGCCACCCAGACCTGGGCCACGATCACCTTGCAGAACTACTTCAGGATGTACCATAAACTGGCCGGGATGACAGGTACCGCCGAAACGGAAGCGGGGGAATTCTGGGATATCTACAAACTGGATGTGATGGTGATCCCGACCAACCGTCCGGTGGTCAGGGATGACCGTGAGGATCTGGTTTACAAGACCAAGCGGGAAAAATACAATGCGGTTATCGACGAGCTGGTCCGGCTTAACAAGGAAGGCAGGCCCGCCCTGGTGGGAACCACCACGGTGGAAGTATCGGAACTGCTTTCGAAAATGTTGAATATCCGTAAGATCAAGCACAATGTCTTGAACGCCAAGCTGCACCAGAGGGAAGCCGAGGTGGTGGCCCAGGCCGGGAAACCGGGGACCGTCACCATTGCCACCAACATGGCCGGACGTGGTACCGACATCAAGCTGACAAAGGAGGTGCGGGAAGCAGGCGGACTGGCGATCATCGGAACGGAGCGTCATGAATCACGGCGGGTGGACCGGCAGCTGAGAGGGCGTGCGGGAAGGCAGGGGGATCCCGGTTCTTCACAATTCTACGTATCCCTCGAGGATGACCTGATGCGGCTGTTCGGTTCGGAGAGGATCGCCGGTATGATGGACAGGCTGGGACTGAAAGAGGGGGAGGTGATCCAGCATTCGATGATTACCAAGTCGATTGAGAGGGCCCAGAAGAAAGTGGAGGAGAACAATTTCGGGATCCGTAAAAACCTGCTGGAATACGACGATGTGATGAACTCCCAACGGGAGGTGATCTACAAGCGGCGGAAACACGCCCTGTTCGGCGAAAGAATCGGGCTCGATATCGCCAACATGATGTACGATGTGACGGAAAGCATCGTGAACAACTTCCATCCGGTAGGGGATTATGACGGATTCAAGCTCGAACTGATCAGGTTCCTCTCCATGGAATCGCCTGTGGATGAATCCGAATTCAAGAAGCTCTCCGGTGAAGAGCTGATCGACCAGATCTATGAGATCATCCTTCAGGCTTACAAGAGGAAGCAGGACAGCATCTCCCAGCAGGCCATGCCGGTGATCGAACAGGTATACGAGCACCAGCGGCAGGTATATGAGAACATCGTGGTCCCTGTCTCCGACGGAACACGCATCTTCCAGGTTCTTGCCAACCTGGAAAAGTGCCACAACAGCGAGGGAAAAGAACTGGTCAGGGCCTATGAAAAGAGCATTATCCTTGTCACCATCGACCAGGCCTGGCAGGAACATCTCCGCGAACTGGACGATCTGAGACAATCGGTCCGGAATGCACAATACGAGCAGAAGGATCCGTTGCTGATCTACAAGTTCGAGGCGTTCGAGCTGTTCCGTTCCATGATTGACAGGGTAAACCGGGATGTGGTTGCCACACTGATGAAGGCACATATTCCTGTTCGCGATCCTCAGAACATCCAGCGGGCCCAGGCTCCGAAGAGAATGGACCTCAGCAAGTTCGAGGCCAACAAGGACGATACCCCCCGTTACAACGATCCTTCGGGCGGCGGTCCCGGCAAAGACGGGCGGAGCCAGGTCCAGCAACCGGTCCGGGTGGAGAAGAAAGTGGGAAGGAACGATCCTTGTCCCTGCGGCAGCGGAAAGAAGTATAAAAACTGCCACGGAAGGCCAGGGGCTGCCTGACGGCCTTCACCTTCAATCCATCTCCTCCGGTTCAGCGAAGCGCGGCATCAAGCTGCCTGATCTCTGCAACCAGTTTGCCGGTGGCAGGGATCAGCGGTAACCGCAACACATTGTCGATGGTTCCGTGAATCTCCATAGCAGCCTTCACTCCCGTTGGATTGCCCTCCCTGAAGATGGCCCGCATCATGGGCAGAAGCCTGTAATGAAGTTCGCGGGCCTTCCCGAGGGCGCCGTCAAGGGCAGCGGCCACCATGGTGGAAAGCATGGCGGGGTAAGCGTTCCCCAGCACGCTGACCACACCATCACCTCCTGAAGCGATCATGGGCAGGGTAATGGCATCGTCTCCCGAGACCACCTTGAATCCCCCGGGGCGTTCACGGATGATCTCCATCACCTGGTCGAAATTGCCGGATGCCTCTTTGACTGCCACAACGGTGTCCTGAAAATCATGGGCCAGCCTCAGGGTGGTTTCCGCAGTCAGGTTGGATCCGGTCCTTCCCGGAACGTTGTAGAGCATCACGGGCAATTCGGATACCGAAGCAATGGCTGCATAGTGCTGGTACATTCCTTCCTGGGAGGGTTTGTTGTAATAGGGGGTAACGACAAGCCATCCGTCGATCCCTTCCTGATGACCACCCCGGATGTGCTGCACCACGCTCCGGGTATCATTTCCGCCTGCCCCGACGATGATGGGAACACGCCCGGCACATGCATCAACCACGCAACGCACCACCTCCTCCTTTTCCTTGTCGCTCAGCACGGGGGTCTCTGCAGTGGTTCCCAGAACGACCAGGTAGTTGATCCCGTGCCCGATCAGCCGGTCGGTCAATGCGGCCAGAATGTTGTAATCCACCTCCCCGTTGGTTTGAAACGGGGTGATCATGGCTACTCCCGTTCCTCTGAATGTAGGTGCTGATGACATGCTTATATGTGGTTTATGAGTGGTTCAGAATGGACACATAATGTTTGATCTGTTCTGTCAGATAGGCCATATCCGTTTTATCCTTCAGGTTGATCATCAGGTCGTAGTCGTTTTCCTCCTCGGTGTAGATGCCGATTTTGAACCTGGCTGTGGAGAGATGAACCAGGTACTGCAGTTCCAGGGGTACATCCCTGGTCAGGTCGAAGAGGATGTCGGGATCCTGTGCATAGAATGCATCCACTGCTTCCCCCGTTGGCTTGTAGTACCAGTTCAGGTCATTCCTTGTGATGAAGGAGTAACTCTTCCAGAAAAGCATCTCCTGGGGGACCTCCTTTTCCGGTACATACCCAAAAGCCCTGCAGTTGATCCCTGATGCTTCCAGGAACTTCCTGAACTCCTTGATGGCCGGAAAATCGTCGGGATCATCGGCAGGGAAAAGGATCACTGCCGAACGGGCAGTATCAAAATTGTGCACCTGAACGACACGCTGAACCTCTTTTTTCTTTCGCTTCAGGATTCGTCTGCCGATGTTGCTTCTTATACCGCCCATGATTCAAAAATACAATAAATATCAGAGTGATCAGGATATCATGGAGAGGAACTCCTCTTCCGAAATGATGGGGATTCCCAGTTTCTCTGCTTTCTCCCGCTTGCTTGGTCCCATCTGGTCGCCCGCAAGCACATAATCTGTTTTGGCACTGATCGATCCGGTGTTCCGCCCCCCGTGCTGTTCGATGAGTGCCTTGATCTCGTCCCTGCTGTGGTGTTCAAATACACCCGATACCACAAATGTGGCGCCCTCAAGAGATTCTCCCTTTGGTTCTTCCTCCTTCCCGGTCTGAAACTGAACACCGGCCTCACGCAGACGCTCCACCATATTCCGGTATCCGGGATCGGCGAAATAGTCCAGGACCGAACGTGCGATCCGGTCCCCGATCTCGTCCACTGCAATGAGGTCATCGTATCCGGCAACCATCAGGGCATCGATGGAACCGAAAGCGTGGGCCAGTTTCCGGGCCACTGTCTCGCCCACGTAACGGATCCCGATGGCAAACAGGACCCGCGGGAACGGCACTCCTTTTGACGCCTGGATACTGTCCAGCAGGTTCCGGGAAGATTTTTCTGCAAACCGTTCCAGTTGAATCAGTTGATCGAACCGGAGGGCGTACAGGTCGGCAGGATCCCTGACCAGGCCCTCCCTGTATAGCAGATCGATGGTGGCCTCGGCTGCGTGGATGTCCATGGCCCTCCTGCTGATATAGTGCTCTATTCTGCCTTTGATCTGCGGCGGACAGCCCGTGGAATTGGGACAGTAATGGGCGGCCTCGTCCTCATTCCGCACCAGGGGCGTCCCGCATTCAGGGCAGACCGAGGCAAAACCGAATTCCCTGGTGCCGGGTAAACGTTGGTCCTTCAGGACCCCGACGATCTTGGGGATGATCTCTCCACCTTTCTCCACATGAACACTGTCACCGATCCGGACATCGAGCATGTTGATCTGGTCCGCGTTGTGCAGGGAGGCCCGTTTCACCGTTGTACCGGCCAGCAGCACCGGTTCGAGGTTGGCCACAGGGGTTACGGCCCCGGTCCTGCCCACCTGGAAATCAATGCTGAGCACCCTGGTGACCGCCTGTTCCGCCTTGAACTTATAGGAAATGGCCCACCTGGGTGTTTTGGAGGTGAATCCCAGCTGCTGCTGCAACGCAAGGGCATTCACCTTGACCACCACCCCGTCGATCTGGAAGGGCAGCCCGGCCCTGGCGGTTTCCCAGTGGTCGATAAAGCCGAATACCTCTTCCATGCTGCCGGCCACACGGTTGTAAGGGGGCACCTTGAATCCCCACTCTTCAGCCTTCTGAAGACTCTCTTCCTGTGTATCGAACAGCTCCTGTTCCCCCGGCAGATAATAAACCAGGCAGTCAAGGGGCCGGCGGGCCACCATTGAGGAGTTCTGCAATTTAAGGGTGCCGGCCGCAGCATTCCGGGGATTGGCAAAGGGGGGATCGCCCTTTTCAATCCGTTCCCTGTTCATCCTCTGAAACCCTTCTTCCGGGAGAATGACCTCCCCCCTGATCTCGAAACGCTCCGGGTAGCCATGACCGGACAGGACCAGGGGAACACTCCGGATGGTCCTGATATTGCGTGTCACATCATCGCCCTGCTCACCGTCTCCCCGTGTCAGCGCCCTTACCAGCCTCCCTTTCTCATAGGTCAGCGAGACCGCCACGCCGTCGTATTTGAGTTCGCAGAAATAAGGTACAGAGGAGCCGGTGGCCCTGGTCACCCTCCGGTCGAACTCGTTCAGTTCCTCCTTGCTGTATGAGTTACCCAGCGACAGCATGGGATAGGTATGGGGAAACGACTCAAACTCCACATTCAGGTCACTGCCCACCCGGCGGGTGGGGGAGTTCTCATCGGCGAACTGGGGAAATGCCTCTTCCAGATCCTGCAGCTCTTTCATTAACTGATCAAACGCGTAATCCGAAATGGTGGGCGCAGATTTGACGTAGTAATTGTGGTTGTGCCTGTGGAGCTGCTCCCGGAGTGCAGCGATCTTCTCCCTGGCCAGGGTTTCATTCATCGGATATGCGTTTTGAACAAAATTAAAAAAATTTCACCTTTGCCTTTTATTCTCTACTTTTAGCTCAATCATACCTCAGGAGCCGTGAAATGAACCTTTCTATGAGGCTTGCTTTTTCCCTGGGGATGGCTGTGCTGCTCTTTCCGGCGGCCGGCCAGCGCCAGTTCCCGGGCACTCCGGTGGGCCCTGCTGCCCATCTGAAGGCAGCAGATGTGATCTATGTGCTGCCTCCGGTGGATCCCTTTGAAGTGGAGGCGAGGAGGGCTGTCAACAGGGAAACCCCATTCAAAACCATCGAATTCGCCCTGGAACGTCCCGTGACCCTCACTCCGGAATCCCATGGCAGCTGGTTCAGCCAGGGAAATCAGCGGATCTGGCAGGTCCATGTCATCTCTCCGGGGGCTTACTCCCTGGGACTGGTATTCAATGCGTACCGCCTGGAACCGGGAGTCAGGATCTTTGTTTACGATCCGGAGCTCAGGCAGGTGAAGGGGGCATTTACCCGGGAGAACAACAAACCTTCCGGGATCCTTCCGGTGGGGCACCTGGAAGGAGAGGAGCTGATCGTGGAGATGCAGGTTCCGGCCGGACAGCCGGAGTATGGCGAACTTGCGCTTGAGTCGGTCTCTCATGCATTCATTGATCTCAAGAATATTGAAGAGACCGGTGATTGCGATCCGGGAATCTTCGGTTGCTCCCAGGCATGTATGATCGATGTGAACTGCGACGAGGGCGGTTCATGGAAAAACCAGAAACGTTCCGTGGTCCGGATCTACACCACACGGCAATACTGTACGGGGGTGCTGGTCAATAACACCGGTTATGACGGGACACCCTACGTACTGACGGCGGAGCATTGCATCAACCGGCCCTATTATGCGGAGCGTTCCGTCTTTCTTTTCAACTATGACAGTCCCGGATGCTTCGGGGAGGAAGGACCCACGGACATGTCGCTGGCAGGTAGCGACACCATGGCTGTGGGAGACAGCATCGATTTCAGCCTGCTGCGGCTGTCAACGGTAATCCCGCTTTCCTATGAGCCTTACTTTGCGGGATGGGACCTTTCCGCAGAACAGACAACCCCGACCGCATCCATTCACCACCCCTGGGGGGACGTCAAGAAGATCACCCTTGACAACCAGGCCCCCTCCGTTCCTTCCAAACCGGGTGATGTGCCGTACACGGACCTGGAGGATTACCACTTCTTCTCCTACTGGTGGATCAGGCGGTGGGATGTGGGGTCTACCCAGGGGGGGTCGTCGGGATCCCCTTTGTTTAACGGGGATGGCAGGCTCATCGGGGTATTGAGCGGCGGGATTGCCCGGTGCGGGGATTCCATAGGGTACGACGCAGGGAGCGGGCGGGTAATCTATGACAATTCGTTCAACTTCGACGACTATTATACCCGGATGTCCTATGCCTGGGATTTTGCAGGGGGAACGGGCCATTCCCTGAAAAGATGGCTCGATCCGCTGGAAACGGGAGCCACCGTCATCAATGGCTATGAGCCCTCGGGGTACCGCCCCCGGGCACCGGTCAGGAAACCGGGTTTTACCCTCTATCCCAATCCGGCGCGCGATCACCTGCTGGTCACTTCTGACACCCCGGTGAGCGGCAGGATCACCTATCAGATCCTGAGCATCACCGGCTCAATGGCCCGGGAGGGGATTCTCGGTTCTGCCGGTTCGGGGCAGGTGGACCTGTCGGGCATGAGTCCGGGAATTTACCTCATCATGATTACCGGCAACGATTTCAGGGAATCCCACCAATTCGTGATCCTTCCATGAGCAGATTGATCTGGATGCTGGCCCTGGTCGCGGCGGTTTGCTGTTCTCCCCGCCCGAAGGAGCCGGGAACGGAGACATTGCTGAAGGGGCTCAATGGCCGGGCCGGAGAGGGAATCACCAGGTATGCCAGAGGATTTGAAGTCCTGGAGGGCGATGGCTACCGGATGTTGCTGGTGCATGATCCCTGGCAGAACAGCCGCAACGTGACCAAGCCCTATCTGCTGGCTGAAGATCCCGGGCGGGTGCCCGATTCGCTTCGCCGGTATCCCTTTATCAGGGTTCCTGTAGAGCGCGTCATCACCCTCTCCACCACCCATGTGGCAATGATCGATCACCTGGGAAAGGCTGCTTCCATAGCAGGCAGTTCGGGCACACGCTTCATTTACAGTCCCGCTATCAGGGAACGTGTGAGGTCCGGAGAGATCAGGGAGGTGGGATATGACCAGGGACTGAATTACGAGGCCATTGTGGGCCTCAATCCCGACCTGGTTTTCATATACGGTGTGGAGACCGATATGCAGGCGGTTTCAGAAAAACTGGCCGATCTGAAGATTCCCGTGGTTTATTGTGCGGAATACCTGGAAAAGCATCCCCTGGGGAAGGCGGAATGGATCAAGTTCTTTGCCCTTTTCTACCACCTTGATCAGAAGGCCGATTCCATCTTCAGTGCTGTTGATTCGAGCTACCGGGCCCTGGCGGACCTGGTATCCGGACACGGTGCTGCACCCAGGATACTCACCGGTCTTCCCTGGAAAGATACCTGGTACATGGCAGGGGGGAAAAGCTTTGCGGCACAACTGATCAGAGATGCCGGGGGAGACTATCTCTGGAGCGAAAATCCTTCAGACGAGGCCATTCCGCTGGACCTGGAATCTGTGTTCAGCAGGGCGCTTGAGGCGGATATCTGGATCAATCCGGGCATTGCCTCAAGCCTGGACCAGCTGGGACGCGCAGACCACCGTTTTGCTGATCTTCCGGTATACAGGAGCGGAGAGGTGTACAACAACGACAGGCGCATCTCCCCACTGGGGGGCAACGATTACTGGGAATCGGGTACCATCCGGCCTGACCTTGTCCTCTCGGACCTGATCCGGGTGTTTCATCCTGATTTATTGACAGATCATCAATTTACCTATTACAGGAAATTAAAATAATCCTTACTTTTGATTGAACCCAAATTGAAGATACATGGCAAGCATCAGGCTCTTGAAAAAGGATATCAATAAACTTGCTTTTGACCTGCTGCAGGAGTGTTTCTCCTACAGGCATTATTCTGACGACCTGTCGGAGGATAAATTCGACGAGGTGATCAAGAAGCTGGTATTTCTGCGAAATGATTTGATATTCAGGGCCAATCATCCAGAGAATGATGCGGAGTCCGCTTCCCTGAAAGAACACTATAAAAAGGTACAGCTCGATCTGGTGCAGCTGGCTGAAGTGGTGGAAGAGCTAAAAAAATAGGAGTGAAAGTACCCCCCAGAACTGTTCTGGTCATCCTGATCCTCACATTGCTGCTGCTTATCCTGGCACTGCTGGACATTCGTCTGGGCAGTGTAAAAATTACATTCAGGGAGATGTGGCAGCACGTGGCCGGCGTGGAGCGCCTGACCGGGCAGCAACTGATCATTCTGACCAGGTTCAGGTTGCCCAGGCTGGCAACCGCCCTGATGGCCGGTGCAGCCCTCCCGCTGTGCGGATTGCAGATGCAGACCCTTTTCCGTAATCCCCTGGCGGGGCCCTACGTGCTGGGTATCAGTTCCGGTGCCAGTTTCGGAGCAGCCCTGGTGGTGCTGGGAGCCGGCACAGCTGGCCTGGTGGCCACCTGGGGAGTGGCCCTTGCCGCCTGGGCCGGCGCCGGAGTGGTGATGCTCCTGCTGCTTTACGTCTCCTACAGGATCCGGGATGTGATGACGATCCTCATCCTGGGGATCATGTTTTCCAGCGGCCTGGCCGCCGTCATCAGCATCATGCAATACTTCAGTCAGGCTTCCGCCCTGAAATCCTTCATCATCTGGAGCATGGGCAGCCTGGGCAATGTCACCGGGGCACAGCTTCGCATCATGGGCCTTTCCACGGTCCCCCTGCTGGCGGTTTCCCTCTTTTTTGCCAAGCGGCTGAACGGGATGATGCTGGGGGAGGATTACGCGCTGACCATGGGGATCAATGTACGGCGGACCCGGATGGCGGTGCTGGCCCTGACCAGTATCCTCACGGGAACCGTTACTGCCTTCTGCGGTCCCATCGGTTTCATCGGGATCGCAGTTCCGCACATTACCCGCTTTATGGTCCGAAAATCCGATCATAACATCCTGCTCCCGCTGACCATGCTCACCGGTATGGTCGTCCTGGTCATCAGTGACCTGATCTCCCAGTTGCCCGGGACCGAACGGGTGCTCCCCATTAATGCCGTCACCTCCCTTATCGGGATCCCTGTGGTCATCTGGCTGGTCATACTCAACCGCAAAGCACAGGCCCTATGAGCGACAATTCCGGATCGCACCCGCTTTTGTCGCTGAACGGTCTCACCATCGGCTACGAAGGATCTCCTCCGCTGCTGGAGGGGATCAACCTGACCATGAATTCCGGAGAACTGGTGGCCCTGATCGGTAGGAACGGGAGCGGAAAAAGTACACTGATCCGTTCGGTGGTCGGGCTTCTGCCCCCGCTGAAAGGGGAGTGCCTGCTGGGTGGATTGCCCGTACGGTCCATCCCTCTCAGAAGCCGTGCCAGGAAGGTCAGTTATGTATCGGCGCAGGCCGGACCCCTGCCGTCCATTACCGTGAGCGAGCTGGTCGGACTGGGACGGTTGCCCTATACCGGCTGGAGCGGCAGGTTGAAGGGTGAGGAGCTGCAACTGGTGGAAAGGGCCATCGCCGCCGTTCAGCTGGAAACCTATACCCACCGGCACCTTGACCAACTGAGCGACGGGGAAAGGCAACGGGCAATGATCGCCAGGGCTTTCGTTCAGGACACCCCCCTCATGGTTCTTGACGAACCCACTGCGTTCCTGGACCTGCCTCACAAATACGGACTGGTCCGGCTGCTCACAGGTTTCAGGGAAAAGGGGAGAAGCATCCTCTACTCCACACACGACCTGGAATCGGCCCTGATGGTGGCCGACCGCCTGTGGGTCATCAACGGCGGTGCCATCAGCGAGGGAGCACCGGAGGATCTCGGAATGAAAGGGGTGTTTGACGCGCTTTTTGAGACCTCCGGAATCGGATTCGACCCGGAATCCCGCAGGTTCAGGAACCAGACCCCGATCCGTGGGACCATCAGGCTGACCGGCGGGGACCGGACTGCACTGGCATGGACGCGGAACGCCCTGGAGCGGCTCGGTTTTGCAGTAGGCGATCAGGCCGGCAGGGAACTGAGGGTGGATGCTTCCGGACCGGGAAACATCTGGATGGTCCTGGCCGAGGGAAAGGAGGATTCCTTTACCGATATCGCCTCTCTGGCCCGATTCTTGATTCAGGACAATTAATTCAGTAATTTGTGGCTGTTAATTAAAACTACATGACATGAAGGTAAAAAAGATCATCGCCTATACGCTCTCTGTGCTTGTGCTGCTTTTTTCGATCATTGCCGTCCTGGGGATCTGGGAGATCGTCGATGTGGAGGATCTGATTGCAAGGATGTTCAAATCGCTGATGGTCGTTCTTGCCGCGGCAGCTGTGATTGTGCTGATATTTTCCATCCTGGACAGGCCCGACAGGATCGACAGGAGAGAAGAGCCGGAAGGCTAGCCGATCAACCGGAGGATCTTCTCCGCGCCGGCCCTGTTGGAGTAATCCTTCAGGGCTTTTTTTCTGGCGTCCAGCGCCGCTTCCTCGATGGGGAGTGCCATCAGCCTGTCCACCTGTTGCTGCATTTCGGCAGGGGTGTCGATGACCGTGCACAGGGACTCCAGTCCTGAACCTTCCACCACAGGCCGGTTCACCAGGCAGTGTCTTCCTGCAAACAGCCCGTGAAGCAGTTTCAGTTTTATCCCTGTGGCCTGGTGCGACAACAACAGGTTAATGTGCGCCTGCCTGATCAGCTCCGCCATCTCTCCATCTGCAGGATTGGCCACAAGGGTGATCATCGGGTGGCGCTGCAACCTGCGGATCAGGGAGCTGGAGGGATCCTTGCCGGCCACCACCAGCCGATGGGGGGAAGCGGACATCCTGGGCAGGATGAAATCCCGCAGGACCCGCTCATTTTCTGCCACACCCAGGTTCCCGTGAAAAAGGATATATTCCCCGGAGCCCGGAAGCACGGTCACCTCATCGAACCTGTGGAAAGCGGGAACAAAATGGACTTCCCCGTACAACCGGGCAAAATACCCTGCTTCCGGCTTTGAAATGGCCAGGATGTGGTCGGCCCTGCTGAGAACGGTTTCATACCTCTTCAGCTTCATTGATTCCTGGATAAGGAACAGCTTCCGGGACAACCGCCTTTCCGCCCGGGCAAGCGACCGGTAATAGCGGTGTTCGATGTTGTGTGCCCTGACCAGGGTAAGCTTACCGGCTTCCCTGCACAGGTCGAGCATGGCCGTGGTATGCAGACCTTCAAATAATACCGGAAAAGGATCTCCGAGAAGGCGCTTTGGCATGCTATTTGCATTTCTTGTAGAGACAATGTATGGGGTACGGCTGAGCAGGTACTTCCACCCTTCAGCACGGGGGTAGTAGTGCACCTGAAGGCAAAGTTCCTCGAGTTCTTTGGATGGCTGTCGTCCGTATGTATAACAGTGGAGAATGGTCTGAATTCCCAGTTCCCTGAGCGCTTTAAGCTTGTAATGGATATCGATGACCCCTCCGTAATCGGCCGGAAGGGGAATATTGAATGCGATGATGTGCAGATAAGTACCGGCCATTGGAGACGAGACGGATCTGGTGATCGGATTGTTAAAGATACGGCAAAAATATTAACATTTTTTAATGCATTTTTTCACCTCCGGGCTGCAACATTTCACGGTCTGGTACGTTTTATAAGTGTAGAAACATTATTGATTATCAATTAGATAATTTCGTTCTTTCTTCTACAATTCTTTTCATAGATTTAGTTTTAGGGTTAGTTTAGTTCTAAAGTCCCCCTGCGCCCGCAGGGGGGCTTTTTTAATTTCATATCTTTGCACGTTTAAAGATCCCATGGAAAGAATCGATCAGATCATACGGCAACTCACCATGGAAGCGGCATCGGCGCTCTGGGGGGCAACCCTGACAGGGGAGCTGATCCAGATCCAGAAGACCAGGAAGGAGTTCGAAGGTGATTTCACGCTGGTGGTGTTTCCGCTTTCCCGGTTTTCCGGTGGCAATCCGGAAGAGACAGGGAAGCAGATCGGGGAGTACCTGGCCGGACATTCGGAAATGATCTCCGGGTTCAATGTGATCAAGGGTTTTCTCAACGTGACAGTGGCACAGCTTTACTGGAAAAACCTGCTGGCCACTGACCTCAGCGATCCTCATTACGGAACCGTTCCCGTGAGCGGGGACGCTCCCAGGATCATGATCGAGTTTTCATCACCCAACACCAACAAACCCCTCCACCTGGGACACATCCGCAATAACCTGCTGGGGCAATCGGTTTCAAGGATCCTTGAAGCGCGCGGGAATCAGGTACGCAAGGTCAACCTTGTCAACGACCGGGGCATCCATATCTGTAAATCGATGCTTGCCTGGCAGGATTCCGGGAAGGGAGAGACTCCAGGTTCCACAGGTATCAAAGGGGATCACCTGGTGGGTGATTATTATGTAGCCTTCGACAGGACGTACAAAGACGAAATTGAATCCATGGTCGCCCGCGGGATTCCCAGGAAGGAAGCGGAGGGTCAGGCCCCTGTTCTGGAGAGGGCCCGGGAGATGCTCAGGGCCTGGGAAGCCGGAGACCCGGAGGTGAGGGAACTCTGGGAAACCATGAACCAGTGGGTCTATGAAGGATTCGATGAAACCTACCGGAGACTGGGGGTTGATTTTGACCAGATCTATTATGAATCGGATACCTACCAGATGGGAAGGGCCATCGTCATGCAGGGGCTTGAAAAAGGGGTCCTTTACCGCAAACCGGACGGATCGGTATGGGCGGATCTGGAAGCGGAAGGTCTGGATCACAAACTGCTGCTGCGGTCTGACGGGACCTCGGTCTATATGACCCAGGATGTGGGGACCGCCCACCAGCGGTACCAGGAATTTGCCTTTGACAAGCACATCTACGTGGTGGGAAATGAGCAGAATTATCATTTCCAGGTCCTTGCACTGATTCTCGGAAAACTGGGATTCGAATGGGCAGGGAAGCTCTATCACCTCTCATACGGAATGGTCGAGCTGCCGGAAGGTAAAATGAAATCGAGGGAGGGGACCGTGGTCGATGCCGATGACCTGATGGACGAGATGGAGCAGACCGCCAGGGAGATGTCAGAGGAGCTGGGAAAACTGGAGGAGTATTCTGAAGAGGAGCGCAACCGGATATACAGGCAGGTGGGCATGGGGGCCCTCAAATATTTTATCCTGAAAGTTGATCCAAGAAAGAACATGACCTTTGATCCCAGGGAGTCTGTGGATTTCAACGGCAATACGGGCCCCTTCATTCAGTATACCTACGCAAGGATCCAGAGTGTGCTGAGAAAGGCAGGGGAGACAGAAGGGGAGAGGGAGCCGGAGACCGGATGGCCGGAAATGAACCGCAAGGAGGTCGCCCTGATCCGGATGCTGTATGACTACCCGGAAGTGCTGGAAGAATCGGCCAGGACACTCAATCCATCTCTGGTGGCCAATTATCTGTATGACCTTTCCAAGGAGTTCAACCAGTTCTATCATGACTTCAGCATCCTCAGTGCGGGAGATCCTGCCCTCGTTTCCCTGAGGGTACTGATGGCAGCACGAATCGGAAAGATCATCGCAGAAGGTATGTACCTGCTTGGGATCGAGGTTCCGGAAAGGATGTAACAGCGAATGCGCAGAAAATGGATCCTCATATGGTTGATGCTCGCCCTGGCCGGAACACTGCAGGCTCAGAAAAGCAGGGTGCTTGCAGTCATTCAGCTCATCGAGACTGAAAAATTCAAGGAGGCCAAGGAATCCATCGAACTGGCCGTATGGAACGACAGAACAGCGGACTGGAGCCGCACCTGGTACGCCAGGGGGCTGCTTTGCCAGAAGGCCTACGAGAAAGGGGTCGAGAAAAAGGACAACGAGCTCACTTCCCTGTACCCTGAACAGCTGCTTGAAGCCTACGACTCTTACGAAAAGGCACTGGATCTGAATCCGGGCAACAGGATCATCACCGCCATTGCAAAGAATTACTATGCGCTGGCCAACGATTTTCAGGCAGAGGGAAAAAAGCATTTCGGGGCGAGGGAATATTCGGAAGCCCTGAAAGATTTCGAGCATGCGTTGCTGATCACCCGCAGTCACCTGGTGTCGGTAAAAACCGACACCAGCCTCATTTACAATACCGCCATGGCAGCCTACCAGGCCGGGAACTGGGAAAAGGCCATCGGTTACCTTGCCGGGCTCAACGAGGACCGGTACGGACCCGAAACGGCCATGCTCCTCTACCGGGCGCACCTCAGCCACGGTGATTCCACCCTTGCCGAAAAGGTGCTTGCCGAATCTGTGGACAGTTACCACAGTGACGAGGATCTCGTTTTGCAGTACACAAACCTGCTTGTCTCCACCGGAAGGCCGGGGGAAGCGGTCGCAGTGCTGGATACCGCAGCCATCAGGTATCCCGGCAATGCACTGTTCCCATGGACAAAAGGATTGATCCTGCAACAGACCGGGGAGTACCCGGAAGCCATACTCAGCCTTGAAACTGCCCGTGAACTGGCCCCCGAAAGGGGAGGGATCTACTTCGCACTGGGGATCTGCTATTACAACATGGGGGTGGACCTCGAAGAAAAGGCCAGGCACATTTCCGACAACAGGAGCTACCTGGGGCAGATGGAAGCGGCCAGGCAAAACTTCATGCAGGCCATCGAATACCTGGAAAAAGCCCGGGAACTTGACCCGGGGCACCCGGGAACAAATTCGAGGCTGAACCTGCTGTACCAGCACCTTCAGCTTGACAGGCCGGGCTAAAACTGAAAAACGAGCGACAGCCCCATGAATTCCTTGAACTGCGCTTTGGCCACCTTCTTTTCCCTTCCGTCTGGTTCAAGCACAGGCTGATCCTCCGCATCCAGCACCGTGAACCTTACATTGTCGTCATAGATGAGGTGCAGATTGAGACGGATGGTGAAGAACCAGTTGATCTTCCGGTCCAGCATCATTTCCCAGTCCACATCGATATTCTGCGGTTTATCCAGGTAGTTGGAGAAGAGCCTCAGGCGGTTGGTCACCGTCAGGTCTTCGATCCCGGTGAATTTATTGTACACCACCACCTGCGTTCCCAGCTCCTGTTTTGCCCTGCGGTCCGCAGCTATCCCGTGTTTCGTCTGATCGATCCTCGCGGTGTCGAGCACGAAGGTGTTCCGGTAGGAGAGGGGCGCGACGTTGATGGAGGTGTTCTTGAACGGTTTGTATTCCGCACCGATACCGACGGTCATGGAGGCCGGATTCAGGAACCTGGAAACCACCACGGAATCATTGGGGTAGTTGTACCCTTTGGCCAGCTGGCTTTTCATGTAGAACGTGGCACTGAATCCGAATTTTCCGGAGGCGTTGCGGTTGAATTTTGAGTTCAGTTCAACCAGGTCGTTGTTCTTTCTGAGCCCTTTATCAGGGGTGAGCAGGGTCCCGATATTCATCCTCATGCTGTTGATCCACTCGGTGTTGGCCTCCTTGTTGTTATAGATGGCACCGGCTGTGATATCGAGCATGGTGGACAGCGAACTCTCCCCACCCTTGGTCCAGTTGGCCAGGTAGGTCTGGTTCAGTGTGAAGGAGCTGGTGAGGTCATAGCTCCAGAAGATGGGATTGGACTCCAGCACGACCATGTCGGCCAGCTGCCGGTCCGGATCCTTCGGATTTCTTGGAAGAAGGGGGAGTTCCGCTTTAGACATGCGGTCCACCCGGACCTCATCTTCCAGCATCAGGCTGATGTGGAGGGGCGCCGGGTTGGACAGCCAGAGTGTGATGCTGTCGTTCCGGTAATTCTTTGCCCAGAAGCGGGTGGCCTGGTCATTTCCACGGGAGAGCCACATCGGGGTTTCCTTCCCGAACAGGTCGCTGAAGACGATCCGGGTCGAATCACGCTGATCATTGGATGTGAGGAGCGTCCTGATGGCGCCTTCCAGTGAATCCAGCTGGTGCTCGCCATGCAGATACCTGAAGGAAGAAGAGGGATCGGCCACCCACCGGACCAGGGTATCGGTAACCACCAGGAAACTCGAATCTGCGGTGACGTGTACACTTTGCCTTGCTGAAAGCTGGACCGGGGAGGGATCGATCAGTCCCTGGCGGTAACCGAACATATCGATCCCCAGGGACTCCAGGGCGGCTGTATCGATGACCGGCCCGGGTACAACGGGCCGCACCGCCAGCTCCTGAGCGCTCTGTACCTGGTCACGCTGTACCTG
>CAZNSZ010000036.1:0-19359 GCA_964575865.1 uncultured Bacteroides sp. | reverse complement strand
GTACCTGGTCACTCTGTACCTGACCGCTCGGTGCCTCAATGCTATCTACCTGTCTGCTGACAGCCGCAGGAGCCGGCTGCTTCACCAGCAGGCTCATGTTCCACCCCATGGTGTCGGTGATAAAGGTGGAATCGTTGAGCCAGCGGATGGCGGTGGAATCCCTTCTGAGATGTGTCACCAACCGGACCGGAATGGCGGAAAGGTCATTGTTTTCAAGTCTTGCAGCAATGCTGTCGTAAGGTTCAAGGGTATGGTCCAGCAAGCGGTTCAGATCAGCCCTGATGCTGTCATCCCTGTTTCTCCATAACCAATCCACACGGGCTGACTCATGGATGTAATTCCACGCTTCCTCCCTGCTGAATACCGGGAGCTCCTGAATCGTATCCCCTTCCCGGACCGCAGCGCCGGGTATAACCGGCTGGGCATGTGAATAAAGGCCGGCTGTCAGCAGCAGCCACCAAAGGGTTGTTCGTACCATGTTCGGAAATTTTGACCTCTTCCTGAGGTAAACGAAGATCTAACGGGAAATATTTCTCTTTGCAGCCAGCAGGGTGTTGCTCAGCAGCGCTACCCTGGTCATGGGACCCACACCTCCGGGAACGGGAGTGATCAGAGAACACTTTGGCGCCACCTCATCAAAAGCAACATCTCCTTTCAGACGGAAACCGGACCTGGTTTCAGCAGAGGGCACGCGGGTGGTTCCCACATCGATCACCACGGCTCCATCCCTGACCATGTCGGCCGTGATGAAACCGGGCCTTCCCATGGCAGCGACCAGGATATCTGCGGATGCACATACGCCGGCCAGGTCACGGGTCCGGCTGTGGGCCACAGTGACCGTGGCATTCATGCTTTTCTGCGACATCAGGATGCTGAGCGGCCGGCCGACAATGTTGCTTCTCCCCACGATCACACAATGCTTGCCTTCGGTATCTACCCGGTACCTTTTCAGCAATTCCACAATACCGTAGGGGGTAGCCGACACGAAAGCGGGTAACCCGATGACCGTGCGTCCCACATTGACGGGGTGAAACCCGTCCACATCCTTTCGGGGATCGATGGTTTCGATCACCTGCTGCTCATCCAGGTGACCCGGAAGGGGCAATTGCACGATAAATCCGTCCAGTTCAGGATCATTGTTCAGCTCTTCGATTTTCCGGAGCAGGGTATCCATGCGGATATCGTCCTCAAATCTGAACAGGGAACTGCGGAATCCCACCTCCTCGCAGTCTTTTATCTTGTAAGCCACATAGGTTTCACTGCCCCCGTCGTGACCTACCAGAACCGCAGCCAGATGGGGTGGCCGGGCACCCCCGGATACCATTTCTTCCACCGCTTTCCTGATCTCTGACTTGATTTCCTGTGATGTTGCTTTTCCGTCTATGAGCTGCATCTGTTCTTTTTTTTGACTCCCGACTTTCTGACTTTCGACTTTTGACTTTCGACTTACAGGACTACCGGCTTCTTGCTTTTATCTTGCCCGAGGTCATCATTTTCATCATTTTTCTGGTCTCATCAAACTGCTTCACCAGCTTGTTGACTTCCGGGACGGTGGTGCCGCTTCCATCAGCGATCCGGCGCCGCCTGTTTCCATTCAGAATAGCAGGATTGGAGCGCTCCTCCGGTGTCATGGAATTGATGATCGCTTCGATCCCCCTGAATGCGTCATCGTCGATATCCAGGTTCTTGATGGCCTTTCCCATTCCGGGAATCATGCTGGCCAGATCCTTGATATTCCCCATTTTCTTTATCTGCTGGATCTGCGACATGAAGTCGGTGAAATCGAACTGGTTCCTGGCGATCTTCTTCTGCAGCTTCCTTGCCTCTTCCTGGTCATATTGCTCCTGGGCTTTCTCCACCAGAGAGACAATGTCCCCCATCCCGAGGATGCGGTCCGCCATACGCCTGGGGTGGAAAGCATCCAGGGCATCCATTTTTTCCCCGGTACCGACGAACTTGATCGGCTTATCCACCACTGAGCGGATCGAAAGGGCCGCTCCCCCTCGGGTATCCCCGTCCAGCTTGGTAAGCACCACCCCGTGGAAATCGAGCCGGTCGTTAAACTCCTTGGCTGTATTGACCGCATCCTGGCCGGTCATGGCATCCACCACGAAAAGGATCTCGTGTGGCGTCACGGCCTCCTTCACGGCGGCGATCTCCTTCATCATCTGCTCATCGATGGCAAGCCGTCCGGCCGTGTCGATGATCACTGCATTCAGTCCCCTGGTTCTGGCGTCCCTGATGGCAGAGCGGGCGATCTTTACCGGGTCCATGTTGCCTTCTTCGGTGTAGACCGGCACCTGCACCTGTTCACCGATCACCTTCAGCTGCTCGATGGCGGCAGGCCGGTACACGTCACCCGCCACCAGCATCGGTTGCTTCCCGTGCTTGTTCTTCAGCAGCAGTGCCAGTTTGCCCGAAAACGTAGTCTTACCTGACCCCTGGAGCCCTGCAATAAGGATCACCAGTGGATTCCCTTTCAGTTCGATCGGCTCATGCTCACCACCCATCAGTGTGGCCAGGTGGTCATGAACGATCTTGACCATCATCTCGGATGGCTTGACCGAAGTAAGGATCTTCTGGCCCATGGCCTCCTCCTTGACCTCCTCGGTGAACTGTTTGGCAATTTTGAAATTGACGTCGGCATCCAGCAGCGCCCTCCTCACATCCTTCAGAGTTTCTGCCACATTGATCTCCGTGATCCTTCCCTGGCCTTTGAGCATCTTGAATGAACGCTCAAGTCTTTCTGATAAATTTTCAAACATCGGTCTGCAATACGTTGAAAGATAGCCCTGCACCACTCCTCGGGCAGGGCCTCCGGTAATCCTGCAAAATTAGCTAAAATAGACCAGACTAAAAAGAAGGGATTTTGCTGTTTCGGCCGGATAAGTCTAATCCCCTCCGGCCGTCACGGGTATCTGTCCAAGCAGGGTGATGTTGTTCAGGTCGGAGTAATCATAGATGTAGAATCCATCCTCGCCGATCATGAAAAGAAAACTGGAAAGAGGAATGACATCATGGGCATGGATCCCGCTGAACCGGGCGATCCGGTTCGCAATAATGGCATAGGGATCGGATGCATTGTATACCTTCAGACCGTGGCTTCCCTCACACACGAACAGGGTATTCCCGTCGATCCCCAGTCCGTATGGTTCTGTCATGGCATAAGAGACCATTCTTTCCGGATTGCTCCTGTCCGAGATATCGATCACCTCCAGCAGATTCTGATTGCCCCCGCAAAAGTTGCCGGCGCGAAGGGTCACATAGGCCCTGTCTCCGTCCACCACCACCGGATCGCAGGAGGTGATGTGCCGGTATGTGGAAAGCAGGATGGGGACGGAAGGTTCTTCCAGGCTCAGGATGTGCATTCCATTGGAGGATCCCACATACATATGTGATCCGGCAATAAAGACAGTCTCAATATTTCCCCACAGGTACTGTTCGTTCTTGACCACCGGGTTGGCAGCGTCGCTGATATCGATGCTTTTCAGCTTGTAGGTGCTCTCAAGGGCGTAAAGATAGTCGTCGTAGGTGATGAAACGGGCCATGGAGCCGCCTACTCCGTAGGTATTCCCGGAACCCCCGGCAGGGGCATTGTACCTTACGCTGCTTGATTCAAGGGCCGCATAGTCGTAAAAAATGGGCCACGGGACCGGATGGGAATAGACTTCACGGGTGATCTCTTTCACATCGTACCGGAGGATCACACCCTTCTCCTGATCGATCTCATCCAGCGGGTAGTCCATATCGTAGGGGGGAATCAGGTATTCGAAAATGTCATTCACACGGGTAACCTCTCCGGGATTCAGGGGATCGGAGATATCCACAAGCACCAGGTCGGTGAAGCTGTCCGCATACAATATATTGTTCCGGATGGCCATGTCCACATTGCCGGGTATGTTGATGAAGGCTTTGCGGGCCGGTGAGGAAGGGTCGGACAGATCGACCACGTGGATCCCCTCCCGGTACTCATTGATATACATGTACTGGTCCTTGAAGTAAATCTTCCCGGGTTGAACGAGCTCCCGTTCTTCCGTAACTTCAAAGGAAGAGCGGAGTGCTTCATAGCTCATGTAGACGGGAACATTGGCCATATAGGTCTGGAAGCGCCTGTCTTCACATGATACAAGAAGAATGGCCAGGGAGGAGATGAGCAGGATGGTACGGTACATGGTGCGGGCTTCTTTTTCAGGTTATGCTGTCCGTAAGATGCACCCGGACGTGATCGGGTTGCGTCCCGACGCAACCTTTCTTTCACCTTCTCCATCCTGAGACAAAACAACTCCCGATCATGACCAGACTGAACCGCCGCCTGATCACCCTGACCCTCACCTTATCGCTCCTTTTGGGCCATTCCTTTTCCATTCACGCCCAGGATGTTGATCATGTGTACCTGAAATCCGGCAGTGTGATCCGGGGAGCCATTCTGGAAATGCTCCCTGAAGCGTATGTAAAGATCGAGGACCTGAGCGGGAATATCTGGGTATACCCCATCTCTGACGTGCAGCGCATCACCTCGGAGCCTTATGCAGCGGGCCGCACCCTGTCCGCCGGACCGCTGCTCTTTGAAAGGGGTTTCGTCAATATGACATCCATCGGTTTCCTGGCGGGTTCTTCCAGCAACGCCCAGGCAGCTCCATTCAGCATGGTCACGGTCAATGGCTGGCGGAATGGGGCCGGGATATTTACGGGGGCAGGATTGGGCGTGGAGTTTTTAAGCACCAATTACATGCCGCTTTTTCTGGATCTCAGGTATGATCTGTTCGGAAGCGATGTGGTCCCCTATGTGGTGGTAAGGGGTGGGTATTCCTTCCCACTCTCCACGGACAGGGAAGAATTTGATATCAACTATACCTATGAGGGTGGACCCATGGCAGCAGCCGGGATGGGGCTGAAAATAAAAACCAGGAACCATTTTGCATGGGACATCGGGCTGATGTACCGTTACCAGAAAACTGCCTATTTTGAAACCTATGCCTGGAACAGTCAGGAATACGAATATACCGACGTTTATAACAGGATTGAGATCCGGATAGGATTCTATATCGACTAATCTGGCAATTAGATTAGGTTTTCCTCCCGGCCCGCTTTTGCATCGTCATAAGCGGGCCGCTTGGATTCCGGAGGCTGGTATCAGGTCTCTGATCAGACAGCGGATTATGCTTTCTTTTTAGCCGCCCTTTTCTGCCGGGTGGACTTTGGCTTCCCAGCATCTGTTTTACTCTCGATCTTCGCCGCGTATTCTTTTTTGATCTCACCCGGCTTTTCAAACCAGTTCTTCAGTGCAATGTATTTTTCCCTGGTCCCAATGGAAAAAGTATCCAGTTTACCCTCCCTGTTGCGCAGCCTGAAAATCACATTGACAACTGCCTGCTTCGTGCTTTTTCGTTTTTGCTCGGGCAATTTGGAAAATGTCATGATCTCGTCGGTCAGTTCATCGTAGGTGACCGGTTTGTCCAGCTGCCGGAGTCGCTTCATGATCAACAACTCCCATTTGGATTTCCGCCGGGTTTTTCTCTTTTTTCTGGCAACCGGCGGTTTGGAAGCAGCCGGTGCCGCCGGTGTTGTTTGTTTTATCTTTGAAGGGAGCGGAATGGCAGGCTGATCCTCCGTGCCCAGCCGGGCCAGCATGGCCTTGATGTGCTCAAGTCTTTTTCTGGTCTTGTCGTACTCCTCCTGATAAAACGATCTCATTTCGTCAATCTCCGAGTCGGGTAGTTTGATGGTCTCCATGCGATAAGTTGAAAAATTTAATGAGGGAGTGGAATTAAAAAACTGAGAATTCTGCTAAAAAATAATCTTCTGCGGGAGCTAAAGAAATGATTTGTAAACAGATAGACCAAACCCTGCGGTTAATAATTTTTATAAATATAAACGATAGATTGTTGGATGGCAAATATAAAAAGTAAAAAAATAAAACAAAAAATTAAAAACAGGCTGGAAACAGTATTAAAAACAGACGGAGTAACAGACCTCTGTCACTCCTGCAGGAGTCCCGCACCGTGTTTGAGCGGACTGATGCGGGATCAGACCATCATACCCTTCCGGTAAGCTTCCAGCGCCCTTTCCCTGGCCATGCGGTGATCCACCATGGGTGCCGGATATCCTGGCCCGTGGAGCTCGGGGATCCATTTTCTCACATACACCAGCTCCTTATCGAACCTTTTGAGCTGTTGTTCCGGGTTGAAAATCCTGAAATAAGGTGCGGCATCGCAGCCGGTCCCTGCCGCCCATTGCCAGTTGCCATTATTTGAGGAGAGTTCGTAATCCAGGAGTTTTTCGGCAAAATAGGCTTCGCCCCACCTCCAGTCGATCAACAGGTGCTTGCATAAAAAACTGGCGGTGGCCATCCGCACCCGGTTGTGCATGAATCCGGTTTCGTTCAGCTGCCGCATCCCTGCATCCACCAGGGGAAAGCCTGTTTCTCCCCTGCACCAGCGCCGGAACTCCTCCTCGTCGTTCCTCCATGCGATCCCGTCATATTTCGACCGGAAGTTCTGGTTCACCACCCCGGGAAAGTGAAAGAGGATCTGCATGAAGAACTCCCTCCAGATCAGCTCGGAAAGAAAGGTGGTATCACCCGGCTTCAATCCGGCGACAATGGTCCGTATGCTCACGGTCCCGAACCTGAGGTGGGGGGAGAGGTGGCTGGTGGCATCTGCCGCGGGATGATCCCTCAGGCTGTCATAATTATCCAGATTGGACAGGTCATAGGGGGGGACTTTGATGGAAGAAGGGGCGAACCCGATCTCCTGCAGGGAAGGAAAACGAAGATCCATGGGTAAAAAGGCCATCCGGAGGGATTTCTCCTCCTGTACTGTTTTTTTCCCGGCATACTGCTCCAGCCACTTTTTGCTGTAGGGGGTAAATACCGTATAGGGAGTTCCGTCCTGTTTGCATACATCCCCCTCTTCAAAGATCACCTGGTCCTTGAAACTAAAGAGCGGGATGCCCCGATCCTTCAGCATAACTGCGATCTTACGGTCCCTTTCCAGGGCATAAGGTTCATAATCCTTGTTCAGGTAGACGCCCGTGATCCGGTGTAAATCCAGAACCTCCTTCCACACCAGTTCCGTTTTTCCTTTTCTGATCATCAGGGACGATCCCCTTGAACGGAACCAGCCATGGAGCTTCTCCAGTTGTTCATGGATGAATCCCACCCGGGGATCGGTCCGGGGCAGTTCATCCAGGATTTCATCGTCAAAGATGAACAGCGGGATCACCTGTGCGCCCGATGCCAGGGCATGATGCAGGGCGCGGTTGTCTTCGATCCTCAGGTCCCTCCGGAACCAGCAAACCACACTGCTCATCGGATTCCGTATTTTTTTTCGAGCACCTCCCTTCGGAACCGGAAGATCCCTGCCAGCTGCCGCCGGATGAACAGGAAGTGGGCCAGCCTGCCCAGCCATCCCAGGGGGAGCTTATAAGTGACAATATCTGTCATTCTCACTCCTTTATCCGCCTGCTCTATAAAATGTTCATGGTGCCAGAGGGCATATGGTCCGATGCGTTGTTCATCCACAAAATAGGCGTATTCCTTCACGTGGGTGATCTCGGTCACCCAACTCATCCGGATTCCCAACAGGGGAGATACCCTGTAGGTGATCATCATTCCCGGGTACATCTTCTCCGGCAAGCCGGGGGTGGTGATGTGAAAGCCCATGTAAGAAGGGGTGATCTCCTTCAGGTTCCCGGGCCTTGAAATAAACTCCCATACCTCCTCCAGGGAAGCCGGGATCTCCATTTGTTCATAGATGCGGTAAATGCCCATATCACAAATTTAAAGCGACCGATACGCCCAGGCCTCCCTGGAGGGGATGGAGGGAAAGCGTCTCCAGGAAGTCCATCCGGTGGGACCGCTGGATGCCGTAAAGAACCAGGTCGAAAAGGAACAGGAAGGCACCCTGGAGCATCACGGAATTCCCGTACCCGGCAAGCCGTTCCTCCTTTCCCGGATATCTGTGGGCGATATGCTTCAGCAGCAGCCCTGTGCCCATATAGACCACGTCGAGACCTGCATTGATCAGAAACAGCCTCTGGGTCTTCATCTGCCTGTCCAGTATGTCCTCTGTTCCCCAGCCGAGGTAGTCCGCTGTCACGTTGCTGTAGAGTGCAATCCCTGCAATGGCGAGGTTTACCGTATTCCAGAACAGGTTCATCTGGTGAAAATAGGCCCGCTGGCCATCATAGCGGTTCCAGCCATAGGCTCCCAGGGTGATGTTGGCCAGGGCCCACGACCCAAGGACGACCATGCCTGCATTGTTGATCCTGAGGCTTTGATGGTAAAAAGTATGCTGGATATCCTGCCCTTCCAGGCCCCTTGTGACGAACAACAGGCCCAGGCTCAGAATGATTGCGGCTGTTCCGTTTTTTAAAGACATTGCTGTTTCATCTCATACCATGTTCTGAACTTTACTACCGTTCATGGGATTCTTCAAACACCCTGACTGATCCTCATGCTGCAGCTGGATCCGGTTTCACCGTATTGAAGCGAATCATGAGGTACCCGCTGATACCCGCCACAAGGGAACCGATCAGGATACCCATCTTGGCCGAATCGAGAAGAACCGGGCTTTCGATGAAGGCAAGATTGGCAACGAATATGGACATGGTGAAACCGACGCCCGCCAGGAAACCGGTCCCTATGATCTGCTTGAAATTCACGCCTTCGGGAAGGTCAGCCAGACCGGTCTTCAATCCGATCCAGGAGAAAATGGTGATACCGGTCAGTTTTCCAAAAACCAGTGCGATCCCGACTGAGGTGGCCAGGGTGACGTCCATATGGCCGTCCCCGGCAATGACCACCCCCGCGTTGGAGAGCGCAAAAACAGGCATTACCAGGTAGGCCACCCAGTTGTGCAGCTTATGCTCAAGGTGCTGGAGGGGCGACTGCACCTTGTCGGTCCAGTCCTCCAGGTTGTCGATCTCCTCGATCTGTTTCTCCGACAAAAGCGGGGTTCGGACATCTTTGGCATTCTGGACACTGGCCACAATGTCACATAATTTGTCGATGTACGTTTCCAGGTTGATCCGCTGGCGGATCGGTACCGTAAATGCCACCAGTACACCGGCTATGGTAGGGTGGATCCCGGCCTTGTAAAAAAGGAACCAGATCACCGTTCCGAAGCCCAGGGTCAGGTACCGGGAATAGATGCTCCTGTAAGAGAGGTAAAACAGGACGGTCAGCAGTCCAAGAGCGATGAACACCAGGGCCCATTTGATGCTTGAACTGTAGAATATGGCGATCACCAGCACGGCGCCCAGGTCATCGACAATGGCAAAGGCGATGAGAAAGACCTTCAGTCCGATAGGGACACGGTTGCCCAGCAATGTGAGGATGGCCAGTGAAAATGCGATGTCAGTGGCCATGGGTACACCCCATGCACGGGTTGTTTCAGGGTTGTTGTTCAACGCCAGGAACAGGACGACCGGGAGGATCATCCCCCCGACAGCGGCTATCAGGGGAAAAGAAGCTTTCTTCACCGAGTTCAGTTCACCGATCATCAGTTCGCGTTTGATTTCAAGACCGATCAGAAAAAAGAAAACAGACATCAGTGCATCATTGATCCAGTGCAGCAGGGGTTTCACCAGTTGAAAATCAGTGGATCCCACTCCAATCTGGTATTCCCATATGGCCCTGAACTGATCGCTCAGGGGCGAATTGGCCAGAAACAGTGCAAGGATGGTGGCGCCGAAAAGCATCATGCCACTGAAGCTCTCGATGCTGACGAACTTCTGGAAGGGGGTTAAGATCTTTTTAACCATTTGTGTTGACTTTAATCGATCATGAATTGTCTATCATCAATAACAGATATCCACAGAAACCGTTCATTGGAAGTCACGAAATATGCGGAAAGATATCATGCTTTCGTGGTGACTTCCAGCCGGTTATTATCAGGGTCCAGGGTGGTGAATTCATAATATCCGTCCCCGGTAACCCTGGGCCCGTCGATGATCCTGAATCCGTTCTCCCTCAATTCAACAGCCTTCCGGTCCACCTCCTCCCTGCTCTCCACCGCAAAGGCGACATGGATCCACCCGGTGTGTTGTGACCCGGCAGTATCGTTCAGGTTCTCCGGAATATCCCTGCCCGACATCAGTTCCATGCGGGCACCCGATCCAAAGGATATGAAACAACTCCGGAATTGTTTGAGCGGATTGTGGTACCCGGGACCGGGTATGCCCTGAAAGTACCTGGTATAATAATCCTTCAGGAGTTCAAGGTTCTCGGTCCAGAGGGCAATGTGTTCAATGACCATGGTTCTTAGCGGGGGATAGGGAATTGATTCAACATCACTGCCTCGATCGCCCTGGCAATCTCAGGAGGATCCATGGTGAGCTTCAGATACGAATGGGGGCCGTTTTCATTCCCGGCCCATCGGTTGCCGCCTTCATCATCGGGGAGGCAATAACCCCTTTCGCTGCGGTCCCAGTAGTGTCCGATACCCTGACGAACCGCATAGAGCACCGCAGTCTGGTCATAGGAGGCATTATCCAGGATCTCACCCCTGAATTGATCTTTCATCCAGGGAGCATTCCGGCTGAAATGCATGAATCCCACATACAGCGGATGTTCGCTTTCCAGCGTGTTAAACACCGCTCCGGTTTTGATCCGCACCCCCACTTCATAGCCGGTAAATGTTACCGGACCTGGAAGGTGTTCAAGCACATAGCGGGTCACACCGGGCATGTTTCCGTTGAAGTTCCATTCGTTGGATCCTTCGGGGAATTGTCCGCCCATGACAACGGTTTCCCTGACCTTTATGCCGACCAGTTCCTCACCGTTCAGCGGTGAATACCTGTCAGGCCCCGACCGGAGCAGGTTCTCGATATTCTTCAGGGGGCCTACGGTAACCAGAACCACCGAATGATCCGGGCTGGCAGAAAGGATCTGCCGGTATAATTCCGTTGATTCCCGCGCTGATTCCTGGGTGAGCCGGTGGTCCAGCCTGCCGGCCAGGGGTCCCGTGTAATTCCATTCCTGGGAGTGGCTTCCTTCTTTCCGGACACCCACGGGGATATGGGGATGCCCGTAATAGCGGTTGATCCCGTCGATGGCCGGTACGGCATTTACCTCGGTGGACCAGCACATGACCCCCAGGATTTCGCACTCTCCCTGGTCCATGAAATGGTGGAGCATGGCCAGTGCACCCAGGTCGTCTGCATCCCCTCCGAAATCGGTGTCAAAGATGATTCTCACCTGTCCCTTCACCGGACCACAGGTCAACAGCAGCAAGACAGCCGCAGTCAGGATTGATACCATCCGTGGCGCAGGTGTTCTCAATAGTGTCATGGTTCAGTATTTGCCATTGAAGTTAATCAATTCCCGGCATTCCCGGGGATCCTTCCTGACTATGTCCCGATATTGTAATGGATTCCCGCATCCGGACCCAGGGGTATTCCCAAAAGAAGCCAGATAACCA
The DNA here is from genome assembly GCA_964575865.1 of uncultured Bacteroides sp. Classification (GTDB taxonomy): domain Bacteria; phylum Bacteroidota; class Bacteroidia; order Bacteroidales. The sequence goes on along the minus strand of CAZNSZ010000036.1, from coordinate 7,936 downwards.
GCAGAATGATCCACATGACCAGGAAGGCGACCGAATAGGGGACCATGGTGGCGATGATGGTCCCGATGCCCGATTTGGGTTCATATTTCTGAATGAATGCGATGATCAGGGCGAAAAAGCTCATCATGGGAGAGATCACATTGGTCACGCTGTCGCCGATCCGGTATACCACCTGAGATAATTCGGGGGAATATCCCATGATCATGAACATGGGGATGAAGATGGGGGCCAGGATGGCCCATTTTGCGGAAGCGCTTCCCATGAGCATGTTGATGGCAGCTGACAGCAAAATGAAAAGGATCATCAGGGGGATCAGTCCGATGGAGGCAGACATCAGTGCGTCTGCACCTTTCACTGCCAGAATGATGCCCAGGTTGCTCCATTTGAAATATGCCACGAACTGAGCAGCAAAGAATACCAGGACCAGGTAGGTGGCCAGGGTCTTCATGGAAGTGGCCATTCCATTGACCACATCGCTGTCATTTTTAAACGCGCCGGTAGTGAAACCGTAGGCCAGTCCCATCGCCCCGGCGGTGATCAACAGCATGGCCACGACTCCGGTGATCAACGGAGAACTCAGTATCCCTCCGTCGGCCCCTCGGAAAAATCCATCCTGCGGGACGATCCCTGCCAGGGTGACGGCCATGATCACCAGCAGGGTGAGCAGGGCCATGAGCAGTCCCCGCTTCTCAATGCGGCTCAGGGGTTCAAATGAGTGTTCGTCCTGGTCGACTATCCCGGTGTATTTCCCCAGGCGGGGTTCGACGATCTTATCGGTGACAAAGGTCCCGGTAAACGCGATCACAAATGTGGAAGCCACCATGAAATAATAATTGGCGGTGGGATTGACCAGGTAGGCCGGATCCACGATCTGGGCAGCTTCCTGTGAAAGTCCGGCAAGCAACGGATCGACGGTACCCAGGGCAAGGTTTGCGCTGAATCCGCCGGAGACCCCTGCAAAGGCTGCTGCCATTCCCGCAACCGGGTGCCGTCCAACGGCAATGAAAATCACTCCAGCCAGAGGGATCAGCAGGACATAGCCCACATCTGAGGCGACGTTGGAAATGATCCCGGTAAAAACCACCACAAACGTAAGCAGGTGTCTGGGCGAGTTCAGCACCAGCAACCTGATCAGGGCGTGGATCAGACCACTGTGCTCTGCAATCCCGATTCCCAGCATGGCCACCAGGACGATCCCCAGGGGCGCAAAACTGGTGAAATTCTCCACCATATCCAGCAAGATCCGGTGTATGCCGTCATGGGAGAACAGGTTAACGGCCCTGACCACCTCCTGGGTTCCCGGATGGACGACCTCCCAGCCGAGCACATGCCCCAACCAGGAGAAAACCAGCGCCATCAGGGCAAAGAGGGCAAAAAGGGTGGCCGGATGGGGGAGGGCATTCCCCGCCCGCTCTGTCCAGTTTAAGAGTGTCTGAAGTATTCCGTTGGATTTTTTGGAGGTCGCCATAAGGGTTCTGTTTGCGGTCCGGGGCTGGTCTATTTGAACTGGTAAAGAAAGACAATCACACCTTTGAAAGCATGCTTCTTGCTGTCTTTGATCTCCAGCACGACCTCCACTTCCGCTTTGGCGGTCCCTCTCAGATTGACAATGGATTTCAGTCCTGCCACGATCCGTACCTCGCTGTTCACCACCACCGGCTGTCCGAACTTGAGCGATTCGATGCCATAGTTGACCAGCATGGTGATGTTGTTCACCTGGATGATCTGATTCCACAGGTACGGCAGTACGGAGATGCTCAGGTATCCGTGGGCGATGGTATCCCCGTAAGGACTCTCCTTCCTGGCCCGCTCCCTGTCCACATGGATCCACTGGTGATCAAGCGTGGCATCCGCGAAACGGTCGATCTGTTCCTGGGTGATGCGGTGGTAACCGGAAGTTCCGATCTGCTTCCCCACGAGCTGCTCAAATTCCTCGTAACTGTTAATGATGACTTTTCCCATGTTTATTGCGATATTAGGTTTATCAACAACTAATCTGCTGGAGTTGTTCCCGCGATCCGCCACAAAATATGCCGGGTTTCCGCCGGAGAGCACCCTGCCTGTTGTGTTCAGTGAGATCCGGCAGCGGCTGCCGCGGCGCTGGAGGCTGCCACAGAGGCAACAATGGCTGCCTGGATTTCCCGGATGGTCTGATCGACTCCGGCAGCCACAGGATTTTCCTTTACAATTTTGCGCAGTTTATTCCGGACGGTCTTTCTTTCATTCCGGTCGCTGCCCAGCATCCGGGTCATCCTGCAAGCATGCATCAGCCCCATGAGAACGGCCCATTCCTCTTCAGGGGCGTCACGCTGAAAGAGTTGCTTCCTGATCTCCCTGATCAGGTCGAATTTGATCCTGCGGTTGACAAGGTAACTTTTCCGGTACGGGATCATTCCCAGTATATGCCGGAGCTCGGTCCGTATCAACCGGTTTCTTTCCAGCATGTCCTCTACCTGCTTTCTGACCCTGACGGGCCTCCTGGCCAGTTTTCTGATCCAGTACCGGATTCTTCTCGGCCTGGCAGCGTTTTCCATGTCCCCGGCAAGGCTTTTCAGCAGCGGACGGTCCGGCCCGGGTATATTTTTCAGCACCAGCAGTTTTTCCTCCATCTCTATGAATCCATGGAGGGTCATCTCCAGCAGGAAGGCTCCCGCCAGTCCGTATTTCAGATGAATGGAAGAGATCACGTACCGGCCTTTTTCCGGGTGATGTGCCAGCAGAAGGAATTTCTCTGGTATGGACAGTGGTTTCATTGTCTTCTTCGCTTTACTGTGACAATTATAAAGATAAGATTGAGTGCTATTGAGATGAGAAGAGCCGGCAGAAGGATTCCCTGCCTGGTTGACTTCCTGTTGCCGGTAAGTCCTGGAGAGGGTTCATCTGACGGGTTTTCAAGACCTTCACGGGTGACCTGATCAGAATCGGCTGCCCGGTGCCCGGCCGGCACCAGATCGAAATAGGGAAGGGTGACATCGGCCATGGTGGTGATGACCACAGTGTCGGGCAGCCTGAAGCACACCGCTCTAAAACTGTTCATGGTCATGGTGGCTGTTACCTCATTCCTGATCCTGTCCCATGTACCGTCAGCAGGATCGATCTCAAGTATAACCGTATCCCTGTTGATATTCAGTGTATAACTTATTTCATAAGCAGCGGGATGCAGCTCTTTCAGCCTGGAGATCATTTTTTCGGCCAGATCGACCTGTTCGGTACCGAACAGATCGGTATACTCCCTGACGGCCAGATAGTGGTATCCCGACTGGTTCAGGATCTGCGAACGGGACCAGGGCCCCTGGATGTATTCGGTTTCATAATAAACATGGTAAGTGAGCCAGTGGGTGGCTCCTGCCTGAATACCCTGGGAGAGAATGAGTATGCATATGAGTTTTTTCATGAATGGAACAGTGCCGCGCCGGAAGCAGGCCGGTCAGTCCTTGAGCTGAAAGTCGATGGTGGATACCACCCGGACCGTTTTGATCTGCGGGGTATTTTCGTCGCGGTCCTCGATGGTGAACAATCCCTGGCGGGCTATCCGGATCTCACCCACCTGGGCATCGGAATCACGGGCGAATTTCCCGGCCACTTCGCGTGCATTTTTGGTGGCTTCCTCGATCATGGAGGGTTTCAGATCGTTCAATCCGGTGAAAATATACTCAATGGGCCGCCAGGTATTTTTGGACCCCAGCAGGATGCCTCTCGCTACCAGGTCGAGGGATTCGGTAAGGGCCTGCTGAAGCTTTTGCACATCGGAGGTCCTCACGGTCATCTCCGAGATGGCGATATAGCGGTACTCCTGGTATTGTGCATTCGTGTTGTAGATATTGGCCCTGGTATCGTTGATGTTGGTGATCCCCTTGGTCAGTTCATCCTCGCTGAATCCCTGATCCAGGAAGAACTGGTATACGGTGTTGATCTGTTGCTCCAGCTCTTCTTTCAGCGGGCCCAGCTGATTCCCGGTCAGCGTGATGTTCACGGGCCACACGGCCAGATCGGCCGGCACCTCCCTTTCGGAGAGGCCCTTTACCTGCACATAGCGGTCATACTTCTGTCCCGTCTTGTGCATATTCCCCACAAAATAACCTGCAAGTGCAATGGAGAATCCAAGCACCAGAATCTTTAACCAACCTGTCTCTTTCATGTTATCGTTCTTTGGTAATCTGTTGATCAATCTACTCAGTCATCGATGGCTGCCCCCACCAGCTGGCCGAATTTCCAGGCAGTCTGGTCCCCGCTGGTTTCCCGGGTCTGTTTCATGATGATCCCGATGACCTGCTCTTCAGGATCGGCGAAATACTGCGTATTGAAATATCCTCCCCATTCGAAGGTGCCTGCACTTCCCTGTCCGCCGATGGCGGCCCCTTTTTCATTGAAGACACCGAACACCAGCCCGTAGTATTCACCGGGATGAACCCGGAGGTCCCCGATATGATTGGCCATGACCAGCTGCACCGTGGTCCGGCTTAAAAGCCTTTTCCCGTTGAGTTCCCCCTGGTTCAGATACATCTGAAGGAAGGTCGCATAATCCCTGGCCGTACTGCTCAGGCCGGCGCCGCCTGAAAAGAAGGTACCCGCTCCTTTGATTGGATAATCGGGATCATACCCGATGGATGGATCGTACCTGGCCCATTCCCCGTCGCGCAGGGTTTGAACCTCCACCAGCCTGTGGTGCTTATCCTCCGGAAGATAGAACCAGGTGTCGTCCATGCCCAGCGGATCAAAAATGCGGGTGCGGAAAAAGCGGTCCAGGGGCATTCCGGAGATGATTTCAATGAAATAGCCCAGCACGTCCAGTCCCTCGCTGTAGGTATATTTTTCTCCGGGATGGTGATGCAGGGGCAGGGTGGCCAGTTTCCTGACATTCTCCCCGATGGTGACAGGCCCGGTGGTGAACAGGTCCACAATGCCTGCTTTCTGATAAATCTTCCGGATCCTTTCGTCGCCGTCGATGACCCCGTAACCTATTCCTGATGTATGGGTCAGCAGGTGCCTGATGGTGATCTCGCTGTTGGCCGGGATGGCAGTGAAACCCGAATCCGCCGGGTTGAAAGTTTCCAGCACGCGGGGATCCTTAAATTCAGGGATATACAGCGAGATGGGATCATCGAGCCTGAATTTACCTTCCTCCCAGAGCATCATGACCGCAGTGGCGGTAATGGCTTTGGTCTGAGACGCGATCCTGAAGATATCATCCCTTTGAAGTTCCCGGCCGGTCCCGGATTCGGCCATACCGAAAGCCTTGTGGTATGCAATCACCCCGTTCCGGGCTACCAGCGCTACGGCCCCGGGGACCTGGTTGTTTTCTATGGCAGCGGTGATCATGGCATCGATCATGGCCAGCCGCTCCTCCGACAGGCCCACGCTCATGGCTGTTCCTTCGGTCAGCGGGGGTGAGTTCCGGATGGACCGGGTCTGGGAATGGGCTGTGACAGTTACTGCGGAGATCAGTAACAGGCAAATGGATCTCATGTGGTTGACGAATCTTTAAGTTTCTCTAAGATAGAGAAGAAAATTCCATTCTCCCTCATGATGGGAGCAAAATTTGGGAGCTGTATGGCTGCTGCCTGTGTCCCGCATCCGTTGACTTCCATCCATTATTTGGTGGTCACACCGCCCATTTCAGTCAGTACGGTGTCCACCGGTTCCCACAGCTCGATCTTATTGCCTTCCGGGTCCATGATATGCACAAATTTTCCGTATGGATATTCCGCGATATCATCCAGGATGGTAACCCCGTTTTTCCGTAGATTTTTCACCATACCCTCCAGGTTCTGAACCCTGTAATTGATCATGAACGGTTTTTGGGATGGATCGAAATAATCGGTTCCCTCATCAAAAGGGCTCCACCTCAAATAGTTGATCTCTTCGGGCCGGTTGGCATTCCTGAATTCGAACACGGATCCGAAATCATCAGTGGCGAGGCCCAGGTGATCCCGGTACCATTTCCTTGTTTGTGTTGGATCGTCCGACCGGAAAAAGATACCCCCGATTCCGGTTACTTTTGGTGTTTTGTCTTCCATATGTTTTCTTGTTTCATCATGGTTTCTGATGGTGTGAGCGGATGAGTTCCATCATCTCTTCATAGTGATAGATGCTGAATCCTTTCCGGTTTTCATGGGAGGCGGCAAGCATGGCTGCAGCCACATTCCTGGCGCGTATTGGTTTGTAGCGGGAAGGAACGGCAAAAGACAATGGCCCCATGACCAGCCCGGCCATCCTTTCCCCGAAGCGTTTCTCCTTTCGCTTTCCGAGCAGCAGGGAGGGCCTGAATACGGAGATGGAAGGGATCGCCATCTCCTTCAGGGTATCCTCCACCTCGCCTTTGAGCTGCAGGTAGAAGGTTCTGCTCCTGCTGCTTGCTCCGATGGAGGAGACCAGCAGGAACTGCGGGCACCCGGACTCAAGAGCGAAACGGGCCGCGTTCACCGGGATATCCACATCCACTTTGCGGTAAGCGGTCCGGTCGCCCTTTACCTTCCGGGTGGTGGTCCCCACCGCACAGAAAATGGCGTCGCTCCCTTCAACGGAAGCGCGGAATGCGGTCTCGTCATCGAAATCGATCTTTCTGACTTCCGTCCCCGGATGATCTGTGTTGAAGCTCCGCCTGACGACCAGCCGAATGGCACTGAATCCTGGATCCTGCTGAAGCAGTTCCACCAGCCGGCTCCCGATCAATCCGGTGGCACCGATGACAGTCGCGGTCCTGACGGTTCCGGCACCATGCTTGTTTTGTTCTGATTGACTCATATTACAATGAATATTCAGTTAATAGCAATCACCTTATTGTTCAGCGGCGTCCGGCTTCAGCCTGTAAAGGGCTGCTTTCAGCTCCTCCTCCCTTCGGGTGCCGATCAGGATCCTTTCACCGGAATCCAGGGTGATCTGCAGGGCTTTTTTTCCTGAAATGGTGTAGGCGGTGCCTGTTTTCCCATAGCGGATCCCCCATCCCCCGAACTGCCTGATCGGATGGTACGATACGATCCGAATATCCGATACCCTGCTCCAGTGGATGAGTGTCTCGCTTCTCTGAAAAGGAGGGAAACGGAAACGAATCCCTGCCCGGTCCACCCTGCAGCATAACCTGGCTTTCAGGAACAGGAGCACGATCGCAGTAAGCAGGATGAAGGTAAGGAGGAACGAGATCACCAGCACGGCATCGCTCATGGGAGCATTGCCGAATGGCTGTCCCTTTACAAGCTGCTGGTGGATCCCGACTCCGAAAATGCCGGGAACCATCAGCCACAGGATTCCCAGAAGCAACCACAGCCAGGGCTGGCGGAACCGCTGGGTCTCTTCAAATGTTTCCCGGTTCAAATGCATGGCGGTCATGGACAGATGCTGGAAATAACTATCGTTTCAACGGTTTCATGGTTCCTATTGTTTAAGGAAAGCGGCAGATTGAACCGGTTCTCCCGGATAATTATTCATTTTCAGGTTTGCCCGCATTGATGGCCATATTCCTAATAAAAATTCATTTTGAACCTTTTCCTGATAATCTCTTGACGATCCACGCGGCGATGAACGCTTCCAGCATGCTCAGAGGTATTGCAGCAAATAGCATCCGGACAGGCAGGACCCCCAGATTTCCGATCACCACCCACATCAGAACGAACCCCGTTAACCATGACAGGAGGGCTGTATGCAAGAGGGAAAACTTCTTTGAGAGGATATAGACGGTGATTGCAAAAAGCAATGACCAGATGCCCCAGATCGCTCCGTTTACAGGCTCTGCGGGAAATGTGAGGCCCATCGACCCGTAATGGTTCGTCCAGTAGGACTTCAATAGGAATTGATTTCTGACAAATTCGGATCCACTGATCCAGACTGTGGCCAGCAGGATGGGAATTACGGTTTTTTTTATCATTGTGAATGAAGTGTTTCAGTGCAATTCGGAATCACCGTCCATTGGGATATTATCAAGGACCAGCACCCAGTCGTT
>CAZNSZ010000035.1:0-42911 GCA_964575865.1 uncultured Bacteroides sp. | reverse complement strand
CCACCGGACCATTTCTGTCCGCTCGGCCCTGCCATCCGGGCTATTGGTGACACTGCTTCAATACTTCAATTCAAGGCGGTCAAATTTACGGAAAATTGCCGCATGAAAAAAGGGGCACCCGAAGGTACCCCTGTCTGTCTGAGCGGGAAACGGGACTCGGACCCGCGACCCCGACCTTGGCAAGGTCGTGCTCTACCAACTGAGCTATTCCCGCAAACGGATTGCAAATATAGCATCCAAAAACCATTCCTGCAAACAACCGGCGGGGAATTTTTACCGAAACGGCATTGCAATTTTTTGATTATAAACCGGATAACCTCTTTATCTCATTCAGCTTGTTCAGGGCCTCCACCGGTGTGAGGTGATCGATGTCAAGCCCTGCGATCTGATCCCGGATCTGCTTCAGGACGGGATCATCCAGCTGAAAAAAGCTCATCTGTAGCCCTTCCCGTTGTCCCGCCAGTCCCGCCACGGGTTTGCTCAGGTTTTTCTCCCCTCCCGTTCTTTCCAGCTCTTCCAGGATCTCGTTGGCCCTCTTCACCACACTCCTGGGCATGCCTGCCATGCGGGCCACATGAATGCCGAAACTGTGTTCACTGCCTCCGGGAACCAGCTTCCTCAGAAAAATGATCCGGTCATTCAGCTCCCTGATGGAGACATTGAAATTCCTGATCCGCTTAAAGGAAGCCTCCATTTCGTTCAGCTCGTGAAAATGGGTGGCAAACAATGTTTTTGCGTGTCCTTCTGGTTGCTCATGGATGTACTCCACCATGGCCCAGGCGATGGAAATGCCGTCATAAGTGCTCGTCCCCCTGCCGATCTCGTCCAGGATGACCAGGCTGCGCCCGGTAAGGTTGTTGAGAATACTGGCCGCTTCCAGCATCTCCACCATAAAGGTGGACTCTCCCAGGGAAATGTTATCGGATGCCCCGACCCGGGTAAAAATTTTATCGACCCACCCGATGGAGGCAGCGTCGGCGGGAACAAAACTGCCCACCTGGGCCATCAGCGTGATCAGCGCGGTCTGCCGCAAAAATGCTGATTTCCCGGACATATTGGGTCCGGTCAGGATCATGATCTGCTGCTCCTGATCGTCAAGCTGCACATCATTGCCGATATACTCCTCCTCGGGGGGAAGCTGGCGTTCAATCACGGGGTGCCTGCCATTGGTGATTTTCAGGGTGGTGGTCTCGTTCACCTCAGGCCGGCAGTAATGGTAGTCGATGGCGATGCGTGCAAAGGTGGTGAGACAATCGAGCCTGGCAATCAGTGATGCGTTGCGCTGAATTGCTTCCACTTTTTCGGAAATTCCGCTGACCAGTTCCTGGTAAAGCCGGGCCTCCAGTTCCAGGCTTTTCTCCTCGGCCCCGAGGATCTTTTCCTCATAGGTTTTCAGCTCTTCGGTGATGTATCTTTCCGCACTGACCAGGGTCTGCTTTCGGATCCATCCGGGTGGAACCTTCTCCCTGTGGGTGTTCCTGACCTCAATATAATAGCCGAAAACGTTATTGAACGCCACCTTGAGACTGGGGATCCCGGTCCGCTCCATTTCCCTTTTCTGTAACCCTACCAGGTAATCCTTTCCCGAATACATGACCTCCCTCAGCTCATCAAGCTCTGCGGAAACACCTTCGGAGATGACCCCGCCCTTGTTCAGCAGGACCGGAGGGTTGTCCGTGAGCTCCTTCCCAATCCGCTCCACCACCTCCGGACACGGATCCAGCTGGCCGGCCAGTTTCTGGAGGGCGGGCTCCCCCGATTGCGAACACCGGTCCATGAGGGGAGCCACTGCCGACAGTGCGTTTTTCAACTGAACCAGTTCCCTGGGATTGACCCTTCCCACGGCCACTTTGGAAACGATCCGTTCCAGGTCCCCCACTTCCCGGATGTGACTGGTGAGAAATTCCCTGAAATCGCCCTCCTCCCTGATGTATTCCACCATGTTGTGTCGCTCCCTGATCAGGAGGACGTCTTTCAGCGGCAGGGACAGCCACCTTTTCAGCAACCTGGATCCCATGGGGGTGAGGGTTTTGTCCATGACCCCGAGCAGTGTACCTGCTCCCTCGTAGAGGGCATCGAAAATCTCCAGGTTCCGGATGGTGAACCGGTCCAGCCACACATAGTGGTCCCTCTCGATCCGCGAAAGCGAGGTGATATGGGAGGTGGCATGGTGCTGGGTCAGCTCCAGGTACTGAAGGATCGCGCCGCTGGCCATGATCCCGTGTCCCAGTTCCTGTACGCCGAATCCCTTCAGGTTCTGCGTGCCAAACTGACGCTGCAGCTTTTCCCGGGCATGCTCTTCCGTATAGACCCATTCATCCAGCGGGAACAGATAATACCCCGCACCGAAGGCCTCCAGGAAGGCCTCCCGCTGGCTCTTCTGAACCAGGATCTCCTTGGGCCTGAAGCTGCTCAGCAATTTGTCCATGAAAGACCTGTCCCCCTCCGATGTGAGGAATTCGCCGGTGGACACATCCAGGAAGGCAATGCCGCAAAGGTGCCGGTCCATGTAGACGCTTGCCAGGAAATTGTTCTCCCTGTTCTCAAGGACATGGTCATTGAATGTGACACCGGGGGTGACCAGTTCGGTGATGCCCCGTTTAACGATTTTTTTGGCCAGTTTGGGATCTTCCAGCTGTTCGCAGATGGCCACCCGCTGGCCGGCCCTCACCAGTTTGGGAAGATAGGTGTCGAGGGCATGGTGCGGAAAGCCCGCCAGTTCAACGAAAGATGCTGCCCCGTTGGCCCGCCTGGTGAGGGTAATCCCAAGGATATCGGCAGAACGGATGGCATCTTCGCCGAAGGTCTCATAAAAATCGCCCACCCTGAACAGCAGCACCGCGTCCGGATGCTTCGCCTTAATGGCGTAATACTGCTTCATCAGGGGTGTTTCAACCATATGTCCAGGGGTTCCCGCCATGCTTCTTACGCCCCTCAAAAATAAAGGATATGAGGCGATTATTGAAGGGATGTTGATAAGAATGTTTTTTTAATTCTCCCGATTTTTTCCTTTATTGACCTGATGCCCGGACGCAGACATATGCTGACCACCCTCATTTTTGCAGGATTCTTTCTGGGGATCCTCATGGGCTGGCTGGTGGGCGAACCGGTCCTGACCGTGGCCGATCCGATGAAGAACCTGTTCCTGAGGCTGCTGCGCATGGCCATCCTTCCGCTGGTCATCACCTCCATCACCAGTGCCGTCATTCAGGTGGGTAGCGGCAAAAACCTGGGGATAATTAGCTTAAGAACGATTACCTATTATCTTACTACAAGTATACTGGCCATTCTGACCGGACAGCTGCTGGTCAATATTTTCAAACCGGGTGAAGGGGCCAATATAGGCCTGGAACGGCAGCCGGATGGGATCGGGGTGGTGGACCAGGGATTCGGAGAGCTTCTGCTGAACATCATACCGGAGAATCCCTTTGAGGCCATGGCCAATGGTGATGTGCTTCCGGTAATCTTCTTTTCCCTGCTTTTCGGTTTCTTTGTCACCCAGCTGAAAGAGGGGCAGCGGTCCCTGATGGGTAACTTTTTCAGGGCTGCCTTTGAGGCGATGATGAAACTCACCTCTTTCGTGATCTGGACCGCTCCCATCGGGGTGTTCGGCATCATTGCCGGGATCGTGGCGGAGACAGGCTTCAGTGCATTTGCCCCGCTGTTGAAATATGCCCTGGTGGTCCTTGCAGGTCTTTCCATTCACTTCTTTATCACCCTGCCCCTGATCCTGAATTACATCGGGAAAGTCAGACCGTCCCTTCACTACCGGGGCATGCTCCCGGCCCTGATGACGGCATTTTCCACCTGTTCCACCATCGTCACCCTTCCCCTTACCATGAAGGCTGTCACCGAGGTATCGGGAGCCTCGAAAAAATCGGCCGGTTTCGTGCTGCCCATCGGTGCCACCATCAACATGGACGGGACCGCGCTCTATGAATGTGTGGCCACCATTTTCATCGCCCAGGTGTATGGTTTTGACCTGGGCCTGGCCCAGCAGGGGATCATCGTGATCACAGCCGTTCTGGCCTCCATCGGGGCGGCCAGCATCCCCATGAGCGGTATGGTGATGATGTCGATCATCCTGAAAGCGGTGGGCCTTCCCCTGGAGGGAGTGGCCATTATCCTTGCGGTGGACCGCATCCTGGACATGTTCCGCACCACGGTCAATGTCTTCAGCGACAGCGTCGGCGCGGTGGTCATCAGCCGCCTTGAAGGAGACCGGCCCGAAGGGGAGCTGGAAGATCCCCCTCAGGCCAGACAAACGAAAAATTAATCCCTTGTTAATGTTAACTTCATTCCCGCCCAGGCGGGACTCCGTATCTTTGGACTATAAGATACAGTGATTTCCCACCTCTCCTTACAGTCAATCTGTCGATTCCTGTCAGCCCGGTTCCCAGCCGGGCTTTCTGCTGATCAGAGGCGGATATCCACACCGACGGCAAACAGGGTGGTCTCCTTTTTATAAATTTCCGTATAGGGCAGGGGTGAAGTGTAGCTCTTGGTGTAGTCGTCATACATGACAAACACCACACCGGCATTGACCGTCAGGATCTCTCCCAGGTCAACAAACACACCGCCGCCCACCGAATGGCTCTTGTTGGAATAGCTCAGATCGGACTGGTAGGAATCGTTCACCCCCAGGCTGCCATAGGAATAGCCGGCGCTGAGGCCGAGAATCCCCAGGAATTTATACTCCAGTCCGGCAGAGACATTGTAGGTGTTCTCATCGATGGTGGTCTCGTTGTTGATCTGCTCCCCGCTTTCATCGGTCACCCCGTAAAATGCGGGCTTGTCCAGAAAGTAGTTGAATCCCACGCTGGCAGTCAGTTTCTTGAAGGGGGTGAAGGAAGCCCCGGCCATGATGTGACCCGGAAGATCCGCCCTGGATTTGGCACCGTCGGGAAACATGCCCAGGTCATCCACTTCGGTCTCATTGGTCAGTTCGATCTTGGTACGGTGCTCATACTTGAGGGCCACATTCAGCTTTTCGGCCAGGTTAATGTTCAGGCCGATGATGGGTGTGATCCCGAATCCGCGCTGTTCCGCGATCAGCTCGCCATCGGAAGAGATCAGCTCAAGGGCGTTTGCATTCCCGTTCAGGCCCGCCACCACCTCTGCAGGCAATCCAGGTGTCATTGCCACCAGGCGCAGGTAATTCTCCGGGGGCTGCGTCCCTCCGTACGCGGCCGGTGCATCGATGGTAATTCCATCGGTATTCCCCTCATAGCTGTTTCTTGCCGATACATACCGGGCTCCGATGGCCACTGAGATCATTTCATTGAGGGCATAGGTGGCTCCGAGCTGAATCCCCAGGTACATGGAGGATCCGCTCAGTGACATTTGATCGATGGTATATCCAGTGACATTGCTGAATCCAGGATTGATTCCGGACGCGTCAAAAATGGCCTGATCAATGGGCATAAGACTGGCCCCGATGGATGAGATCCTGCTTTCGAAGGAGGGGATCCCCGATTCGAAATTGGCGCTACCGCCTCCGCCAATGATGTTGAATCCCGCCGAAAATGCCCATTTGTCTTTTTTATAGGCCGCATAGAAGCTGGGGAAAAAGGGTGCCACCAGTTCTGCATCGTAATCTTTCGGGGCACCGGCGATCAGCGGATATCCGCTGGTGATGACCCTGGTCTGAAAAATGGTCTGGTTTGAGAGTGAAAGGTGAATTCCGTTCTTGAACTGGGCAATCCCTGCCGGATTATAATAGACTGCATCCACGCCCAGGGTTGCCTCCCTGGTCAGTGTCCTGGCCCATGCGGCGCTCTGGTTGGTGTTGGTAACCAATCCTCCAGCAGTTGCCACAGAGGCATAGCATAGCAAGGATATCCACAAAAAAGAAGATTTTTTCATGAGAAGTAGTCTTTAGTTAGCACGGCAAGAAAAGAAAAAAAAATGAAATACAACTTTTCCGGAGCGAATTGGTTATTCATTCAGACCCTGAAAAGCCCATGAAGGAATTCTGGAACCAGCGGTATTCAAGCAGTGATTACGTCTATGGAACCGAGCCGAACAGCTTCTTTTCGGAGGCCATCCGGCAGCTGGAACCTGGAAGGATCCTGCTCCCCGGTGACGGGGAAGGCCGCAATGCAGTCCACGCAGCCTCCCTGGGATGGCATGTGGATGCCAGCGATCAGAGCAGTTCGGGCGCGGCCAAGGCCAGGGCGCTTGCCCGGAGAAATGGCGTTCGCATCCGTTACCACATCGGGGACCTGATGGATCAATCGTTTAAAAGAAGCTGGTATGATGCTGCTGCGCTGATCTTTGTGCATCTTCCACCCGGTGTTCGGTCCCTGGTCCATTCGAGAATAGCCGGAGCATTGAAAAGGGGCGGTATGCTCCTCCTGGAGGCATTCCATACCTCCCAGCTGGGTCGTGGCACAGGAGGGCCACAATCCATCGACATGCTGTACGACCTGGAACAGGTCCTCGCCGATTTTCCCGGTGTGGAGATGGTGCAATCGGAAGTGCGGGAAGCGGACCTGGACGAAGGCACCTTTCACAGGGGAAAAGCCATGGTGATCAGGGTCAGGGGTTTCAAATCTTAAAAAAATAAGTGTCATGGAATTAGGACTGAAGGACAAGGTGATGATGGTGGCGGCATCCAGCAAAGGACTTGGATTCGGAATAGCCAGACAGGCGGCCGCGGAAGGCGCGGTGGTCTCCATGGGAAGCCGCAGCAAAAAGAACATGAGCGAGGCACTGGAGCGCATCAGGGCAGAGGTCCCCGATGCCAGGGTACACGGATACCACCTCGACGTGGCCGATCCGGGATCCATTGAGGTCTGGGCACATCAAACCCTTCACGACCTGGGGACCATTGATGGGCTCGTGGTCAACGGAGGGGGGCCATCGCCGGGCAGTTTTGATGACCTGGACGACAGCCACTGGTTGTCCGGCTATGAGAACACCCTGATGAGTGCCGTTCGCATGATCCGGATTGTGCTGCCGGAAATGCGCCGGAAAAAATCGGGATCCATATTAACAATTACTTCAAGTTCTGTTAAGGAACCTATTGACAATTTGTTACTTTCCAATGTATATCGAGCCGGGGTTACCAGTCTTGTAAAGAGCCTCTCCTTTCAGCTGGCCCGGCACGGCATCCGCATCAATAACCTGGTGCCCGGTCTGTTTGACACGGACCGGCTGCGCGAACTGGACCTGCACAATTCCGGAGAATGGAGGATCAGCCTGGAGAACGTGAGGAAGATCAACTTCGATAAGATCCCCCTCGGGCGTTACGGGAATCCGGAAGAATTCGGGAAAGCAGCCGTCTTTCTGCTCTCCGTTGCCGCATCCTATGTGACCGGGGAGACCTTTATCATCGACGGGGGCAAAATGCGGACCGTATGGTGAGCGGAAACTCCCATGTGGTACGCCCGGTCATCCTGGAATTCACCGAGGAGCTCTCCCCGGGGATCCATCTGATCGGATTTCAGAGGGATTTCGAATTCAAAGCCGGTCAGGTAATCGGGCTCGCACTGGAGGAAGAAGGGCCCAGGAGGCTTTACAGCATTTGCAGCGGAGAGCAGGATCCCCGGGTCCAGGTCCTTTACAATGTGATCGAAGATGGATACCTCACCCCGCTTATGTCCATGCTGGAGCAGGGAGACCGCATCTGGATCACGGCTCCAAGGGGTTCCTTCACCGCATTGCCGGAGCCTTCGGTCTGGGTAGCGGCTGGGACCGGGATCGCTCCCTTCTACGCCATGCTCAGATCTGGGCTGGCAGAAGGAGTGACCCTGATACACGGCAGCCGGTTCCTGGACCATTTTTACTTCTATGATGAGTTTTCCGGACAGCTGGGAGACCGGTATATCCGTTGTTGTTCGGGAGAACCGGACGAATCGGTGTATCATGGAAGGGTGACCGGCTTTCTGGAGGAACAGGAACACCTGGATACGGCCTTAAAGTATTACCTTTGCGGAAGTGCTGAAATGGTGGTCGACACCCGGGACCTGCTGATCCAAAAAGGAATCCCGTTTGACCGGATCATTTCTGAAATCTATTTCTGAGGATGAAAGAGCCGCTTTTCGGTAAAACACTGGAAGAGCTGACCCGCCTGACCGACGGAATGAATCTTCCCCCCTACACCGCCCGGCAGATGGCAGGCTGGCTCTATCAGAACAGGATTTCGTCGACGGATGAGATGACCAACCTCTCCAAAAGGACAAGGGCCATGCTCTCCGAACAGTATACCGTTGGGATTCAGCCGCCTGCAAGTGTACAGAGTTCAACCGACGGGACAAAAAAGTACCTGTTTGAACCCAGGAAGGGCAAATTTATCGAAACTGCGTTCATTCCCGAAGAGACCCGGAATACGGTGTGCGTCTCCTCACAGGTGGGATGCAAAATGGGATGCCTGTTCTGCATGACCGGGAAACAGGGATTCCAGGGCAACCTCACCGCAGGGGAGATCCTCAACCAGTACCACAGCCTTCCCGAATGGGAGAAGCTGACCAACATAGTCTACATGGGGATGGGGGAGCCGCTTGACAACCTGCCCGAGGTCCTCAAAAGCCTGGAGATCCTGACCGCCCCCTGGGGATATGCACTGAGTCCCAGGCGCATTACAGTTTCCACCATCGGGATCACCCCCGCCATGCATGCATTCCTTGACAGCAGTGAAGCCCACCTGGCCGTCAGCCTTCACACCCCCTTTGACGAAGAGAGGGAGAAACTGATGCCTGTCCAGCAGGTATATCCCCTCCGGGAAGTGCTGAATCAGATCAGGTCGTGGGATTTCGGCCGGCAGCGGAGGGTCTCTTTTGAATACATTCTGTTCAGGGGATTCAATGACACCCGGAGGCACGTGAACGAACTTGCAAAGATCCTTCAGGGGATCCGTTGCCGGATCAACCTGATCCGTTTTCATCCCATCCCCGGTACTCCCCTGGAATCTCCCGATGAACACACCCTGCAATCATTCAGGGAGGCACTCGTCAAAAAGGGGATCCGCACGACCATACGTGCAAGCCGGGGTGAGGATATCCTGGCGGCATGTGGCCTGCTCTCCACCAGGCAACTGGTACAACAGGCCAGGGAACGCTGATCTCCTCATTCCCCGATCCATCAATGCTGTGTATAGTATCCTGATGAAGGAACTGATCGCTTTCATATTCCCCGTCCATTGTCCGGTGTGTGGCAAATTGCTGGAGGGAACCTGCCCCGGCCTGTGCGTCTCCTGCGAATACGGAATACCCAGGACCCTGTATGCCAGGGTTCCCGGTAATCCGGTCAGCCAGCTCTTCTGGGGAAGGGTTCCGATCCTGGAAGCAACTTCACTGTACAGGTTTGAGAAGGGATCTCCCTATCAGGAACTGCTGCATGACCTGAAGTACCGGGGGAACCGGAACATGGGGATCTACCTGGGCCGGTTGCTGGGCCGCTCGCTGATCGGTACGGTATATTCCGGATGCGACCTGCTGATCCCAGTTCCGTTGCACCGCAAACGCCTTCGGGAAAGGGGATACAACCAGAGTGCCGTCATTGCCCGGGGTGTATCCGATGTCACAGGGATCCCCGCCCACGAGGGGGTGCTCCTCCGGTCGGTATTCCATACCTCCCAGACCACCAGGGGAAGGATCGGCAGGTACGAAAATGTGCAATCGGGTTTCCGGCTCTCACCCGACCCCCCCGACCTTCAGGGAAAAAAGATTCTGCTTGTGGATGATGTGGTCACCACCGGGGCAACCCTGGAGGCCTGTGCCGGCCTGCTGGATTCCAGTTTCTCCTGCAGCATCTATGCTGCAACTATCTCATGTGCCTGACCGTTCATGTTTGAATTTGAATGCCGCCGTCAGACTCAGGACATTGTGAAAGTATCCCCTGTATTGCGGATTGTTCCACTCCTGCGGATCCCGGAAAGGAATGGCCGAATAGGTGTAGCGGATCCCCATGCCGACATAGGGTGCAAACCAGTAATGAAGCCCGGCAAAGACACTCAGTCCGAACCTCCTGTTCTCCGGATAGCTGCCCGGATCGATCAATCCGTCCTGGTCCCAGAAGCGTGCGAAAAGCAGCACCTCGGGCGAGGTTCCAAGTTCTGCCTGGACTTTTTCCTGGAACAGGTAATGGACGGAAAGGGGAAATTCCAGGTAGTGGTAGCTGCTCCGGTAAAGAAAATTATCGCTGAAATCCCCCGGTCCTTCGTAGACGCCGCGCATGACATACTTGATCTCCATCTGCCAGTAGATGTCCCAGTCGATGTGGCGGTTCACAAATGCTCCGGCGGTCATTCCCAGTTTATTGAATCCCCCGTAGGTGTCCCCGTCCACCTGCGAGGCCGTCACTCCGCCGAATACCCCTGCATTGAACTGCTGCCCGCAGATCTGCTTCCCCGGAAGGAAGGAGAGCAGGAGCGCAGCCATCCATATGTGCAGATTAATTCCTTTCATGATCCAGTAACCTGATCAGTTCTTTCATCCCGTTCCCTGCCCCGTCCCGTATCACTGTGATCCCCTGCTGGTCCGGGAGCGGAACCTCGGCGGGATCGATCACGTAAACCGGGGTCCCATGCGGCACATAGTGGATCAGTCCCGCTGCGGGATAAACATTCAGAGAGGTTCCGATGATAACGAGCAGGTCTGCTGTCCCTGCCAGTTCTGCCGCTTCCTCAATGGCGGGAACCGCCTCTCCGAACCAAACCACGTGCGGGCGCAACTGGGCACCCTTCTCACAGCAATCGCCCTCTTTCAGTTCCCAGCCATCGATCCGGTAGACCAGTTCAGGATCCACCGTACTTCTGGCCTTTCGAAGTTCCCCGTGAAGGTGCAGTACGTGTTTCGATCCGGCCCTTTCATGCAGGTCATCAACATTCTGGGTAATGATCCGCACATCATATTTCTCCTGCAGTCCGGCCAGCAGCACATGACCGGTATTGGGCTCCACCTCCAGCAGCTGCTTTCTCCTTTCATTGTAAAACCTCAGCACCAGCGCCCGGTCCCGTTCCCAGGCTAAAGGCGAGGCCACTTCGTAGACATCATACTCCTCCCACAATCCTCCCATCTCACGAAAGGTCCTCAGGCCGCTTTCAGCGCTCATTCCTGCACCTGTCAGTACCACCATGCGTTTCATGATCCCTGTAAAGATAAGATTTTGGCTGAATAATGATATTCGCTAATTTTAGTGCGGGGCGTTCCCGTTCCTTGCCGGCGTTTCCCGAACCCAGATGATAGACCAACAGACCATTAATCAGATATTTGAGGCTGCAGATATCGTTGAGGTGATCTCCGATTTTGTCACCCTGAAGAAGAGCGGAGCCAATTTCAAAGGCCTCAGTCCCTTCACCAATGAGAAAACCCCCTCATTCATGGTCTCCCCTTCCAAGGGGATCTTCAAGGACTTCAGTTCCGGGAAAGGGGGCAACGTGGTCGGGTTCCTCATGGAACATGAGAAACTGACTTACCCGGAAGCCCTGAGGTACCTGGCCCAGCGGTACAACATCCCGCTGGAGGAAAAGGAGCCCACCGCCGAGGAGATCCAGCAGAAAAATGAGCGGGAAAGCCTGATGGCCGTGACGGCATACGCTGCGTCCTACTTCGCCGGTCAGCTCCACTCTGAAGAGGGGAAAACCATCGGGCTGAGTTACCTCAGAAAAAGGGGATTCAGGGACGATACCATCAAAAAGTTCCAGCTTGGTTACTCCCCGGGAGAGAGCAGGGCCTTCACACGGAACGCACTGAAAAACGGATATAAACGGAGCTACCTGGTAAAAAGCGGGCTCTCCATTGAAGGTGAACAGGACCTGTTCGACCGTTTTTACGGGAGGGTGATCTTTCCTATACACTCCCTTTCCGGCAATGTGATCGGCTTCGGGGGCAGAACACTGAAATCTGACAAGAACCTGGCCAAGTACCTCAATTCTCCAGAGTCGGATATCTATCACAAAAGCAGGGTCCTGTACGGGCTGTTCCAGGCCAAAAAGGAGATCGTTTCGCAGGAGCGGTGCTACCTGGTGGAAGGATATACCGATGTGGTAGCCATGCATCAGGCCGGTATCAGGAACGTGGTGGCCTCTTCCGGCACTGCCCTGACTACCGAACAGGTGCGCCTGATCAAGCGGTTCACTCCCGACATTACCATTATCTACGATGGAGATGAAGCCGGGATCAAAGCCTCTTTCCGGGGGATCGATCTGATTCTTGAAGAGGGAATGAACGTGAAGGTGGTCATGCTGCCGGAGGGAGAGGACCCGGACTCCTTTTCAAGGTCACACAGCTCATCGGAATTCCTGGAATTCATCAGAACCCAGGAGAAGGATTTCATTTCCTTCAAGACGGAGATCCTGCTGGCAGAGGCTCAGCATGATCCCATCAGGCGGGCCAGGCTGATTACGGATATCGTTCACTCTGTTGCCATCATTCCCGACGGAATCCTGCGCAGTGTTTACCTCAAGGAAAGCAGCCTTCTGCTGGGGGTTGAGGAACAGGTGCTGTACAACGAAGTCAACAAGATCCGTCAGAAGAAGCAGGAAACACAGTGGAGGCGCGAACAGTCCAGATCCGTTGAATCCAGGGCCACACCGGTGACCGCCCTGCCCCACCAGCCCGCGGTCCCCGGATTTGTGGAGCATGTCTATTCGGAAATCGAGGAAAGGGAGATCATCTATTTCCTGCTGAAATTCGGAAACCGGACCCTGCACCTCAGTGGCGAGGAAAACGCCGATATCAGTGTGGCCCAGTACATCATCCGGGAGATTCAAAACGACGAGCTGGAATTCACCAACCTGGTATACAAACAGATCTTTGAGTATGTCATGGAGATCATCGAAAGGGGTGAGGCCATTGCGGACAGGGACTTTATCTACCATGAGCATCCGGAGATCAGGGAGCTGGCCGTGGACATCTATACCTCCCGCTATGAGCTGAGCAAGGTGTGGAAAAGAAAAGAAGCCTATGTGGAGCTGCCAGGGGAGAACCTGGGGCTGGAGGTTCCAAAATCTTTGCTTTCCTACAAGATGATGGTGGTGGAGAAAGCGCTTACGGCGCTGCGAAATGAGCTTGATACCGCGGAGAAAAGCAGGGAGCTGGAGGAGATCCGGCAGCTGCTGATGCGGATCAGGAGCCTGGAACTGGTGAAGCGGGAGCTTTCTGTGGGTCTGGGAGGACGCACCATTATCCGGTGATCTCAAGGGCCAGCTGCCGAAGCCCCTTTTTCACAGCATCACCGATCCTTTGATATTCCTCAATCTCCTTACGCTGATACTGGATTACCAGGTGAACCGATGTCCCTTTTTCCGAAAGCTGCCTGAAAAGATCCTCTTTTTGTATTCTGTAGGCTTCGCGGATCCTGCGCTTGAGCAGGTTCCTGTCCACCGCTTTCCGGAAAAGTCTTTTGGGAACGGCCACAGCCATTCTGGCCGGAATCTCCCCTGCTTCAACAGGAAGATAAATGAACCGGAGCGGAGGGACTGAAAATCCCCTGCCCGACTGGAAGAGTGAAGCGATGGCTTTGTTTCCGGTAAGCCTTTCGCCTTTTGTCAGTGAAAACCGCGGCATAAAAAAAGGGGGATTGCTCCCCCTCAAGTTAGCAATATTTTCCGTCAGGGTTTCCCGTTATTTTTGTTGTAATCCCTGATAAAATTCTCCAGGGCCATGGTCATGGACGGGGCCTGGGGCTGCGGAGCGGTGATGTCAAGACGAAGTCCCGCTTCCTCCGCTGCTTTGGCTGTCTTCGCACCAAAGGATGCGATCTTTGTATCGTTCTGTTTGAAATCCGGGAAATTCTGGAAGAGGGATTTGATTCCGGACGGGCTGTAAAAAACCAGGATATCGTAATTCACATCGGCCAGGTCAGACAGGTCGCTGCATTCGGTGCGATAGAGGATCGCCTTGGAGAAACTGAACTGGTGCTTCTTGAGCAGCACAGGGATCTCCTCCTTGTGAGCCGCCGAAAGCGGAAGCAGGAATTTTTCGTCCTTGTGCTTGTTCATGGTTTCGATCAAATCGGTGATCTGTCCGTTGCCGAAAAAGATCTTGCGCTTCCGGTAGACGATGTATTTCTGCAAATAGTAGGCTGTAGCCTCAGAGATACAGAAATACTTCATGGTGTCGGGAATATTGGTCCGGGTTTCCTCCGCGATCCTGAAATAGTGATCAATGGAGGTCTTGCTGGTAAAGATCACTGCGGTGTGAGAGCCCAGATCGACTTTGTCCTTTCTGAATTCCCTGGCACTGACCCCCTCCACATGGATGAAAGGCCTGAAGTCGATTTTCAGGTTGTGTTTGGTGGCTAAATCAAAGTAGGGGGATTTGTTATTCTCAGGTTGCGGCTGAGAAACGAGGATTTTCCTTATTCTTCCCATAGAATCTCCATTATGTTATCGTTCTCTTAAAGGGCACCTTCCAACCACCTGTACAATAGGGCAAGTGGCACTATTTCAAGGGCACAAAGATACAAAAACATATAGAAAAGTGAAATATCTTTCCTCAAAGAAAAAACGACCCCCCTGACGATCCGCATGACCAGGACCGTTCCGATGCCCGCCAGTGCAATCCAGGTGAACAGATCCTGCAGCACCCCCCTGGTATATACAACAAATAACAGCATGGGCAGGATATAAATGCCCAGTAACTTATTAAAAATGAAAATGTGGTACAGGTATTCCCTGTAGAGGGATCCCTGGTTAAAAAGGGAACCGGTCAGATTCACCACAATGGTCCTGGTGAAAAACAGTCCCGCCAGCAATCCCAGGTTGAACAGGTACAGCACCCCTCCCTTCAAACCGTATGGAAGCAGTCCCAGCTGCTCCTCTATGAAATAGAGAAAATACGCTGTGCTCAGGAAATAGATGATGTAGAGGATGTTGTCCAGCTGTATCTGAAGCAGGCTTTTGTCTTTAAACATACGGACCGCCACCTGAAAATTAGTGGAAGCCTGCACCGTCTGGGTCATGATGTTTCCGTAATAAACCCTTGCCCAGGCAAAAAAACCGAGAAGCAACAACAGGTATACAAACAGCCAGCCCGGATGGAAACCGGGGACCTTCTGCATGAATTCTGTTCCGTTCTGCGCGGCCAGCAGAAAGTCGGACGGCACAGAGGATTCGAATATCCGGGTCGGTACTGCTTCTACGAGCCCCGTCAGGGAATTCCCGGTGAGCATCAGGGTGGAATCCTGGCCTGGCATTTGTAGTGTTAATTTCCGGCAAAGATACGCATCGGCGCTTCTTAAAAAAAGTGAATAGTGCGGGATATTTTACATCTTTGTATTTCCTTTACAACCAGAAAAATGAGTTGATCATGAAACATAACGGCAGAAAAATATGGGTGGGTGCTGCGCTGGTGGTTCTGGTATCGGTGGGATTTACTTCCCTCCGGAACAAAGACATGGAGCTGGTGAAAAACCTGGATATATACTTTACACTTTTCAGGGAACTGAATATGTTCTACGTGGATGAAACAGATCCGGAAGACCTGGTCAACACCAGCATCGATGCGATGCTCTCCTCCCTGGATCCTTACACCACCTACATTCCCGAGTCGGATATGGATGATTTCCAGTTCCAGACCACCGGGGAATATGGGGGGATCGGTTCACTGATCAGGAGATCCGGTGAACAGGTGATCATTGCAGAGCCATACGAAGGATTCCCTGCGGCCAAAGCAGGGCTCCGTGCCGGGGATGAGATCCTGGAAATTGACGGAGACATGGTGGAGGGCATGGCCATTGAGTCGGTCAGTGACCGCCTGAAAGGCAAACCCGGGACTGAACTGAACATTACCGTATCCAGGTTCGGCGCCCCCGATCCCCTGGAATTCACCCTGGTCCGTGAAAAAATCACCATCAGCAATGTTCCATGGTACGGAATGCTGAACGACCGGACAGGATACATCAGGGTTGCCAATTTTACCACCGGTGCAGGCCAGGAGGTGGAAGATGCCTATCGTGACCTGACAGCCCGTAACGACCTGGAATCCCTGGTCCTCGACCTCCGTTCCAACCCGGGTGGTCTCCTGATCGAAGCCGTTCGCATCTGCAACCTGTTCGTTGAGAAAGGCCAGCTGATCGTCAGCACCCGCGGAAAAGTGAAACAATGGGATTCCGACTACGTGACGCAGCGGGATCCGGTAGATACAGAAATCCCCCTGGTGGTCCTGACCAACCGGGGTTCCGCCTCGGCGTCGGAGATCGTGGCGGGTGCCCTTCAGGACCTGGACCGGGCGGTCGTGGTGGGGCAGCGCACCTTCGGCAAGGGACTGGTTCAAACCTCCCGGCCCCTGAAGTACAATGCCCAGCTGAAGGTGACCACCGCCAAATACTATATTCCAAGCGGACGTTGCATACAGGCGCTGGATTACGCCCACAGGAATGAGGACGGAAGTGTCGGAATGATCCCCGATTCCCTCATCAGCGAATACAGGACCGGCAACGGGAGGGTGGTGTATGACGGGGGCGGGATCCAGCCCGATTTCGAGGTGGTCCCAGAACTGCTTTCGGAGATCACCCGGCAGCTTTATATGCAGAACATGATCTTCGACTATGCCACCCGGTACAGGAGTACCCATCCCACCATTGATTCTGCAGAATCTTATTCACTGTCAGATCAGGAATACGCGTCATTTAAAGCTTTTGTAGAAGAGAACGGCTTTGAATTTAAAACGGCCAGCGAACAGGCGTTCGATGAACTGATCGAAACTGCAAAGCGTGAGAAATACTATGCCCTGGCAGAAGAAGAATTCTCTGTACTGGAGGAAAAACTCTCGCACAACAACCTGAAGGACCTGGAAACCTTTGAGCCCGAGATCCGCCAGCTGCTTACCGAGGAGATCGTCAACCGGTATTACTTCCAGGCGGGAAGGATTGTCGCTCAGCTCAGCGAAGACCTTCAGCTGGAAAAAGCAGTGGAAATTCTGAAGGAGCCGGCCCTGGTCAGGGAGGTACTGGCCGGAACCCGGGGTTCGCTGGTGCTGAAGAACGCCTCATGATACCGGATGGGGCGGCACCTTCCCCTAGTGGGCCTCCAGCCAGTTGGCGCCCGTCCCCATATCGACAGTGAGCGGAACCCTGAGAGAAACCGCTTCTTCCATCATTGTCCTGACCATGCTTTTTAACTGGTCCAGTTCGCCGGGAACCACGTCAAAATTGAGTTCATCGTGCACCTGAAGGATCATTGCGGAGCCCATCCCGTTGTCCCTCATCGCTTCATGGATCCTCACCATGGCGATCTTGATCACATCGGCAGCCGATCCCTGGATGGGGGTATTGATGGCGTTTCTTTCCGCATTTCCCCGCACCACCGAATTTCTTGAAAGGATATCCGGCAGGTAGCGCCTTCGTCCGTACATGGTTTCCACGTAACCCTTCTCCCGGGCTGTGGAGATGCACCCGTTCATATATGCTTTTACTCCGGGGTAGGTATCGAAATAACCGTCGATCAGCTGGCGTGCCTCCGTTCTTGAGATCAGCATGCGCTGGGAAAGCCCGAAGGCCGAGATCCCGTAAATGATGCCGAAATTGGCCGTTTTCGCCTTGCCGCGCATTTCCCTGGTAACCTCCCCGGGTTTCACCTTGAATATTTTGGCAGCGGTGGCCGTATGGATATCCTCTTCGTTGACGAACGCCTCGATCATCTGGGGATCGCCACTCAGGTGTGCCATCAGGCGCAGCTCAATCTGCGAATAGTCCGCCGACAAAAACAGGTTGCCCTCCTTTGAAGGAATGAATGCCCGCCTGATCTCGCGGCCCCTCTCCTCCCTGATGGGGATATTCTGCAGGTTGGGCTGGTTAGAGGAGAGCCTGCCGGTGGTGACCTGTGCCTGGTTGAATGAGGTATGAAGCCGCCCGGTCTTCCTGTGGACCATTTTAGGAAGCGCATCCACATAGGTGGATTGTAGTTTTTTCAGCGACCTGTATTCCAGGATCTGATCGATGATCGGGTGTTTGTCCCTCAGCCGGACCAGGACCTCTTCTCCCGTGGCGTATTGTTTGGTTCTTGTCCTGGGGGGATCCGGGATGATCTTCATTTGTTCAAAAAGCACCGAACCAAGCTGCTTGGGTGATCCGATGTTGAAGTCGGTCCCTGCTATGCGGTGTATTTCCGTTTCGACCCGGCCTACCTCCTCCCTGATCTCCGCCGAAAACTGTTCCAGCACCTCCACATCCAGGCGCACGCCATGATGCTCCATTGCCGTCAGTACAGGGATCAGGGGCATTTCAATCTTCCCGGCCAGGTCACTGAGACCGCTGCCTGAAAGTTGCTCCCTGAACAATCCGGCCAGCTGCAGGGTAATATCGGCGTCCTCCCCTGCATATTCTCTGGCCTCCTCAGGATCCACACTCCGGAAGGATCGCTGGCCGGTTCCCTTTTCACCGATCAGGCTTTCGATTTTTACCATGGAATAACCGAGATAGTTCTCGGCCATCACATTCAGGTTGTGTTTTTCATCCGGTTTTAACAGGAAATGTGCCACCATGGTATCAAACAACTCCCCCCTGACC
The DNA here is from genome assembly GCA_964575865.1 of uncultured Bacteroides sp. GTDB lineage: Bacteria > Bacteroidota > Bacteroidia > Bacteroidales. Next base: position 24,458 of record CAZNSZ010000035.1, on the reverse strand, counting down.
TCAATCTCATGGTTCATCAGGACATGAAGATCGTATTTCAGGTTTTGTCCGATCTTTCCGATAGAGGGATCCCGGAGGGGCCCGGCCAGTTTCTCAAGAATGGAAGAGGTTTTCCCGGGATCTTCATTGAAAGCGACATACCATGCTTCATGAGGTTCCCAGCTGAAGGCAATTCCAACCAGTTCCGCTTCCAGGGGATCAAGTGAGGTGGTCTCCGTATCAAAACAGAACCATTTCGTTCCGGAAAGCTTCTCCGCCAGTTCTCCTGCCCCACGGACATCTTGCACAAGGTGGTAGTTGTGTTTCACCGATTGGATGTTCAGCAGCGATCCGGCCGGATCGCTTCGTGATGTACCGGGATTGGAGTCCCCGAACAGGGTTCCCTGGGTCTCAGCCCCGGGAAGGCTCATTCCTGAAGAAGCGTCCCCGCCGGAGGCTCCTCCACCGGTCTGATCTCCCAGGATCCTTGCGGCCAGGGTCCGGAATTCCAGTTCCTGGAATAGCTCCCTCAGCACCTCTTCCCTGATCGCCTTCCTTTCCAGGGTTTCCGGTGCAACCTCAATCGGCACATCCAGCACGATCCTGGCCAGCTCCCTGGAGAGCATCACATCATCCCGGCTGTTCACAAGGTTTTCCTTCTGCTTCCCCTTCAGTTCCCCGATGTGGTCGTAGAGCCCCTCTACTGATTTATACTTGGCAATCAGCTTCTTAGCGGTAACTTCGCCGATACCCCTGGCCCCAGGGATGTTATCCGATGCATCCCCCCATAACGCGAGGATATCCACCACCTGTCCGGGGTGTTCCACGAGGAACTTTTCCTGTACCTCCGCGGGACCCATGATCTCCGGTGCGCCTCCTCCCCTGGCCGGTTTGTACATTAAAATGCGGTCTGAAACCAGCTGGGCAAAATCCTTGTCAGGTGTCATCATATACACCGTGTATCCTTCCTGCTCCGCCCTTTTTGCCATGGTCCCGATCACATCGTCGGCCTCAAAACCGGGAACTTCGATAATGGGGATACTGAATGCCTCAATGATTCTCTTGATATAGGGGACCGCCTGTCTGATATCCTCCGGAGTCGTTTCCCGGTTGGCTTTGTATGCATCGTACAGTTCTTTCCGGAAGGTGGGTCCCGGCGGATCAAACACCACGGCCACATGCGATGGATTCTCCTTCCGCAGGACCTCCTCGAGGGCCAGTGTGAATCCGAAGACCGATCCGGTCGGCATCCCTTTGGAATTGGACATCGGGTTGGAGATGAATGCATAATATGCCCTGAAAATCAAGGCATATGCATCCAGTAAAAACAACTTTTTCTGTTCACTCATCAGGAATCGGGATTGTCCGTGAGGTGCCACTCCGCAAAGGAGGTGGCTGTTTCATACAACTTTACCGAACAGAGCTCAAGTCCATCCGGCAGAAGGGCTCCGATCTTATCCACCACATAGAGCACCAGGTTTTCACAGGTTGGTTGAAAATCAAATACATGCACCTTCTGGTACATGGACCTGACCGCATCCAGGATGGGTCCCTCCGATTCCCGGTAAACCACCAGGGAATGATCAAGGACCTTGACCACCTGCTCGTTCACCAGCCTTTTTATGTCTGAAAAATCCATCACCATTCCAAATTTGGGATGGTTGCTGTCTGCACCTGGCGTGCCCAGCAATGTGACAAACAGTTTATAGGAGTGACCGTGGATGTTCCTGCATGCACCGTCGTAATTCCAGAGGGCATGGGCCATTTCAAATCCAAACTCCCTTGTGATCCTCACTTTTTTCATTCTGCAATATTTATGCGGTCAATCACAGGCACATTCACTGATACACCTGATCAGTTTGCTCAGGTTCTTCCTTTTCAGGTAATAGAGGGTATGCTTTCCTTTGCGTGTGGAGGAGAGGATCCCCTTGTCTTTCAGGATGCCCAGGTGATGGGAGGCGGTTGATTGTTCGATATTCAGCCGCTGGTGGATCTCTGTCACATTCATCTGTTCCCCCCCGCCCAGATATCCGAGAATGGCCAGGCGCATGGGGTGCGAAATGGCCTTGATCATATTGGCGGCCCGTTCTATCTCCTCCGGCTTAAGTTCAGAAAATTCCATGTACGTGCAGGGTTGGATGGTAACAACATATTGAAGAAATACAAATATATCAATATTTAAGCGATCTGCAGGGAACAGGCTGCCGGGTAACAAAAAGCATTTCAAATCGCCATTCTTTTCATACCTTTGGGAATCCCAAACAGAAGCAGATGACCAAATTAGCGGAGATCAGGAGACCCGTAGAGGCGGAGATGAAAAAATTCGACACCTTGTTCAAGTCTGCGATTTCCAGTCAAATACCGCTGGTGAATATCGTCACCCGGTATATTTTGAAAAGGAAGGGCAAACAGATGCGTCCGCTTTTCGTGTTGCTGACCTCCAAGATGACCGGAGGGATCACAGATTCCTCTTACACCGCCGCATCCCTCATTGAAATGATGCACACGGCCACGCTGGTACATGACGATGTGGTGGATGAATCCAATGAACGGAGGGGGGTTTTCAGCATAAACGCCATCTGGAAATCGAAAGTTGCCGTTCTCTTCGGTGACTATCTCCTGGCCAGGGGACTCCTGCTGGCCGTTGAGAAGAAAGATTACGACCTGCTGGAGATCGTATCGAACGCATCCAGGGAGATGAGTGAAGGTGAACTGGTTCAGATCCAGAAATCCCGCAGCCTGAATATCGATACCGATACCTATTACAAGGTGATCAGAAAAAAGACGGCCAGCCTGATCGCTGCCTGTACGGCCGCCGGAGCAACCTCCGCCGGAGCCGATCCCGGGGTGGTCGACCGGGTGTACGAAATGGGCATTAATATTGGAATGGCCTTCCAAATTAAGGATGATCTATTTGATTATCAACCACATGGAATAATCGGCAAACCGACCGGGAACGATATCAAGGAGAAGAAATTTACCCTTCCGCTCATCTATGCGCTGAACCAGGCCGATCCGGCGCGGCGAAAAGCGTTGATCCGAAAAATAAAGAATGGGAACCGCAGTCAGAAAGTGATCAGCGAAGTGATAGACTTCGTCAACGAATCGGGCGGAATCACCTTTGCCATGGAGAAGATGAACGAATACAAGAACAGGGCACTGGAAGAACTGGGCTCCTTTCCCGATTCTCCCTCTCGGAATGCGTTAAGGGAACTGGTTGAATTTACCGTATCTCGGACCAAATGACCTATCCCTCCTGATCCTTCAGGGCTTCGGACAGGGCCACCGCCTTCGCTTTTCCGATCTCCCTGGCCAGTTCATCCTGCGGGGCTTCCCGAATGGCTTCCAGCGATTTGAATCTGATGAATAATTTTTCAATGGTCTTCGGCCCGATCCCCTCAATTCCCTCCAGGGAGGAACGGAGCTGTCCCCCCGAGCGCTTCAAACGGTGAAATCCGATCCCGAAACGGTGCGCTTCGTTCCTGAGAAACTGGATCAGTTTGAGTGATTCTGAACCCTTATCGATGTAGAGGGGTACCGGGTCTCCCGGAAAGTAGATCTCCTCCAGCTTTTTTGCAATCCCCACCACCGCTATTTTTCCCCTCAGTTCAAGGGTTTCCAGGCTCTTTAAGGCCGACCCCAGCTGCCCCTTCCCTCCATCGATAATCACCAGCTGGGGCAGAGGCTGTTTCTCCTCCAGAAGGCGCCTGTACCTGCGGTAAACCACCTCTTCCATGGAGGCATAATCATTGATCCCGGGTACCTTCCTGATGTTGTAGTGGCGGTACTCCTTCTTGGAGGGCCTGCCGTTTTTGAATACCACACACGCAGCCACCGGGTGGCTTCCCTGCATGTTGCTGTTATCGAAACATTCGATGTGGGAAGGGAATTGCTTCAGCCGCAGGTCGGTCTGCAGGGTTTTTAAAATCCGGTCTGAAGGGGTCTCGGATTTCCGTGCGCTGATCCGCCTCTTCTTTTCAAGCCGGTAACTCCTGGCATTTCTCTCCGAAAGATCCAGCAACTTCTTCCTGTCCCCGCGTTGCGGCACCGTGATGCGGTTATCCGGGAAATACCGGTCCAGATGAAGCGGAAGGATCATTTCCCTGGCATCGCTTTTGATCCGGCTGCGCAGATCCATGATGGCGAACGCCAGCAATTCTTCATCCGTTTCGTCCAGCTTTTTTCGGATCTCTACCGTATGCGCCTGTATGACAGCCCCTTTAACCACTTTGAGAAAATTGACATAGGATTCCTTTTCTTCACTCACGATGCTGAATACATCCACATTATGGATGGCCGGATTGACGATGGTGGATTTGCTCTGGTACCGCGCCAGTATCTCTATTTTCTCCTTGAAATGCTGGGCCTCCTCATACCGGTAAGAAGATGCCATCCGCTCCATCTCTTTCTGCAGGTACCCGATCACCTGGTGGAGGTTGCCTTTAATGATCTGCCTGATCTGATCGATGGATTGGTCATAGTCCTCCATGGATTGCAATCCTTCGCAGGGCGCCAGGCAGTTCCCCAGGTGGAATTCCAGGCAGCGTTTGAATTTTCCCCGGGAAATATTCTCCTCCGTAAGCGAGAGTTTACAGGTCCTCAGGGGATAGAGTTGCCTGATGAGATTCAACAGAACCTTGACCGCATAGGCAGAGGTGTAGGGTCCGAAATACTGAGATCCGTCTTTCAGGACGGTCCGTGTGGAAAAAATCCTGGGGAAAGGCTCATTCTTGATGCAGATCCATGGGAAAGTCTTGTCGTCTTTCAGCATCATGTTGTAATGAGGCTGATGTCTCTTTATGAGGTTATTTTCCAGCAAAAGGGCATCCGACTCGCTCTGAACCACAACATGGTCGATCCGGTGGATTTTCCTGACAAGGACCTTCACTTTGAAGGAATCATACTTTTTCTTGGTGAAATAGGAGGATACCCGTTTCTTCAGGTTCTTCGCCTTCCCGATGTACAACAGTTTCCCGTTCAGGTCATGGAATAGGTACACTCCCGGTTGTTCCGGAAGCGCCCTGACATATGATTGTATACGGGCTGCCTCTTTCATCTTTTTCCCGTCTCTTTAACCTCTGCAGCTTTCATTTTCCAGGGGGGAGGTGCGTCTCAGCATGATTCATGCGATTCTCACGGGCCTTCAACTGCCTGGTTTTGTCTGAAATCAGCACATAAAAGCCTCACTATTAACTATTTCATAGCCCAGATACCTGTTCAATGACCGCTGAAACCGTAAATGGCTTCTACCTCAAACCGCTCCAGTAAACGCCTTCCTCCCAGCTCAGGCAACTCAACCAGAAAAATAACCTTTACTACCCTTCCGCCCGACATCTCCACCAGCCTGCATGCAGCATCTGCCGTTCCGCCGGTGGCCAGAAGATCGTCAACCACCACGATGCGCTCACCCGGATGAATGGCATCCCTGTGCATCTCAAGGGCATCCGTTCCATATTCCAGGGTGTATTCGATCTTGTTCCGGTGAAACGGCAATTTTCCTGGCTTTCTTGCCATCACCACTCCACCTCCCAGTTTTCCGGACAATCCCCCGGCAAGGATAAATCCACGTGATTCGATTCCAACCAGCTTATCATAGATCCTGATTCCTTTCCCGGGCTCCTTCAAATGAGCGGCCATCAATCCAAGGGCCAGCTCCATTCCCCTTTCATCCTGGAATACCGTGGTCAGGTCCCTGAACATAATCCCGGGTTTCGGATGATCCGGAATGGACCTGGTCAGCTTTGTGAGGTAGGCAATGGATTGTTGAAGTCCCTTGTTGTTGGTCATGGTTTGATCGTTTAGTTTCCGGCAGTTCCGGTCATGCTTCGTGTGTTCCACGTGGAACTATCTGCCCATATAGATCAGAAGCACACTGACATCACTTGGCGATACCCCGGATATGCGAGAAGCCTGCCCTATGGTACGTGGCCTGATCCTTGCCAGCTTCTGCCTTGCTTCTGTGGATATGCTCTTCAGCCTTTCATAATCGAACTCCTGATCCAGCTCAATCCGTTCCAGCCTTTTTATTTTGTCTGCCATCAATCGTTCCCTGGCGATGTACCCCTCATACTTGATGGCGATCTCAGCTGATTCCAGGATCTCTTTTCCCCTCATTCCACACCCCTCATAAAGAAGCTTGAGCCCGGGGATCACACCTGTCAGATCTTCCAGTTTTACCTGAGGACGCCTGGCAACCTCTACCAGTTTGAGTTTCTGTTTCAGCGGAGAGGTGCCTGCCGACTCCAGGTACGGATTAATCTGATCAGGCTCCACACTGGTGACCTGAAGGAACTCCACTATGCCGTCCCTTCTTGCCTTCTTCTCTTCCAGCAACTGCATCCGCTCAGGGGTCGCCAGTCCAATGGTAGCGCTCAGCTCCGTCAGCCTTTCATCTGCGTTATCCTGTCTCAACAGGATCCTGTACTCGGCCCTTGAGGTAAACATTCTGTACGGCTCATCCACACCCTTCGTGATCAGATCATCGATCAGCACCCCGATGTATGCCTGATCCCTTCCCAGTACAAATTCCTGGTCCCCCCTTATCTTCAGCGAGGCATTGATGCCGGCCATCAATCCCTGAGCCGCTGCTTCCTCATAACCCGTGGTCCCGTTGATCTGCCCGGCAAAATAAAGGTTTTCCAGGTGCCTTGTTTCCAGGGTATGGTAAAGTTGTGTGGGCGGATAGTAATCGTACTCTATGGCATATCCCGGTCTGAATATTTTAACCCCTTCAAGTCCTTCGATCTGAAGCAGCGCCTTCAACTGAACCTCCCATGGCAGGCTTGAAGAAAATCCGTTGATGTAGTATTCGATGGTATCCAGTCCTTCCGGTTCAAGGAAAAGCTGATGCTTTTCCTTTTCAGAAAAGGTAACGATCTTGTCTTCAATGCTCGGGCAATACCTTGGGCCCGTGCTCTGGATGGTTCCGTCGAACATGGGGCTCTCATCGAATCCTTTTTCGAGTTCATGATGAACCGTCAGGTTGGTATAGGCAATGTAGCAGCTTCTGTGACTGGAGTAATCCACTTCTTCCTCCAGGTAGCTGAACTTCCTCTGCTCACTGTCGCCCGGCTGTTCTGTCAGCTTTTCGAACCTGATGCTCCTTCCATCGATGCGCGCAGGGGTTCCGGTTTTCATTCTCCCTACTTCAAAACCATGCTGCCTGAGCTGTTCGCTGATGCCGTAGGCAGGAGGTTCACCCATACGACCACCCTTCATTTTTACCTTCCCCACATGCATCAGGCCATTGATGAATGTTCCGGCCGTAAGGATGACTTTCCTTGAATGAAACGTGATGCCCATTCCTGTTTTCACGCCCTTTACCCGGGTTCCCTCGATCACCAGTTCCGTGACCTTGTCCTGCCAGAACTCAAGGTTCGGGATCCCTTCCAGGATCTTTCGCCATTCGATGGTGAACCGGGTTCTGTCGCACTGGGCCCTGGGACTCCACATGGCCGGTCCTTTGCTCCTGTTCAGCATCCTGAACTGGATCATCGACCGGTCTGTTACAATTCCCGAATATCCGCCAATTGCATCTATTTCCCTGATTATCTGTCCCTTTGCTATTCCTCCCATGGCCGGATTACATGACATCTGAGCAAATTTTGTCATGTCCATGGTGATCAGCAAAGTTCTGCTCCCCAGGTTGGCAGCCGCAGCAGCTGCCTCGCAGCCGGCGTGACCGCCTCCAACCACAACTACGTCATATATGTCTGTCATTTCAGACCAATTTCAACCACAAATGTAAGGCTTCCTCCTCCATTTCCCGCATTCTGCGTTTTTCTTCGGAGGAACCATCCCCAAAACCCAGCAGGTGCAATACCCCGTGGATCATGACCCGCCTCAGTTCGTCGGAAAACGAAACACCGAACTCCCCTGAGTTGTTCCTGACCTGATCCACGCTGATGAACACATCCCCCGACACTTTCCTGCTGTCGGTGTAGTCAAAAGTAATAACGTCTGTATAGTAATTGTGGTTTAAATACTCCCGGTTCATTTGAAGCAACCGCTCATTGGAGGTGAAAATAAAAGCGATCTCACCGGGAGTCCGCTGGTGCGCTTCAATGGATCGGATGATCCAATTCCTGTGTTTTAACCTGTCTTTAAGATGAAATGTAACTTCCTGATTATGAAAGGATATCGCCACTACAGCCGAAACTTAAGCTGAACGATCCTGCCTTCATCCAGGTAAAGTATCTCGTCGGAGAGATGTTCCATCAGAAAGATTCCCCTGCCATTGATTTTTTCAAGGTTTTCCGGTGCGGTCGGATCGGGGACATTGGCAAAATCGAATCCCATTCCCTGGTCCTCCACATGCACCTTCAGCTCTTTTCCTTCCAGTTGAATCTCAATCCTCACGTTTTTATTCGGATCAGAGTTATTCCCGTGAATGATCGCATTGTTGGTGGCTTCCATGGTCGCTACCATCACATTCCCGTAAACTTCATCACTCAGATCCAATTCCAGTGAGAGGTCATCGATGGCTTTTTCCACCAGTCTCAGGTTCCCGATATCAGAAGGAATTTGCAGGTCTTTTTTCATAATCTTTCCAATGGACGCTTCTTATACGGTGGTTTTAAATCAAAGGTTCCAAATTTGACTTTATTTGCTCAGCCACTCCTCCGGGTTCAGGATACTTCGCTCCTGCCACACCTCGAAATGGACCGTCGACACCCCGCTTTCATCATCTGTAAAAGCCTCTCCCAGAATCTCTTTTGTTAATACCTTATCTCCTGACTTTACCCTGACATTCACCAGATTCTGATACACCGAAAGGAATTCCCCATGCCTGATCAGCACGGTGTAATTGGCCCCCAGAATAGCAAAAACCTTGGTGACCTCACCCTCGAAAACAGCCCTTACCTTGGTACCCGGTTCACTGTTGATATCGACACCGTTGTTCCTGATGTTGGATCCCCTCAAACCGGGAAATTCATGGTTTCCGAACCCTGTGGTGATAATTCCCCTGTCCACAGGCCAGGGCAGCTTGCCCTTGTTGTTCCTGAAATCATTTCCCACAAGCTTCTGTTCGGGGGTAAGCGCGCCGTAGGGATTATTGGATGCGGCAGCTTTTCTGGCTTCCTCTTCAATGATCTCCCTGATGCGTTCTTCCAGCTCCCTGGCTATCCTTTCTTTTTCGGCAATCTCTTTCCGTAGCTTCTCCTCCTGTTGTTGCAGCTCCTGAACCATTCCCGTATGCTGGCTTCGCTCACCCACAAGTTTTTCCTGCTCACTGGCTTTCTCTTCCAGCACGCTCAGCTTCTGGTTCCTCAGCATATTAAGTTCCTCCTTCCTGAGGTCCATTTCTGCGATCAGCCGTTCAATTTCTTCAGCCTTTTGCACCCGGTAGTCGCTGATGTATTTCAGGTATTTGTAGCGCTGATAGGATTGGGAGATGGAGGCTCCGGCCAGGATGTACATCAGCTTTTCATAATTGGTATGGTTCCGGTATGCGTAATAGACCAAACTGGCATATTCCTCCTTGTTCCTCTGGTTGTCTCGGGTGAGCAGATCGATCTGTTCCTGGGTTTCAGCCATGTCCCGGTCGATCATCCTCACCTCCTGTTCCAGGGTGGAAATCAACCGGGCCCTTGAATTGATCCCCTGCTGCAGGATCCTGATCTGCTGAAGGGTGCTGCTTCTTTTTTCAGCGGTTTTCTCCATCAGATCCCTGGCCAGTTTGATCTCTTCAAAAGCCTTCTGCTTCTGCATCTGAAGCTCTTCCTTGGATTGCCCCTTCAGTGCAGATCCACAGATCAACATCCCCATCACCAGAACAGCCAGCACTCTCATTGCAGATCAATATAGGTATATCGCCTGGGGTTCACGTCCATCTTCACCTCCAGGTCCCTGTTATAACTCAGTGTCCCTCCCCTGGCCACGATTTCAAAATCCGCGATCACCAGGTTCGAAAATATCCGGTAACCGCCTTCAATCCGTTCCCCCATCAGGTATTTTCCGGTCTTCTGATGATAAAATTCAAATATATCCATTTGAAACTCATTCCTGCGAAGGGTGATCCGCTTTTTCACCGAGGGCTGGTCATACTCCAGGACAATGCGTCCATTCACACCGGGAATCCCGCCTGAAACCACGTCCTCTTCAGGGACCTCCCCGCAGATATAGTACACGGAACTGATCCTTTGAAGGTCGTCAAAACTTACCGGGAACTGGTACCCGAATTGCCTGTGCAAAGGGGTCCTGTACACCACTTTATTCATTCTGTCAATCACACGGATGGTATCCCGGTCGACGCTTGCCCGCAGGATCTCGTAGCCGCTGCTCACCGCTGAAAGATACAGCATGCTGTCCTTCCTGGAATAGAGGGAAAGTGTCACCTCGTACCGTTCGTTGTCGTAGGTGAGCAATGCTTCAGCTTTGCTGATCAGAAATGAACGGATGGTATCCACCGCCAGGCACCGGTCACTCCATGCCGCTTCTGCTGACGCTTCCGGTTGGGCCGGTACAGCCAAATCCCTGACACTTCTGCATTGCCGCGTCCACAGGGTCCCTGCCATCAGCAACAGCAAACCGGTATATTTAACGGTTGATCGCATGGTCCAGGTTCTCCAGGTTCTCCAGCTTCTCTTCGATCCTCTGCCTGTCTCCCCCCAGAAGGATCGCTTTTTCATAATAAGACCTGGCCAGGTCATACCCCGAAAGCGCAACCTGGATGTCGGCGGCATGTTCATTGATTTCAGGATCATTCTCCCCTCCCTTGCTCAGGGCCCGGAGGATAACCGCTTCCGCTTCCTCATACGCTCCCATTTTGAACAGGACCCATGCATGGGTATCCAGGAAGGTGGCATTGTCAGGATTCTGCAGGATCACCTCTTTGCTCCAGGCATGCGCCTGTTCCAGCTTTTCTCCCCGTTCGGCCAGGTAATAGCTGTAATTGTTCAGTACGGTATGGTTGCCGGGGTCTGATCTGATCAGTGCTTCGAACAGGGAATCCGATGCTGCAAACTCCCCCAGCCTGTAGTAGGCTTCCGCCACCAGCATCCTGGACTGGAAGGCATATTCCTCTGAACTGAAACTTCCGCCAGAAATGCTTTCAAAATTATCAATGAGCTGCGCGTATTCTTCCAGTTCGTAGAATCCGATCCCCCTGAAAAACCTGAAATCGGCACTATCGGGAAAGGCTTCCAGGGCCCTGCCGGCCATATCGATCAGCTCCCTGTTCAGTGAAGCCGCATTGGCAAGCAGGACTGCCTGCATATAGATGGGATACCCCCCGGTGTTCCCTTCCAGGTATTGTTCAAGCTGCCGGTAAGCAAGGGCATATTCGCGGCCATCGATATAAAAATCAGTGGCCAGCAGCCTCGCTTCCGCTTCTCCGGGATGTTCTTCAAGAAAAACCAGCATCAGCGCCTCCAGTTCCGGCCTGTAATCTTCCCTGAAACGCTCCTCCGAGAGATAATAGGACATGATCGCCAGCTTTCTCTTCACATCGATCTGCGGGCTGCGGAACGATTTGGTCAGGTATTCAATGCTCCTGCGGTCATTCCCCTGCTTTCGGTAAAAGTCGGTCAGGTTGGTCAGGGCAAAGATATTGGTGCTGTCGATCTCCAGGATCTCCCGGTAATAGGCTGCTGCACCCTCCTCATCCCCGCTTTTCATGGAGAGTTCGGCTGCCACTACCCGGAATTGAACAGCTTCCGGAAAGAGGGTCATGACCTTTTCGATTTCCCGTTTCGCCAGATCATACTCCTCCTCACTTTCATAAATGGAGGCTTTCAACAGGGTGATTTTCTCACTGAAACCGTGTTCTTTCTCAATCTGATCCAACACACGGATCGATTTGCGGTATTTGCCCTCACCATGGTACACATTGGCCAGCTGGTACTCCCACTCCACATTGTCCGGTTCCTCTTTGATCTTCATGCGGAGAATGTCATGCATCCGGTCGTAGGAAGCCGTTCCGGCCAGGGCATTGAGATAAGCCAGGGTGTACCACTGGTTGGAAGGGTCCAGTTCGAATGCCCTGGAAAGGGAGGTCTGTGCCATCTCCAGCTGATTGGAAACCAGGTAGATGGTTCCCAGCTCATAATGGGCAGCATCACAATCAGGTTTGCTCTGGATCACCAGCCTGTACAACTTGACCGCTTCCGCGAAATTGCCCAGGTTCTTCTGTTTGACCGCTTCGATCAGGGCGTACTGGTAATCCCTGCTCTCATCCGTTTCCTGGGCAGGCAGGCAGGCAATACCCACCAGCAGCATGAGCCAGGCCGAACCCCACCTCAAGGTACCCTTCTTCCTTAACCGTTTCATCCGTTCCTGTTCCATGCCCCGGGTTTCCTGTATAACGTAAATTAACTGCTTCCCGTATGTCCGAATCCTCCTGCGCCCCTGTCGGTCTCCTGAAGGGATTCCACCTCCACCCACGAAGCGGTTTCCACCCGGTTAATCACCATCTGACATATCCGTTCACCGTTTTCGACCACAAATTCCTCTTCCGACAGATTGACCAGGATGATCCCGATCTCCCCCCTGTAATCAGCGTCAATGGTGCCGGGTGTGTTCAGCACCGAGATGCCTTTTTTCAGTGCCAGGCCGCTGCGGGGACGGATCTGCGCCTCGTAGCCTTCCGGTAACTCGATGAACAGACCGGTGGGAATGAGCCTTCTTTCCAACGGTTTCAGGACAACCGGGGCATCCAGATGGGCCCGAATATCCATTCCCGCTGAAAGGGAGGTGCTGTATGAGGGGAGGGGGTGACCGGATTGGTTAACGATTCGGATTTCCATGATTCGATCAGCTTTGGTAACTCTTTAATGTGTCCCGCTCCCTGAAGTAGACTGTCCCTGCAAAAAAAGCAAGCAGCAACAGGTTCCACAGGTTACGCAATGATTCGACATCCTGCAAAAATAGTCGATTGAGAAAAAATATCCCCAATGCCAGTCCCATATAAAAGAGGATCTTTCCTGTTTTGTACGGAATAGGGTAGTGTTTCCTGGACCATGTGTAGGACAACACCACCATGACACTGTAACAGATCAGGTGTGCCCAGGCGGAGGCCACATAGCCGAAGGCGGGAATGAATAAGACATTGACCACAATGGTGATCAGTGCTCCGGTCATGACCAGAACGGCTCCGATCATCGTCTTGTTGGTCAGCTTGTACCAGATAGAAAGGTTAAAAAAGATGCCCATGACCAGATTGGCCATCAAAATGACGGGGACGATGGCCGATCCCTCCCTGAAGTCGCTTCCGATGAAGAGGATGAAAACATCCATGAAGAGGTTGACCAGTAAAAAAATGAAGAGTCCTGCCGAAACGAAAAAAGTCATCACATCGGCATACAATCCCCGGGCATTCTCCTCCTGTGACCTGGAAAAGAAGAATGGTTCGGCAGCATATTTGAACATCTGTACAAACAGGGTCATCAGGACCGCCAGTTTATAATTGGCCCCGTAAATACCCAGCTGCTCCATGGGTGAAACCTCCTGTGGAAGCAGGTGTTTCAGCAACACACGGTCCAGTGCCTCATTCACCGTTCCTGCCAGACCCGCGATCAGCAACGGATAGGAATACCGGAGCAGGGTAACCAGCAGCGCACGGTCCATGGTGGACCGGAATGCGGCCCGGATCTCCCCCGATAACAGGACCAGTTTAACCACCGAGGCGGCCAGGTTGGATATCAGGACATACCCCACGCCGATTTCAGCGCGGTATACCAGGTCCACCCAGGGGAGTTCCGCATGTTTCGGGCAATAATAAAGAAAGAACAGGTTCAGTCCGATATTCACCACCACTTCAGCAATGCGGATCATGGCGTACCTTGCGGCTCTGTTGTAGAGCCTGATGCGGGCGAAAGGGATGGATGTGAACGCATCGATCCCCACGATCAGGGCCAGCCAGCGGATGTACTCCGGATGATCGGCGTATCCTAGGACCCGGCTGATCCCTCCTCCCCAGATAACCATGGAAAGAATAAACAGGACAGAGGTCACAAAAAGGGATCCCAGCACCGTGGCATAGACCCGCTCCTTCTTTTCCGAATGGCTGGCGTACCTGAAAAAACCGGTCTCCATCCCGTAGGTAAGAATCACCAGCAGGAAGACCACATAAGCATACAGTTCCGTGATGATCCCATAGGTGGCTCGCTCGAAAACCCTGGTATAGAAGGGTGTAAGCAACAGATAGTTCAGCAGTCTGGGCAGAACAATGCCCAGCCCGTAGACCACGGTTTGCCCGAACAGCTGTTGAATGGGATTCTTCAATGTTGTTTCAGCAGGTTATCGAATGCCGGACCTATGTCGGGATACCTGAATTCGAATCCTTCCCTGATCAGTCTGTCCGGCAATACGCGATGGCCCCGGGTAACGATGATATGGGCATCCCCCAGAACCAGCCTGATCATTGCTTCAGGAACCCTGATGATCAATCTTCGCTTCCCCACCGATCCGGCCATCGATGCGGTAAAAGTAGCATTATCTACGGGATGAGGTGCACAGAGGTGGTAGATTCCTTCGCCCTTTTTATCAATGATATGGCGGGTGGCGGCGATCAGGTCCGTCAGATGAATAAACGAAAACACCTGTTTTCCCGAACCCAGGACAGGCAGGATCCCGAAGCGTGATGACAGCAACAACGGGCGCAGTGCGCCCCCGTCCCTGCTCAGGACGATCCCGATCCTCAGCCTGACCGCTTTCACGGCAGGATCCATTTTTTCAAGCGGTGCCTCCCACTTCCTGATCACCTCTGACAGATAATTCCCGGCAATGTGGTGATCCCCTTCCAGGTGGGTCATTCCCGGTTCATATAAGCCGATGGCCGATGCGGTCAAAAATTGCTCCGGCTTCCTGTCCAGCTGATTGACAGCCTGCACCAGCCTGCAGTTCACCCCGTGGCGGCTCTCCTCGATCCGCTGCCTGTTCTTCTGCGTCCATCTTTTATTGATGGGAAAGCCGGCCAGGTTGACCAGCAGGTCCGCACCCTCAATGGCGCCTGCGAGGCGGCCAACCTCTCCGTACAGCATCTCCCTCGGTAACCTGATCAGCCGGTCACCCTTCCGGTCATCCGCGAAGTGCCTTCCGATCATTCCGTTGTACCCTGCTATGGCGATGATCATATATCGGTCGATTTTTTGTTGAACAACAGGTAGCCGAAGCTTAACTGAACAACCCAGGGGCGCTCTTCCCCGGTGATATATCCCGCATGGAATGAGAGCGGGCCGGCTACGGTCACCAGGTTGAGCGAGGCACTGAAGATGGCCTCCATGGTACTGAAGTAAGGGCCTTTGTAGGCGAGGTTTTGCGAATTACTGAGGATCTTCTGTACCGGAAAGTAACCATAGGTTTCCAGTTTCAGGTTCAGCTGGTCACTGAAAGCATAAAGAGGCATCAGCCCGGCGGCCACAAACTGATGGGCCCGGTAGTTCTCCATGAAAAGCCCCTGGGTGATCAGGTTCGGCCTGAAAGCGGTGGCTTCGATGATGGTGGAGAAGTAATTGTTCAGCAACGGTTTGAAGGTTGCTTCCATCTGGAAATAATACCCCAGGCTGAAATCCCCTTTCAGGGGAAGGTACCCGGTACTCTGAAACCTCCCCGTGAACCAGAAAAAACGGAGCGTTTCTCCGTTCTGCTGCAGGGAGGTGGATCCGGGCTGATAGGTTTCTGCTCCGTAACCGAAGCGGAGCCCCAGTTTCCTGTAGCTGCCATCAGTGGAGAACTGCTTGTTATTCAGTGAATTTCTTTCTGCGGCCACATAGGCCGACAGGAGATTGACATTGGAGATCTCCGAGGTGTCTTCGGAGGAGAAGTCTTTGGTCATGTAGTAAATCTCCCTGTTCCTTCCGATCCCGACCCCTCCCCTGATCACGCCGTTCATGGAGTAGGGCATCCCCACATCGAGCCGGATATTGATCTCATCTTCAGTGATGTAGGAGGGCTTCAGGTCCTCAAAAAAGAAATTGGTGTTGTAGGCATTGTAATCGAACCCGTTGTAATTGAACGTGCCCTGAAAATAGACCGGGATCCGCGACGGATGATCAAACCTGAAGCCCAGGTTGAATCCGTCGTAATAGCGTCCGAACTGGACACTCCCCCTCAGGTGCATGCTTAACTCTGAAATGGCCCTGTAGCTGAATCCCAGGTAGGTCTGGGCCAGTCCGGTGGATGCAAAAAACAAACCGAACCTCGCCTCCAGAGGTGCCTGGGGGATCACCCTGAGCCTGAGTCTAAAAAGGCTGTCCTCCGGCTGATACAGCGCATTGGGATAGAGATAGAACAGGCTTTTGTCATGGACCAGTTTCAGGTACTCCCTTTTCAGCTCAGAGATACCGATGACCGTATCGCTTTTCCGTATGCTTCGTTCCACATAAGACTGTTGTTCCCGGTTCAATCCGGTGATCTCCATATCACTGAACCTGAATTCAGGCCACCGTGCCCGGAATGCCTCCCTTGACAGCGCCAGGGTGGCTGAATCGGGCCCTTGCCTGTGCACAAGTGTCCGGATGCTGTCGATCATCCCCAGGGTGATCCTGTATCCGGTTTCCACAAACTCGTCCACTTTATCGAAGGCCAGCAGCGATTCGTTGTTCAGTTCCATATCAAGAAGGATTCCCTTTCCCGGTTCCATGTTATAGTCGGAAGGCTTCATGACGATGTTCTCGATCTGACCGAGCAGGTCAAACTCATCGGGGGGTGTATTTCCTTCGGCCGCCTTGCTCCCGATCAGCACATCGGGCTGAAAGCTGGCTTCCATATGGTTGGCGGGAAAATTGTTGTAGATTCCCCCGTCGTACAGGATGCTTCCATCAATGACCAGCGGCCTGAAATAGAGCGGAACGGTCATGGAAGCCCTTACTGCCTGTGCCAGGTCGCCATCCCTGAATACCACCTCCCGGTTGTGACTGATATCCACGCTGTTGCAAAGAAAGGGGACAAACAGGCTGTCAAAATCGTACCCGGCGGCAGCACTTGCCCTGGAGTATATCTCCATGAATGCAAAATCCATCAGGTGGTTGGGGATGACACTCAGGGGCAGCCTGGTCCTCGGAATGGTATCCCGGATATCCACTCCGATGCTGAACAGATCGGGGCCCGGATATTCCTCCTTGAAATAGTAGCGGTAGGGCTCCTGGATTTTTCCGCTCATCCAGTTGCTGAATTCGGTTGACTTGATAATGCGGATCATTTCATCGGTGCCCAGCCCCATGGCATAAAGTCCGCCCACAATGGCTCCGATGGAGGTGCCCCCGATATAATCGATGGGAATCCTGTTCTCTTCCAGGGCACGGATCACGCCGATATGGGCCAGACCCTTCGCCCCGCCTCCGCTGAGGACCAGTCCCACGGATTGTGCCCCCATGAGCATCGGGATCAGCACCATGGTCCATCCGGCCAACCATCTTTTCCGCATTCCTCCTATATTTGTGCTTTCAAAATCTTTTAAAAGTACATGATTTATGAGGAAGATTCATGCGATAAGGGTGTTTGTTTTCTGGTTTTCCGCGCTGCTGATCCCTTCAGCCAGCGCCCAGGACGGCGGCAATAAAGGTTCATCCCTGATCACCATTTCAACCTCCATGGGGGAGATGGTGGTGCTCCTTTATGACGACACACCTGCCCACCGGGACAACATGCTCAAACTGATCGGCGAAGGATTCTACCAGGACCAGCTCTTCCACCGTGTGATCAGGGATTTCATGATACAGGGTGGTGATCCCCAGTCCGCCGGAGCTGAACCGGGGACCAGGCTGGGCAACGGCGGACCCGGTTACACCATCCCTGCAGAATTCCGTTCAGGGCTTTACCATAAGAAAGGCGCCCTGGCTGCGGCACGGAAAGGAGACCAGGTCAATCCCGCCAGGGCCTCTTCCGGTTCCCAGTTCTACCTGGTGCAGGGAAGGAAATTCACCCGCGAGGAGCTGGGTGTGATGGAGGAACGCGGAATGGGTCCTTTCACGGAGGAGGCGGTGGAGGTCTATACCACCCTCGGTGGAACGCCCCACCTGGACGGCTCTTATACCGTTTTTGGAGAGGTGGTGAAAGGTTTTGACGTGCTTGACAGCATCGCCTCGGTTCCCACCGACCGGTTTGACCGCCCGCTCACCGATGTGGTCTACTCCATTTCACTGTCCCGGTAATCCCGAATTATTGTAATTTTGCACGAAACTGAGCGTCATGCTTCAAAAAATTGATCAGATCCTCACAGAGGCCAGGGATTTCACGGCCGCATCCCGTGAGGAGGTGGAACAGTTCAGGATCAAATACCTTTCCAAGAAGGGGGTCATTGCAGAACTCTTCAACAGTTTCCGCTCACTTCCGCCAGAAGAGAAAAAGGAGGTGGGCCGGCGCCTCAATCAGCTGAAACAATTGATCACCGAAAAAGTGGAGGTCCTGACAGCAGAGATCCGGGAACCTGAAAGTGGCCGGGGAGAGGTGGACCTGACCCTGCCCGGTGCTCCGGTTCAGCTGGGAGCCAGGCATCCCATCTCCATTGTCCGCAAAGAGATCATTTCCATTTTTGAACGGCTGGGATATACCATCTCGGAAGGGCCCGAGATCGAAGATGACTGGCATGTATTTTCCGCGCTCAACTTCCCGCCCGAACACCCTGCCAGGGATATGCAGGATACCTTTTTCATCCGCAAAGAACCGGATGTGCTTCTGCGCACCCACACCTCTTCGGTACAGGTCCGGGTTATGGAGCGGGAACAGCCCCCCATCCGCACCATCTCCCCGGGAAGGGTGTTCCGGAATGAGGCGATCTCAGCCCGGGCACACTGTATTTTTCACCAGGTGGAAGGGCTCTATATCGACGAAAACGTATCCTTCGCCGACCTGAAACAAACCCTGCTCTATTTTGCCAGGGAAATGTTTGGCAGGCAGGTGGAGATCCGGCTGAGGCCTTCCTATTTCCCCTTCACGGAACCTTCGGCCGAAATGGATATCAGCTGCCAGATCTGCGGAGGCAAAGGATGCAATGTCTGCAAATATACCGGATGGCTCGAGATCCTTGGTTGTGGCATGGTGGATCCCAATGTGCTCGAATTCTGCCACATCGATTCCGAAAAGTACACCGGATTTGCGTTTGGAATGGGCATTGAGCGTGTGGCCATGCTCAAGTACCAGGTGCGTGACCTGCGTCTTTACTTTGAAAACGATATCCGGTTCCTGAAACAGTTCCAGGACGCCCATTGAACAGTGGAATAGATAAGCTGGGACCCCTGTTCATCTCTTAAATTACTTTGCTTCGCAAAATACTTATAGGTTCTTCACAGGGGTCCCAGCTTAACATAAACGTGTTGAAGGTATCTCTCCCCCGGTACCAACCATTCAATGGATCCCGAGCCTGTTCCGCCAATGTTTCCGGACGGGATTCAGAGGCTACGATTCCTCGATCTGGATCTCGTGGGTGATGGGGAAGGATTTCGTGTAATTGGCCGATACCCCGCAATATTTATTGGCGGACAGATCCACGGCCTTCTCCACGTTCTTCCTGTTGATGTTCTTTCCCTTGATGCGGTAGATCACCTTCATCGCTTCATACTTTTTGGGGTGCTCTTCGGCCATGTCTCCTTCCACCTCCACGGTAAACTCTTCCACTTCCTCCCTCATTTTTTTAAGAATGGAAGCCACATCCATGGCAGTGCAACCGGCCAGGGCCACCATCATCAGCTGTTTGGGCCGCGGTCCGGTGTTCCTTCCCCCGTGCTCCTGTGAGGTATCAATGTAAATTTTGTGTCCGTCAACTTCGGCTTCAAAAGCCAAATCATTCAGCCAGCGGGTTTTAATTGTTTCTTTCATTGATCTGGTTTCAATTTTTATTTCATTAATTTTAGGTTCTTTTAGGCAATGATGACTGTACATTCAGATCCATCCGGCTGCAGTTCCTGTCTGAACCGCGTGCATCCGCTCTTCCGGCACCTGAGGGAACCGGAGTTCGAAAATATACAGGCCAATAAGATAACAGAAACACATAAAAGAGGTTCAATCATTTACCGTGAAGGTCAGCGGATAAAGGGCTTTTATTGCCTGCAAAACGGTATTGTAAAGATATATAAAACCGGATTCGACGGAAAGGAACAAATCGTCAGATTTGCCAGACCGGGAGATATTTTCGGGTACCGTTCGGTGATCAGCAACGAACCCGCCTGCTCCACCACCCGGGTCCTGGAGGAAGCGACGCTGTGCCAGGTGCCCACCGAAATACTGATCAACCTGATCAAAACCAATGGCAGCTTCGCTGTTGAACTGATGAAGCTGACCTGCAAGGAACTGGGGGAAGCCAATTCCTATCTGACCGATATCGCCCAGAAGACGGTCAAAGAGCGGCTGGCCGAGATCCTCGTTCAGCTGGAGTCGGAATTCGGATCGGACGAAAAAGGGATCCTCAAAATCGCGCTCACCCGGGAGGAACTCTCCAATGTGGTGGGAACGGCAACAGAATCGATCATCCGGTTGCTCTCGGAGTTCAGGACCAGGGGCCTGATAGAACTGAATGGCAGAAAAATAAAAATCCTGGACAAGCCAGGATTAAAGCACATTGCCAATATCTGAGTTTATTCAGTCGACTACCTTATTGATCACGATATGACCCAGCAGGCCGGCAATGATCAGCACCAGGCTGAGGGCCAGGTATGAATTGGTCTGGCTGCCGTTATAGACCGTGATAGCCAAAACAACGACTCCGGCCAGAATCACCAGCAGTCCCGCATTTCTGAGTAGCTCTTTTAACATGTCCGTACTGAATAAGAGTTCCTGACAAATATATATAAAATATCAGAATAAAAAGTTCTGGCTATCTCTATATTTCCCAAGGTGTTCGTAAGCGATGCGGGTCGCTTCCCTTCCCCTCGGGGTGCGTTTGATATACCCTTCCTTGATCAGGAAAGGCTCATACACTTCCTCAATGGTCCCTGCCTCTTCACCCACAGCCGTGGCAATGGTATTGAGCCCGACCGGCCCGCCCTGGAACTTGTCGATGATGGTCATCAGGATCTTGTTGTCCATCTCATCCAGCCCCGACTGGTCAATGTTCAGGGCATCAAGTCCGTACCTTGTAATGTCCATATCAATGATCCCGTTCCCTTTCACCTGGGCAAAATCCCTGATCCTTCTCAGCAGTGCATTGGCGATCCGGGGAGTACCCCTGCTCCGGGAAGCGATCTCCGTGGCCGCATCGTGATCGATCTCCACCTTCAGGATGTGCGAGGAACGCTTCACGATCCCGGTCAGCACCTCCGCATCATAATACTCCAGCAACGAATTGATGCCGAAACGGGCCCTGAGCGGTCCGGTCAGCAATCCCGAACGGGTGGTGGCCCCGATCAGGGTAAAGGGCTGCAGGTTCAGCTGCACCGATCTCGCTGCAGGTCCTTTATCGATCATGATATCGATGCAATAATCCTCCATGGCCGAGTACAGGTATTCCTCCACAACAGGGCTCAGCCTGTGGATCTCATCGATGAATAATACATCTCCCTCCTCGAGCCCTGTCAGCAGCCCGGCCAGGTCACCCGGCTTATCGAGCACCGGTCCCGAAGTGACTTTGATCCCCACCTCCATTTCATTGGAGATGATATGGGCCAGTGTTGTTTTACCCAGACCGGGAGGACCGTGAAGCAGCACATGGTCGAGTGCCTCATCCCTCAGTTTTGCAGCACTCACAAACACCCTGAGGTTTTCCACGATCTTCTTCTGACCGTCAAAATCGGAGAATACCTGGGGTCTTAACCTGGCTTCCATCTCCATTTCGGAATCCGAAAGTGTCCTGTTCCTGAATTCAAATGATTCTTCCATGCCGCACTCAGCGTATTAATGTCACATCGCTTTCCGGAAGTTTGATCCTTACCCCGTTGATCCGTTGTTCCACGTTGTCCCGGTAAGTGATGGTCATGACCAGGTTTCCCTGCTCGTCATATTTCTTCCAGTTCTTTTCCCGGATTCCCATGTCGTAGTACTGTTCCTCTTTCAATACCCCGTTGGGATAGTAATATTTGTGCCGCTGATCCGGATTCCCCTGGTAATAGGTCCCTTCATACTTGATCTTTCCGTCTTTATAGTAGTAGGTCCACTCCCCTTCTCTCAGACCGATCACATAACTTCCTTTTTCCTGGTGATCCCCCACCTGGTAGATCCATTCCCCTTCACGTTCTCCCCCGATATACTCACCCCTTGTAAGGATCCTTCCTGAAGGATCATATTCCACAAACAGGCCGTCCTCCCTTCCGTTGAAATAGCGTTCCTCCCTCCATACATTCCCGTTGGGATAGTACCAGGTCCATGCCCCCTGATAACGCCCCCTCTCATACCTGCCTTTCTGTTCAATACCCCCTGAACGGAAATAGAACGTCCAGTTCCCTGACCGCTGGTTCTCCTGATAAAACCCCCTGGCCCTGACCTCCCCGGTGGGATAGAAATCGGTCCATGCTCCGACCCTGTTTCCCTGTTCGTCAATGACTCCTTCCGAAATCTTCTGTCCCGTTTCATTGTACAGGTACGCATTGACAACCGCACCGGTGGAATCGTAAAAACGGTGAATCCCCACCGGAATCCCTTCCCTGTACCCCCCGCTGAATATCAGCCTTCCCTGCTCATCATAGGTGTTTTTCATATCCAGCAGCTCCCTCAGGTCCTCGTCGATCTCCTCCACGATCTTTCCGCGTTCATAACGGACAGCCGTCATCAATTCACCGTTTCCGCTGAATTCCCGGTAATACCCGTGCAGCTGATCGTCCAGGTAATTGACTTCTTTCTTGATCCTTCCGTTGTCGAAGTATTCCCTGAAGGTGCCCTGCTTCCTTCCTTCCGCATCGGTCCTGTTGACCCGCTCCCTGTTGGTCACGTAGTCGTTGTTGTACTCCACCACGGTGACCAGGGTACTGTCCCTGGTAAATTCCCTTGATAATCCCTGTTTTTTTCCGTCCTGGTACTGAACGATCAAACGGAGCTCGCCCGTGGGATAATAGAAGTAGGAGGGACCTTCCCTTTTTCCGTTGACATACAATTCCCTGGATATCACCGTGGGTGCGCCGGGTTGCAGGGGATTGTCATAACTGTACCGGATGGTATACCCGCTTTTCTCTCCGATTTTGTAATTGATCTGCTGGGTCAGTTCACCGGACTGGTTATAAAAATTCCAGGTGCTGTCCAGAAGAAAATTGGTTCTTTTTCCTTCCGATTTGATCACCCCGGTCACATAGTAGGTCTTCCAGTATCCGTCCGGTTTTCCGTCCCTCATGATCCCCTCGCTGGAAACCTGACCGTTGGGATAGAAATACTGTTCAAAACGACCCGACCCGCTCTCTTCCTGACCCCGCGAAAGCGGAACCATCATGAGGCAAAGAAGTGCCGCAACAATTCCCCTGTAGGTTTCCCTGATCCTTCTCATCCCGTCACAAATTCAACGCCTTTGATATTTCCAGCATTCTGACAATGGATCCCCTGGCCTTATCCATCAAATTCTGTTCCAAACACACCTCGGGCATCTCGTACTTCAGCGTGTTGTAAATCTTTTTCAATGTAATCATTTTCATGAAATTACAATCTGAACACGCACAGGTTGAATCCTTCGGAGGGGCCGGGATAAACTCCTTCCCGGGATTTGCCTTCCTCATCTGGTGCAGGATCCCCGATTCTGTGGCCACAATATATTTTTTTCCTTTGTCCCTGATGGTGTATTGAAGCAGCGAAGTGGTGGATCCGATGTGATCGGCCACAAGCAGGATGGGTTTTTCACATTCGGGATGTGCAATGAGCTGGGCATCCGGATGCTCTTTTTTCAGTTCCAGTATCCGTTCCAGGCTGAATTCCTCATGTACATGACATGCTCCGTCCCACACCACCATCTCCCTGCCGGTCACTCTCTGGATATAATTGCCCAGGTTCCTGTCCGGAGCGAAAATGATCTTTTCATCTTCGGGAAGGCTTCTGACGATCTCCAGCGCATTGGTGGATGTACAGATGATATCCGTGAGCGCCTTGATCTCTGCGGTGGTATTCACATAGGAGATGACAGTATGATCCGGATACTGATCCCTGAAGGCCGCAAACTCCGCCGGGGGACACGAATCGGCCAGTGAACATCCGGCTCCCGTATCGGGAATCAGAACCTTCTTTTCAGGGGCCAGAATTTTTGCAGTTTCCGCCATGAAATGGACCCCGGCAAAAAGAATGATATCCGCCTTCGTTTCAGCCGCCTGCTGGGATAATCCCAGACTATCCCCCACAAAATCAGCAATATCCTGAATCTCTCCGTCCTGGTAAAAGTGAGCCAGTATCACTGCGTTCTTTTCCTTCCGCATACGCCCGATCTCTTCCACCAGGTTGACGGAGGGATCCACCTCCCGGTCTATGAACCCCTTTTCCCTCACCTCTGTTTTATCAACAACCCCCATGACATTATTATTATTTAATTCTATCTAAAAATATCTTTAATGATGATATTAGGACGTTCATATTGTTTTAAAAAATCAGGCCCTATCTTTGTAATTTCAAAGTATCACAACTGTTTGACATCTTATTAACAT
>CAZNSZ010000034.1:30488-43669 GCA_964575865.1 uncultured Bacteroides sp. | reverse complement strand
CCGGTCCGAAAACTCTCTGCCAACGATTCTCTGTTCATCACCGAGATTCTGGTGGAGAATGCCACCCCTTCAATGACCCGATTCATCATTGAAAAGTCAGAGCTGGAGGAGGGACGCTGGCTCAGCCCGGACCAGCTGAACGGGGGCATCGACCGGTTGTTCGGCACCCTCTTCTTTGACCGGATCGACTATGCGTTCGAAACGGTGGATGAAGGATACCGGCTGGTGTTCAGGATCAAGGAAAAGCCGGCATCCTCCCTCAACGCGGCCTTACATTATGACAACTTTTACGGACCCGGGCTGATCCTGAACTATACCAACCTGAATTCGCTGGTGGACGGTTCACGGGCCAGCATTACTGCAGATTTCAGTGGAAGTCCCCAGGTCAAGGGCTACTACGATTTCCACCTGGGGAAGAAAAGGGCTTTCATTGCTTCGGCCTTTGCCGAAGGAGAACGGGCCATCATCCCCCTCTTTTCGGAAAACAGTGTGGACATCGGGGACCTGCTGCGCACCTATTCCAAAAGCGGTATCGCCCTGTATCAGACCATCGCTACCAACCACCAGGTGGGTCTTGAGTTTTACTACCGTTACTCGAGGCTGAAGCTGGAGAAGAACCTGAAGGAGGTGCGCCCGGAACTGGCCTTTATCGACCAGTTTATCTTCAGGGGTCCCGAACTCACTGCCGGCTACAGTTTGAATACCTTTGACCATTTCCTGTATCCCACCCGGGGAATGGCCGTCCACCTGGAATTCAAACAGGCCTTTCAGACAGAATACGTTACCCGGTTCAGCTGGCCGGACAGCCTCGGTGACCTGGACGACCGGGTATCGGAGACCATGGAACCCTACTGGAGATTGAATGGCTTGTATGAGAGCTACTTCCGCCTGGGCAACCGGATATCCCTGAACCTCGCATTCTCTGCCGGACTTTCTTCCAATGATAAGCCTTTCATCGATAATTTCTATCTGGGGGGATACCGGTATAACCTGAGGCATGAGCAAGTCCCGTTTGTGGGACTGCACCTCAACGAGGAGCTGGCAGGGAACTTCATCAAGGAGAAAATTGCCCTCCAGTTCGAACCCATTCCCAAACTGTATGCCTCCGTTCTTGGGAACTTGATGTTCTTCTCTGACGATATCTCCACCTTTCTGGACGAGATCATCTCCTACGACCGGGACCACTACTACCTGGGCGTGGGGGCGGGCTTCACCTACCGGACGCCCATCGGCCCCCTCTCGGTCTTCCTTGGATCCAGGACCGATGTATGGAATCCCATCTGGTACACCAGCCTCGGATTCACGTTCTGATCCTGTTCCGGAGTTCATTTGTTGGCTTTTTTTTTCGGGGTTGAACAAAAAATTCCTGTTCATGTTGTACAGTGACCAAAAAAGGATTTGATGTTCACTGCACCTCGTACTAATATTTCACCCATCCGGGTACTGGCTACTGCAACCCTGATCATGGGTATGGGAATCACTGCCCGGTCCCAGTCCACCCGGTTTTACGTGGGGCTGGGCCCCATGTACCATGCCTTTCAGGATGCCCGTTTTTCTGACCTTCAGATTACCTCCTTCTCCCCCGACCTGGAACTGGGATTCAGGTTCGTGACAGACCGTTCCTATGTGCTGGCGCGTGCCGACGGTTTCCTGTTTATAACCCCGCAGCCCAATGCCGGGGACACTTCCATCAGCTCCATTGGATTGAACATCCGGGCTGGGTACCTGCACGGGGTCACAGAAAACCTTTACCTGGGAGGTACCCTGGACCTGATCGATTTCATGACCCGCAATACCGGGGGCCTGCACAACAACGAGAACTTTTTTCTCAATTCCACCGATGTATACCTGTCTGCAAAGTACCTCTATTCCGCCGGGAAGAACTGGAGCTTCGAATTCGGGGGGGACCTGGGCCTGATCAGCTTCATGAAATATGCCCCCAGCTTTACCGCCAACCTGGAACAGAAAGTGATTGATGACGGGAAGGCCAGTTATACGGACATGAATATCCGGCAACCCTGGAATTTTAAAAACTATGATCCCAAACCGGTCGGGAAGCAGTTTACAATGAGGACACATATCGAAGCCTTTTTTAAAAGAAGGTTGAGCGCGGCCTACATCTGGAGCATGCGGTCCTTCGCCGACCAGAAGGGCTATCCCCTTACCACAGCTGAACATACCCTTGCCTTCCGTTACCATTTCATCAGCAAACCCAATTAAACCATTGTCCCTGATACATGAAACTCATCCGGATTATCATATTTTCCCTCTCCGCCACAACCCTCTTCTCCTCATGCGAAAAGATCGCCATGCATCCCCGGCCTGGTATGGATAACCTCAGCATTTTTGAGGAGTACGTGGGGATCGTTACCACCAAATATGCCCTTTCCGAGGTCAAAGGGGTGGACCTGGTGGCCCTGTCCGATTCGATCCGGCCGTTCATTACACCCGAATTGAGCGAGCAGGAGCTCTATGATTACATGCGGACCATTGCCATGCGCATGAAAGAGGGACACACGTCCCTGACAGGGAAGGGATTGCAAAACGTCCCGGCCTTCGGAGGGTATCCCTGGTATGAGGGTTATCCTATTTCCAACAACAGTGGTCTGACAGGACAGTATTACTACGGCGAGGAGGCCAATCCCGACATGCAGGTGCTTACAACGGAGGAATCCTTTTTTGATATCAAGTATGGGTACCTGCCGCAGGATCCGGAGATCGGGTATATGGTGATCATCTCATTCAACCTTTCCCCTTCAAACCAGGACATCGAAAAGATGATGGAATACCTGAAGGATGCCAAAGGAATGATCATTGAGCTCAGGGGAAATTTCGGGGGCTTCATCGAGTTCGGTGCCAGGCTGGTCTCTTTCTTTTCCGACAGGGAATATGTCTTTGCAACCAATTATATCAAGAACGGACCAGGCCCGGATGATTATGTCGCCAGCGAGATGAAGATCACACCCTCGGGGAGCCCCTTTACCTTCACCAAACCGGTGATGATCCTTCATGACCGGATCTCCTTCAGCACCGGCTCCATCTTCCCGGTGATGATGTCCCCGCTGGAGCATGTGACCACGGTGGGTCAGATCAGCGGCGGGGGAACCGGCGAGATCATCGAAGGGTATCTGGCCAATGGCTGGATCTATACCCTCTCCACCAGCAACCTGGTTGATTACAAGGAACGTCCCACTGACAATGGCATTGAACCCGATATCCCGGTGATTTACAACCCGGAGGATACTGCCAGCGATGCCATCATCGAACGTGCCATCCTGGAAATACAGGCACTCACCAATTAAAAAAAGCACTGAATATCAACCTCATTTCCAGGCAAGTAAACTCGCAAGCAGAAGGACAGCCCGTTGGTTTTATGGAAGAGGCATGCCCTACTTTACAAATTCCCTGGGTGAGACCCCATACTCTTTTTTAAAGAAGTTGCTGAATGAAGAAAGGTTCTGGAATCCGACCAGACTGGCCACCTCCCCGATGCTATGGCCTTTTTTCAGAAGGCGGACAGATTCTTCCAGGCGAGCCTGATGAATTAGTTGTATGGCAGACAGGTTGGTGAGTGACTTCAGTTTCCTGTAGAGGTTGGAAGTGCTCAGGTGCAGGGCTTCAGCAAGCTGCTCCACCCCGAATTGCTCGTCGCTCAGGTTCTCATCGAGGAGCTTCTTTACTTTCAGCAGAAATTTTTGATCGGGTGAACTTAGGGAATCATCCGGGGCTTTCCCCTTGATCATGTCGGCATATCTCTGCTGAAGTTCCGTTCTTTTTTTCAATATGTTGCGTACCCTTGCAAGAAGCTCTTCCTTTTTGAAGGGCTTTACCAGGTAGTCCTCGGCGCCCAGTTCCAATCCCTTCAAACGTGAATCAGTCTCAGCCTTGGCCGTAAGGATGATAACGGGGATATGGGATGTTACCTCATCATTCATCAGTTGCCGGATCAGATCAAAGCCGTCCATATAAGGCATCCTTATATCAGAGATAACCAGATCCGGCAGATTCTCCCTGGCTGCCAGCAGTCCCTCCCTCCCATCGGACGCCATAATGACATTGTATTCATTTTGCAGGATCAGCTGAATATATTCGCGAAGTTCAGCATGGTCCTCGATAACGAGTATTGATCCTGAAACCGGGGAGGTCAATTGCCCTGTCTTTCTTGGAAATGCCAGATCCTGTTCCATGGCGTCCCCCGCCTCATGTTCTGGATCGGTCCCGGTATAGGAACCGGAAGGAGGAGTGCGTGTAACATCTTCCAGCCTCTGCAACGCCGGAAGGGTTACCGTAAACGTGGAGCCTTTACCCGGATCGCTTTTTACCATAACTTTACCTCCCTGAAGTTCAGCTAACTCACGAACCATTCCCAGGCCGAGACCGAATCCTTTGGCGGTCATGTCCCGGTCATCCCCCACCTGATAGAATCTGTTGAAAATATGCTCAATTTCTTCTTCGGGGATCCCGATTCCGGTATCCGAAACACTGATGCACAGAACACCCGGGGTGCACCCTCCTTGATCCGGACCCCTCTTTGCTGAAATTTCCAGAGCGATCCGTACGGTGCCACCGGATGGGGTGAACTTTATGGCATTGGACACCAGGTTGCTGACAATCTTCTGCATCACAGCCGGATCAAACTGAGCGATCACTGACTCCCGGTCTGAATGGAAATTGAGTTCCAGGCCCTGTCGCAGGGCGGAGGATCTGAATTCACCGGCAATTGTTCTCAGAAAAGGGACAAGGTCCAGTATTTCAGGCTGAATTTTCAGGCTGTTCGACTCCAGCCTGGCCAGATCGAGTAACTGATCGATAAGCTGAAGAAGCTCACTGGAATTTCGCTTAGCGGATTTGAGGATGCTTCGAAGGTCTTTTCTTTTTGTTTCGTTCAGCAGGTCGTCGAGATATCCCTGAATAAGGCTGATCGGTGTTCTGAATTCATGTGATATATTGGCAAAGAAGCGGGATTTGAACTGATCCAGTTCGCTTAATCTTCTTGCTTCCTCCTCTTTCCGGTGAACCTCTGCCCGTGCCGCTCTTTTTTCTGATAGCGTCCTGTGCATGAAATAGATGATCAACACAAGAACGGAGAGATATGCAATAAAAGCATACCATTTCACCCATGGATGCCTCTCAATGATTACTTCCATTGATGCGCCTTCCGGATTGAAAACGCCGTCGTTGTTTGATCCAACGACCCTGAATGTATACTTTCCGGCAGGGATATTGGTATAGAAAGCCATGTTGTTGGTACCCGCTTCGATCCAATCTTCATCAAATCCATCCAACATGTACCGGTAAAGATTCCTGTCAGCATCGGTAAATTCCAGTGCCGCAAACTCAAAAGCAAAAGTGCGCTGGTTGTGTTTCAGCCTGACCTGACGGGTTGTCCCAATGCTGCCGGTAAGGGGAGAATCTCTGGTCCCCGGCACAACAGCTTCATACGAAAGCTGCATGCCGGTCAATACCATCTTCGGGAGATGTTGATTGACTGTGATCTGGTTTGGGTAAAAAGCTGTGATACCATTGATTCCGCCAAAGATCATTTCGCCGTCCGGACTTCTGTGATAGGAGCGGTAATTGAACTCGTTGCTCTGCAATCCATGGGACTGATCGTAATTACTGAAAGAGCCGGTAAGGGGATCAAAACATGACAGGCCGTGGTTGGTACTCATCCAGAGCTTGCACGAATCATCTGCCAGTATTCCGTAAATGAAGTTGTTGGGCAATCCATCATCCATGGAAAAGCCTTTGTATGTCCCGTTCATCAGATCGAACCGGACCAGGCCGTCGCCCCCCGTCCCTATCCAGAGATAACGGTCCGGTCTCTCCGGATCAGGCAACAGGGAGGTCAGGTGTCGATATGGGAACGATGCCGCACCTCCCGATTCAGGATTGTACCAGCGCCACGATCCTGTTGATGCGTTGAAATGAAGCAAACCGTTCTGGGTTGCTATCCAGAAGGCGCCAGGGTCGCCTTGATACAGGGCATTGACCCTTTCGATAGGAAGCGCCGGAAGCGAATAATGTTCAAAAATACCGGATCGCCGGTCAAAACGCCGCAAAGAGCGGGTATTGCACAACCAGAGTTCTCCTGACGGCCCGCTAAGTATGGCATGTGTGGAATCATAAGGAAAAAAACTGCCCCTGCTTCGCTCCATGACGGGGATAACAGTTCCTGATCCGGTTTCCGGGTCTAACCGGATCAGCGTGCTGATATTCGATAGCCAGAATATCCCTGCAGAGTCTTTGATCATGTGGGCGATCTGGCACTCCTCTCCCAGGGCAGGCAGGGTAGCCATACTCACCTTTTCAGTCTTCCTTTCGAAATGAAACAGCGAACCTGAAGCTGTGAACCAGATATCCCCGTCCCGGTCGGTGAGCAAATTATGAACGCTGTATATCATGTTCACCCTTTGCCTCCCCAGGTAGTGTTCAAATGGATCCCGGTCATAGGAGAAGTTATTCAAACCCATTCCGGCCGTTCCCAGCCATACGATATTTCCGCGGTCCACAAATACACTGGTAATGCTTGGATAGGTGAGCCCTTCCGGATCTTCGGCTTCATAGCGGACATGTTGATATGTATTTGCCCTGGTATCAAACAGCAATACTCCTTCGTAGGTGGCGATCCAGATTTGTCCGTTCTGATCCATTGCCATGGAACGGGGATTGGACATCGACCGGTTGGAGAAGTGATCCAGAGGGAATGGATAGTAAGCATGTGCGTCCGGACGGGTGTGGTCCTTCACCTGTATCAGCCCTGACTGGATGCCGATCCAGACACAATCATCCTTGTCCACCAGGATGTCGTGGAAACTATCATACTCATCCATCACATTGAAGGAGAGAATCTCGAAATCCGGTTTTTGGGGATCAGGCACTTCAGCATCTTCCGATGGTCCCAATACCACCAGCCCATCCCCCAATGAAATCAGGAGCGCATTGCCGACGGTTTCCAGGTGGCATACCCCGTTCCCCGGACTATTCCCTGAGAGGCTTTCCGGTGCCCGGTAAGGGCCGACCAGCCTCATATTTCCCCCCACATCCCGGAGCTGCATTCCCTCCCATTGCGCATCAGAAAAATCAAGCAGGTAGAGCCCTGAATTCCTGATGTAGAACCACAACCTGCCGCAGGAGTCCTCTGCAAAGTCTTCGACCTCAAGGTTCATCGATCCCAGGCCCATATGCTCCGCAGTGACAACGCGAATAAAGGAGTCCCTCTGCCGGTCATACAGGTTCACTCCTCCGGCTCCCGCCCATAAGTTGCCGTTTGAATCTACGTACAGTGACTGTATCTGGTTCCCGGACAAGGACAGTGAATCCCCCAGGCGATGGTTATAGATTCTAAAACCATACCCGTCATACCGGTTCAGGCCGTCGCTTGTTCCCACCCAGACAAATCCGTCGTGGTCCTGAGCAATCGCATATACAAGGCTTTGTGAAAGACCGTCTTCTATGGTCAGGTGCTCAAACCGGTAGTGATTCACCTGGGCCAATAGTGACCCGCTCCACATCAAAATGGTGATGAGAATGGTGCCAGGATAATACCTCAGTATGCTGTTTTTCCCAATATCCCTGTTCATCCCATTGAGCGCATCCCGTTATCGAAGGTAATATCATCTGACCGATATAACAAGAGGTTTCAGAAGGCATTTAGCCTGATTTGCGGTCTTCCTTGTTTTCGATTTCAAGATCCGTCCGGACCAGGGTTTAACATGATTTCACGAAACGAGCAAATTATTGGTTGATCCTCTAAACTTCATCGGGATGAACGGGAGTATCTTTGCACTCCAAATGCCAGAAGCGTAAGGATAGACCGCATAAAGATGACTGTTACGGTTCTGTCAGTTGCCTTGGATTGAAAGAATTTGACCAAATAAAAACCAAAAAAAAAATGAAAAAACAACTATTGTTATTTGCAGGTCTGCTCGCCATGGCCACCATGGCTTACGGGCAGTTTGAGATCAAAGCCTTCGGAGGCACCAACTTCGCACAGCTCTCCAAGCACCCCACCGACACCGACTGGAAGGCCAAGGCCGGCTATCAATTCGGGGTTGGTGTGCTGATAGGGGACAAATTCTATGTGGAACCCGGGGTTCAGTTCGTCCGCAGTTCCAGGGAAGTCACAACCACCACGGTGGACAACATCGATTTCTCCCAGAACTTCGTGAAGATCCCGGTCCATCTGGGCTACCACCTGCTGGGACACGAAAGCGGCCCCCTGGCGCTCCGGCTTTTTGCCGGGCCGGCAGTCTCCATAGCCGGTAAAGTAAAAAAAGGGGAGGACCAGATCTCCAAGGACGATATTAAAAATGCCCACTTTATGGTGGACGCAGGACTTGGAGTGGATATCTTTTTCTTTTTCGTTGAAGCCGGGTATGAATTTGCGCTCACCGATTACTTTACCGATGATGCGCACAGTTCCAAGCACTCAGCCTTTGTTCTGAATGCCGGCATTCATATCGATTTTTAGATTGAACGATAACAACCCATCCCATTTGCCTGTAAAAACTTTTAGAGCCAAATTCTGACAGGCGAATCGCCGGAATGGCAGTTATTCAATATGGGGGCATGATGCAGTTTGCATTGGCCTCCTTTTTTTTTAATTTGCGTGCATGGATCTGAATGGATCAAAACGTGTTTTCACGAGAAGAATGACCTGGTACCTTGGGGTGCTCCTTCTTGCAGCCGGGGTGCGAAGCGAGGCTCAGATTGAAACCCGCTGGCTGGATACATCTCACACTGCCACTTTCAAAGAATTCGGCATCTTTTTTACCAACCGGAAACCGGTTCTCAATGGGGAGGGGGAGTTGACCTCCTTTAAAAACAGATATATCCGTCAGACAAAGAACCTCTATTTCTGCCGCTATGATTATGAGGCCGATTCGGTCATCCCCAAATACCTGGCCACCAAAACCACCAGCAGGAAGAAATTCCCGACCGCGCCGGTGGATAATAACTTCTTTTACCAGGTCTACCAGGACCTGCGTATTGAGAACGGGATATATAACTTCGTTTTCATCATTCCCGGGCATGCCAAGACATTTGACAAACAATTGCATGACTGGATGTTCAGGGTACAGCGGGGATATGCCGACAGCCTGAAAAATTCCGCATTCATTACATTCGCCTGGAGCAGCGAATCCATCGGGCCGCTCTATTACCGGGGCCAGCGTGCGGCGGACCGTTCCTCCAATGATTTTGCCATATTCCAGCACATGCTGGAATCCTTCTGGGCCGATTCGGCATTCTGGGCCACCCATCCGAAAGACATCTCCATCAAGCTGGTTTGTACCTCCATGGGAAACGAACTCCTGAAACGGTACCTGATCAAACGGGAGTACCAGGGGATCCCCCTGGTACCCGTATATGACAGGATCATCCTGATCGGAAGCGATGCTTCGGCGAATTCTTTTGATAAGGGGGAGGGATTTCATGGCATGCTGGAGATGACCGAATCGGTGCTGGTCCTGGTCAACCGGAGGGACGGTCCGCTGACGCTGTCACAGGTCATGAACCTTGAAGGAAGGCTGGGGAGGGTCGGGCCCACCTACCGGACAAGGCTCCCTGATGATATTGCGGTGTGGGATGTGACCAACCTTATCAGCTGGCAGGACCTGCCGGCGCTCGGACATGACTATTTCCTGCGGAATACCTCCCTGATGGATTATATCCTGCACCAGCAGCTCACACAGGACCTTCCCGAGGGGATCCAGATCACGGAATAAACGGGTGCGGATACGGATTCGGTATGATCAACACTGGTCAACAGATGTCCGCACCGGTCGCCGCTACCAGGACGGCCTGATCCCCGGGGCATAGGGGAACTGCATCTTTCTGTATTCCTCAAGGTCTCCTTCAGGTTGTTCTATTCCCTGGGGGAAGGGCCTCCGGGAGTATTGCTGAAAATAGAGCAGGCACGCATTCCTCCACCACCTGGCTTCCTTTAGCTGGATGGTCAGAAGGGAGGCCACTTCCCGGTGCCGCTGCCGGTCCACCACGTCTTTAAGGGCTTCCCATTCCTCCGCCATCCATTCCACAGTCTGCACTCCATTGTCATACCGGTGGCAGAGTTCTTCCCAGAGTGACCTTCCGGAACGCATGGGATGGTCCCATGGCAGGTGGTGGAACCACAGCAGGAATTCCTCCGGGCAGGTTTCCGGATCCCCGTATTTCTCCCGGACCTCAGGTGCGTACTGCTCCAGTGCATCGCTGCCCGAGGCGGTCCGGTCGAACCCGATGCCCAGGCTGTCCGCCCGGTGATAGTATACCGAGGTCCAGTCGGGCCTCCCCCCGGTCACCCAGGGTCCAGGTCCGTAATGGTGCCCCCGCCCCATGATGTGATGCAGGCCCAAAGGGGTCATATAGTTGACAGCCGCCTGGTGGGATGCCATCATGATCCCGCTGATTGTGCTCAGTATTTCCGGATCCTTCCCGAAGGTCAGGCGGATCCATTCATCTGCAATCTGCTCCGGAGTCAGGGCATGGTCCCATGCCAGCCTGCCGAACGCATACCAGTTGGCCTGCCCGAACAGATGCCCGGTCCAGTTAAAATCGGTGCCGATGTTGGATACGCCGGCCATGGCAGTGAGTTCCTGCCCGTAGGCGTTTCCGTCGACCACCCGGGCCACAGTGGAACCCGGTCCGGGCCTGTAGGTATCCTCTTTAAGGCATTCCCCGTACATCGGGGCCAGGTATACCAGCTGGGTGGCCTGTCCCAGGTATTCCTGGGTGATCTGGAATTCCATGGCCAGGGGGGTCTGGTTCATGGCGCCGAACAGGGGATGGAAAGGTTCCCTGGGCTGGAAGTCGATGGGGCCGTTCTTCACCTGGACCATCACGTTGTCACGGAAATCCCCATCAAGGGGAACGAATTCATTGAAGGCCTGTTTGGCCCTGTCCTCCTCGATCTCTGCACTGTAGACAAATGCCCGCCACATGACGATCCCGCCGTATGGCGCCAGGGCTTCAGCCAGCATATTGGCCCCGTCGGCATGGGTTCGGCCGTAGTTCTGTGGCCCCGGCTGTCCTTCGGAGTTGGCCTTCACCAGAAATCCACCGAAATCTGGAACCGCCGTGTAAAGTTCGGCCACCTTGCTCTTCCACCACTGCCTCACATAGGGATCCAGCGGATCGGCCGTGGGGAGACCGCCCAGTTCCATGGGGGCATTGAACCTGGCAGTAAGGTAAATCTTTATCCCGTACGGCCTGAACACATCTGCAAGCGCGGCCACCTTTTCTATGTACCTTTCCGAAAGGACCAGGGAATTGGCATTCACATTGGTCACCACGCTTCCGTTGATCCCGATGGAAGCATTGGCCCTGGCATAATCGCGGTAACGTGGATCGATAAAGTCCGGAAGCTTGTGCCAGTTCCAGATGGAAAACCCGGCATATCCCCTCTCCACCGTACGGTCCAGGTTGTCCCAGTGGTTCAGAATCCGCCTGTCGATACGTGGAGCAGAACGGAGGGGCAGTACTGACAGGTCAGCACCGGACTGAAGGACACGCAACAGGTGAAAAGTGCCGTAAAGGGCCCCGGCAGGCTGGTTGGCGGCCACCGCCACGATGCTCCTTCCCTGATGGCCGATCCGCTCGATGAGATACCCTTCTTCGCCCAGTGACCCGAGTTCCGCTGTGAAGTTCCCCTCCGATATCAGTGGGGAGGTGGCGGGGGTGCCGATGACCAGATTCACCCCGCCGGTGAATTCTTCCACAAAAACAGGTTCATTGCCCAGCATTCCTTCAGCCGCCAGCAGCAGTTCCTGCCGGATGGCCTCCCAGGTGGTGGAATTCCCCGGCACCGAAATGGTTCCCAGTATTCCGGAGACCAATTCCAGGCTGTTCTGGTCAATAACCGGTTCATAACGAAGCCAGAGCCTGTATCCGTCCTCCGCATGGACTCCCTGCAGACAGAGCCACAGCGTTCCCAGGATCGCCAGTTTCCTACCTTGTCTTTTCATATTCTGCTGCTATGTTTTGTTTTCAAGATAGTGAAAAGCCGGCATGAAAGAAAAGGAGGTCGCCTGAAAACAGATTCAGACGACCTCCTCCTCAACCATGAAATGAGATTCGGCGGTTGGCCTCTCCGGCTACCGTTTGATGACCGGAACCACCATGGAGGTATCCTCCAGCACCACCCTGATGTAATAGGGACCTGCAGGCAGGGAGGCAACGTCGACCTCCAGCAGATCGGACCTGTTCACCGTGGTGGTGATGTGATAACTCTTTCCTGACAGGTCGTACAGCAGGATCATCTCGAACCGGTCAATGTGCTCCATGGTCAGGTAGAGCTTATCGGCCACAGGGTTCGGGTAGGCCTTTAATTCAGGGTCCGCGGCAAGGATCTCCCCGGCGGAAGTTGAAACCGCAGCTGCCTTGGTCCCGCCGCCACACTTGGTGGAGTTGGAATTGGCGTTGGCCGCATTGGAGACTACCTTGTTTTTATCCTGGCTTGACAGGAACCACCGCAACTCTGAACCATCAAAGAAGACCCTGAATGTGCCTCCTCCGGGAAGGAACATGGTGGGCTGGGGATCGGAATTGTCCCAGTCGATCCCTGTTCCTGTCAGCAGGTTATCGGGTCCGACCGGTATAAAGATCACCTCATCGTTCGGATTCTGGTATTCAAAGTTGGCCACATAATACCCTGGAGCCAGTTCCTCGATACAATTCAACACCGGTCTGACCGCGCGGCCTCCATCCGGGTTCACATGAAGGATGCTGCCCACGGCCGTGAAAAGATAGTTCCCGTCCGACGCCACCGGGGTCACCGCATAGCTGCCGGCCGACTCATCCGAACCCTGGTCGTAGGGTACATTGTCCCCGTCCCTCAGCACCGTGTAGGTGACATTGACCGCATCACCGGACACCAGGTCATCAAATACAGCGATGAACACCGGTAAAGGTTCCATCTCCCTGATGTAATAGAAGGGTTCCTCCAGCGAAACGGTGGCCTCCCTCACAAAGATGGAAGCGGTTGTTTTGGCGATCATGTTGGCCACATAGTTGCCGGCATCGCCACCCGAGAAAGACACATCTGCAGTCACATGCTTATCGCTTCCAACGTTTTTATCCTCAAACAGCCCGTTGGCTGATGCAGCGGTCACATTGTCCCCGGCGACAAGGCCGCTCAGGATCTCGGCTGAGGTGACCGCAAAGGCGGTTCCGTCATAGACCTT
>CAZNSZ010000034.1:0-30388 GCA_964575865.1 uncultured Bacteroides sp. | reverse complement strand
GGCCGCTCAGGATCTCGGCTGAGGTGACCGCAAAGGCGGTTCCGTCATAGACCTTGTCCTCAGCTGATATCTCGATCACCAGTTCTCTGGCAGTAATATCAGCAGTGGTTTCGGCACCTGTATTCGCTGCATAGTTGCCGGCATCCGAACCCGAAGCGGATACCTCGGCTGTAACCGGCTTTCCGGTACCCACCAGCTTGTTATCGAACATTCCGTTGGCGGAACTTACCGACACCTGGTCTCCTTCCACCAGTCCACCTGCGATGAATGCAGCCGTGGCGACTGAGGCGGTCCCGTCATAGACCTTATTCTGTGCCGTGATCCCGATCACCAGTTCCCTGGCAGTAATATCAGCAGTGGTTTCCGCACTTGCATTCGCTGCATAGTTGACGGCATCTGAACCCGAGGTGGACACCTCTGCTGTCACCTTCCTACCGGTACCTGCCTCCTTGCTTTCAAATACTCCGTTTGCAGAGCTCACAGATAAATCGTCCGCATCCACCAGTCCGCTGGCAATAAACGCTTCCGTAACAGCAGCAGTGTTTCCGTCATATACCTTTCCCTCTGCCGTGATACCGATCACCAGCTCCCTGGCCGAAATGTCTGCCGTGGCCGTTGCGCTTGCATTGGCGGAATAATTGCCGGCATCCGCACCTTCCAATGCGATTCCTGAGACGGTGACCGTCTTTCCGGTCCCCGCATTCTTGTCATCGAACAGGGCAGACACATAGGTGAAGTTCAGCTCATCCCCGGCAAGCCGGTTATCCGACAGGGTGACCACCGCCTCCCGCGTTCCGTCATACACCTTGTTCTCTGCAGAGGCAGTAATGGTCAGGGTGGCCGGATCAATGGTCAGTGTACCCCCGGTGAAATCGATCACATAGTTGCTGCCAGCGTTCAGGGTCCCCTGGGTGATGGCATAGGATCCTGCATTTTCTCCCGGTTCGCGGTACAGGGAGCCTTCCCATGAATCCTCCTGGCTCAGCAGCTCGGCTGCCAGGTAGGTCAGTGAGGGATCTTCTTCCCCGTAAGTCTTTTGCTGATCCACCGCGGTCACTGAAATTTCGGCCGGCAGGACCGTCAGTGTGCCGAGCCCGTAGGTGGGATCAATGTCGTTGCTCAGGGCCGTGCCCGGGCCGATCCAGTGCTGCCCCACCGTGGTTCCGGTGATGTAGCTGGTCGGGGAAACGGTCCCCTCAACGGTGGTCTCCTCCTCCTGCCCGAACTGGGTCGCATCGAACATCACCAGGGCATTCAGGTTGGATTCGTCGTTCACATTGGAGCTGTTCACCAGGGGGATCCCGTTGACCAGTGGGATCCCGTTGACCAGGGCCCGTCCGTTCACCAGGGCACGCCCGTTCACCAGGGCCACCCCGTTGATCAAAGGTGCACTGCCGAAAACCACCGTGCCGTTGGCATCGGTAGTCCCTTTGGCAATGTTGAGGGATTCCCCGTCGATCCCCTCCAGTCCATTGACCAGTGCGCGGCCATTGACCAGGGCACGACCGTTGGTAAGGGCTGCGGAGCTGGCCATGAGGCTCACATCCTCCAGCCCTACCACCTCGCCGCCGTTCCCGTATTCGTTCACCAGGGCCACCCCGTTGACCAGGGCGCGTCCGTTCACAAGGGCACGTCCGTTCACCAGCGGGATGCCGTTCACCAGGGCCACCCCGTTGACCAGTGCCGTACCGTTCTCGACAACCTCTCCGTCCAGTTTTACCTCGGTGATTTCCCCATTGACGACGGTGACCTCCAGGTTATTTACCAGGGCACGGCCGTTCACCAGCGGGATGCCGTTGACCAGCGCGATACCGTTCACCAGCGGGATGCCGTTCTCAATGGGGATCTCCACCCCGTTCACAAGTGCCCGGCCGTTGGTGATGGTACGGGTGTTGACCAGCGGGATGCCGTTCACCAGCGGGATGCCGTTGACGACGGTTGTTTCATTGGCCTGTACGGTGATCCCGCCGATGGTGGTCACTCCGTTTTCCACAACCACCTCCACCCCGTTCACCAGGGCCCGGCCGTTGACAAGGGGAATCCCGTTGACCAGCGGAATGCCATTGGCCAGCGGGGCTCCATTCACCGCTGTCAGCAGGCCATCCTCAAAGGTCAGCTGGTTGCCGTTCACCAGTGCGCGTCCATTCACGATCTGTGTCAGGTTCACCAGGGGAATGCCATTGACCAGTGGGATCCCGTTCACCAGGGGAATGCCGCTGGCAACCGGTTCGCCGCCGATGTAGACCATGGTGGTTCCCGATTCATCTGACTCGACCCTGACCTCCACCCCGTTCACCAGGGCCCTTCCGTTGACCAGCGGGATGCCGTTGACCAGCGGAATGCCGTTCACCAGCGGGATGCCGTTGACCACCGTGATCCCCTCAACGATGGCCACCTCCCCGCTCAGGGAGGCCATGTGGGCGGTCTCGATGGCCGCGAGCACCGCTGCCTCGTCATCAAGAACAACGTCCGTATCCTCAATGGTGTAGATGAAGGAAAATCCTTCCTCGGGAAGTGCCTGTCCGTAAACGATCTCCACATCCTCGGGAGTGATGCTGACAGCAAGCTTCTCTATGGAGAGTGTCCCGTTGTCAAGCACAAGGTTGTATTTTTCAGAAAGGGCCAGATCCAGCTCGCTCTGAGGAGCTTCAGGATCATATTCGGGAGACAGGGAGGGTCTGATCACGATGTTCCCGGTCCCGCTCAGCGGGGCGGCGGGCACCTCATACGTGAGACCGGACAGCCGGTCAGCCTCCGCCTGGGTGACCAGTCCGTTGGTCACTGCCTGCTCAAGAGAAATCATCTGGTCATCTTCGGTGACCACCTGGATGGTGGCCGTATAGTCCGGCATGACCTCTCCGAATTTCTTTACCTGATCGTCCGCCGAGATGATCACATCCAGTTTGATGGGGGTGGTGAAATATACCGGATCCGTGGTGCCCCCGTCCAGCCCGCTGGAGGAGATGCTGTTGGTCAGTGCCTGGAAATCGGGATTCCCAAGGAATGACAGGTTTTTTACTATAATGGTGTTCTCATCCACAAACTCTACCATCTCGTTGTCCAGCACCTCTCCACGGAAAAGGACCAGTGTCTCATCTGTAAAATGGTCCCCGACCAGTTCGAAAGTAATGGGATCCAGGGTGGTCCCCGGCTCCACTCCTTCGGTCAGCAGCCGGATGAATTCAGCACTGGGAATGGGGTTGGCAAAGGAAAGGATGGCATCGTGCGCCTGGATGAACCCGTAACCGCTGACAAAATCGTGTCCGGGGGTCGACATGTCTATGGCCGTTGACTGTAGCATGGACCTTATCATCTCCGGTGTGAGCGGGTTTCCCTCTTCGAATTTGGACCAGGCCTCCATGATCAGGGCTGCGGTAGCCGCCGCATGGGGCGAAGCTGCGGAAGTCCCGAAGAAATTGGGGAACTGGGTATCCGGATCGACGATGCTTCCGTCTGCATCATGCCAGTCGCCATTGCCCAGGTCAACGTTGGTATTGGTGCCGTTGGGCGCTGTGATATCGGGCTTGAGGCGCACGGTCCCGTTGACGGGTGTCCCCCCCACGGAGGAGAAGGACATGATCTCGGGTACGGGATAGGCATCCGCACCACTGTAGGTGGGATTCTTGTCGAAACGGACCGCTCCCACGGTGATGGTCCCCGCTGCATTGGGATGCCCCACAATGGTGGAGGTGCCCTGACCCCCGTACTCCAGGAATGTGAATTTCTCCCCGCCCCGGAAGAGCACCAGCTTGAAGGTGACCGGCACATTGGGACCGCTGGCGATGGAAACCACCATGTTGGCCAGTACGGTCTCCTTTTCCACGTAGAAGGGGATCACCTCGATGGGGAACAGCCCGGTGTTGTCGTGGTTGAAGCCAAGGACCACGCTGGCATCCTCGTTGGTGAAAAAGAAATCCATGTCGGTCTGGGTGGTCAGCATGGACGGATCGGAACCATCGTCCCACTGAAGGACCGCCGTATAGATCACCCCCGGCTGGAGGCTCACCGCAGCTTTTGTATCACCGGTCCCGGACCAGTCGTGTTCCTTCCCTGCA
Source organism: uncultured Bacteroides sp. (assembly GCA_964575865.1). GTDB lineage: Bacteria > Bacteroidota > Bacteroidia > Bacteroidales. The sequence continues at coordinate 26,333 of CAZNSZ010000034.1, read as the reverse complement.
ATGTTGTTGATGTTGGGTCCCGGCAGGAATTGCTGTGTAAGGGACCAGGGGCCGAAATTACCGGCCGAGGAAAAAAAGGTGATCCCCTGTGCGGCCGCATTGTCGATGGCCTGTGAGATGATTCCGTCTGCAAAGAAGGGTTCGTCCAGGTAGGAGAGGTCCTCCACGATGATGTCGCATTCTGCGTCAATCAGGTCCTGGATCCCCTGCGCCATGTCCTCCTGGCCCAGGTATCCGGTCCGGAACGCCAGTTCGGCCCCGGGGGCCACATCATGGATCAGGTGGAGCATGGCCCGGCCCTCGTCGGAGAGGACCCCGTACTGGGAAGGCACATCCATGACCACATCCACCTCAGTAAGGTAACCGTTCGGATTACCGGTCCCCGGAAGGTCCCCGTTGGACACATCGGTGGATGCCTTTCCTTTTGTATCGTAGCTGTTGGAGAGCACCCCGATCTTCACCCCCGTACCGTCCACTCCAAAACCCAGCCGGGCAAAGTCACCCCGGATGGCCCGGTCACCCTGTGTAGTGACCGTTCCGATCTGCGGGTCGATGTACCCGTTGGAGACTCCCGGATAAACAGGGCTCCCCAGGCGCAGCGAACTCACCCCGTTCAGATCCATCAGCCGGGGAATGGGGAACCAGCCGGTGGCGGTCCCTGTTTCCGAATTTCCGGTAAGCAGTTCAAAACCCATGGAGTTCAGCGTGGAGAGCATGGAGGCGTATTCTCCTTCCTCGGCCACCACCTTGATCATCACCTCCGGGGATCCGGAAGCACCGGGGATCCTGAACTGGAAGATGAACAGTGAAACTGCATCAAAACCGGCCGGATCTGCTGCGTAATAGTTATAGAGCGAGATCAGTTCGGCCGTGATCCGCACATTGAGCACCTTTCCGCCTTCGGGGGGCTCATAATAGGGGATGATGTCCAGTACCCCGCTGCAGTGGTTGGAGTTGATGTCTGCGTCGGTGGTCTTCAGTTTCCCGCTGGGCAGCATCACGGTCCACTGGACCCGTTCCTGGGGATCGAACTCCTGGCTGAAGGCCTTTTCGTGCACACCCGGCTCAAAGCTAGTAATGCCGTATTTCTTGGATTGCCCGTTGTTGAGGGTGACCAGGCTGCTCTCCTGGTTCACCGTAAAAGATTCAGGATCACCGTTCTCGTAACCGAAGTAAGCCACCAGCTTGCCACTGGCAGTCACTTCCACGCAACTGACGGTGATTTCGAATTTGTTATTCTGACCCTTCTGGGCCTGCAGGCCCATGGGAATAAATGAAGCGAACAGAATGGAGAGAATGACAGGTCGGAAAATTCTGTTGATTCGGGGTAGCGTTAAGGTCATGGATGAAAATGGATTAATGGAGGTACAAGTTCCGACAATTTCACCTAACCAATTGTTAATGAAATCATAAAAATCAGACCTAAAAGTCTTATTTTACAAGTATTACACCAGGGGATTGTGTTCAGATGTAACGGTACCGTCCCGATGGGATGTCCATCCTGAATTCCTTTGAAAAAATCCGGGCAGTTGCTACGGGATCAGACCCTGATCCCGATCACGCTCACATCGTCTATCTGCTCATAGGTCCCGCGCCACTCTTCGAAGGTCTTCTCCAGGATTTCCTTCTGGCGCCCCATGGGATCGGATTGAATGGATAAGAGCAACTTTTTGAAATTGAGCGACTTGAATTTTTTGCGCTGTTCACCCCCGAACTGGTCGATGAATCCGTCGGAAAAGAGGTAGAGCGCATCGTTCTTCTCCAGTTTGATGGAGTGGTTCCTGAAGGAAGTCTCCTCCCAGTGCACCCCGATGGGCTGCTTGTCAGCTTTCACCTCAAAGAGGCTGAATTCACCGTTCTCCTGCACCGAATGCGTGCGCTCGGAAAGGTCTCCTGCGGTACTTTTTTGCCGGATGATGTAGAGGGGATTGTTTGCCCCGGCATAATGCAGCTCCCTGTTTTTCCGGTCAAGGACCACCAGTGCCATGTCCATTCCGTCCTTCTGTTCATCCGACTGGCCCTCCTGCACGAGCATCTCCTTGATTTTTTTCCTCAGCTGCTCAAGGATCGCACTGGGAGCGTTGTAGCAACGGTCCCCGATCAGGTCATTCAGAAGGGTAATCCCCAGCATGCTCATAAAGGCACCGGGAACCCCGTGTCCGGTGCAATCAGCGCTGACCACCACCAGGTGGTCCTGCACCTCTTTGATCCAGTAGAAGTCCCCGCTGACAATATCTTTCGGTTTAAACAGGATGAAGTAATCCGAAATCATTCCATCCATGACCGTGGGAGGCGGGATCAGTGCGGACTGGATCCGCTGGGCGTAACTGATGCTGTCTGTGATCAGCTCCTTCTGGGCATATACCATATCGTGCTGATGCTGGATCTGATCCCTTTGCTGCTCGATCTCATTGCGCTGCGATTCAATCTCGTCCCGCTGCTCCCGGATCATTTCGTTGGTCCGGCGGATAAACTGCATGCGGTTGTAAAGCCCCACGGCCATCAGGAGCAGCAACAATCCGAATGCCCCGGTGGCAATCAGGATGGCCCGCTGCCGGCGTGCCTTCAGCTGTTCGATCTGACTCTGCCGCTCCAGCAGCTCGATTTCGTTCTGTTTGTCACTCAGCTGGTAGGTAAACACCAGCTGGTTGATATTCTTCTGTGTTTCATTGATCAGGGTGGCATTGTCGATCACGTTCCTCATTGAAAGGTATTTGAAAGCACTCCGGTAGTCGCCCAGGGAGGCGTAGGATGACGAGAGTCCGCCATAGGCATCGGAAAGCTCCTCGTTGAGATCCATGGACCTGGACAGCTCTTCTGCCCTCATGTAGTTGTCGATGGCCAGGCGGGCCTCCCCCTGCTTTTCACAGGTGGCTCCCATGGCCAGCAGCACCCGGACCATCTCCGATTGGGCGTTCTCCTCCTCCAGCAGTTTCATGGCATCCGTGTGATACTTCATGGCCCTGTCGAAATTGCCCCTTTCTGCTTCGATGGTACCCAGGTAGTTCAGTGAAATGGCCATATCGATCTGACCGGAGACAATGGAGAGTGACTTTTCAAAATAGTATTGTGCAGAATCGTAGTTCTCCATCACCAGATAAAGCTCCCCCAGGTTGATGTGGGCCATGCTGATCAGGTCAAAGTAGCCGATGGATTCCCCGATCTCCAGTGCGTGGTGGTAATAACCCACAGCAGAGTCCCGGGTGGAGACCTGCTCCGAATAGATGGAACCGATGTTCAGTTCCAGGGTCCCCATTCTCAGGCTGTCACCCAGCCTTTCTGCAATGGGCAATGCCCGCAGGTAATCCTCCAGGGCAAGGGTGAAAATCCCCTGTGAAAAATAGATGGCCCCCCTGTTGTTCAATATATTGGCGATGCCCTGCTCATTGTTCAGCAATTCAAACAGCCTGAGCGAAGGTTCCCAGTTCCGCAATGCCTCGGTAAAATTTCCCTGCATGTAATATCCCAGTCCTGTATTCCGGTAGGCCTGTGCCAGGCCGGCCTGGTAACCGGACCTCTGGGCGAGGGATATGGCTTCTGTCCCGTATGCGACGGTCTGGCCGGGGTCGGACCTGTAGGTGGAGTAGGCCAGTTCATTGAGCACATTGACCTTTGCCGTGTCTTCCCGGACGTCCTCCAGCACCGAACTGAGGCTGTCGGTGACGGTCTCCTGCGGGCAGGCAATAGCCGCATGCAGAAGCAGTGCGGGGATCATGACCAGCTTGAGATATTTCATTATCTGAGGTTTCATCCTGGCGGGTATACCGTCCACCTTTTCACGAGGACTAACAATTCAGAACCCTAATGGTTCTACCACGGCCCGGTTTTATCCTGAAGTCCTCCGGTCCCGGCTGCGCATCTGCCCCCGATAAACCTTTGCCGGAGGGGCCATCTGTCGATTCCAACCGGTTCGACGAGCAAAAGGAACCATTCACCGATAAAAACGGACTGACAGCCGAAATGGCATGGACAGCTGCCCGGCATTGCGGTACCTTTGATTTATGGTCTGGTACCTGTTGCTCATATTGCTCCTCCTTCTGATCCTCTGGATCCTGGTGGTCCCCGTCATGGTGTTTGTCCACACGGACCACAACCGGTACCTCTTCGCACTTCCCGGTATGTTCCGGGCCGAACTGGTCACTGCGGAGAGTCCCTGGATCGTGAGGGGATGGATCCTGTTCGTCCCATACCGCTTCAATCCCTTTGCAGCCAGGAAAAAGAAAAGCACGGAGGGAAAAGCACGCGAGAAGCGGAAAAAGAGATTCAGGATGCCTTCGGGAGGGATCTCCCTGTTCAGGGATGCCCTCCGGACAATCAGGATCAGGCAACTGGAAGTGGACATCGATACCGATGATTTCCTGCTGAATGCCTGGTTGTTCCCCCTGTTTTCAGTGGTGGGGGGATCAGGAAGGGAGCTGAGGATCAATTTCCAGGGCTACAATGCCCTGCGGCTGGATGCGAGGGTCCGGATGGGGGCCCTTTTGTGGGCAGTGGTCCGGAACAGAATAAAAACCATTTTCTAACAATAAAAGATCGAATCATGGAAGTAAACATTGAAGCATTGCTGGACAAAGTGTCCGAACATGTAAAAACAATCGCAAGCACAGAAACGATTCTGGGCGAAGAGTTCAAAATGGGAGAATATACCTGCCGTCCCGTGATCAAGGTGGGAACCGGATTTGGGAGTGGCGCCGGATCGGGCGAGGATCCAAAAAAGAAGAACCAGGGCTCCGGCGGAGGGGCAGGTGCCGCCATGGGAATTGTCCCCATGGGATTCCTGGCCGCCAAAGGGGATCAGATCACCTTTATCCCGGTGGATAAGAAATCCCCCCTTTCATCGCTGGTGGAACAGGTGCCCGACCTGGTGGAAAAATTCGCTGATATGAAGAATAAGGAGGGGGAGAAGAGCGGAAAAGAGAAAAAAGAAGATAAGAAGTAAAGGCATCACGGCGGGCGCTGCAGGGGATGGCCGTCATCAATGCGTCTTCAACAGCTTGGTCACCCCCAGCAATGCCCGTTCACCGGTCCACCTGATCAGATAGGCTCCCCGGTCAAGCATCTGGAGGTCCAGCAGAACCACCTCGGTTCCTGCAGGTACTTCCCTGTCAAGGACCGTTTTACCTCCCATATCCACAATCAGCAGCCTGGATGGGGCCGGGATGCCGTTTCCGAGTGAGATATGGGCAAGGGGACCTGCCGGATTGGGATATACCTTCAGCAGATGCGTTTTCGCTTCTCCTTCCGGCAGGTTCACTGCGGGATCACGGTATTGTACCGCCGCCTGAAGGATCTGCCCGCTGGTCCGGTCCTGAAGGAAAGCTGCCACTGCGAGCTCCTCCCGGTCCTCCACATGCGGAAGATAGGTCCAGGATTCCGTTTGCAGGACATTTTTCCCATTCCTCCACCGGTCTCCGAGGAGGATCCCGGACGGATCAGGAAGCATATCGAGCACCACGTTCCGGAAAGCAATGTCGCCGCCACTGGTGGTATACGTGGTCACCGCTGTTTCAAATACCACCAGGTAGAGCTGAACGTATGAATCGTACTGGTCCGTTACACAGGTAACACTTGTGCGGGACTCCAACCCTTCATTCCCCCACTCTACCTCCAGGCCGAGTTCAAATGCAGGCTCCTCCAGGGTTGCCAGCCTGACCCTGTCCCCCGGGGCATCGGCCTGCAGATCCTCCAGTGTGAAGCGCATTCCGGTGCCCGCCCCGCCATCCAGCACCGAATAAGGGACCTGCGACACTCCGTAATGGAATGCCCTGGCAGAGGGAGGACCGGGATTCATGGCATTCATGGGGTCGAGCCCGTGATCGCTCAGGTGATAGTGCAGATCGATCACATCCTTCTTCATTTCCTTTCCCAGCCGGCCCACAATACGGTCCGCCTCCCTGGAACCAGCATCTGAATAATCGGTGAAATGTTCCATCACCGTCAATTTTGAACGTTCGGCGATGCGTACATCATCGAAGGCGAAGCCCTGGTTCCCCATGGCTTCTCTCCCGGCGGTGGCGATTGCTATCCTGAAAAGCACATTGGGATGTCCTGCCAGGTCGTCCAGGTCATGCATGGCAGTAACCCATCCCCTGTCCGGTTCAAAGTGCTCCATTCCCCATCCCTGACGGCTGCCCCCGGGCTCAAGGAGGAGTTCGGATGCATTGTACCATCCGATCCCCTGGGTGTTTTCACCCAGGGTTTTCCATTCCTGGTCCGGACCATGCTTGTACTGAATGACAGCCCCGCTCAATGCGGGGTTGAAGCTTCTCATGATCTTCATCCGGATCACAGGCCTTTCCATTTCCGAAAAATCGAAACAGGGACTGGTGACCCAGGAATGTTCCAGGTAACCCTCTGTGGAAGGAAGCTGCGTATACCAGGCTTCATTCCCGGGTTCCGGCTGATATCCGCTGAAATCGGGGATGCCCCGGGTCCAGCTATCCGTCTGCCCATCTGAATGTACGGTCCATCCCCCCTCCGATCCGTTGAACGTCTCCAGGTATCCGTCTCTGTCCAGTCGAAATGTGGACCGCAGGTTCACCTGCCTGCTCAATTCGCCCCTGCAGCCACCGCTTCCAGTGGTGTACAGGTCTACCCTGTAAGTTCCCGGTGCGCTAAAAACATGGGTCAGGGTATCTGTTCCAGATGCCATTCCAGTTTCCTCCAGCAGCGCTCCACCGGTGTCGTAAAAGCGCCAGAGTACCGTATCCGGCGAGGCTGAACCGTAATCGGTCCTGTTGATGAACCGGATGCCGGATTCGGGGCCCAGGCAGTCGCTCACCCAGGTGAAATCTGCCACCGGTTTGCTGTCAATCAGCGATTCCACCGTATGCGTGGCGGTGCATCCATCCCCGGTGGTAGCGGTAAGTGTAATGGATCTGTGTCCCGGCGCACTGTAAAAATGGGAGGGGTGTTCCAGGCTGCTCTCATTCTCATCCCCGCTGCCTGGATCTCCGAAATCCCAGGTCCAGGCCGTTCCTTCGGTCACCCCCGTAGAAAGGTTCCGGAATGTCACCATTTCACCCCCATCAGGAATGCACGCTGCGTTCATCCCGAATTGTACCTCGGGCACGCCAAGTACTTCAAGCTCTTTTGAGGTGACTGCCTGACAACCTTTTTCCGATACCCGGGTCGCATAAATGGTGCTTTTCCCTGCATCAGCCTGCCCCGGGTCGAAAACAAAACCGTCCTGAAGGTTTCCGGAAACACCGGGTCCTTCAAAGACCACTGATTCCATGTCAGACCGCAAAGGTACCGGTGAAATTCCCTGGCACACGGTCACCATGTCAAGGCCCAGAATAAGCGGTGGCCTGACGTCCTCCAGGGTGAAAACAGTGCTCAGTTCAGGGGACCCGCCGTCCTCATAACGGAACACGACCTCATAATCCCCCGGATCCAGCAGGGAAGGATCGAGGGTGGCCGTATTGTCCCCGTGGTCTTCAAGCCCCGGTACCGGTTGCCCGGAATCATCAAGCAGGCTGAAACTCCCGGACTGACCGGCCAGGTTCATGGCCGACACTGTCACCGGTTCCTGGCCGGAACAGAGCGCGGAACCCGGCATGAGGAGGGTGGCTTCACTGCCCAGGACATACACCTGAACGCTGTCATAACTCAGGCAGCCCCCGCTGTTCTCATAAGTGTAGACCAGGGTATGCGGGATTTCGGACATCCCGGCAAGTTCAGGATAGAACATCCCTGTGGAACTGATGACCCCCGGGCCAGAAAAGGTCCCTCCGTCCACATTTGCCTTCAGTTCGACCGGATCGGCATCCACCGCGAAACCCGGTGCAAGGGGAAGGAACGCCACATCGGTTCCGGTGTTCACGCGCACCTGGACCTCTCCTGATCCGGAGTTTTCAACCCCGTTCACATCCATCACCCGCTCGATCCGGTAGGTTGTGGTCGATTCAGGAGCCACGGGCAGGTAAACCTCGCTGGAGGTCACAGCGGTGTATTCCCTCGCAGCGATACCGTCATTCAGGGTGAAACTCAATGGCCTTCTTCCTTCCAGCAGCACCTGGAGTGTGACTTCCTCTCCCTGGCAGATTTCCGGCGGACCGGCCAGTGTAGCTTTCGGCAGGGTGGTGTAAATCTCCAGAAAATTGGCTTCCAGGGTGGAATAGGGGATCCCCAGGTTACCGGCGCGGTCGACCGGAACAACGGTCATTTCAAGATCACCTGCTTCCACCTCGGGATCGTCGGGCCCCACCTCGTAGGAGAGGAGATAGGCTCCTCCGGCACCCTCTGAGAAACTGACACGGTCCGAGCTCAGTGGAACCCCGTTGATGGTGGTCCCGGTCCCCGCCCTGTACCCTGTACCGTCCGCCAGCAGGTTCACCTGTAAGATCCCCCCCGGACCCAGTGCAATGGTGGGAACTTCCATCCGGATCACAGCCGGTGGCCTGGAGTCGATGTAAAGCTGTGAAACATTGGCGATGTCGGAATAGGCATCACTTTGGTTCCCTGAAGTTTCCAGGAGTGTGACCGATGCAGGCAGCCTCCGTTGTTCCGGGTCCGCCTCAGGATCGCCCTCCTGCACCACATAACGGAGGAGGTACCCCCCATCACCCGTTTCATTGAATGAAACGTAAGGTGATCCCAGTAAAATTCCGTTGACCGAAGTCTGAGGGCCCGCCCAATAACCGGGCCCGTCGGCCTCGATGTAAAGCAGTACCTCGTCCCCGATTTTATAGGTGCCACCTTCCACAGCAACAGAGAGGATCCGGGGGCGGCTTGCATCAATGGGATCGTTGTCCTGATTGATCTCCGCATCATAGGGAAGGCTTTGGTCCGATCCGCTGGAAAGCACAAGGTCCGTGACGGGGATCCGCTGGGATGCGCTGTAGCTTTCCCCTCCCTCTTCCACCATGAAAGAGGCCGAATAGGCAGTGGACGAGTTCCGCCGGAATTCCGACAGCGGGTATCCCCCCACTTTGCCTGAAACCAGTGCATAGGTGGTTCCCTGGTCATCTTCGACGGTCACTGTTACGGGAACCACGTCTCCGATCTTCATGGGTTCATCGGGAATGGAAACCCCCCTTATGGCCATGGTCCGGCTGAAAAAGGCCCCGATCACATGGTTGTCCTCCACGTCATTGAATTTGTATTCATCCACAGGCCCCTGACTGACCCCGTCGACGCGCACATCTGCAATCGCGTACCCCTCATCTGCAGTGATCCTGAATGTGCGATCGTCACCGCCTTTCACCTCCACCTCACCGGATGGATCGATTTTTCCCCCGGGACCGGCAGTGGCGGTAATGACAAAGGTCTTCCGGGAAAACGTGGCTTCAATTTTATGATTCGAACGGACGAAATAAAAAGTATAGCGCTCAAGGGGGCCCAGGTCTCTCCCGTCCACCCTGACGTTCCCGATCTCATAGCCCGCATCGGGAATGATCCGGAAAGACTGGCTGTCGCCTCGTTCCACCCGCACCTTGCCCGAAGGGTCGATTTCCCCGCCCTTTCCAGCTTTGGCTTCAATGGTGTAGGACCTTGCGGAGGTGACTGTATGAAGCGGGGTAAGCTGCAGGCCCAGGAGCAAGCCGGCGGTCAGGAGCGCCGACAGCACCCCTCCTTTACCGGGAAGTAAATATGTAAGCAGGCCGGACATACCGCAAATACCATCTTTAAAGCCTTCAAATCAAGGGGACAACGATGGCGTTCCAAAGGATAAGTTACAAAATATCCTCTACAAGAACAGCCTGCTCAACCAATTGTTCATCCTACAGGGAAAGCAGAATGTCCTCGTTGGCCGGATCGGTCAGGATCCGTTCGAGGGCCAGAAGGCGGGCATTGGTATGGTAGGTGGGGTCATCCAGGTTCCAGTTCTCGACCATGGTGAGATCATTGGTTTTGCTGCTCAGCAGCAACACCTGCCCGTCGATCTCGATCTTTGCAGTAAGGGTAAACCTTCCGTCCCCAGCAGGAGATTTATCGATCCAGTGAAGGTGGACCGACCGGTCCAGCAGGCCGTCGGGAATGGCTTCCGCCAGTTCCAGGTTCGAGATCCCTGACTGATGTGAGGAGATGCGGGGCACCTTGGTTCTTTGTTCCAATAAATGTAATGGAAATTCTCTGAATTTGTATCAGAGTTCCCTGATCTTGATATTCCTGAACCAGACGGTATATCCATGATCCTGCAATCCGATATACCCCTCCCTGGAAATTCCCTCGGTAAATCCGGGAAAGTCCCTGAACTTGCTTCCGGCCACCATGGCATCCCATTCCGGGGTCCATAATTCATACTCCACCACCATGACGCCATTCTGGGTATGGGTAACCTTACCCTCTTCCACCTTGACGACGATGGTGTTCCATTCCCCTGCGGGACGAACGGTGGCGGGATCGGCTGCAATCATGTCATAGAGCGAGCCGGCCAGGTGGCTGGCTATCTTGTTGTCCGTGGCATGTTCATTATCCAGGACCTGGATCTCGGGAGCGGCATAATAAATGGGTTTCCCGGGGACCTCCCTCACATTGTAAAATATACCCGAGTTGGCCATTTCTCCGGCTTTCCAGTCGATGGAGAGCTCAAAATTCCTGAATTTTTTCTCCCCGTAGAGGATGTCCCCGCCTGCACCTGATCCGGGTTTTTTCCCTTCTCCCGTAAAAACCATCATGGCGGCGTCGTCGATTTTCCAGTTCGCCGGCATGGCCTTACCATTGCACTGGCGCCAGCCCGTGAAGTCCTTCCCGTTGAAAAGCAGTGTCCATCCCTCATTTTTCTCCTGGCTCGTCAGCGTATTGGGCTTCTGTCCCGTCAGGGGCAATGAGAGCATCCCGGCAAGCGCCAGCAGCATGATCATTCCTCGGTTTCTTTTTTTCATAGCAAGTTCTGTATTGATTGTATGTGTTGTTGCCTTAAATATAGTTATTCGACCATAAATTCACACCTCCCCTGCACCACCTTTCCTTCAGGGGTTACCCCGGTCACCTCCACCTGATAAATCCCCCTGATATCAGATGCCCCGAATTCCAGCCTGGTCTCGCTGCCCGGATCCATCTCATGCTGAGGTTCCCAGAAAAGGGTGGCTCTCAGGTCCGGGATCCTTCTGTCTGAAGAGGGCTGCCGGTTCAGCTGGGGCCAGGCTTTCTCCCCGCTGTCGAAGGTCTGGAGTTCAATGATGGTGGCCCCCCCGGGTAATTCTGCCCCCGCCAGGTTCCCTTGCTTTGACCGCATGGCGATGATCCCCCCGTACACATTGCTGCCCCGGATGTAGATGGTGTTCACCACATCGATGGTCTCCACGAAGCGGGGTTCGAGGTCAAGGAGGTTGTCCATATTCAGCATGGCCACATGATCCATCAGGATCAGTGGCGGATATTCCAGGAAAAAACCGGCATCGTCCATCATGGCCAACGATCTTTCACCGCGGTACCTCCTGACAGAAACCTGGGGGACCAGCTCGAAAAAGAACTCCTCCAGGCTGGGCAGCTCCACATAGTCATCGGGACGGTACCGGTATTCCGGGGTGCCATAAAACAGGGGATAATACAATGAATCGGCAGGGAAATCCCCATTCCCGGAGCCGGTGCGGAAAGCCTCCTGCAGCTGGGAGAGTACCATTATCTCCCTAACCGCCCCGGATCGCCGCCCGACAACATCCACAGCCGCTGCCGGGGTGCCGGGAAATTCCCTGGAGAAGGCATCCTCCATCTCCAGTTCAAGGGCATCCCCCTTTCCCGGATCGAAGGCGATCAGTGCATTACGGACCCCGGGACGGGGAGGGACGCTGAACCGGATCTCCCCCTGCCGGTCGGCCACAAAAGCAAAATAGTCCGGTGCACCGCCCAGCAATGTGACATGCACCCTGGCATAGGGGACAGGGGTGCGGTCCTCGCTGCTGACGATCTTTCCGGCAACCGAGATCCCCCTGGTTTCAGGAGGGAACTCCACCTGACCGTTGTTGCTGATTCCTGCCCTCCCCAGTTTCGAAAAGCCCGGTTTGCCCGGAACGGTGAAATCCTTCCTGGTCACCGAAATGGCATACCCCTCCGGTGCAAGGGTGCCTTCCCCCGTCCTGATCACCACGGTCACACGCTCACGCTGGCCGTACCGTGGACGTTCCGGTTCACATGCAATGCCTCCTTCCGTGATGGCCCGAAACAGTTCTGATACCGGCTCAACAGGAGCGGGGTCCTCTGCAGGCTGCCCGGCCGGGACCGGGCCCTCACCTACCTGTCCCGGCCGGTGGGGATTGACCACAGCAAGCGGAACGGTGGCAAAAGATTCTGCTGAGAAATTGCGCATCCACCGGGTGTATGCCCTGAGGGTATAATTCCCTGTGGAGACCGAATCGGGTACGAGCAGCTGACCCGAGGCCCCCTCCTCACCCAGGTGGTATTTGCCCCGTGCCACCGACATCTGCCTTTCATTGATCAGCTCCAGGTAAGCCACCATGCTCCAGCGGTTCTCCTTCAGCAGGGGATCGCTGAAATTGAAGATCCTGAAAAAAACGGGATCGCCGGCAGCATAAAGGGTCCGGTCGGTGACCAGCAGGATCTTCTCCCTGAACATGGGAGCCCTCAGGGTACCGGCATCCGGAACCTGCTGGGCAGTTGCCATGGTGACAATTCCCAGAAGCAAAGGGAGCAGGTGACCCATATGAAGAATCGTCCGCTTCATGCTAATCCCAGTAATCCGGTCTGACGTTCACTCCGCCGCCCCTGCGGCAATCGAAGCAGAGTCCCGATCCCACGCCGTAGGGTGGTCCCACGCCCAGGGGGCTGAAAGAGATCAGGTAAAAGGGGACGAACAGGTAGGGAGGCTTTTCCTCAGGCCGGTCAATGGTATCCAGGGCACAGTCGATGGGGGGATATACCAGCTCCCGGATCCCATCCACGAAGATCCGCTTCTCAGATACCGGAGAAATATTGAAATAACCCAGCACCTGCTCATCAGGATCATTAACGTTGTGAATATTTCCGGGGATCCGGTCCGGCTGGCTTTCATACAGCCCCCCGCTCTCCTGGTTCTGTTTCTGGATCCGGGACCAGTAATCATACGCCCGGTCGGTCAGGGCGTACTGTTTGACCAGCAGGCTGTATCTGGTCTGCAGCCGTTGTGTTTCCGACGACACGAAATGAAGGGGGAACCCTTTCAGCCTGTTTTCTGCAAGGACCGCCGTGGAAGCGGTGAATATCTGTGGGATCTGTCCGGTGAACCAGCAGGTGTAATAGACGAAAGGATCGTCCCATTCACGCAGGGTGCCGTCATAGATGTACTGGATCCGGTACGCCGCATTATACTCCCAGGTCTCTTCCAGTTCCCATCTGAAATTCCTTACCGTGGATTCGCCCCCCTCCAGATCCAGGTAGAAGCGGATTCCGTAGAGCGGATTCTCCGGATCGGCGGTACCCACCGTATCCATTTCCCAGTAGACGTGATCCACTTCCGGACCGGTCCCTGTCAGATGTTCCGGATCCGACTCATACACCTCCCCGTCCGGGGTCTCGATATGCAGCCAGTAGTCGGTCCCCCATTGCAGGCCCCCCGGTATAAACCATCGTTCGTAATGCCCGGGGCTGGTTTCCATGAAATCGTTCACATTCCCCTGTTCATCGAAAAGGGCCAGCCAGGCGCCTGTAACAGGGTACCGGGCCGTATCGTTCAGCGGGGAGGAACTGGAAAGGATCACCTTCTGGATACCGGGCTGGTCGGTGATCATCGCTTCCACCACCAGCGAGACCTGGTCGTCCCTGATATCGGGCACATAGGGATCGATGCAGCCGGTCATGAACAGCAGGCCGGCGATCCACCCGTATGCGGTTGCAGGTCTAGTCGCTGGCATAATTCCCGAATTTAAAATTCCATGAGAGGCTGACCACCGGGGTGCCGAAAATGGAGATCCGGTAACTGTTGATCTGCCCCTCCTCCGACCGGTAATAGATGGAATAGGCATTGCGCCTGCCGGTGAGGTTGTAGATATTGATCATCCAGAAGCTGTGGATGTTCTTCCTCGATTTCAGGTTCCCCTCCAGGTTCACCGAAAGGTCGATCCTGAAATAGTCGGGGAGGCGGTAGGCGTTCCGTTCCGAATAATTGATGATCTGCTGCCCGTTGAGGGTATAGCTCGAAACCGGATAGGTAACGGGCCTGCCGGTCTGGTAGACCATGTTCCCGGAGAAACTGAGGCGCCGGTTGAAGCGGTAATTGAGGATCAGGTTCAGGGCATGCGGTTTGTCGTAATTGGCCGGGTAAGGTTCTCCGCCGTTGATCCGTTCCCATGTGCTGGTCCCGTCTACCGTGATCAGGGAGCGGGAAAAGGCATAGGAGATCCAGCCATTGAGCCTGCCCTGGTCCTTCTCCAGGATCAGTTCCAGGCCGTAGGCCTCCTGCTTCCCCTGAAGAATATCCGCCTCCAGGTGGGAGGAACCGGTAAAATCGGCGCCGCTCCGGTACTCGACGATATCGTTGATCCTTTTCACATACACTTCGGCGGATGCCCTGACCCCAATCCTTCTGAAATCCTTGTAATATCCGGCGGACAACTGGTCCCCGTAAGGGGGAGAGATGTGGTAATCGGTCAGTTTCCACTGGTCGGCCGGAGCGATGGCCACCGTATTGGTCAGCAGGAAAAGGTGCTGCCGGATCCGGTTATAGGAGAGCTTGACGGAACTGGTGGTCCCTGTCTTGAGGTTCACCGCCATCCGGATATCGGGTCCCCAGTGGGAGGTCACCTGTTCGCCGCTGCCGAAACTCAGGGTGTCAGTCACATTCTCGGTCTGTTTTTGTCCCCCTTCGGCATAGGTCCACACTTCCGCGGGGCCCAGGTAGGCGAACCGGGTGATCCGCAATCCCCCGTAAAGGGTCATCCAGGGGAGTACCGTATACTTGTCACCCAGATAGAGGGCACTCTCCACCCCGTTCTCCAGACCCAGCGGCAGGGGAACGCGGTTCGATTCAGATCCGTAAGGGAGCAGGGTTCCCCGGTCCAGCCGGTAATAGATGGTATTCCCCCCGAAATTGAGGACATGTTTTCCCGAGGGGGTCCAGGTGAATCCGGCCCGGGCTTCCCAGTGGCCGATCTGATAATCGTGCCGGTAGGCGGAATTGATGTACTCCCGGTTGGTGGTTCCGAAAGCGTACTGGCTGTAGACGGCGGAAAGATCGGAGGTAAGCGCGGGGGTGATCCGCCGTTTCCAGCTCACCGACCCCCCCAGGTTCTGGTAATCATATTCCAGGATGCTGGAGTACCTGAAACGGTCGGAACTGTAGTATCCGAATACCCGGACCAGGTTCCTTTCATCCGGTTCCAGTGTAATTCCAGCCGAAAGATCATAGAACGAAGCCCTGCTGTCCCTCAGATCAGGATCCTCCAGCAGCCTCAGGATGTAATCAGAATAGGTGGAACGTGCACTGAGCACAAATGAGTGTTTCTCCTTTTTCAGCGGGCCTTCCACAGCCACATGCCCGGTGATGGGACTGATCCCGCCCCTGGCCGTCAGGTGGTTCTTGTTGCCCTCCCTGGTGGAAACATTGAACACCGAAGCGATGCGCCCGCCATACTCCACAGGAATATTGCTCTTGTAGAGGTTGAAATCCTTGATGATATCGGGGCTGAAAGAGGAGAAGAATCCGAAGAGGTGGGCCGTGTTATACACAGGGATACCGTTGATATAGAAAAGGTTCTGATCGGCAGAACTTCCCCGGACATTGAACCCGGAAGCCCCTTCACCCACCGTCTGTACCCCGGGCAGCAACTGGGCCACCTTGAGCACATCCTTCTCGCCCATGACCAGGGGGATCTCTTTGATGGTTTTGATATCGATGTTGGCGTAACCCATCTGAATACCACTGACATTCTGGTTTTTTTCAGCCATGATCACCACTTCGTTCAATGGAATGATCTCTTTCTCCAGGTCAATATCCAGCCTGCCGTCGGAATGAATGGTCAGGCGGTACTGGCGCTCCTTCATCCCCATGCTGTTGACCGTGATCAGGTGGCTGCCCGGGGTGAGCACCATCTGGTACTCCCCGTCATAATCTGTGGCCGTCCCGGAGCGCGTATCGCTCACATACAGGGTCGCCCCGATCATGGATTCCCCGGTTTCGCGGTCCCTGACCTTGCCGTATAACCGCACAGCGTCCCGGCGCCGGTTGTCCGATCCGTTCCCGATCTCCACCGATTCGATGATCCCGCCCGTATCCCCGCCACCGAAATACTTCTCCACCAGCGACTCCTCCATCCCCTGACCTTCCTGCTGCCGATCACCTTCTCCGCTCCCCCGGGCGGATCCTCCGCCGGTCCCCAGAAGCTTCCCCGGGACAATGAAAACGTCTCCCCCCTCCCCCATATAGAGATCGAGTCCCTGAGGGACCAGGAGCTGCCTCAGCACCCCGGAAAGTGAGAGTGAATCTCCCGATGCGGTGATCCTGATCCCCTGGATCCACTCGCTGCGGTAAAAGAACCGGACATCCAGCTGCTCCTCCATGGCATCGGCAAATGCTTCCAGAGGCACCCGGTCATAATCTCCCGTGAACCGGAAATCTTTATCCTGTCCGCTCAGGGGTGCTGTGGAGACCAGCATCATGAATATGAGCCACCTCATCATCATGGTTTTCCTCCATCCAGTTGGCTGCAATAATCCAGAAGCGCCTTCAGCTCCGCATCGGTCGCTTTCTTCAGGCGGAGGTTTCCCCGCCTCATGAATTGCTTGATGTTTGCAAGCTGCCCGGGTTCAAAAAGTTGCAGGAAGGAGTTCCTCGAGGAGACCGGGGACACGTGTTCCCCTGTATCCAGGTAGATCCGTTTCGACGCCCTGGTATAGTGGTAGGGGGTGGTATTGGTGGATGGGGTATAATTGAGCTTCTTGATGTAAAAAATATAGAAGGAAAGACCTCCTGCCTCAATCACCTGGGCATACCCGTCCTGCCTTCCATCCACCTGAACGCTCCGGAACACCCTGTCGTCCAGAATGAATTCATCCACCAGCTCCCTGTTCAGGATCACATGCCGGGTCTCCCCCGAGGAAGTGATGTACTGCAGGATCACCTCCTGCTGGAAGAGATCGTAGTTGATCGGGACGCCCTGGTAGGACATTCCGCTGATCACCAGTCCCCCCGGCAGGCTCTGTTCAGTGTTGAGAAACGGGTGGGAATTGCTGGAATAATAAAGGTAATACTGCCTGCCGTTCAGCAGGTTGTAATCGGATCCATAGGTACGGTCAAAATAGGCTCTTGCCAGGAAGAATTGTTCCGGAGACTGTCCGGAAGCGAAGGAATGGAACAGAAACACCTGCAGGAACACGAGGAGGGCGGCACGTACAAACCGGTGATAATTGGATGGGGGCATAGGAACGATCCGCCTAAGTTACTTAAAATCCATACACGTCCTTTTCATCCGGGGGCAACAAAAAACCCGGCATGACCCCATCCGGCATCCATCTGACGGGAGATGGTCAGGTACAAGAACAATAACGGTTCTTCGAGGTTATATAGCGTGTGGACCCCCTGACAGGTCCAACCCTGTAACATTGGAAACACTTCACAGATGAACCTGAAAGCACCCAATCTGCTGTTGATAAAAGTGGCAACCAGCCTGCTGACCCTGTTCCTGACCCTCACAGCAACTGAGCTCCCGGTGTCGGCACAGAGCGCGACGGAAAACCCATTCCGGCTGAGCACGGTTCCCCTGCTTACCGACGAGCAGTACACCCACCGCATCGAACAGTTTTATGAAACCGGGACGGAGGGCACCTTTCCGGGGAAAGCGGGAGTTCCCATTTATTACAGGATCTTCAGCCAGTCGGAAACCGCTCCGGCCATCATGATCTCCAGCGGGAGGACCGAGGCCGCCATCAAATACAAAGAGCTGATTTTCGACCTGTACAACAGCGGGTACTCGGTCTACATCCACGATCACCGCGGACAGGGATTATCGGGAAGGATGACCGGAGATCCCGAGATGGGACACATCGACACCTTTCAGTACTATGTGGATGATTTACACACGTTTTATACATCGTTTGTCCGGCCCGCCAAGCACCCCAGGGTGTATATGATGGCCCACTCCATGGGCGGTGCCATTGCAATGACCTACCTGGAGCAATATCCTGAGGTTTTTGACGCTGCAGTATTCTCCTCCCCGATGCTGGGGCTGAACCCTCCCATTTGTGCAGCCGCCGCCGTGCTGAACAGAAAGGTGCCCAGGTATGCCCCGGGGAAGGCGGGATATGACCCTGTGGCAGAGGCGGTCTTTGAAAACAACACCCTGACCGGATCGGAAGTGAGGTTCAGAAGGGCGTTTGATGCGTATTCCCGGGTGCCTGAGGCACGGCTGGGCGGACCCTCCATCCAGTGGGTGCACCGTTCCTGCAGACAGTTCGAGTCCCTGTTCGGGCAGATCGACCGGATCGAAACCCCGTTTATCATCTTTACTGCTGACAACGAGCAGATCGTCGATCCCAGGTCCCACCGGAAGTTTGTGGAAAAAGCCAGGGAACTGGGTAAGGAGTGTATCCTCCATCCCATAACCGATGCGCAGCATGAGCTCTATATCGAAAAGGATCCCCAGCGGCTGGAGGTGCTGAACACCTCCCTGCAGTTTTTCGAACGCTACTGATCAGTCCGGAACGGAGACGCCGGAAGGCCCTCCCTGTTACGCAGGTTGGCAAATTCCGGATTGTCGGCCCAACCGTACCGCACATAACGCGGGTCAGACACCTCCCTGCTCCAGACCACCACGGTGCTGTCACCGGTGATGACGGCCCTGGCCCATCTGAACTTCCTGTCCTCCCCGGCAATGGCAAAATGACCCGGCTCCTCCCCGTTTCCCGAGACCAGCCCGCTCCCCGCCTGGCTGAATGTGATGAAAATGCTGTCTCCTTCGGTGCGGGACGAACTGTAGAGCGGCCCGGACCATACCAGGCCCTCTTCCCCGTACGCCACCTTCCGTGCAGCAAGCGCCAGCCGTTCCCCCACCGGTCTCTTGTTCCCGGGATGGATATCATTCCATTCCCCCAGGTCGATGGCCACCGCCATCCCGGTGTGGGGCACCTCCAACGCCTTCAGCTGCGCCTCCCGCAGCAAGGCCCAGTTGCTCTCTTCCGGTGAGTAGTTCACTTCCATGTAATTGGGAAGCTGCACATACAGAAAAGGCAGCGTTCCGTCATTCCACTGTTCACGCCAGTCACGGATCAGTGCAGGCAGCAGTTCCCGGTACTGTCCGGGCCTTCCTGCATTGCTCTCTCCCTGGTACCATACAAATCCTTTCACAGGATAGTTTGTCAGGGGAGCCACCATCCCGTTGAACAGGGCCGATGGCTGGTTTTGCGCGGAGATCCCCATGCGGGGGAAGTGGTCCCGGCGATACACCTCCCCCACCCGGTACTCCCACGCTCCCGCCAGAAGAAGTGTATCCCCGGCAGCTGCCAGGTAATAGGGCTTGTCAGGGACGAACCCCCCTTTTCCAAAGTTGTTCTGTACCCGGACCACCACCAGGTTCTTTCCCGGCTTCAGCACCCCTGCCGGAACCCCGTACCTGCGCTGGGGATACTGATAGGTCGTGTGACCAACCTCGGTCCCGTTGATGTAGAGCCTGTCCGCATCGATGATCCGGCCCAGGGCCACCCTGGCCGGAACCCCGGTCATGGATGCCGGTACATGGATCTCTCTCCGGTACCAGACCACCCCGTCCAGGTCCCGGACCCCCTGGTCCTCCCAGTACCCGGGAACGAATATGGGGTGCCAGTTCACAGGGCGGTAGCCCGGATCGTACCATTTCACCGGTCCCGTCAGTCCCCTGTCATCACCCCTGGATGCACTGATCTCCCGCTGATCGGCCTGCGCCGCCCTGTTGGTGCTGTTCACATAGGCCGTATCCCTGTTCTGCTCAATGGCAGCCACCAGGTCCGGGAACTCCTTCAGGCCCGCTTCACTGGTCCATGCTTCGATGGGGGTACCCCCCACGCTGGCATTGATGATCCCGATGGGTATCCCGTACTTTTTATGAAGCTCCAGGGCAAAGAAATAGGCCACCACGGAGAACCGTTTCACATCTTCCGGATTGGCCGATTTCCAGGAGACATCCGGCAGATCCTCCCTGGGTCCTTCCAGGTCGGGGACATCGGGGACCAGGAACTGGCGGATGCCGGGGTAAGCGGCACCGGCTATTTCATCCGCATACCGCTCCTGATGAAGTTCCAGGTAGTGGACCATATTGGACTGCCCCGCACAGTACCACACGTCGCCCACCAGGATCTCGCTGATTTCCACGTGGTCGCCCCCGCTGCTGATCTCCATGCGGTAAGGTCCGCCCGCTTCCATGGGAGGCAGGTGCACCTCCCACCGCCCTTCCTTTCCGGAGGTGGCACTGAAACGCTGTCCTTCGAAGGTGAGCCTCACCCTCTGTCCGGCCGGTGCCCACCCCCATATCTTCACCCCGGTATCCCGCTGAATGATCATGCTGTCGCCGATGACCGAAGGCAGGGTCACCTGCCCGGAAAGCGATCCGGAGCCCGCATGCCATGCGATGCAAAGGGCTGTAATAAAAACGATCCTATTCATGGTCTCCCTTTTTTTTCAGTTGGGCATTCACCCACTCCACAAAATGGACGAGGTTGGGTGTGTCGGTATGGCCCCCGTCATGCTGCCGCCAGGCCAGCCTCCCCTCCAGCAGGCCCTCATTCACCGGGGGCATTCCCACACTCATGTAATCATCCGGCACCCCCAGATCCCCGGCACCGAGCAGCCGGAAAACAGGCTGGGCTGCCACGGCGGCCATGAAGCTTCCCTGGTGGTCGAGCCAGTGGGCATCGCCCTTTTCCGGGATCCCGTAACTGATAAAGGTCAAACGCGGGGCACACATGGCGATCAGCTGGTGTGCGTCCACCGGCAGGTCGCCGGCATCCATCTGACCGAGGGCTCCCTCCTCGGCGCTGTATTTCAGGTAATTCCCTGCCATCCAGTAGTAACCGCCACCGGTCAGGTTCTCCACCGCCTCGCCGAAATTGCGCCGGTGAAGGGTGGTTCCCCCCTTGCCCGATGAACCGATGAGCCCGAAGGCAAACCGCTCCTCGAAAGCGAGGGTCACCAGGGCAGCCTTTCCATAGCGGGAGACCCCTTCGATCCCCACCCTGCGGGCATCCACCGCCGAATCGGTCTCCAGGTAATCCAGTCCCCGCGCAGCACCCCAGGCCCATGCCCGCAGTGCGCCCCAGTCATCCGGCTTTCTCGGCTGCCCCTGGTTCACCAGCCCGATGATCCCCCCGCAGGTGAGACCTTCCGCATTGTCGGCCTGTACGGAAGAGGGATCGATCATCGCCACTCCCCATCCGGCAGAGATAAGCTGCTCTGTACGGGTAGGTTCCTCCTGTGAGGGCATGCGGAATCCCCAGGGGGTCACCCCTTCCGGCCTGACCAGAGGGTCATAGGCGGGGTATTTGTCAAGGATCTCTTTGATTTGGGGATCCCTGGCCAGCAGCTCCCTCACCGCCTCGTTCAGCATTGCGAAGTCATCCCGGTTGGGCTGGGCAGGGGCCGGCAGGGATGCGGGGCCGAACATCATCAGCACCGGAACGGGTCCTTCCGCCCGGGCAGGAGTGACCACCACCATGGAGATTTCCACGCCGATCTGCGGATAAGCGGAATTGTCCACGCGGCCCACCAGTTTTTTGGCATTGACCGGTGTCCAGCCGAGGAATTCCCGTTCGGAGAGTACCACCTCCCAGCTTACCTCCGGGACGTTTTCCGGGATCCGGCCATAGACTTCCCGTTCAAAAGCTTCTGCGATTTCCGGCCTGCGGACCTCCCACCACATTTCAGGGGTGGTCACCTGTGTTCCACCTCCGGTGACCAGCGGATCGGGGAGCTCAGGAAAGGGATTGGCCTTCGCTTCATCATAATTGGCCGGATTGGGCGAATCCGCGTTGGGGCTTTTCCCAGGCCGGAGCCGGGTGATCCCCAGCTGCTCCATCATCTGTCCATGATCCTCATCGAAACTGAGGCAGGCGGGAGGATCAGGGACCTGTGCCTGGCCATTGGCACTTTGCTGGACCACGACCTGCAGAGAGGCAGTCATCAGAATAAAGAGCGCAATTATTTTCATGGGAAGATGCGTTTGGGCAGGTGCCCGGTTTGATCCACAAAATAGCAATAAACCTTCTTTTGAACAACGGGCAGGGATTCTGCGGTAACGGACCGGGCAGTCTGTGGTCTTCCGATGAAGCTATTAAAAGAATGTGGGATTACATCCGGAAGTCCCTCCACACCCATTGCCTTGACTTTTTCAGATTTTTATCCCATTTTGTATGATCATTCCCTTTGAAATGAGCCAGGTCGGACAGGTTGGGATTACCCGCTGGGTTGTCAAAGGAACCCTGTTCTGGATCGTGTTCATGATCCTCTATTTCGCCTATAAACTGATCCCCTGTGCTCCCCTGGGCATCATATGTGCCACGACCGAATCCAACTTTCAGCACTACAAAGCAGCGTATTTTTCCTGGATCATCCTGAGTGCCATTGAATACGGAGTTTACCGGAGGATGATCCTGGCCAGGAGCAGCTTTATCTATTCCAGGATCGCCACCGCCTCTCTTCTGCCCTGGTTTATTTTCCTGTTCTGGTACCTGGGCCCGGCTGTTTACGGGAGAATGCCGTCCATACCGCTGGAGATCCTGTACGCCAACATCATTACGGTTGCCGTAGGTTTTTGTGGCGCCATTTTCGAACAGGGAATGCTCCGCATCAGCTACCCCAGGGAACTGAAAACAGTGATCCTGTTGCTGGCTGTCTCCTCCCTTCTGCTCTATATGGTATTTACCTTTGACAGGCTACCCTGGGCAGATGTCTTTATTGAACCTGACTGGAGATAGGGGATCCGACCGGTCAAATCTCAAAGGTTTTTTATATATTAAAGACGGTAATTCCAATGATCCGCCATTGCACCACACCCCCTGCATAGTGCCCCTGAGACGAAACCTGGCAAAGGATTCCATCGGGAACAAGGCCTGGTCGCTTCTTTTCCTCCAAAAACACCGGTACAGGATCCCCGAGACATACGTGGTCCCTGGTGCTGCCTACCAGGCCTATCTGAAAGATCCGGAGCCACTGATGGGTCAGCTCCGGTCAGAGGCTGTCCGGCTACCGGATCATGTGTACATTGTCCGTTCGTCCACCTCACTGGAGGATTCAGAGCACTATTCGCATGCAGGGCAATTCAAATCCCTTCCCGGCAGAGAGGGATCCGAATCCCTTGTCCTCGCCATCGAAGAGTTGTGGGCATCGGCACAACCACCGGTGAAAAGCAGCTACACCGGGGATCTGGCCGGGAACCGCCGGGACATGCACTACGGCGTGATCCTCCAGAGAATGATCCCGGCGGTCCTCTCCGGGGTTTCCTTCAGCAAAAACCCGGTGAATGATCAGAATGAGATCGTCGTGGAAGCAGTGGAAGGACCGGGAGAGGAGCTGATGCAGCGGGGAACCACCCCCATGCGCTGGAGAATTGCCAGGAAAGAGATAAGGGAAGGGGATGCGGATCACCAGTGGTTCCGGATCATCGGGGAGGTTGCGGCAGCGACAGCCCGGCTTAAAAAGCTGTATGGCAAGCACATCGACCTGGAATGGGTCTTTGACGGCCATCTGGTGTACTTTGTGCAGATGAGGGGGATTACCGGAAAGGAGCGCATCAATATCTACTCCAATAAAATGGCACAGGAGATGCTGCCCGGTCAGATCAAGCCCCTGGTTTGGTCAGTGAACATACCGCTGGTGAACGGTGCATGGATCAACCTCCTTTCCCGCATCACCGGGCCGCTTCATGTCCGGCCGGAGGATCTGGCAAAATCCTTTTATTTCCGGACCTATTTCAATGTGAAAACCCTTGGAGAACTGTTCGGTGAGTTCGGGGTGCCCGTGGAAAGCCTGGAAGAAACCATGTTGAGTGAAAGCAGTGCCCGCCATTCATTCAGGCCCGGGATCAGGACACTCCGGCATACCTTCCGGATCATCAGGTTTCTGGGAACCATCCTCAGGTTTGAATCGTTCTACCTCAGGGAATACCGGGAACTTTCATCCAGATACAGGGAACTGGCAGGGGAGCTGTCCGGAGAGCCGGATCCCGGGGCGTTTAAGGACCGGTTCCGGCGCCTGTTTGAAGAGGGAAGGCGCCTTGCCCACCTGAACATCGTCACCCCGTTGCTGATGCGGATCTATAACAGGCGGCTTTCCGGGAAAATGAAACGCATCGGTACCGATTTTGACCGGCTCGATTTCAGCATCGATTTCCCGGAAGCAGAGGATCTGTCCCCCCTGCCCGCCATGAGCCGCATCAAGCGTGCCTATGACTCGCTGCCGCCGGAGGTGCGCGGGGAGTGCCTCACCTTCGAGGCTGTTTCACGGCTGGAAGGTGCGGAACAGCTCCGCAGCGAAGTGGCGGAGTTCATCAGCAGGTTCGGACACCTCAGTGAGAGCGGGAACGATTTCTCCTATCCCAAATGGAGCGAAGATCCCGAGTTTGTCTTCCGGATGATCCTGAACCATACGGAATCCCAGCGGAAGCAGAAGACCATTCCTTTCAGCGAGATCCGCTATTCCCGGTTGCGTCATCCCCGTTTGCGCGCCTCCTATCTGAAAGCCGGAAGGTTCCGGGTGTACAGGGAACAGATCAGTTCCCTCTACATATTCGGATACGGGCTTTTCAGGACCCTCTTTCTTCAGCTGGCCGACTACTGGGTCCGGGAGGGGATCCTGGGGAATAGGGAGGATATTTTTTACCTGACCAGCCAGGAGGTGGACAGGCTGCTGACCGACGGACCGGCGGAGTTCGCCATTTCGCCTGAATTGCTGATCAGGGAACGCAGGGCTGAAATGGAGGCCTCAAAGGACCTGATCCTTCCGCCGGTGATCTACGGAGAGTCGGCGCCCATTCTTGAGAGGAAGGATCTCAGGAACTTCCGGGGGACCGGGACCTCCTCGGGAAAGTATACGGGAAAGTGCCGGATCGTCAGGGAAACGGCCGATTTTGACAAAGTGAAGGACGGAGATGTGGTCATCATCCCCTTTTCGGATGTGAGCTGGACCCCTGTGCTGTGCCGGGCGGGGGCCATTGTCGCCGAATCGGGGGGAATGCTCTCGCACTGTTCGATTATAGCCCGTGAAATGGGGATCCCTTCCATGGTTTCGGTGGACAATGCCTGTGCCCTGCCGGACAACGTAACGGTAACCGTGGATGGTTCAAACGGAATACTAACCCTGCACGACCATGAATGACTGGATCGCATTTTTAAACGGACACATCTGGGTATCGGCCGTCGCGGCAGCGGTTTCAGGCTATCTGATCGGATCGGTTTCCACTGCCCGGCTGGTCTATTACCTGGCAACCGGATCCAGGAATTACGAACCCTTCAGGGAGTCGATTCCCCATACCGATGAAAAGTTCGAATCCGATTTGATCAGTGCGACCTGGGTGACCAAGAAGCTGGGCAAACGGCACGGATGCATCACTTCGGTGCTGGACATGCTGAAAGTGGCACTCCCCACCCTCCTGTTCAAACTCATGATCACCTCCCACCCCCTCTTCCTGCTGGCGGCAATCTTCGGGATCCTCGGACACAACTACCCGGTTTACCACCGCTTCCAGGGCGGCAGGGGGGAATCCCCGATCCTCGGAGCGCTTTTTGTGATCAACTGGTTCGGGATCATCATCGCCAACGGGGCAGCCAGCATACTGGGATACCTCACGGGGAGCATCCTGGTGCTGAGATGGGGGGCCTATATCCTTCTGATTTTCTGGTTCTGGTTCTATTTCAGGGATCTCTATTATGTCCTTTTTATGGTACTGGCCAATTTCCTGTACTGGACCTCCATGTGGTCGGACCTGGCCCGGTTCCAGCAATTGAAGAAGGAGAAAGGATTGCACTTCAGCGAAGAAGAGGTATCCGAGTTTCTGCTCATGGGGAAAGCCCCCGGAAGGTTCCTGGATCAATACGGACTCTATTTCGTATTGAAAAGATGGCTGAAATCATGAGGACGGAACGGGGGGTTCAGAAGATGTGCTGCTGCGGACTGTCCTCTCTGCTGCCGGTGATCGTGCTCCATATGATCCCGGCGTTTGCGCCGGCCCAGGTTACCTCGTTCGGGCTCAAAAACCAGATCACCGGTCAGGCCACCGTCAATTTTGACGATCCCCTTCCCACTCAGTTCGGCCTTCGCTATATTCCCACCCTCGAACTGGCCCGGTTGTTCAGGAATGAACACAAACTGGACGCAGAACTGTCATTGAACGGCTACGGGAACCTGCTGTTCAGGGGTGCATCGTTCGATGAAACGGATTACGCCCTGGCCCTCTACCGGTTCTGGGTCCGCTACTCCACACCAAGGTTTGAGATCA
>CAZNSZ010000033.1:0-44018 GCA_964575865.1 uncultured Bacteroides sp. | reverse complement strand
CGATCCCACCGAAACGCAGAACCTGGCAGCATCCAATCCGGAAGAGGTCTCGAGGCTGTCGGAGATGTTTACCAGGTGGAAAGCGGAAACATCTGCTTTGACTGATCAGTAAGGAAAATTCTACCGGGCCCGGACAGGATTATTCCCAGAATCCCGCAAATCCGCCATAGGGCATAAGCTGCAGGGTAACTTTTCCCTCCTTTGCTTCCAGAGTCCGGTGCAGGAGCACGCCCTTCTCCATTCCGTCGGTCAACATCTGAATTTCAACAGGGTTGGATCCGGTCAATGACAGGTCCACCGTGATCTCCTTGGAACGGTTTTCACCATTGATGCCGGCCAGGTACCAGCGGTCGCCTTTCCTCCGGGCCAGTACCGCATCTTTTCCCGGATAACCGCCGAGGAATCTGGTTTCATCCCAGGTTACAGGGAGATCCCTGAGGAAGGTGACCACCTGAGGAGGAAGGGTTTCCGTTTTTTCATGGGTATCCATGTAGTGCATGATCCCCGATTCCAGGATGACCGGCAGTGCCAGTTCAAATCCAAATGTGGTCAGGTGGGGGTACCGGTGATCCGAAAAGCCCCCCGGTGTATAATCCACAGGGCCCACCACATTTCTGGTGTAGGGAACAATGGCCAGATGTGCCGGTGCCTTTTCCGGGAACTGTCCGTCGAACTTGTAACTCTCGCCTCCGCGAACCGCTTCCATGGTGACCAGGTTGGGCCATGTGCGGTGCCAGCCTTTGGGAAGGGTGCATCCGTGAAAGTTCACCAGGAGCCGGTAATCGGCCGCATCTTCTAAGATCTCGAGGTACTGCCTGATAATCTCCTGTTTATCCGATTGAAAGAAATCGACCTTGATCCCCCGGATCCCCATGTGGCTGATCCTCTCAAATTCCATTCGACGGGCAGCCCGGGTATCCATCAGGTCCCTGGGCTCCTCGGTCACCTCATTGTGGATTCCCCCCGAATTGTACCACAGCAGCAATCCCACTCCCTTCCGGTCTGCGTAATCGGCCAGTGACTCTACATCGCCTCCGTTCATGCGGTTCCAGTTGGCATCCACCAGGGAATATTCCCATCCCATCTCAGAAGCGAAATCGATGAAGGGGATCAGCCGGTTAAAATGCTGCGGACTCTCACTGTCGGACCACCAGCTCCAGGTGGCGCGTCCCGGTTTGATCCAGGATGGATCGGAAATCCTGGACGGTTCCGCCAGGTGGGTGACCAGGTTGCTTTCCGCAATGGCCCCGGGCGAACCGCCGATGGCCATAAACCGCCAGGGCGTGGACCAGGGCAGGGTGGAATAGGCGGTATGTTCATAGTAGCCCAGGGCCTCCTCCGGTTCGGCAAAACGGATGGTATACTCCCCTCCCGGACATTCCGGTTCCAGGTGACTGGCTCCATAATTTCCATCCAGTCCCGCTTCGGAAAGAAGGACCCATGCCCCGCCTGTTTCCACAAGGATAGGAAGGGCCCAGCCGTTTTTTCCGGAGGGTGCGCTCGTTCCGGTTTCAAGGGGGCCTTCATAATAGGTTTCATATGCCGGGGTCCAGGTGGTGATGGTATCATAAGGATGCCCCCAGAAGGAGCCTTCCGGGAAATGGAAGCTGGTATATTCCCTGAGCACCCTCAGGTTGCCCTGCCGGCTGCCCGGAAAGTGATACCGGAATGCGATTCCGTCGTCATAGGCCCGGAATATGAATCTGATTTCTTCCTTTCTGGCATTCTGGCAGCGGATGGTCAGCATGTTAAACGATGCTTCACACCTTAGTTGTTTTCCGGTTACAAGTGTGTATTGTTCCTTGATTCCTTCCCGGTACTCTTCGCCGATCAGTGCAAGATCCTTCATGAACGGCCCGTCCTCCCTTTCGAGACCGAGAACCGAGGGCTCTGTGACCGGGATGAATTCACCGTTCAATTTCAGAGAGACGGTATAGGTAAAGTGTCCCCCCGGGGCAGGCAGGGATCTGATCTCCACACGGATCTCATGATTCGGAGAGAATAGCAACCACTGGCTGTCATCGCGGCTGCAGGCCGCCGGAAGGACTGCCAGGAGCAGCCATCCCACGAAGGATCGGAGGTTCAGGAACTGTATCATCGCTTGTTTGCGGAGTAGTTACCCAAAGGTAACCACAGAAGCAGGAGGGCAGGTTTTCTATTTTTCCCATTTAGTAGGGTATTTTCTTTTAATATATCGGACATATTTAGTAATATGACGGACTGTAATGGCGATCTCCTTCCATATGTTTAAAATCACTTTTATGAGGACAGTTTTCCAGACAGGGATGGGGATCGGAATGGCCCTGCTGGTGATCCTTATCACCGGCTGCCGGGGAGAGGAAGCGGGACAAGGCCGGCCCAACATCATCATTATCCTGGCGGATGACATGGGCTATTCGGACCTGGGCTGTTTCGGGGCGGAAGTGATCCGGACCCCTCACCTGGACAGACTGGCCGCGGAGGGGCTTATGCTCACCCGCTTTTATAACGCTGCCAGGTGTTGTCCCTCCAGGGCATCCCTGCTTACCGGTCTTTATCCCCATCAGGCCGGGATGGGTTCCATGACGGACCAGGAAATCGATCTGGACTCCTACGCGGGACACCTCTCCGAACATGCGGTGACCATCGCAACCGTTTTGAAACAATCAGGATACGATACCTATGCCTCCGGAAAGTGGCATGTGGGGGAGGAAAGGGAACACTGGCCTCTTCAGAAAGGATTTGACCATTGCTTCAGTTTTATCCAGGGTGCCTCCAGCTATTTCAGCAACCACCCATACCGCAGCAGTGAATGGCCATGGAGCGACGGAACGCTTATTACCGTAGAGGATGAAGAGTTCTTCCAATACCCTTCCGACACGCTGATCTATGCCACCGACCTCTATACCGACCGTGCCATCCGCTTTTCTGAGATGAGCCTTGCTTCGGGAAATCCCTTTTTCCTGTACCTGGCTTACACGGCCCCCCACTGGCCCCTGCATGCCCTTCCTGAAGATATGGAGAAGTACAGGGGGTTGTTTGGTCAGGGTTGGGACCGGTTGAGGGAGCAGCGTTATGAGAACCAGGTGGAAAACGGATTATTTCCCGCTGCATGGGAACTTTCACCCCGGGATCCCGGGGTGCCCGCGTGGGACTCGCTTTCACCTGAGAAGCAGCAATACTACAGTACACTGATGGAGGTGTATGCGGCCATGATCGACCGGTTGGACCAGAATATCGGACAGCTCCTCGGGCATCTTGAATCCTCCGGACAGATGGAAAACACGGTGATCTTTTTCCTCTCGGACAACGGTGGCTGCAGGGCGGAAACCGTCCCCTTCCTGCATGCGTACTTTTCCCGGGACGCCGCTCCGGGCTCACCCCGGTCGTTTACCGGATACGGCCCCGGATGGGCCAATGCGTCCAACACCCCGTTCCGGCTGTACAAAGCCACGGTTCACGAGGGAGGCATCGCGACTCCGTTTATTGCCTGGAACCCTGCACGGATCGCACCGGGGAGCATCGACCATACCCCCGGGCACGTGGTTGACCTGATGCCCACCTGCCTCTCCCTCGCGGGCGGAGCGTATCCGGAGATCCATGAGGGAAACCGGATCCTTCCCATGGAGGGAGTGGACCTGTCGCCGCTGTTCCGGGGGCAGCGCATCAGCCGTACCGCTCCGCTCTTCTTCGAGCACCACGGGAACCAGGCGGCCATGGACGGGGAATATAAGCTGGTCAGGCAGGCGGGCCGTCCATGGGAACTGTATCACATGGAAGAGGACCGGACCGAACTGCATGACCTGGTCCCCGGGATCGATCAACACGTACTCGACGACCTGCTGGGGGCCTATCGCGACTGGGAATCATATGCGGGAGTGTACCCCTCCGATATTGTCCGTAAAAGAACCAGAACGGATCCATAACCCTGAAAAAACATTCACCCATGAACCTGAGGACTCTGCTTTTTCTTACCGCCATACTACCCTTGCTGCCCGGATGTGACCGGAAGCGGGAGTCGACGCCACCGCCCAATATCATCTTTATTATGGCGGACGACCACGCCTACCAGGCCATCAGCGCTTACAGCGACCACCTGACACGGACGCCGCATATCGACCGCATCGCGGAAGAGGGGATGCTTTTCACCAATGCCTGTGTGACCAATTCCATCTGTGCGCCCTCCAGGGCGGTGATCCTGACCGGAAAGCACAGCCACATCAATGGCAAGATCGATAACCGCTTCCCCTTTGATACCACCCAGGTCACCTTCCCGCAGCTCTTTCAGGCAGCAGGTTACCAGACTGCCATGTTCGGAAAGCTTCATTTCGGTAACAATCCCAAAGGGATCGACGAATTTAAGATCCTGCCCGGACAGGGACACTACTACAACCCCGATTTTATCACCAATGAGGGGCAGATCCAGGTGGAAGGGTATACCACCGACATCATCACCGGGATGACCCTGGACTGGATGAAGAACCGGCGGGATCCGGAAAAGCCGTTTTTGCTGTTTTTCCTCCATAAGGCCCCCCACCGGGAATGGCTGCCCGCGGAACGCCACTTCAGGGAATACATCCACAAAACCTTTCCGGAACCTCCAACCCTTTTCGATGATTACCAGGGTAGGGGCACTGCGGCCAGGGAAGCTGAGATGAATATCCTGCTGCACCAGAACTGGGCCGGAGATTCCAAGCTGGATCCGGCAGTGATGGAAGAACTGGGCATTGAGCCCGCCTCGAACTGGGATACCCGTGCCTGGCAAAACAACCTGGGCCGGATGAATGAAGCGCAGCGGAAGGCCTGGGACGAGGTGTACGGCCCCATGAACGAGGAATTCATGAAGGACTATCCAGGGATGTCCGGTGAGGACCTGATGAGGTGGCGCTACCAGCGCTATATGCAGGATTACCTGGCCTGCATCGCGGCCGTGGACGACGGGGTGGGGGAGCTCCTTGATTACCTCGATGAAACGGGCCTCGATGAAAACACTGTGGTGGTGTACACTTCCGACCAGGGATTCTACCTGGGGGAGCACGGATGGTTCGACAAGCGGTTCATTTATGAGGAGTCCTTTAAGACCCCATTGCTGGTGCGGTGGCCTGGCGTGGTGGCAGCCGGAACCTCCAGCGACCAGATGGTCCAGAACCTCGATTTTGCACAGACCTTTCTGGAGATGGCAGGGATCGAAGCTCCGGATGACATGCAGGGAGAGAGCCTTGTACCCCTGTTGAATGGGGACGAAAACACCTGGGACAGGGATGCGGTCTACTACCACTACTACGAGTACCCCGCGGTCCATATGGTCAAAAGGCACTACGGCATCGTGACACGTGAATACAAACTGGCCCACTTCTACTATGATGTGGATGAGTGGGAGCTCTATGACCGGATCAGGGACCCGCTGGAGCTGAAAAATGAATACGATAATCCGGAGTATGCGGAAGTGGTGGCCGGCCTGAAAGTGCGCCTGGAGGAGCTGAGGGTGAAATACAGGGATTCCAGGGAGCTGGACCGGAAATATATCGACCTTTATGAGGCAGAGTAAAGGCACCCATCACAAGAAAAACAAAAGAATGATGAAAAATGGAAGTCATTGCATAATGTTTCTGATGGTGGCACTCCTGCACAGTCTTTCAGGATGCAACCAGGATCAGAAAACTGCTGCGGAGATGCCAAACCAAGGACTCCCGAACATCGTCCTCATCGTTTCCGACGACCATGGCTCCGGAGACCTGGGGTGCTACGGGAATACGGCTGTTCACACCCCGAACCTCGATCAGCTTGCTTCCGAGGGGATCCGGTTTACGGAGGCTTACTGCACTTCCGCCTCCTGCAGCGCCAGCCGTTCGGTCATTCTGACCGGGTTATACAACCATGCCAACGGGCAGTACGGGCACCAGCACCATTACCACCATTTTTCAGCCTACGATCATGTCTATTCCCTGCCGGTCTACCTGGAAAAGCTCGCAGGGTACCGCACCGGCAGGATCGGCAAGTACCATGTGACACCGGAGGAGGTCTTTTATTTTCAGGAGGTCATGGAGGCCAGCCAGCGGAATCCGACAGCCATGGCCGACAGCTGCCGGAGGTTTATTGAAGAGAACCGGGATCACCCGTTCTTTCTATATTTCTGTACCTCCGATCCGCACCGTTCCGGGCCGGCGAACGACCAGCCCCTTGCGCCGGACCTGTTCGGAAATATTGAAGGAGGACACCCCGGGGTCGAGGAGGTCGCCTTTTCTCCGGAGGAAGTCCATGTCCCGCCGTACCTCCCCGACTCCCCCTCCTCCAGGGAAGAACTGGCCCAGTATTACCAGTCGGTGGCAAGGGTGGATTACGGAGTGGGCCGGCTGTTCGCACATCTCAAAGAAGCCGGGGTGTGGGACCGTACCATGATCCTCTATATCTCCGATAACGGCATCGCCTTTGCGGGCGCCAAGACCACCCTGTACCAGCCGGGGATCAACCTTCCCTGCATCATCAAGAATCCGGACGGAACGCAGGGGGGAGCCGTCACGGAGGCCCTGATCAACTGGGCCGACCTGACCCCGACCATCCTGGATATGGCCGGCATCCTTCCGGAGGCTGAGGGACTGATGCGTGAAAGGGTGGAGGATCCGGTGATGAACTGGAACAACACCGCCAATGAAGCGCTTCACGGCCGGTCTTTCAAAGAGGTGCTGGAGGATCCCGAAGCGGCGGGTTGGGATGAGACCTATGCTTCCCATACGTTTCATGAGATCACCATGTACTACCCCATGAAGGCAGTCATCACCAGGAAGTATAAGCTGATCTGGAACATCGCCTGGCAGCTGCCCTACCCGCATGCATCGGATCTCTGGGCCTCATCCACCTGGCAGGCGGCTCTTGCCGGGGGATCCGGGATGTACGCCGGAAGAAGCATCGGAGCCTACACCCAGCGGCCGGAGTTCGAGCTCTACGACCTGGCCTCCGATCCCTACGAAACACGAAACCTGGCGGAAATGAAGCAATACGGCACCGAGCTCGAACAGCTGAAGAAAAAGCTGTACACCTTTCAGGAAAGGACCAACGACCCCTGGATCCTGAAATGGCAGCACCAATAACCTCTAACCCCTAACTACTAACCAAACCAACCCCTAACCCCTAACTTCTAACCTTTATGATCCTCATCCAGTCATACTTCGTCGCGGTTCTCCTCTGTGTCATCACCATGCTCTGCTGGGGCTCATGGGCCAACACCCAGAAGCTGGCATCCAGGAAATGGGCATTTCAGCTCTTCTACTGGGATTACGCCCTGGGGGTGCTGCTTCTTTCACTGCTGCTGGCATTTACCATGGGGAGCACCGGCGCAGACGGAAGAAGCTTTCTTCCGGACCTTGCCCAGGCGGATGCCGGGTCCCTGGGATCGGCGTTCCTGGGCGGAGTGGTGTTTAACCTGGCCAATCTGCTGATCGTCGTGGCCATCAACATTGCGGGGATGGCTGTTGCCTTTCCCATAGGGATCGGCCTGGCGCTGGTGATCGGGGTGGTGGTCAATTATGTGGCCACCCCGCTGGGCAATCCGCTGATCCTTTTCACGGGTGTTCTTCTGGTGGTCCTGGCCATTCTCTTCGATGCCATCGCTTACCGCAGATCGAGCAAAGGGGAGGGCGGCACGACGGCAAAGGGGATCCTCATCAGCATCCTGGGGGGGATTTTGATGGGATTTTTCTACCGCTTCGTGGCGGCATCCATGGTGACCGATTTCGCCATGCCCGAACCGGGGAAACTGACCCCCTACACCGCTTCAGTGGTTTTTTCCGCGGGACTTCTGGTCTCCAACTTCCTCTGGAATACCTTCTTCATGTACCGTCCCGTTTCAGGGGAACGGGCCACCTACGGGGACTATTTCAGCAAAGGGAACCTCCGCCTGCATCTGATCGGGATCCTGGGGGGAGTGATCTGGAGCCTGGGGATGACCTTCAATATCATTGCCGCCGAACAGGCCGGTTTCGCCATATCATACGGACTGGGCCAGGGGGCCACCCTGGTGGCCGCACTGTGGGGTGTGTTTATCTGGAAGGAGTTCGGGCGCGCAGAGGGACTGAAGGGAATCCTGGCCACCATGTTCCTCCTTTACCTGGCGGGACTGGCACTGATCATTGCCGCGCGGCTCATCTGAGAATTTGGATGGTATGCCCTGTCCGGCAGGCCGGGCATGCCCGGCGAAACAATAAAACGAATGGCATGAAAAAGATACTTGTGGTAGGAAGCTCCAACACCGATCTGATCATCAAGGTCCCCCGCATCCCCAGACCCGGAGAGACCCTGCTGGGCGGTGAGTTCAGCACAGTCCCCGGCGGGAAAGGTGCCAACCAGGCGGTGGCGGCCTCCCGGGCGGGAGGCGAGGTGATCTTCATCGCTTCGGTGGGAGACGATCCCTATGGGGAGGAGTCGGTCAGGGGGTATCACCTGGACAACATCAATACGGACAACATCAGGGTGTGCAGGAACACCCCTTCCGGAGTGGCCATGATCACCGTCTCTTCCGACGGGGAGAATTCCATTGTGGTTGCCTCGGGCGCCAATGCCAGGCTGGAGCCCGATGACCTGGAGCATTCCGAGGAGGCATTTGATGAAGCAGACGTGATGCTGATACAGCTGGAGACTCCCCTGGAAACTGTGGCGAAAGCGGTGGAGCTCTGCCGGGACCTTTCCACTTCGGTGATCCTCAATCCTGCTCCCGCCGCCGACCTCCCCGATGAGATCCTCCGGGGAACAGACATCATCACCCCCAACGAAACGGAAGCTGAGGTACTGACCGGCATTACCGTAATGGGGGAGAAGGAGGCCGAAAAGGCTGCCCGTGTGCTTCACGATAAAGGGATCCCCACGGTGATCATCACCATGGGGGCCGCCGGCGCCTATCTTTCGGACGAACCTTCCGGACTCAGGAAAATGGTCCCGGGTTTCCCGGTCAGGGCGGAGGACTCCACCGCTGCAGGGGACGTATTCAATGGCCAGCTGGCCGTGGCCCTGTCGGAAGGTAAAACCCTGGAAGAGGCCGTTGTGCTGGCCAATGCTGCTGCGGCACTCTCGGTGCAGAAACTGGGGGCCCAGAGCTCAATTCCCCGCAGGGAGGAGACCGATTATTTTCTGGAACAGCAACTCAAAACATATTCCTGAATGAAAGCACCGAAAAACACATCAGCAATTCTGCCCTTGCTCGCACTGGGACTGGTCGCGGGACTGACGGCCTGTCAACCGGCACAGGTCACTGAAAAAAGCCAGAGGTATCCGTCAACCTTCTCTCTGACGGAAGATCAGCTGATGGACAAAGTCATGGGCGGGTGGGCCGGCCAGGTGATTGGCTGCACCTACGGGGGACCCACGGAATTCAGATTTAAGGGGACCATGATCCAGGACTACCAGCCCATCGAGTGGAACGAGGGGCAGATGGAGTGGTACTACACCCACTCACCGGGCCTCTATGATGACGTCTATATGGACCTGACTTTCGTGGATGTGATGGAAAAAGAGGGCATCGATGCACCGGCCACCTCCCATGCCCGGGCCTTTGCAGAGGCAGGATACGCCCTGTGGCATGCCAACCAGGCGGCAAGGTACAACATCCTGCAGGGGATCGATCCTCCCGCCAGCGGACACTGGGAAAACAATCCCCATGCGGATGACATCGATTTTCAGATCGAGGCCGATTTTGCCGGCCTGATGAATCCGGGAATGGTCAATGCCGCATCAGGGATCTGTGACCGGGTGGGCCATATCATGAATTACGGCGACGGGTGGTACGGGGGCGTCTATGTGGCGGCCATGTATGCCCTGGCCTATTATTCGGACGATGTGGAATTCGTGGTCACGGAGGCATTGAGGGCCATCCCGGCCGAGAGCCAGTTTTACCAGTGCATCAACGATGTGATCGGATGGTGCGGGGAGTTTCCGGGGGACTGGAAACGGACCTGGTTCGAGACACAGCGGAAGTGGTCCTCCGACATCGGCTGCCCCGACGGGGTGTTCGACGCATTCAACATCGATGCCAAGATCAACGCTGCCTATATCGTCATCGGATTGCTCTATGGCGAAGGGGACTATGGGAGAACACTGGAGATCAGCACCCGGTGCGGCCAGGACTCCGACTGCAATCCGGCCAGCGCCGGAGGGATCCTGGGTACCATGATCGGATACGATGCGATCCCGGACAAGTGGAAAGCGGGGCTGGACCGGGTGGAGGATATGGATTTCAAATACACCACCCTGTCGCTGAACGAGGTCTACGACATGAGTTACCGGCACGCCCTTGAAATGATACGGGAAAACGGGGGAACCTCAGCATCCGGAACCCTGACCATCCCCCTTCAGGAGCCGGTTGCCGTCCGCATGGAGCAAGGATTCGAAAACCACTTCCCGGTCAGGGCTTTTTCCCCCGGAGTACCCGGGGGAAGGCTCACCCCGGAGGGGCCCAAAGAGGTTTCATTCGGCTTTGAAGGAACCGGGTTCGTGCTCCAGGGACATGCCGGCAAATCGGCCGGGGAGATCGCTGAGAATGACCTGCTGGTGGAGGTTTACCTGGACGGGGAGCTGATGGAGGAGGCGGTACTGCCCACCAGTTTTCAGTCCAGGCGGCATGAGATCACATGGAAGTACAGCATACCGCAGGGAGACCACCAGGTCAGGCTGGTCTGGACCAACCCTGAACGGGGATACTTCATCGGGGTCAACAGGGTCCTGGTATACGATCATGAGCCGCACCAACAGCAAAACCCATGACAGGGAATCCATTTCATCATTGCTGCTTCGCTATTCTCCTGGCATGGATACCGGGGGGTGTGCAGGGGCAGAATCCCATCGTCCCGCCCGGACTCTATATGGCCGATCCCACGGCCAGGGTATGGGAGGACGGAAAGCTCTACATCTACGGCAGCGTGGACGAAAGTGTGGATTACTACTGTTCGCACCGCTATCACGTGCTCTCTTCTGAAGATCTGGTGCGCTGGGAAGTTCACCGGGACCGGTTCGCCTCTGCCGGGGAGGGGGACCAGGTGGGGTACAGTGATGCGCTGCTTTTCGCACCGGACTGCAATGTCAGGGGAGACACGTTCTACCTGTATTACTGCCAGCCGGACCAGGAACATGCCGAGGGGGTGGCTGCATCCACCTCTCCGGCAGGGCCATTCACCCATGCCTCTTCCATCGATGTGGGAGGGTACAACCAGATCGATCCCACCCTTTTTGTGGATGATGACGGGCAGGCATATTATGTATGGGGACAATTCACGGCCAAGATGGCCCGCATGAACCCGGACATGCGCACCCTTGATCTTTCCAGCCTCAGAGACAGTGTGATCACCGAAACGGAGCACTTTTTTCACGAGGGGGCCCACATGGTGAAACGAAACGGGATCTACTACCTGGTCTATGCCCACCTGGGCAGGGCCGGCATGCCCACCTGCATCGGGTATGCCACAAGCAGTGATCCCATGGGCCCTTATTCTTATGGTGGGGTGATCATCGACAACGACCACTGCGATCCCGGCAACTGGAACAACCACGGGTCCATCATGGAGTTCAACGGACAGTGGTATGTGTTCTACCACCGCTCCACCCACAACAGCAAAATGATGCGGAAGGCGTGCATGGAACCGATCTTTTTCAACGGGGACGGGAGCATTGATGAGGTGGAGATGACCAGCCAGGGAGCTGGTCCGCCCCTTCAGGCCGTCTCTTTCATTCCTGCGGAAAGGGCCTGTTTGCTGCATGGTGAGCTCTATATCAGGGCCTTTTTACCGGACAATGAGGAACTCTATATCAGGGGGAACGGGGACAGGGCCGCATATAAATATGTCGATTTCGGGGGCGGGGTGGACAGCGTGAAGGTCCGGGTTGCCCCGGGCCACCATCCCGGTAAGATCCTCCTCCGGGCCGGTATGCCCTGGGGACCGGAGCTCGCATCACTGGAGGTCCCCGCATTGGACGGAGGGGAGGAGTGGATCAGCCTTGCCGCTCCGGTCAGCACGATTGAAGGGATCCATGCCCTCTGGATGATCTTCGAGGGAGAGGCGCAGGGGGAGGCCTTGTTCCGGGTGGACGGATTTGGATTCAGGTGATGTTCAGCGAGGCTGTGTGGCGATCACGTAGCGGTGCTCGCCCGCCATGTTTTTCCAGGGCCAGATCTTGTTCCTCCACCATTTCTGGTCCTCTGTCTTGGGTTCCACCGGATGACCGTCCACCCGGCTCGGATGTGCTGCGGTCACGCGCTGTTCCATCTCCAGGTCCGCGAAATAGATCCCGAAGGGCTGTTCCTCTCCGTCATTGAGGTTCCAGACACCCAGGTGCATACAGAGGCGGTCGGTTCCCAGGCTTTCAAAGGGTCCTCCCTGGCCTGATCCGTCATACTCCCCGGAGATATTCAGCTCAGCCTGGTGCCATACCCCGGCTTCCCCCGGAAGATCCAGCAGGATGTGAGGGAACTCCCTGATCTGGGCATATTTACCCCCGATATTGACCCAGACCGGCCCTGCCGAGTAGAGCAGGTTGAACACCTTCCGGCTTCCTGAGAAACCCTCTACCCACAGGAATCCGCCGGACAGCCCCCCCTGATCCGTTACGGTCTCGTCGATCCGGTAGCGGAACCGGAGGAGGGGCATCGTGCCGCTCCGGACCAGCACAGCCTGACCGATGCGGTTGATGTCCTGGGGCAAACGGTCCTGGCCGGGAGCCATATACCCCCTTCTCCGGGCATACAAATAAAGGGCATTTCCATCCTGCCCGCCCGGGCTGGGACGCACCTCGCAGCGGTTGGAAGGGTCCCCGTCCTCCATGTACACAAAGCGGCGTGTCCACCCTTCCAGCCCGCTGCCGAAGCTCCCGTTGCGGATCCCGTATTCTGCCTGCAGCTCCCAGGGGTACTTCAGCCAGAGGGGGTAGTCGTCCTCTTTCCATTCGGGCAGTGTCTCAGGGTATTCGAATTCCTCTTCTGTCACAGTCCTAAAGACAATCTTTGCTTTTTCACCATCGATATGCACCAGGGCCACCCCCTGGCTGGGCCCACCATAATAGTCCGCTTCCCCGAATGCCCTTGGGCGGTATCCCGCGGCGGGCAGCGTGATCATTCTGATCCCTCTGTAGGTGACGGCTGTCTTCATGGAGGCCTTCACCGGAATGTGGACGTGGCCGCTGAGCACCACCTTCACATTGCCGTGCCTGGTGAGGATATCCAGAAAGGTGCGTTTCACCTCCACGGATTCGGCATAGTTGATATGGGGTGAGATCCCCACCGGGTGGGAGGGAACATGCTGGAAAACCATGACGGGCCGTTCCCGATATTTCATAAGGTCGCGCTCCAGCCAGTCGAAATAGTGGGGGTGCGTCTCCCAGAAGTTGTCCCTGAGCGGATCGGGCCATACCACGAAGTGCCACCTGCCCGCATTGAATGAATAGAGCAGCTTATCCATCCCGTTAACCTGCTGCTGTGCCGCCAGAAAGTTGTTGAAGGCGTCCATGTGGTATCCCGGTCCGAATTCTGAGCGAAGCAGGGTCTCATGGTTCCCGATTCCGTAAAATACCGGGCATTTCATCCGGGACAGGAACCGGTTCATCCGGGCCAGGTCCTTCTCATACCCCCAGTCATCACAGACATCACCGGCCACCATGGCAAACAGGGGCTCGAAAGGCAGCTGATTGACCAGCTCAACGCTCTCCTCCACAAAGGCATTGTGTATTTTCATGCGGGTTTTCAATCCCTGCTCATCGTCGGGATCACCGCCCTGGGGATCGGCCAGGGTGACGAAACTGAATGTATCCCCGGGCTCTCTGATGCCGGTTCCGGCCAGCGAAACCTCCCCGATCTCCCGATCCATCAGAAAGTTGAATCTTGCTTCGGCCCCATCCGTTATGCCGGTAATTTCTCCCGCTTCCAACAATTCCTCAAAAGTGAAACGGAACTTATTTCCACCCTTCACGAGGACGGCAGACTCCGGGACGGGATCCTCCACCCAGTACACCGCGATCCGCTGCAGGAAATAACTTTTCCAACGGCTGATCCTGCCTGTTCTCAGCTTCAGGAAATCTTCACCCACCACATATCCCTCAGGGAGTTCCACCCTCAGCATGACCATCCCTTCCCGGTTCCGCAATGCTTCAAGTGACGTGGCTTTCCCGTAAGAGTAGGGAACCAGCCGCAGGGGATCTTCCGGTGCGGATGAACCCCGCGCCCCCGGGGTGAACAGTGCGGCTGATCCGATTCCGACCCCTTTGACAAATGTCCTTCGCTTCATAGTGGTATGGGAGTAAGTTGTTTCCGTAAATATAATGATCCTCCGGTTTCAGGAGGGCAGTGAATATAACCTACCGATTGCACAAAATAGCTGGCAGGATTTGCCGGGTGAATGCGTACCTTGCCGGTAAATCGGACTCAGGGGCATGTGCACGCATCGATTCATTCTTCCGTTGATCGCGGGTGTTCTCTCTTTGCAGCAGACTGGCTGTACAAGAGATGCTCCCGGTTTCCCGCCTCCGAACATCATCTTCATCATGGCCGATGACCTGGGGGTGGGCGACCTGGGGTGCTACGGCCAGCAGGTGATCCGGACCCCGCACATCGATGCGCTGGCAGCAAGGGGAATGCGTTTCACGCAGCATTATGCGGGAAATACGGTGTGTGCCCCTTCCAGGTGTTCCCTGATGACCGGGATGCACATGGGCCATGCGGCCATCCGGGGCAAC
Organism: uncultured Bacteroides sp.; assembly: GCA_964575865.1. Lineage (GTDB taxonomy): Bacteria > Bacteroidota > Bacteroidia > Bacteroidales. Next base: position 29,336 of record CAZNSZ010000033.1, on the reverse strand, counting down.
CGGCAGGCCGAACCCTCCGGGCAGTGGCCCCTGCCCGATGAAGCGGTGACGGTGGCTGAAATGCTTCAGAAAGCCGGCTACGTCACAGCCATGGTCGGGAAGTGGGGCCTGGGGATAGAAAACTCCAGCGGAGATCCCCTCAGGCAGGGGTTTGACAGTTATTACGGCTACCTGGATCAGGTCCTGGCACACAATTATTTCCCGGAGTACCTGCTGCGGAACGGGGAGAAGGAGGTCCTGGACAATGAGGTGCGCTACCTGGATTCCACGGCCTGGCACCGTGGACTGGGCAGCTACTCGGTCCGGAAAAATGAGTATTCCCACGACCTGATGACCGCGGAAGCCCTCCGTTTCATCAGGTCACACAGGGATTCCCTGTTCTTCCTCTACCTGCCCTATACCATTCCGCACGACAACGGGGAGGAAGCGGAAGGGGAGCGGCAGGAGGTGCCCGGGTTCGGCATCTACGACGGGATGGACTGGCCGAAGGAGCGCAAAGGATATGCTGCCATGATCAGCCGGCTGGACCGGGATGTGGGCAGGATCATGGATCTTCTGCAAGAACTTGGTATGGAGGAAAGTACGATTCTTTTTTTTACCAGCGACAACGGCCCCATGCCTGACCGGGAGATGACCGCTTTTTTCGATTCCAACGGACCCTTCCGCGGGGGCAAGCGGGAACTGTACGAGGGGGGGATCCGCGTTCCCCTCATCGTTTCCTGGAAGGGGACCATTCCTCCAGGAAGCCTTTCCGGACACCCGGGCGCCTTCTGGGATTTTCTTTCCACTGCCTGTGACCTGGCCGGAATCGCCCCTCCGGCCGGGATCGACGGGATCTCCTACCTTCCGGCCCTGCTGGGGGAAACACAACCGGAACATGAAGTCCTCTACTGGGAGTTCACGGAGCGGGGAGGGAGCCAGGCGCTCCGGGCGGGCTCCTGGAAACTGGTCCGCAACCGGGTGGTCAGCGATCCGCCCGGTACACTGGAGCTCTATGACATGGACGCCGATCCGGGTGAAACACACAACCTGGCAGGGCGGTATCCCGAAAAGGTGAAAGAACTGGAAGAACTGATGAGACAGGAACGGGTGGAATCGGATGTTTTTCCCCTCATTGAATAATCATTCCATGAATCCAAGAGGAGTCCATTTGCTGAGCGTGCTGCTGTGCACCCTGCTATCGGGCCTGGACCGGTTGCAGGCCCAGGATGAACTGCTGACCGATCCCCGGGACGGGCAACAGTACAGGACCGTCTGGATCGGAGGGCAGCACTGGATGGCCGAGAACCTCAATTTCGATGGCGGAGGGAAGGCCTGCTACGGCTGGGATCAGGCCGGGTGCGAGGGGTACGGGGGACTGTACACCTGGGAGGAGGCCAGGGAGGGTTGCCCGGCCGGCTGGCACCTTCCCACCCGTGAAGATTGGGAGGCATTGTCCGTTTTCCTGGGCACGGAGGAGGCCGGTCAGAAAATGAAAGCCGGAAAGGAAGACCCGGTTCCGTGGGACGGCAGCAATGAGAGCGGCTTTTCTGCCATCCCGGCCGGGGCGGGCAACGGGGAAGGATTTCACCGGAGGGGTGACTGGGCCCTGTTCTGGAGCGCCACCGAATATAACGGGCAGCGTGCCTGGTTCGCTCAGCTGGACGGATTCTGGTACCCCAGCCCCCCCAAATACAAAACCCTCTATGTGGGCTGGTATTATCTGAAAACCAACCTGTTTTCCGTGCGTTGCATCGAAAATCAAACTCCAAACCCCTGATCCTTTGAACCGCATTGCAGCCTGGATCCTGACCGCGGCCGGAATCATGTCCGCCGCCTGTTCGCACAACGGCAGCGATCAGCCGGTGGCCCGGCCCAATATCCTCTGCCTGGTGTGCGAGGACATCAGTCCCTACCTGGGATGTTACGGGGATCCGGTGGCCCTGACCCCCAACCTGGACCGGCTGGCGGCAGAGGGGATCCGCTTCACCCGCATGTATTCCGTATCCGGTGTGTGCGCTCCCAGCAGGAATGCCCTGATCACCGGGATGTATCCCAGCGGCATCGGAGGGAACAACATGCGGACCGGCAACCGGCGCCATGTGGAAAATGTGCCGGATTCCCTTCAGATCCCGCCCTACGAATGCACCCCCCCTGAGGAGGTCAGGTGCTACACGGAGTTGCTGAGGGCTGACGGGTATTACTGCGTCAACAACGCCAAGGAGGATTACCAGTTCACAGCCCCCCGGTCGGCCTGGGACGAATCCAGTACCCGGGCCCACTGGAGGAACCGGCCTGAAGGAAGCCCGTTCCTGGCGATCTTCAATTTCATGCGCAGCCATGAATCCCAGGTATGGGCCTGGGAGCAGGAGCCCTGGATCATCCATCCCGACAGCGTGGAAGTCCCGCCCTATTTTCCCGACACGCCACTGGTTCGCCGGGACATCGCCCGGATGCACAGCAACAACACCATCATGGACCGGGAGGTGGGGGAGATTCTCGAAGAGCTGCGGGAGGACGGGTTGCTGGATGAGACGGTGATCATCTTCTATTCGGACCACGGGGGACCGCTTCCCCGGGGAAAGCGGGAACTCCTGGAGACGGGCACGCTGGTTCCTTTTCTGGTGAGGTTGCCCGGGGGCAAGGATGCTGGAACAGTGGTGAACGACCTGTGCAGCTTTGTGGACATACCCGCCACCATCCTGTCACTGGCGGGAGTGGAGATCCCTTCCTATATGCACGGACAGGCTTTTCTGGGACCGCAGAAATCCGCTCCGAGGGATTACATTTACGGGGCCAGGGACCGCATGGACGAATGGTTCGACTGCCGCCGGAGCGTGCGGGATCATCGGTACCGCTATATCCGTAACTACCGTCCCGATATCGGAGCCTACCTGGATATCGGGTTCCGGAAGAACATGAATACCATGAAGGAGCTGCTGGACTGGAGGGATGCGGGGCGTTTGAACAGCGATCAGCGCTACTGGTTCCGGACCCGCAAGGAACCGGAGGAGCTTTATGACCTGGAAGGGGATCCCTACGAACTGCATAACCTTGCAGGCGAACCGGAGTACCAGGAAATCCGGGAACGGCTCAGCAACGAACTGGACAGGTGGCTGGAGGAGATCGGGGACAAGGGGGTCAGGTATTCCAGCGAGAGGGAATTGATGCTGAGCATGTGGCCGGAAGGGATCCAGCCTGTCACCGCCCCCCCGGTGATGCACTATGCCGGGGGAACAGCAGCCCTTTCCTGTTCCACACCCGGGGCATCCATGGTGTACCAGGTGAACCACCGGGGCCTGACCCCGGACCACTGGTTCCTTTACAGTGAACCGGTCCCGGTCAGGGAAGGGGATACCCTGACAGCCATCGCGCACCGGATCGGATTCAGGGAGAGCGAACCCGGAGAATTTACTATTTTTAGGTAACCATTCACCAACAACACGACACATGAAACTCCGCATCTTTCTCACGGTCAGCATCCTGGCCCTGTTTTCCGCATTCATTCACGCGCAAACTGCCCTGCATTCCCTGACCGTTGACTATAAAACCGATCCCATCGGAATCGACAACCCGGTTCCGATGCTCAGCTGGATCATCCGGTCGGACCTGCCCAACACCATGCAGGAATCCTACGAGATCAGGGCAGCCCTGGACCCGGATGATCTGAAAAGGGGCCGCAGGCTCCTCTGGGACACAGGCGAAGTGGCTTCCTCCCAAAGCATCCATGTTCCCTATTCCGGCCCTCCGCTGAAATCCTTCCAGCGGATCTACTGGCAGGTGCGGGTCGGGGACAACCACGGGAAAAAGAGCCCCTGGAGCGAGGTGGCCTACTGGGAGATGGGATTCATGCCGGATATGGCATGGGGGGCCAGATGGATCGCTCCCGCCTGGGAGGAGGACACCACCCGTTCTGAACCATCTCCCTACCTGCGCAGGGAGTTCACCCTCACCAAACCTGTCATGCAGGCCCGCCTTTACATCACCTGCCAGGGGCTTTACCAGGTGGAGATCAACGGAAAGCGGATCGGTGACCAGGAATTCACCCCCGGCTGGACCAGCTACGATACCCGGCTCCAGTACCAGACCTATGATGTGACCGGAAACCTGCAGCAGGAGAATGCCATCGGGATCATCCTCGGGGACGGATGGTTCAGGGGAAACCTGGGATGGATCGACAACAGGAACATCTGGGGATCCAGGCTGGCCGCCCTGGCAGAGCTGCGGGTGACTTATGCCGACGGATCCACTGAACTGGTGGCCACCGATGCCGGATGGAAAGCGGCAACCGGTCCCATCCTGGCTTCGGACATCTACAACGGCGAGGTGTACGATGCCTCCCTGGAGATGTCAGGCTGGAGTGAACCGGGGTTCGGGGATGAGCAGTGGTCCGCAGTGGAGGTCCTCGATCTCCCCTTTGAAAGGCTCATCGCACCGGAAGGACCCCCGGTGCGGATCGTCGATGTACTCGAACCTGTTTCGGTTGAAAAGGTGGGATCCGACTGGAGGGTGGATATGGGACAGAACATGGTGGGTTGGGTCCGGATCGCAGCCAGCGGGAACAAAGGGGATGTCCTGACCCTCAGGCACGCCGAGGTGCTTGACAAGGAGGGGAACATGTATTACGAAAACCTCCGCTCCGCCGAGGCCACCAATACCTATACCCTGAAGGGGGGAGGCGAGGAGGTGTTTGAACCCCATTTCACCTTCCAGGGGTTCCGGTACGTGCAGATCAGCGGCTATCCCGGGGAGCTGACCCCCGACAGGATCAGGGGGATGGTGATCCATTCCGACATGGGGCGGGCAGGCAGTTTCAACTGTTCCGATTCCCTCATCAACCAGCTGCAGCACAACATTGTATGGGGATTGAAAGGGAATTTCCTGGATGTACCCACCGACTGTCCCCAGCGGGACGAGCGGCTGGGATGGACCGGTGACGCCCAGGTATTTGCCCCGACCGCCTGTTTCAACATGCACGCCGCATCCTTCTACACCAAATGGCTGAAGGACCTGGCTGCCGACCAGGAGGCTGACGGGAGGATCCCGCAGGTGGTGCCGAACATCCTGAACGGAGGCGGTTCCACGGGATGGGCCGATGCCGGTGTGGTGATCCCCTGGGTGGTCTACCTCAATTACGGGGATGTGAGGATCCTGGAAACCCAGTATGAGAGCATGAGGAGCTGGATCGGATACATGCAGGAGCATGCAGGAGACGACCTGATCTGGCAGGAGGGGGACTGGCACTGGGGCGACTGGCTCGCCTACGATGCCAGCCAGTCCGACTATATGGGCGCCTATACCACCAAGGACCTGATCGCCACCGCTTATTTTTCCCATTCATCCCGTCTGGTCTCGAAAACGGCGGCCATACTGGGCAAGGAGGAGGATGCCAGGTATTTCTCCGATCTGTCGGACCGGGTGAAGGAAGCCTTCAACAGGGAATTTGTCACCCCCAACGGAAGGCTGGTCTCCCATACCCAGACCGCCTACACGCTGGCGCTGGCCTTCGGGCTGCTGGACGAGGCCACCGCCGGGAAAAGTGCAGCACACCTCGGCCGGGATGTAAAGCAATTCGGGCACATCACCACCGGTTTTCTGGGAACGCCCCTCATCTCCCTGACCCTGACCGAATACGGGATGAATGACCTGGCGTACCTGCTGCTGAACCGCAGGGAGTATCCCTCCTGGCTCTATCCGGTGACCATGGGAGCCACCACCATCTGGGAAAGGTGGGACGGACAGAAACCCGATTCCACGTTCCAGACACCGGGGATGAACTCTTTCAACCATTATGCATACGGGGCCATAGGCAAATGGCTGTACCAGGTGGTGGCCGGTATCGGAACCGATGAGTCCCGGCCCGGGTACAAACACATCGTGATTCACCCTAGGCCGGGGGGAGGGCTCACCTCGGCCCGGGCCACCCATGAGAGCATGTACGGGACCATCGTTTCGGGGTGGGAACTGGAGGAAGGGGGCCTGACCATGAAGGTGGAGGTCCCTGTCAACACCAGCGCCTCCATCCATATCCCGGGTGCACCCGGTGAGATCCGGGTCAACGGGAACCCGCTCACGGGATCGGGAATGGCGTTTGAGTCCGTTGAAGGGGAAACGGTGATTGAAACGGGTTCGGGGAAATACAACATTGTGGCCGGCCCGGCCCGTTAGCCGGACGAAACACCGGGCTGCCAGGGGAATACACCCCCGGGCAGAGTGATCTGGGCGGCGCTCCTCACAGATCAATATAGTATACCTTTCGGGGAAAATATCGGAACAGGGCCATAGGCAATTTGGTTATGTTTGGCTGAATGAATTTTCATTTACTAACTTAAATCAGTTTCCTATGAAAAGAATTGCTACGCTTTTTCTCTTGACCCTGTTTGCCGTGGCAGGATTCGGACAGGCCTTCTCAGGCATCTCCTGGGTGAACTGGAATGTCGAACCGGATTATCCGGATGTGACCGGTTATGCAGCCAATCCGTATGACAATCCGGTGGTGGAGGTCATTCAGGCTCCGGATGGCTGGAACCCGGTGGCCGATGTGGCCGGTTTTGATGCCACCTGGGGCATCCTGGGTGATTCCATGGCCGTGGCTCACCTCACCTCCAACGGGGTGGCAGGTGACCTGTTCGACCTGGGCAGTGAAAATCCCTCCTTCGGGGCTGCCTGGAAAGCAGTCCATGACGGCGCCAACCTCTACATCCTCATAAAATACTGGGATGTGAATGCACAGGCGGATGCCGGTACGCTCTCTTTTGAGGTGATGGCACAGCCCAGCTGGCCGGTCAGGCACGAGCCCAGCTTCATCGCTGCTTCCGACAGTGCCGAAGCTGCAGTGGTGGCCTACCAGAACATGGCCTATTGCCGGATCGTGGAACTGGGAGGCGGGAAGGCCGTCTTCAAGGATGGGGCGGTGAGCGAGTATTCCGCCACCCTGGGTTATAGCAAGGTGCTCCAGGACTTCCGCGGCTACTGGGCGGCCAACTGGGGCTCCAACGAGCACGGACTTCTTGCCCTGGCGCAGGCTTCCCATTTCTGGGATGCTACCGACGGGGTGATCCGTGCGGTGATGGTGATGTCCTTCGACGGCGCCCTGGGATACCCGGCAGATCCAACCGATCTGGCCGGCGATTACCTGGCTGTGGAGGTGGGGGATACCATCGCCTTTGATATCAAATCCAATTCCCTGGTGGGAGGTACCGAGAACGACAACAAGGTAGAGTACTTCTGGGCTTCGGACAAGAACCAGGGGTATGCCGCCAATTACTACAGCGGTCACCTGATCCTGAAGGCTCCGGAGGGACCGAAAGCCACCCCTGGATTCTCCGGGATTTCCTGGGTGAACTGGAACAACGAACCTGATTATCCGGATGTATTTGGTTATGCAGACAATCCCTATGACAATCCGCAGGTGACCATCAAGCAGGCCCCTGCCTCCTGGAATCCGGTCAGCGACGTGGCCAGCTTCGATGCCACCTGGGGCATCCTGGGTGACTCCATGGCCGTGGCCCACCTCACCTCCAACGGAGTGGCCGGCGACCTGTTCGACCTGGGCAGTGAAAATCCGTCCTTCGGGGCTGCCTGGAAAGGGGTGCATGACGGTGACAACTTCTATGTGCTGCTGAAATACTGGGATGTGAACGCCCAGGCCGACGCCGGATCCCTTTCCTTCGAGATCATGGCCCAGCCCACCTCGCCGGTACGCCACGAATACAGCTTCGAAGCTGCTTCCGACAGTGCCGAGGCTTCGGTACTGGCCTATCAGAACATGGCCTATTGCCGGATCGTGGAACTGGGAGGCGGCAAAGCCGTTTTCAAGGATGGCGCAGTGAGTGAGTATTCCGCCACGGTCGGCTTCAGCAAGGTGCTTCAGGATTTCCGCGGCTACTATGCCGCCAACTGGGGGTCCAACGAGCACGGACTGCTGGCCCTTGCCCAGTCCGCCCATTTCTGGGATGCCACTGACGGGGTGGTCCGTGCAGTGATGGTGATGTCTTTCGACGGGGCCCTTGGTTACCCGGCAGATCCCACCAACCTCGAAGGTGATTACAATGCCATTGAGGTTGGAGAGACCTTTGCCTTCGATGTCAAGTCCAACGCGCTGGTGGGTGGCACGGAAGGGGACAACAAAGTGGAGTATTTCTGGGCCTCCGACAAGAACCAGGGATATGCCGCCAACTACTACAGCGGGCACCTCACCCTGTCTGACGAAGTGATTGAGGTGGTCAGCGTACAGGACAGGATGGCCAGCAAGGTGAAGGTGTATATCCACCACGATTACCTGAATATCGCGGGAGTCGAAACAACGGATGTGGATGTATACAACATCACCGGTGCCAGGGTCAAGTCGGTGAGGAACGTTACCGGGCCGCTGAATGTAAGCGACCTGAATGACGGGATCTACATCGTCAAGCTCAAGGGAATATCCAACGGTTTCAAAGTAGTGAAGTAGGATTTCCTGATTGATTATTCAAAAAAAGGGATGCAATTGTGTCCCTTTTTTTGAATTTTTCTGAAAGTTGCACGGTTGTGGACTACATCCAATAAATACAACACTATGAAAAAATTACTGCAACAATCCATGTTCACGAAGCTCCTGCTGGGGGCTGCCCTGCTGTTCACCGCAATGGGGGCCATGGCCCAGCGCACGGTTTCCGGAACGGTGACCGATGCAGCGGACGGGTCAGGCGTGATGGGAGCCAATGTGGTGGTCAAGGGGACCACCACCGGTGCCATCACCGACCTGGAAGGCAATTACACCATCACGGTTCCCGGAAACGATGCGGTGCTGGTCTTTTCCTTTATCGGATACCTGGGCCAGGAGATCCAGGTCGGGGAGCGGACACGGCTCGACGTGGTGCTGCGTGAAGATATCCAGTCCCTGGACGAGGTGGTGGTCATCGGTTACGGCACCGTCAAGAAGGAGGACCTGACCGGATCGGTGGCGGTGGTCACCGCCGCGGACCTGACACGGACCCCCAAGGCCAGCCTGGTCCAGGCGATCCAGGGAAGGGCCTCCGGCGTGCTTGTGACCCAGTCCGGCAGCCCCGGTTCGGGACCCACCATCCGCATCCGGGGGATCGGATCCATCAACCAGAATCCCGATCCGCTTTACGTGGTGGACGGGGTGATTACCGGGGGCCTCGGCGGGCTCAATCCGCAGGATATCGAGTCTTTCCAGGTCCTCAAGGATGCTTCGGCGGCGGCCATTTACGGAGCGGACGGCGCCAACGGGGTGGTGATCGTCACCACCAAGCGCGGCCAGTCAGGGGCCCCCAGGGTCTCCTTCTCGGCTTTTGGCAGCATGAACATGGTCCCGAAGAAATTCGATGTGATGAACGCGGACCAGTATGCCGCATTTTACAACGACCTCTATGAGGCCAACGGGATCGAACTGAATGAAGCCTATTCGGACCGGTTCCGCCAGCTCTATTACGGGGAGGGATGGGAGCACGGGACCGATTGGCAGGATGCGGTCACCCGCCGCGCCTATTCACAGAACTACTACCTGAGCGTATCGGGCGGGTCGGAGAACAGCAACTATGCCATATCGGCCAATTACCTGGACGAGCAGGGAATCCTCCGGAACACCGAATCGGGGGCGGTCCGCATCCGTGCCAATTCCGATTTCAGGATCGGCAGGTACATCAAACTGGGTGAATCGATCCAGCTGACCCGTGCCCGGGGACGGGATGCAGGAACCTGGCAGGGAGGCGCCTGGTCGACACCGCTGATCACCTCGCCCCTGATGCGCATCTACAACGAAGACAACAAGGGAGGGTACGAAGGACCGCAGATTCCCTTTGAGTTCATTGACGGAGGGGACACCATTCAGGCACTGAACACCGGGGGGAACGACAAACCCAATCCCAGGGCCCCGCTGGATATAGCGGAACTCTGGAATACCAATACCCGGGTGCTGGGGAGCATGTACCTGGAAATATCTCCCTTTGAGTGGCTGAAATTCAAAACCACCCCTTCTGCCGATATCTCCAACAACCACACCAGGGACTGGTTCCCCTCCTTTGAATCGGGGGTCAGGGAACGTCCGCAATCCACGCTGGATGAGAATTTCGCGGATAACATGACCCTCTCCATTGAGAACCAGCTCACCTTCGATAAGATGTTCGGAGCCCATCACTTCACCGTCACCGGGGTGCACCATGCCCGTTCCTATAACGGCTACAGCTCCAACGTGCAGGTTTCCGGGTTTGAATACGAGCAGTTGAATACCATCCATAACAGCAGATACGGGGAAGAAGGGTTTGCCCCCGTACTGAGCGGTTATTACACCCCTGTCCGGTGGGTTTCCTACCTGGGGAGGCTCATGTATGACTACAACGGGAAATACCTGCTGACCGCCAGTATCCGGCGGGACGGCAACTCCCGGTTCGGGCCCGGCAACCGGTGGGGAACCTTCCCGTCTGCTTCTGCAGCCTGGAAACTGAACGAGGACCTGCTGCGCAACGTGGAGGCCATCGATATGCTTAAGATACGGGCCGGCTACGGGATGACCGGCTTCTCGGAGATCGGGAACTTCCGCTACGAGGCCCTCATGAGCAAGTTTTCCGATTTCTCTCCCGTGTTCGGTGTGGACCAGCAGGTGGCCCCTGCGCTGAATGAGCTGTATGAATTCGGGAACGATCTGATCCAGTGGGAGTCTTCGGCCATGACCAACATCGGGGTGGATGTCAGTCTCTTCAGGAACCGGCTTTCGGCCACCGCAGAATATTACATCAAGAACACCGACAACCTGATCGTGCGCCGATCGGTTTCCGATGTGTTCGGGAAGATCGGGAATCCTTTCGTGAACCTGGGAAAGATCCAGAACCGCGGATTTGAATTCAATGCTTCCTACAGGAACATGGAAGGGGCATTCAATTATGAGATCAGCGGGATGCTGACCACCATCAAGAACGAGGTGATCGATCTGCCGGAGACCTACTACAGCGGGAACAATGTGGCCCGGGTGGGCAACACGGTAGGATCGCTGTATGGCTGGATTGCCGAGCGCATCGTCACTCCGGAGGATTTTGACGGTGAAGGGAACTACCTCCATGCGGTCCCCAGTTCCGGTGCGCCGGAGCCCGGAGACCTGAAATTCACCGACCTGAACCTGGACGGGATCATCAATGACCAGGACCGGACCATCATCGGCAAACCGATCCCGGACTTCATTTATTCCCTGGACATCAATCTCTATTACAGGAGCTTTGATTTCACCATGTACTGGTACGGGGCCAAAAACGTGGAGGTGTTCAACTCCCAGATCGCAGGGATCGAGAGTTTTGTGAGCCAGGACATCAACCACAACAAAACGGTGGCCTATGCGGAAAACTATTACCGCGGGGACCGCCCTTCCGATGAATATGTGCGGGCCGACCTGGCCAACCGGAACCAGAACGACCGGATCTCCACCTGGTGGGTGGAGGATGCCTCATTTTTGAGGCTGAAGGATATCCAACTGGGATTCTCGCTTCCTGCCAATGCGGCCCAGAACCTGGGCATCAGCAAGGCCAGGATTTATGTGAGCGGCAGCAACCTGCTGACCATTACCTCTTACAGAGGCAGGGACCCGGAGGCACCCACGACCGGTTCGCCCATGAACATCGGCAGCGACGGTGGCTCCTATCCGCTTCCCAGGGTACTCACGGCCGGTATTCAAATCGACTTCTAATGGGGAAACATATAAATCAGAAAGCGATGAGAAAGATAATCATACAGACACTGATCCTGGGACTGCTCCTGGTAAGTTCAGGGTGCAGCGAGGATTTTCTCGAGGTGGAGAACAAGAATAACCTCACGGAAGGGAGTTTCTACCAGACCCAGAACGACTTCCTGCTGGCACTCAATTCATGCTATTCCCCGCTCGCCGGCAGGGGGATGTTCGGACTCCGGTTCCAGTTCATCCTCGGCACCTGGGAAGACCGCATCCTCTTTGAAACCGAAGGAAGGGACCGCCTGGCGGTCATGAACTCGAGCAACGGGGACAATGCACAGATGTACCTGGATTGCTACTTCGGCCTCTTCAGGACCACCAAACTGCTGGTGAAGCTGGCGGAGGCGGGTGAGATCGAGGGATTCCCGCAGGAAGCAAGGGACCAGATCGAGGCGGAAGCGCGTGCGCTCAGGGCCATGTATTACTTCTACATGGTGGTGCTCTACCACAGCCCGGTATTCTATGACGAGGAGAATTTCCCCGTGGATTACAACGTGAATTTCACCAACGGCGAGCCCATCCAGTTCTGGGACCGGCTCGAAGAGGACCTGGCCTTTGCCATTCCCAACCTTCCCCGCAAGTCGGAGTATTCCGCAGAGGACCTGGGCCGGATCACCACCGGTGCGGCCAGCGCGCTCCTGGGGAAAGCGATGCTCTTCAAGTACTTTCATTATTATGCAAAACAGGGGACCCAGAACAGCAGTGAGGCACAGGCCGATCTGAACACCGCCAGGCAGGCGCTCCTGGATGTGATGAACTCGGGGGAGTATGAGCTGGTGATGCCAAAGGCGCCTAAAACACGCAAGGACTACCTCTATGCGCTGCTTTCGAACACCGCCTACCTGGACCTCGCCTCCGAGAACAATAGCTATCCGTCGGAGAACAACATCGAGTCTGTCTGGGAGGTCCAGTTCTCGGATGTCCGCTTCAGCAACGGCTGGCTTCCGGGCTGGCAGTGGAGCGGCTCCATGAACAGCCAGTGGTTCTCCGTGCATAGCAGCAGCTATAAGAACCATGAGGTGCATCCCGACTGGTTCTATGCCTGTGAAACCACCGGGGCCCCTGCAGGTTTCGACAGGGATCCCCGCGCCTATGCCACCTGCTACATCGATGGCGACACCATGCATATCCAGGCGGATAACAGCTACTACAAGAAGTACAATTCGTTTCTGAACACCAAGCGAATCGCCTCCACCAGGGGACTGACCCATGCGGACCAGCCCACGGTGGCCTTCGGATTGAAGAAGTATTACTTCCCGGTCTATTCGGATGTGGCCAGGGCGCCCAACAACGATCCGGTGAACCGGAAAGTGATCCGCTATGCCGATGTGTTGCTGATGTATGCGGAAGTGATGTACCTGCTCGGAGACGATGGCAGCGGCCGGGATGCCCTGAACCAGGTGCGGGCACGTGTCGATATGCCCCCCGTTCCGGCACTGTCGCCGGAGGTGATTATCCATGAACGGGATGTGGAGCTGGCACTGGAAACCATCCGCTGGCTCGACCTGGTCAGGTGGAGTTTCGATCCGGCGTGGGGCATTGACTGGGACGAGCTTCTGGGACCCGGCATTTTCCAGGTGGGCAAGAACGAGTACCTGCCCATTCCCATTAACGAGATCGATGTGAACAACGGGGCGCTGAAGCAGAATCCCGGATGGTAATTAAAAAAAGGAAATCATGAGAACTATAGCTTTAATTTCTGCCCTGGCGCTCTTTTTCCTCACGGGAACCAGCTGCAATAAAGAGGAACCGTTGCCGGTCTCCGCCCGGTTCACGACCAACATCCAGAACAACACCCTGGGTACGAAGGATGGATTCACGGTCTATCTGCAGGAAGCCGAAGGTGAGTTCCTCGCCTATTTCAAGGGAGGCACCGAAGAGACCAGCTGGGGGACCGGATACGGGATCCCCATCGATGCGGCGACCGATTCACTGCGGATCTCCGCTTACGGTAAGGAGGGTACCTTCACCTTCACCGTTGTGGCCACCTCCTACGGGAACTGGGGGGAGACGGTGGACCAGGATGTTCAGTCCGTCAACATTACTGTTGCGGGCGAATGACAGTTCAGTAGAGTTTCTTCATAGTGTAAGTGAAAGAGAGGGGGGCTCGGAGGAGTTTCCCTCTCTTATCTTACCGGGGTGCGGGCTACGGAGCGGAATTCAGAAAGTACTCAGCCAGGTATGCGGCCACCTTTTCATGGCCGAATTCGTTCCAGTGGTTGTCGTTGGGGATATAGTACCGCCGGATCACCTGTTCCGGGTCCTCTTTATTGATAAACAGGGGATATAGGTTGAGAAATGCCATGCCGTTTTCCTGCGCAAAGGAGGCCCAGCGATTCACGTATTCGTCTTCCGTGATCCTGTTCCTGATCTGCAGGTGCCAGGGGTGGACGCTGAGGGTCAGCTTGATCCCGTGGGCATCGCACAGGTTCTTCAGCTGCAGCATGTGCTTCTGCCCCAGCGAAATACCCCTCAGGGCCAGTTCACGGAAGGATTCATCCTCCAGCCAGCCGCCCATGCCGTGGAACCGGGGATTGGAAAGCAGGGTTTCATCGTCAAAATGGCTGAAGAAGCCCGAATACAGCTCCCAAACATTGCGGTTCGGCATTTCCTGTGCGTCCTGGTAAAAGGCGTCTATGTTGCTGAAGAACCGTTGTTGCTGCTTTTCCGTCCGGATGGCATCGATCAGGAAATAGAGGGTGGAGCGCTGCTTCATCCGCTGGGCCGCACGGTAGGCTGCATCTGCAAGTGCGCCCTTTTCTGACGGGGCATATTTTTCATAAACCAGCTCGTTCTGTATGTCGGAGAAATCGACCAGGACCATGATCTCATCCACTTCCAGCCCTTCCTGCTCGAGGAGGTAACGGGCTTTCAGGTACTCGATCTTCTGGCTGTAACTGACTGCCGACGCGTTCAGGACTTCCATCCCCTGCTCCTTCAGGAGTTCTGATAGCCGGCCCGCAAAGGTGCTCCGGTAAGGGACCCCGACCCCTTCGGAATGGGAGTCCCCGAGCACCAGGATCCGGTGGCGCTCACTCTTTTTCAGCACCCTGCAGACGGCCGAATCGATCATCCCCATGGAATTGGTGGCCACAGGATAAAAAAGGGCTCCCCAGGCGGCCATTCCTTCCCGGTTCGGCAGCAACCCGTGGTGGTAATAGTAGTGCCTTGTCCGGAAGGAATTAAACCCTTCTGGAATGAGCAGAAACCCGGTGCCCAGGTCCAGAGCCGCAATGATCAGCAGGGAAAGAAGGATCCGGATCGCGATTTTTTTCATCATGTTGCTTCAATGGTCATTTCGGGTGAATTACCACATGTTCTCAAGGTCATCGCGGGTGTACACATGATCCCTGGGGGCATAGGTCCCGCGTTCCGGCTTTTTCAACTGGATCGCTTTCCTGCCAGTCAGCCTGGAGAGCAGGCTGAGGGGGAAGAGGACCAGGAAGAAGATCACCCCCAGCAGCACCTTTCCCATGACCCGGCCCAGCTGGTCGCCAAGGAAGAACCACCCCCGGTGGATCCACCGGTTCAGCCGGAGGGAGAGCATTCCGGCCACTCCGGCGATGAGGGCGGTATACAGCAGCCAGGGCCGGTCCAACCAGAGGTACAGTCCCCCGAATCCCAGTACGATCACCAGCAGTGTTTCTCTGGCTGTCGAACGGTCGACGGGTTGCTCTTTCCCGGGTTTCATCTTCCTCATATTGAGAGTGGATTCAGAACAGGGTGTAAATGAAGGGGGCCAGGGCGCTCCCGCCGCCAAGCACCAGCAGCACCCCCACCAGCAGAATAAAAAAGATGACCGGTGCCAGCCACCATAACCTTCTCTCTTTTAAGAATTTCCAGATATCTTTAAGCATCATTGTGTCATTTAGTCCGGTTCAAATTCCTGTGCCTCTTGATCCATCAGCGCCGGCTGCCCCACCCTGGAGAGGAGAAAATCCCCCAGGACCAGGTAATCCATTTCCGTGCGCATAAAACAGCGGTAAGCATCTTCGGGGGAGCAGACGATGGGTTCCCCGCGCACATTGAAGCTGGTGTTGACCAGCACACCGGTTCCTGTCAGTGCCCTGAAATCCTGCAGCAACTGCCAGTAACGGGGATTGGTCTCCCGGTGAACGGTCTGGATCCTGGCTGAAAAATCCACGTGGGTGATGGCAGGGAGACCGCTGCGGTGGGTGTAGAGCCTCTCCATATATCCCAGCTCCTTGTAATTGTCAGGCAGCTTCAGCCGGTGCTCTTCCTTCACAGGGGCCACCATGAGCATATAGGGAGAGGGATCGCTGAATTCAAAGTACGCTTCCAGGTGCTCTATCAGTACCGAGGGCGCGAAAGGGCGGAAACTCTCCCTGTATTTCACCTTCAGGTTCAGTTTTTTCTGCATTTCCGGGGAACGGGCATCGGCAAGAATGCTTCTGTTTCCCAGCGCACGCGGTCCGAATTCCATCCTCCCCTGGAACCAGCCGACCACCTTCCCGTCCGCGATCAGTTGCGCTGTTTTCCTGCTTAAGCTGCCGAAGGACTGGATCTCCTGGGCCGGTGCCCCGTATTTCCTGAGGATACGCAGAAATTCTTTCCTATCGAAGGAGGGCCCCAGCAAGGAGCCCTTCATGCCATCCGGCTGAAGGGCCACGCGTTCCTTCCCCAGGTAGATATGGTGGGCTGCCAGGGCTGCGCCTATGGCCCCTCCCGCATCCCCGGCTGCCGGCTGGACATAGATGTTCCGGAACAACCCGTTTGCCTTCAGCTTTCCGTTGGCGACACAATTCAGGGCCACACCGCCGGCCAGGCACAGGTTTTCCGCCTGTGTCTCAGTCTCTGCATAGGTTTTTGCATGCGCTGCCATCTTCAGGATGATCTCCTCGGTCACCTGCTGGATGGCAAGGGCCAGGTCACAGTGTTCCTGTTCCACCTCATCGTCCGGTCTCCTTCGACGGATCCCGAACAGCTCCTCCCACCTCCGGTTGTGCACCATCCGGAGCCCTGTCGCGTACCTGAAATACTTCTGGTTCAGAAAGACAGAGCCATCAGGGTACACCTGGATCAGCCCGGTGGTGATCCGTTGCCTGAATTGCTCCACCCGGGACGACCCTTCGATCCCGTAGGGGGCCAGTCCCATTAATTTATATTCGCCCGAATTCACCCTGAATCCCAGGTAATAGGTAAACGCCGAATAGAGCAAACCGACCGAATGGGGGAACCTCATCTCCTTCACAATTCTGATGCGGTTCCCGGCTCCCAGGCAGATGGAAGCGGTGGCCCATTCGCCCACCCCGTCGATGGTCAGGATCACCGATTCCGTAAAAGGGGAGGGGAAAAATGCACTGGCGGCATGGGAGAGGTGATGTTCCGGGAACAGCATGGACTGTTTCTGAACATCGAAATTTCCCAGTGATTGCAATCCTTTCCGGATGTTCCTTTTCAGGAAGAGTTTCTCATTCACCCAGACGGGGATCGCCGTCGCGAAAGAGAGGAATCCCCGCGGGGCTGTCCCGTAGTAGGTTTCAAGCAACCGTTCGAATTTCAGCAGAGGCTTGTCGTAGAAGACCACATGATCCACCATTGCCATATCGATCCCCCCTTCTTCAAGGCAATAGCGGATGGCGTGGACCGGAAACCCGGCATCGTGTTTTTTCCTGGTAAAGCGTTCTTCCTGTGCGGCCGCCACCAGGTCCCCGTCCACCAGGAGGGCAGCCGCTGAATCGTGATAATATGCCGAAATTCCAAGAATAATCACGTCAGGGGCATTTATTGGGTTGGTTGCAGGATCTGGTTCACCACCCGGGGATCAATGGCTATTCCGCGTTCCTGTTGTTCCCGGAGGTACTGCCTGGCCGTTTCGGTCTCACCCGACTGAACCCAGACCAACGCCTTGGCAAGAATCAGGTTGAGGTGGTCCGGCTGGTGGCCCAGTCCTTCGTCCAGCACCCGGTGGGCCTGATCATGAAATCCCATTCCAGCAAGGGCCTCTGACTGGATCAGGTACCCCCGGAAGGAATCAGGGTTGGAACGGGTCAGGCTTTCCCCTTCCAGGAGCCTTCCGGTCAGGGCGATGTAACGGCCATATTCCTCGCTCTCCTCGATGCTTCCGGCAAAGGAGAGGTAATAGAGCGCAGAGTCATAGGCGGCCGTACGGATGCGGATCAGCCCTTTGGAGAAAAGGGCCCTGTGATAAAGGGGGTCCGTTTCAAGGATTGTGCTGAGGATGGAATCGGCTGCCGGCACATCTCCCGCCGAGAACCGCTCCATGGAGGTGTCCCACATGCGCTGAAGCATCCATTCCCGGTTGGTTCCTCCTTCCGCCTGGTCCAGCAGCAATTCGATCTTCCGGTTCCCGGGATCACCCCGCAGGGCCTCCTGAAGATCCCTCCTGGCCAGTTCGGGATGCGCTTCATGCAGGTAGCAGAGTCCCCGCAGGGCCAGCAGATCGTAAGAACTGATCCCCCGGTCCATCAGGTTGTTGATGCTGTAGCGCGCCTCCATCGGGTAACCGGATGCGATCATTTCGTTGATCATGGCAATGGCCTCTTCCGGCGCTACCTCTTTGGCGGTGGAAAGATAAGCGGCGTAGGCATACACTTTCAGGTAGGGATCGGACTCCCTCTCCCTGACCCGGTCCACATCCCTTCTGAGCCCTTCTTCCCCCGGCTGACAGGAGAGGATCCCGAAAGCGAGACAACCCAAAAGGAACCATGTGCTGCCTGGCATGTGAACGAATTGCATGTTTCTCTGCAAAAGAAATGATTTTTTCTATTTTCACCCCATCTTCCTTCCGGAGAATCACTATTTTAGAGTATTTCCATGAAAAGAACATCCCTGCTCACTGCCCTTTTCCTCCTGGTGTCCGGCCCGGGTTTTACTCAACCCCTGTCGCTCACCCCCAACGGACATTTCCTGCAGACCCGATCGGGTGAACCGTTTTTCTGGCTGGGCGATACCGGGTGGGAACTGTTCCACAGGCTGGACCGGGAGGAAGCACGGATTTATCTGAAGAACCGGGCGGAAAAAGGATTCAACCTGATCCAGGCAGTGGCACTTCACGAACTGGAGGCATTTGAGAGCCCCAATGCTTACGGGGACTATCCGCTGAAAGGAGAAGACATCCTGCGGCCGGATACCACCCGGGGAAATGATCCGGGCGATCCGCTGCAGTACGATTACTGGGACCATTTGGAATTCATCCTTGAAGAAGCTGCTTCCCTGGGGCTGCTGGTGGGTTTGCTGCCATGCTGGGGAGAATACGTGACCCCCAGGTTCCGGGACAGGGTGATCGGTTCTCCAGAAGCCGGATACGCCTATGGAAGCTTTATCGGGAAGAGGTTCCTGAAATACAACGATCACCTGGTATGGATACTGGGCGGTGACCGGTTGCCCGATGAAAGGAGCAACGGTGTTCAAATATGGCGGGCCATGGCAGAAGGGATCACCGACGGCGTCACCGGCACTCCCGGGTATGACGGACAGGCCGACTACCGCCGGACCTTCATGACCTACCACTGTTATGCCAGCTCTTCCCGCTGGTTTCACAACGATCCCTGGATCGATATGCATACCTGGGGATCCTACCATGAAAAGCGGGACAATGAACGGGCGTATTACGAAGCCCAGGACGACTGGAAGCTGGATCCGCCCAAACCCACCCTGAACAGTGAGCCTGCTTATGAACTGCTGCCGGTCAACTATGACTGGGAGCATGTTTCCGGCGGGCGTTTTGATGATTTTGACGTGAGGCAGCAGGCCTACTGGTCGGTTTTTGCAGGTACCTGCGGGCACACCTACGGATGCAACCCGGTATGGCAGATGTATAAGAAAGCGAATCCCCATCCTCCGCTCACGCTGCAGAACCGGAAAGAGTGGCATGAGGCACTGGATGAACCCGGGGCGTCCCAGGTGGGATACCTGAAAGAACTGATCCTTTCCCGCTCATTCCCGGACAGGCGGCCGGCGCAACATATCCTGGCGGAAAATCCGCATGATCCCGCCGGCCACCTTCAGGCCTGTGCGGGAGACCGATGGTGGATGGTCTACATTCCCACCGGGAAGGAGGTCCATCTGCACATGGAACGGCCCGCCGGCAACCGGGCACAGGCCACCTGGTTCAATCCGAGAGAGGGACATTTCGGAACCCCTGAACTAACAGCCACAGGAGCCATTACCCGTTTCGATCCTCCGGGCGAGCCCGGAAGGGGGAACGACTGGGTCCTGATCATCGATTTTGAATAAACAGGATCATCATCCATCACACCATGACCATGCGAAATCCATCCATCCACCTGATCCCCATTCTCGGGATCCTCCTTATTTCATGCACCGGCCGGAACAGCCCGGAACCCGAAACGGTCCTACCCAATATCCTGTTCATTGCGGTGGACGACCTCCGCCCGGAACTGGGGTGCTATGGCCAGGCCGGGATCCACTCGCCGAACATCGACCGGCTTGCATCAGAAGGGACCCGGTTTGACCGTTCCTACTGCAATGTGCCGGTCTGCGGCGCCTCGCGGGCCAGCCTGATGACAGGGATCCGTCCTGCCAGGAACAGGTTTCTGACCTATGACACCTGGGCGGACCGGGATGCGGCCGGGATCACCACCCTTCCCGGACATTTCCGCAACAACGGGTATTACACGGTCAGCAACGGAAAGATATTCCACCACGACAGGGATGCGGCAGACAGCTGGGACGAGATCTGGCATCCCCGTTCCAACAGTGCATCGTGGCGCGATTACGCCCTGGCTGAAAACATCAGGCTGGATACCAGCGGGGATCGCCGGGGCCCCCCGTTTGAACGGGCTGAACTCCCCGATACCATCTACAAGGACGGAAAGACAGCCCGCAAGGTGATCAGCGACCTGCGGCGGCTGAAAGGGATGGACCAGCCCTTTTTCCTGGCTGCGGGCTTCCTGAAACCCCACCTCCCTTTCAATGCTCCGGAGAAGTATTGGAGGCTGTATGACGGAAAGGTGACGCTGCCCGGGAACGATACCCCCCCGGAGAACGCCCCTGCAGAATCGCTGCACAACTGGGGGGAGCTGAGGGCCTATGCGGGCATCCCGGCAGAGGGGCCGGTTACTGATGAGATGGCCCGGGAACTGATCCACGGGTATTATGCCTGTGTCAGCTACACCGATGCACAGATCGGGCTGGTACTGGAGGAACTGGCCAGGCTCGGACTGGACAGGTCGACCATCGTGATCCTCTGGGGGGATCACGGCTGGAACCTGAGGGAACACGGGCTCTGGTGCAAGCACTGCAACTATGAAACCTCCCTTCATACGCCCCTGATCCTGAGCGTACCGGGTAAGGAGCAGGTAAAGGCCACCGGTGAGATCGTCGAGTATGTGGACATCTATCCGACCCTCTGCGACCTGGCCGGGCTGGTAAAGCCGGATCACCTGCAGGGCACGAGCTTTGCGGAGCTTTTGTTCGATCCCGGCGCTGTCAGCGACGGAGTGGCCGTCTCCCAATGGTTTGCAGGGATCACCACCATCAGGGGACGCTATTTCTATACCGAATGGGTGAACGATGCCGACAGTGCCTATGCCCGGATGCTTTACGACCATGGGACCGATCCGGGAGAAAACGTGAACATTTCCGGGGAGCCGTCCGCTCAGGAGGTGGTGAGGCAGATGAGCCGGGAGATGCGGCGCAGCAGGGCCCCTTCCTATTTTCAATGACAGCGGCCGGGTTCAGCAGGCTGCTGCCGGCCGGGTTCAGGCCCGCCAGGGACGCGTGCGGCCCTCCACGCTGTCCAGCGCTGCCAGTGCGATGTTCACATCATCAACGATCTGGAAATCATACATCCCCACACAGAGGAAGTCGGCCCCCTTGTTGAATGCGTAGGAGAATGCTTCCTCCGGCCTGATGGCTCCTGCAGCCAGGGTTTTAAAGGCGATCCAGGGTTTCTCAAGGGTTTCCATGAAGGCAATGGTTTCCGCAGGATCGAAACAGTACATGTTGTCATGCCAGGTGGGGTGACCGGCGGACCAGTAATTGTGGGTATGGAGGGTTTTCATCCAGAAGTCATGCTCCAGCCCCAGTTCCACGCATTTCCTGACCGTTTCAATCTTATGGGCCCCGATCCCAACGGGGAGGCCGTTTTCACGGATCAGGTCCATCACCCTCACCAGCTTGTCCGGCTGGTTGTTCGCCATGTAGTAATCCGCGGTTTCCCCCTGGATGTAGCAGGCGGTGGCCCCGTCACCGATGGCCCCCTTCACAATATCGAGGTATTTGTCAAACTCCATGGCCCGTACCCCGTCCGTGTAGTCCAGTCCCGCGCAATCTGAAATAAACTGGATCTTTCCGTACCCCTCTTTCCAGTATTCCTTCATCAGGGGCATCACGACCGGATTGGAGAGCAGGGTGTCGATGCCTGACTGTTCTGCCAGCATCAGGGTGCGGAATATGCGTTCCTTCTGGTGATAATGCAGGACCAGGGAGCTGACATAGATCAGGTCCCTGGAATGGACATACCCGCTGAGCAGGTTTCCTCCGAGGATCAGTTTCGAGGCACTCATGTTGCCGAGCATTCCCCGCGGAAGGGATCCCGTGATCCGACTGGTTTCGCCGGTGAATTGTTTTCCCTTCAGGTCTTTCAGGGCCAGGTTGTCCGATCCGGACATGATCTGCCGGACAAACCGTTCGGTGGGTCCCGAAGCGGCATCCACCAGGTTCCGCTCTTCCAGGCTCTGCAGGCGGGTTTTCCGGATGGCCCCGTACACAACCGCTCCCAGAAAAGGAATTGTGGCCAGGTGTTTCAGGACTTCCCTGCGCCGGACCCGGTTCAGATCAGCTTCACCGGTGCCCCCACCGGGCTGCCCGTGGTCCATGGCATGCACCGGTTGCTTCCTCATCCGGTCCATGAGCCCGTCGATTCCCAGGAACCTTCCCGTGGGAAAGAACATCAGCACTCCCAGGGCCATGATCTCCAGCAGGTCCTTGCTGATAATGAAATAAGACCCTTCCCTGAAAAATCCCGGCTCCGTGAAGAGGGGGGGATGGGAAAGGTAGTACAGCAGCAGCAGCAGGATCCCTGAAAGCTGGGCCAGTTTTGTGAACAGGCCCAGGAAGAGGGCCAGCCCGATAAGCAGCAATCCCCAGGTGTTGAGAATGTTCACCATCGCCAGCAGGAAATCTCCCGAGGCAAGGGAATGAAACAGCGGGGCAAGGGGTCCGGTGGCGCTCTGGAGATATCCAGATGCGCTCCATTCCGGGTTGAGCAGCTTGGTCAGCCCTTCATACAGAAAGTGCCAGCCGATGGCGACGCGCAGGATGGTCAGTGCGGCGTACACCCCCCGCTGGGTCCCGGACTTCAAGGAAGGCAGGTTCATCATCGCGCGGTTTGGGAAGCAATAAATGGTATTTCCTGCAATTTAAGCCACGGAACCAAAAAAACAAACCACCGGGAAAGAATGGCGAAAATAGGTGACCCATTTCAGAAACGGTTGGCTATTTTTACGGGAAATCCTGCAGTTGACAGGCAGCTGCATGTAAAATCTCAGAATCCGATGGAAACACTGCATACGGTTCAATTCAAACACATATGGATGGTTTGGATGGGCAGCCTCCTCCTGACCGCTTCCGGAATGAACGGTCAGGGGCCTGACAGCCGGCCGGCTCCGGAGGAGAAAGCTCAAACCCTGTCTCTCTGCCCCGAAAACCCGAGATACCTTCAATACAGGGGAAGACCGGTCATCCTGATCACCTCGGCCGAACACTACGGAGCAGTGATCAATCTGGATTTCGATGCGGTGACCTACCTGGAAACCCTCCGGGAGGAGGGATTCAATTACACACGGGTTTTCGGCGGAACCTATATTGAACCGGTGGACAACATCTTCGGGATCGAGAAGAATACCCTCGCCCCGCAGCCCGGAAGGTTCCTTGCCCCATGGGATGAAGCGGATGGCCGCTACGACCTGGAGCGCTTCAGCAGTGCATACTTTGAACGGCTGACCGGATTTGTGTCCGAAGCGGAGAAGCGGGGGATCATCGTTGAACTTACCCTGTTCACCTCCATTTATGCGGAAAATGCCTGGAGCCTCTCCCCGCTGCATCCGGAAAACAACAAAAACGGCGTGAATGAAGCCGATTTCAGGATGGTCCATACCCTGCGAAACGATTCCCTGAACGCAGTCCAGGAGCAGTATATCCGAAGGCTGGTTCGGGAACTGAACCGGTTCGACAACCTCTTCTTTGAAATTCAGAACGAGCCATGGGCCGACAACGGGAACCTGGTGTCCTTTGTGAACAGGGAGGATAACGAGGTGTTCACACGCAGCTGGCAGAAGAGGGTGGAGATCGCCAACGGGGTTTCGCTGGCCTGGCAGGCATGGGTGGCCTCCGTGATCAGGGACGAAGAATCCGGCTTGCCCAAAAAACACCTGATCGCCCAGAATATCAGCAATTTTGAGTATCCCATGGGATCCCTGCCAGAGGGGATTTCCATTGCCAACTTCCACTATGCCCTTCCGGAAGCGGTCACCGGGAATCCCGGTATCGGGGGGGTGATCGGGCTGGATGAAACCGGCTTCATGCCCCATGGGGATACGGTCTACCTCCGGCAGGCCTGGAAGTTCATCCTTTCGGGAGGGGGGCTCTATAACAACCTGGACTACTCCTTTACCACCGGCCATGAGCGCGGTGACTGGACCATTGCTCCCTCCAATCCCGGGTGGGGCGGCCCCGGATTCCGCAGCAAGTTATCCCTGCTGGTTCGCACCATGGCCCGGGTCCCCTTTCATGAAATGGAATTCTCCGGCAGCCTTCTCAGGCAGGAAAGTCCTGAAATGTCCCAGTATGGCCTTACCAAACCGGGGGAGGTCAGCCTGGTTTATGTCCAGGGACTCCCTGCAGAGGGAGTGGTCCCCGAACTCCCGCAGGGCGTGTACGAAATCACATGGATCGATATCCATTCGGGTGTGCAGATGACCGAACAGGCGGATGTCACACCCGGAACGAGACTCAGGGACCCTTTCGGAGCCAGTGAGGTCGCCCTGATGATCCGCCAGCTCCCCGGCGCCCGTTCAACCGGAAACCAATAAACCATCACCATGAAAACAATCCTTTCACACCTGCTGTTGCTCCTTGCATTTCAACAGCTCTCCCATTCACAGAACCGGATCCTTCCGCTCTGGGAGGGGGATCCGCCCAACTACCGGGAAACGGGGGAGGTCACCATCTGGGACACCTCCGACATCGTCCGGATAAGACAGGTGCAGAAGCCGGACATTGCCGTATTTCTGCCCTCCAAAAAGAACGCCACCGGCGAAGCGGTGGTGATCTGCCCGGGAGGCGGTTACCGGATCCTGGCCTACGACTGGGAGGGCAGCGATATCGCCCGCTGGCTCAATTCCCGGGGAGTGGCTGCATTTGTCCTCAAATACAGGCTTCCGGGTGCACGGAACAACATTACCCCGCACCTGTCGCCCCTTATGGACGCCCAGCGGGCCATGCGGCTGGTGCGCTATCATGCCGCAGCCTGGAACATCGACCCGGAGCGGGTCGGGATCATGGGTTTTTCTGCCGGCGGGCACCTGGCATCGACCCTTTCCACGCACCATGATCAGGGGGACCCCGGCAGCCCGGATCCGGTGGACCGCCTCAGCTGCCGGCCCGATTTCTCCATCCTGGTCTACCCGGTGATCTCCTTTACCGGCCCGTTTATGCATTCGGGATCCAGAACGGCCCTGCTGGGGGAGGAGCCGGACGAGGAACTGGTCAGCTACTATTCCAATGAACTGCAGGTTGATGAAGATACTCCGCCTGCCATACTGATCCACGCGGACGATGATACGGGGGTTCCCCCGGAGAACAGCCTGGTCTACTACCAGGCCCTCCGGGCAGCCGGCATCCCGGCAGAAATGCATATTTATCCATACGGCGGGCACGGGTTTTCCCTGGCAATCGGCAAAGGATACCTCTCCACCTGGCCCGACCGGGTGATCCAGTGGCTCAGGTACCAGAGCGGGGAGCAGGACCAGCAATGAGGCGCGGATGACGCTCACCCCGTCTGCCGCAGAAGGAGCACGGAACACGAGAACGAAAAGATTCAGACCATGACCGAATTCACTCTCCAACAGAACAACCGCAGGGCTTTTCTTAGAAAATTTGTCTGGATGGGAGGGATAGGGGCGGCAGGAGCCGCTCCTGTTCAGGCAGCGATCAGCTGGTTGAGGGAAGAGGCCCCTGCAGGCAACGGGTTGTCGCTCACCATCCGGCCGGATCCTTCCGGGCAGGCGTTCCGTCCCCTGGACCGGGTCGTCCTTGAAAGCGACCAGGCAGGGACCTTTCTCCTGTTCGACGGGAACAACCGCGAATTCCTCAGAACGGATTGGAATGGTGGTCCGCTGGAGGTCACCCTCGGGGGCGGATTGGGCAACCAGCTGCTCCTGCTGCTTGACCGGAAAGGACGACCGGTGGATTTTGCCACCCTCCGCCTGGAGAGCCGCACCGCTGTCGAGGATGGAGCAGGACGATACAGCAGGCTGCTGGATCACCTCTACTTCACCATGACCAATGAAGGGGAACGGGAGGCAAGCGTGGTGCGCTACAACGGGAAGTTCTACCACCATTTCGTCCGGTGGATCAGGGACCACGTCCATACCCTCAAGGGAATGAAGTACTTCTATCCGGAACTGAAGTCGGGCATCGATCTCTATGCACACAGTCAGCGGGACGACGGGATGATCTGGGACAACTACAACAAGCGTCCGGAGGAGGGGGATTACTGGGAACAGCGGTTCGACTACGGGGATTTTGTGCGGGTGGTGGACGGTGGTGCACAGGAATTCAGGAGGATACCGGTGGAGAACGATGTGGAGTACCTCTTTATCGAGGGTCTCTATTTTACCTGGAAGGCCACGGGGGACGACGCGTGGATGAAGGGGCATCTCGACCGGGCACTCAAGGCATTGAACTACAGTACCACCGATCCGTACCGCTGGTCAGAAAAATACCGGTTGCTCAAGCGGGGGTACACCATCGATACCTGGGATTTCCAGAACGACGAGGATGCGCGGATCTCCGCGGGACCGGACCACATGTCCGATCCGATGGTGATCAGGCTCCCCTACACCCGGTTCGGCATCATGTTCGGAGACAATACGGGCATGTCGGCTGCCTGCCGGTACCTTGCCGAGATGCTCGGGCATGCGGGAAGGGCGGAGGAGGCAGCAAGGGTGCAGGAGACCGGCCAGGGGCTCATGGACCGGCTCAATGCGCTGAGCTGGAACGGCAGCTATTTCACCCACCATGTTCCGGAGGATGACACCCTGGAGCGGGACCTGGGTGTGGACGAGAAAAGCCAGGTATCGCTGTCCAACGCCTATTCCGTCAACCGCTTCCTTACACAGGACCAGGCCGCATCGATCATAAGGACCTACCAGGGTATCCGGGACCGGATGCCCGCGGGTTCTCCCGGGGAGTGGTATACCATTTACCCGCCCTTCGGAAAAGGATTCGGAGGGCACAACACGGTCTGGTCCTACATGAACGGCGGGGTCACCACCATCGTGGCAGGGGAACTTTCCCGCGGAGCCTTCGAACACGGGTTTGAGGAATACGGGGCGGGGATCCTGGATCGCCTGCTGGAGCTTTCGGAGGAGACCGGCGGGTTCCTGCACTGCACGTACAGGGGTGCCATGGAGCCCCCGCCGGAGCGCACATTCCGGCCGGTTTCCCTGAAACCGGTCGCCAACACCGATACGGTGGGCCATACCGCTGAGGGGGTGGCCGGATGGACCGGGGAGGGGGACAATGACCTCCACCAGTTTCCCACCGGGAACCAGGTATTTCACGAGATCCCTTTCGAGGTGATCGATCCCGCACAGAACGGCAGGAAGGTATGCCTCGGCCTTTCAGGGGATCCGCCTTACGCCATGGAGGCGCAGGTAGAGATCAATGCAAGGGCCGGATCGCTCTACCTGCTGCATGCGGCGGGACGCAGTTATTATGCAGGAAGCATGCACCTGGAGTACGAAGACGGCACCTCGGTGGTCGACCACATCGGGCCGGGGAAAATCTCCAACTGGTGGTATCCCTCAGCCCCGCAGGACCGGAAGCAGACCCCGGTGATGCGGGTGGCCTGGAGGGGCTCCAACCGCCTGAGCCGGAACGTGGGGGTCTGCCTGTACGGATTCAACAACCCGCATCCCGAAAAGAGGATCAGGGTCCTCCGGTTTGTCAGCGCGGGCGATTCAAGCAAATGGATGGTGCTGGGAGTGACCCTCTCTGACCGGCCGGTATGGTTCCGTCCCGATCCTGTCTCCGCCGGCATTCCCGACAACTGGGGGGCCGCGGCAGTGGTATACGCCCTGGTGGAGGGCCTTTGCGGGATCACGGATCTGGGCAGGGCGTTCGACCGCATCCGGATCGCTCCGCGGTGGGAAGCTGCAGGTGAGACGGAGGCCAGGGTGGATGTGGTCTACCCGGCCAGCGGGGGGTATGTCACCTACCGGTACCGCAGGGGACCCGGGATGACCTCCCTGACGTTCACCGGAAGCGGAACAGAGGCTGAGCTCTCGCTGCTGCTGCCCGGAACAGCCTCTGTGGGAGCGGTGAAGCTGAATGGTGCGGCCATCCCATATGCGATCAGGGAGACCGGGCAATCCCGCTACCTCTCCCTCGGCGCCGCCGTTTCAGGGGTGAACCAACTGGAGATCACCTGGGTGGATTCCCACTAGGAATCCTGGCCGATACATCAATCAAAGAACCTATCCATGAGAACCACGAGAAAATGGATTCCCCTTGCGTCATTGGCCCTGGCGGCCATGAGCCTGCAGGCCCAGGAACACCCGGCCTTCTTTGTGTGGAAGGATCCATGGGGTTCGGGCCGGCAGGAGAGCGTGCTCTTCCGCAGGAGCTTCCACCTTGACATGGTCCCCGACACGGCCGTGCTGAACCTTTTTGCCGATTCCCGTTACCACCTCTACGTGAACGGAACCCACCTGCAGTTCGGGCCTTCGCGCTTCTATCCGGAAAATCCCAGGTACGACCGTTACGACCTGGCCCCCTACCTCGGGGAGGGAGAGAATGTGGTGGCCGTGGAGGTGCTGTCCAACGGCACAGAAACCTTTCAGGTTCCGCTGAGCAGCGGCGGATTCATTGCCTGGGGTGGGGTGAATACCGGCTCAGGTCCCATTTCCTTCCGGACGCCGGGAGAATGGAAAATGCGGGCGCCCGGGGCATTCGACAGCGCAGCGATCCGTTTTTCCTTTGCCTGCGGGCCCATGGAGGTGTTTGACGGCAGGAAGCAGCCCCCTGACTGGAACCGTCCCGGTTTTGACGACAGCCAGTGGGCGCTGCCAGTGGTCCGCACCAGCCAGGAGCACTGGGGCAGGCTGACGCCCAGGATCATTCCCCCCCTGACGCAGGATGAGACCGTTCCTTTGGAACTGCTGGGGATCTACCGTGAAAGCGACAGGGAGCAGGTCTACTCGTTTTTCATCAAGACCCCTGACAACACGCGGACCCAGTATGGTGCAGGGAACCAGATATATGCCGCCACCTACCTCTACTCGCCCCGGGACCAGGAGGTGGAGGCCGGGCTCTGGTGGGGCGAGCACTACCTGAACGGGGAGGGTCCCCTTCCTGTGTCGGGCACCCCAACGGGAAATCCGGTACGGCAGAACCGGCTGCTGAA
>CAZNSZ010000032.1:0-44206 GCA_964575865.1 uncultured Bacteroides sp. | reverse complement strand
CAGGATCGGAGCGCCGCTGCAGGGTATCGGTGATGATCTGGCCGTACGGATTCATGGGCTGCAAGTTCAATGGGTATGGTTCAACATCCTCGGCAGGGTTTCCGGGCGACATTCACATCGCCGGTTACAGGTCCCCGGTTGTAATTTACGGAATGATGGCGGTAAATTCAATCTCCACCAGCGATTCCGGCCGGATCAGGGCAGCCACCTGCACCATGGAGGTGGCCGGAAGTATCTCCCTGAAGTACTCGCCGTGAGCCCTTCCCACCTCCTGCCACATGGCGATATCGGTGACATAGATCCGTGTCCGGACCACATCCTTCAGGCTGCTGCCCGCCCGTTTCAGGATCCTCTCCGCGATCCTGATGATGTCCACCGTCTGCCTGTAGGGATCTCCGATCCCGGTGGAGTTACCCTGCTCATCCAGGGCAATGGTGCCTGATATTTCGATGGTGTTCCCAATCCGCACCGCCCTGGAATACCCCACGATCTGTTCCCATGGCGCACCGGATGCCAGGTTTTCTCTTTCAGTCATGAAACTTATTATTTTCGTACCCTTTGCCGGCCACCAGTCAATCTCCTCTGGTGATCCGCTCCGCATATTTCACTCCCCTCTCCGCCAGGTGGTTCATCAGGAAACGGAAATTTTCCTCTTTCACGGCAACCCGCTCAGGCGGGATCACCCCGGGGCCGTCCACCATCCCTTCAAGCATCATGCGGGCCACCCCTGTACAGGCATATCCTGTGGTCCGGGCCATGGAAGTGGTCCCGGTCGACGGGTCATAGGCGTCATAAAGGTCGTACTGAACCTGCCTGTTTTCCCTGCCTTCGATGATCACCCGCATGACCGTAAACTCCTCCTCCCCCTTCTCCAGCCTGAACCGCGGGAAAAGCAGTGCGGCAGTCAGGTCCAGGGGCCTGACGGGTGTCCCCTGCACATCCACCGTTTCAGTGGAGAAGTAGCCCAGTTCCCTCAGCACCTTCAGGTACTCGACGGTTCCCGGGTAGCGAAGGGTTTTTTCCACCATATGGGGAATCTCAGGAAAGGAGCGGAGCAGCGAGCGGAGCCCGTCCGAATTCCAGGCCTCCAGGGTCCCCACCCCCTCAAATTCCACCGGTTCCAGATCGGAAAGCGCCGGCTTTACCACCTCCTTTCCCCCCACCCTGAACCGGGCGGGGCGGGTATACTCCTCGATGCAGTCCATGGGTGACCAGGAACTCTTGTACTCCAGCGGCCATTCCCGGTTCACCGGGAGCCCGCCCACCAGGCAGCGGTAGGCCGTTACCTCCATCCCCGCCTGGTGATACCCCAGCAATGCGTTGCACATGCCCGGGGCCACTCCCATATCGGCCACCACCGTGACCCCGTACTGTCTGGCCAGCGGGTCCAGCTCCATGAAATCCTCCGGACAGAAGGAGATATCCACCATGTTTTTTCCGGCCCGGATCACCCGCTCCATCATCCGGAACCCGATGGCCCCGGGAAGGGCACCCACCACCAGGTCGGCATCGGCAATGGCTCCTTCAAATCCCTCTCCCAGCAGATCGATCTGCCGGACACCCACGCTGTGGTGCGCATCCAGGTCCTTCAGATTCTCCACCTGCATGTCCAAAGCGGTGACCCGGAACCCGCTTTTCTGCAGATCGATGGCCACTGCCTTTCCAACCAGGCCGGCCCCAAGCACCATGGTATGTGGAGTTCCTTTTGACATTGCCTTTAAGTGTTCAGGTGACCATCTCCCTCCTTCCCGGGTATTTCTGATACAGTCCCTTCTCCATGATATAACGGATCTGGCTTATGGCCCGGTGGATCTCCTCATAGGTGGTATAGAGGGGGGTAATCCCTAGCCGGAGGTTGTTGGGCTCCCTGAAATCGGGCAGCACCACCTGTTCCCCCACCTCCGGATCGATAAGTGCCCGGCTGATCCGGTAGGCTTCTGCATGTTTCAGTGTAACATGCGATCCCCTCTTCTCGCCCGGTTCGGGGGAACCGAGCCTGAATCCGTGCGGAAAGAGCCACTCCCTGGCCAGCGAGATCAGGTATTCTCCCTGTTTCAGGCTCTTGCTCCGGATGTTCCCGATCCCCGCATCCAGGATCATATCGATGGCAGGTTCCAGGCCTGATACGGAGACCACCGGCGGTGTCCCGGTGAGGAACCTCCGGATCCCTTCCGCTGGCCGGTAATGGAGGTTGAACTCAAAAGGCTGCCGGTCGCCGAACCACCCCTGAATGGGATTCTCCATCTGTTCCTGCAGGTCTTTCCTGATATAGAGGAAGGCAGGCGAGCCGGGACCCCCGTTGAGGAATTTATAGGTGGATCCGATGGCCAGGTCCACATTGGCTTTCCTCAGCGAAATGGGAACCACGCCCACCGAATGGCTCAGGTCCCAGAGCATCAGGGCTCCCTGCAGGTGCGCCAGTTCGGTAATCCTTTCCAGGTCATACAGAAAGGCGCTTTTAAAGGTCACATGGGAGAGGGTCACCAGGGCGGTCTGTTTTTTGATCATCCGGACCAGCTCGGTCATATCCGAGAAGATCCCGTCGGGCGATTTCAGCAACCTGAGGGTATGCATGTTCCCGAATTGCCTGATCAGTCCCTGGAGCACATACAGATCGGTGGGGAAATTCAGGTCGTCGGAAATGATCTCCCTCTTCCCCTCACGGATTTTCAGCGCCCCGTAAGCCAGTTTGTAGAGGTTGACCGAGGTGGAATCGCTGACGATCACCTCTTCCGGACTGGCCCCGATGATCTGTGCGATCTTTTTCCCCAGCCTGGCCGACTGCTGGTACCACCCTTCGTTCCAGCTCCTGATCAGTCGCTCCCCCCACTGCTCCCGGATGGTGCGTTCCATGTAGTCCACGGTCCGGTAGGGCAACCGGCCCAGGGAATTGCCGTCCAGGTAGATCAGGGTGGGATCGGCGATTACGAACTGGTCCCGGTAGGATCCGAGGGGATCATGGCGGTCCAGTTCGGAGGCATATCTGAGCGTAAAATCATCCATGGCAGGACCGGAATTATGCTTCATCCGCATAAGTTTGTCTTATCTTGCAAGGTAACATCAAATGGCCAGATTTAAAAGCGAAATAATGATGAGAACCGCCTGTCTGCTTGTGCTCCCCTTTTTCCTGGTCCTGCTCTCATGCGGGGGGAAGGAACGGAACGAGCAAATGAGGTTGCAGCTGCTGGAGACAGACCGCGCCTTTTCGGAACTATCCCGTGAAAAAGGAATGAACCATGCCTTTGAAACCTATTGTGATGAATCAGGAGTGTTGCTGAGGCCCGGACAACGACCCGTGGAGGGGAAAGAGCGCATCGTGGCCATGCTGCGGGAGCGGGACGATTCCGGATTCACCTTGACCTGGGAACCCCTGTACGGTTCGGTATCAGCTTCAGGTGACCTGGGGTATACCTATGGCATCTATGAGTTACTGGAGCATGAGACAGGAGAAACTGGGCAGGGGACTTATGTCTCCATATGGAAAATGGGAAAAGGGGGCTGGAAATTCGTGCTGGATACCGGGAACGAGGGCGTGGGCCCCTGACCTACAGCCAGCTGGTGGCTCCCTGGTCCATGTACCATTCCAGGAACCCGGAGGCCGGGTTGATGTAAAATGCCGGGTACTCCAGGTACCTTCCTTCTTTCATGACGATGGCGTTCACCACCGGTGATTTGCTTTTTCCGGTCACCAGCATGGTCACCCTGCGGGCAGCATTGATAACGGTTCCCGTGATGGTGATCCGCTTCTGCCCCGTCAGTGGATGGGTGGCCACCACGCAGGGGCCCGGGGCATTCCAGAGCTCCAGTT
The DNA here is from genome assembly GCA_964575865.1 of uncultured Bacteroides sp. Classification (GTDB taxonomy): domain Bacteria; phylum Bacteroidota; class Bacteroidia; order Bacteroidales. The sequence continues at coordinate 40,398 of CAZNSZ010000032.1, read as the reverse complement.
CATGGGGAAACATAGAGGCCGTATGCCCGTCCTCCCCCAGTCCAAGCCAGATCCAGTCGAACACAGGCACTCCGTTTTCCATGGGGAGCATCTCCCTGAGCAACCCGCTGTAGCGCGCCGCCTCCTTGGAAGGATCCTCCTCCCCCCGGATCCGGTGAACCTGCTCCATGGGAAGGTCCAGCGGTGCGATCAGGGTTTTCCAGGCGTTCCCGAAATTGCTCTGCTCATCGTCCCGGGGAACCATGCGCTCATCCACCCAGTACAGATGGACATCCTTCCATTCCTCCATGCGGGTGGCCTCGGCCACCTGCCTGAAAACGGCCAGCGGTGTGGATCCCCCGGAAACCGCCAGATGCACCGGCCTCTCCATTTCTTCCACTTCGCTCAGGAACCGCTGCACCTCACAGATAAATGCCGCGGTCAGGGATTCTGCATCGGGGTAAATGTAGTGTCTCTTTTTCATTATAATTCGCAATAAAGGCCATCGTCGGCCAGGTTCTTGGAGGGATACCTCCAGGTATACTGCTCCCCTTCGATCATCTGGTCCGCCACCCGGGGCCCCCAGGTTCCGCAGGGATAACCGTGCAGGGGGATCTGGGGATCATTTTCCCACGCTTCCAGGATCGGGTCCACCAGCTGCCAGGCGGCCTCCACGGCATCTCCGCGGGCATACAGGGTGCTGTCCCCCTGCATGCAATCCAGCAGCAACCGCTGGTAGGCTTCAGGTATATAGCTGTCGGCCAGATCCTTGTAATAGAAATCCATGTTGACTTCCTGCACCTTGAATCCGGCACCCTGTACCTTCATCCCGAATTTCATCAGGATCCCCTCGTTGGGCTGTATGCGGATCACCAGCTGGTTTCCGTGCGCCATCCCCGGGCTCCGTTCCATGAACAGGGTATGGGGAGATGGATTGAAATGGACCACGATCTCGGTCACCCGGATGGGCAACCGCTTCCCGGTGCGGATGTAGAACGGCACGCCCCCCCAGCGCCAGTTATCGATGTGAAGCTTCACTGCCACGAATGTTTCGGTGCGGCTCTCCTCCGGCACCCCCTCCTCTTCACGGTATCCCGGCAGCAGTTCGCCGCGTACATGGGAGGCCAGGTACTGCCCCCTGATCACATGGTCGCGTATGCGTTCCCCGTTCAGGGGCCGGATGGATTGAAACACTTTGAGGATCTCGTTGCGGATGGCATCCGAACTGATGACTGTGGGCGGCTCCATGGCCACGATGCCCACCAGCTGGAGCAGGTGGTTCTGCAGCATGTCACGCAGTGCTCCGGCATGGTCATAATACCCGCCCCGGGACCCGACACCCAGGTTCTCCGAAGAGGTGATCTCCACATGGTGGATAAAGTTCCGGTTCCACAGGGGCTCAAAAATGCCGTTGGAAAACCTCGTTACCAGGATGTTCTGCACGGTTTCCTTGCCCAGGTAATGGTCGATGCGGTAAATCTGGTGTTCCATGAGGTACCGGTGCAGGATATCGTTGAGCTGCCGGGCCGAGTCATACCCGGTGCCGAAGGGTTTCTCTACGATGAGCCGTTTCCAGCCGCCCCCCTCTTCGGTGGTCAGCCCCACCCCCGCCAGTTGAACGGGGATGGTTTCGTACAGTGACGGAGGAGTCGCCAGGTAGAAAATATAGTTCCCGGGAATATCCAGTGCTTTGCACAACCTGTCGAGCTCCTTCCTGAGCACACCGTAAGTCTCCTCCCTGGCAGGATCCAGGGTGAGGTAATGGAGCATGGGAAGGATCGGTTCCGCATCCTCCATCTGTTCCGCCACCATTTGCCGGTAAGACTCGTCACTGTATTCTGTCCGCCCGATCCCCAGCACTGCGAACCGTTCCGGAAGCAGCTTCAGTTTCAGCAGTTCACGAAGGGCAGGCAACAGCTTTCTCCGGGTGAGGTCGCCCGATGCCCCGAAAATGATCAGAATATGGTTCGATGGCCTGTACATGTGTTCAATCTCTTCTTTTTATTAATCCCTCCTGCATCTAAAAACAATCCCTGTTGCACCTCACTGACATCTCCCCCGCTTTCATTTCAAAACCACCCTGTAAAGATCGGAACGGGCTGTAATGTACAATTCCTTTTCCCTGGGTCCGAAAGCCAGGTTGCTGGGAGGAAGCGGCACCCCGATGGTCCCCAGCAGGGTCCCCTCCCGGTTGACCACCAGGATACCCCCCGGGCCTGTCATGAACAGGTTTCCCGCCCGGTCCACCTTCATCCCGTCCGGTCCCCCGGGAAGGGAAGGGTCCGGAGCCCTGTAAAAAACGGAGCGTTCGACGGGCCGTCCCATTTCATCCAGCCGGTAGCGCATCCAGAACACATCGGGCCCTGCGTCCGAAGTTCCCTCAAGGTTCTCCACGTTGGCCACATAAAGCCAGCTGCCATCCGGGGAAAGCGCGATCCCGTTGGGCCAGGAAAGGGTGCTGTCGATCACGGAGAGCATTCCGTTGCGCAGCATGAACACCCCGTTAAACGGCAGCTCCTTGGAGGGATCATCGTTCCGCTCCGGAAGGCCCCACGGAGGATCCGTGAAATAGAGGACGCCGGTGGCGGAGCGGCACAGGTCGTTGGGACTGTTGAGCCGCCTTCCCAGGTAACGGTCCGCCAGCACCTGCCTCTCCCCTTCCGGGGTATACCGGGCAAGGCTCCTTGAACCGTGTTCGCAAGCCAGCAGGGATCCTCCGGGCTCCACCAGCAGTCCGTTGGACTGCCTGCTTGAATCGCGGTACACATCGAAGTTATGCCCCGACCAGCGATAGATCCTGCCGGCAGGTATATCGCTGAAAATCAGGAATCCTGACGGATGCCAGGCCGGTCCCTCGGTAAACTGGAACGCGATCCCGATCCGCTCCATGTAGCTTTCTTCAGGAACCACTTCCCAGAAGCCCGGATCTGCGGCCTCGAAGGTACCCACCTTCACGGGATCATCCCTGCGGTTGCACCCCGCCAGCATCATCACCAGAAAAGCAGCCCCCGCAAAGCCGGTCCTCACGGACACTCCGGCAACGATGGTTTTTATGGTCCTCCTGATCATGCCCCTGGTTGTTGTCTCCTGCATTACTCTACAACCCACGCGGGGGCCATTCTGTTCACCGTATTGCGGTGATGGCCGTTGAATTCCATCTTCACGGTATGGCACACCTGGCAATTTTCATGGGTGCCGATGGTCCCGGCAAGGCCCTGGTATTGCAGGGGAGGCTGGTTATCCCGGTGCAGTCCGTAGGGATTGGTCGCCCCGTATACCGCATGGGTGGATCCGTGACAGGCAATGCACATCACCCCCTGGTTGTCGGTACGGTTCCTGTAGAGGGCATCGAATCCGGCGGCCCACCGGTTAAAGGCGGTACCCGGGTACCCGTCTTCGAAAATATCAAACCGGGTATGGCATGACCTGCAATCGGGTTCCATGAGCCAGGGCATCCTCGGTATGATATCCGCTTTCTCATAGGCAAAGACCGGTTCAAGTCCCCTCGACAGCCTTTCCGCTGCAGGGATCTCCTTCTGGTGCGCCAGCAAACTCAGGGCATGGTCCTCCAGGGTTCCGTGGCACTCCGTACAGTTGACCCCCACCTGGCTGTGCCTGCCCCTGAAACAGCGGGTATTGCCATCTTCACGGGCGGGATGGCACATGTTGCACGCCTCATGATCCATCCCGGAGAGGTAGTTGGCGTGGAATCCGTGAATGGCAGCAGAAAAATTGAGCACCCCTGGCTGTCCGGGCGCCATCACCGCAGGATCGGCATGACAGGACTGGCACAATTTCGGTTCTCCCCCCTCGGCATCCTCCAGCAGCGTGGTCCCGTTGTACCGGTCATGGGCCTTCAGGATGTTGATGGCGGTCAGGTCGGCCATGCCCGACACATCGTTCCATGCCCATCCCCCTTCGTGACAGTTCCTGCATCCCATCTCCGTTGAGGTGGGGGCCACCGCCTTGGTGACCGCCAGGACCTCACCGGAGGCGGCATCCCTGGCGGTGATGGTGAAGACGGGATAAGGATTGTAGGTGCCGTCGTCCATGTAAGGCAGCACAGGGATCAGCGGAGCCGCATAGACACTGCCCGCAAGATCCATGGTCCCGGTCACCCCCTTCCCCATCAGCCCGGTCCCTTCGGGCAGGTCCACCCCGAAGATCTGGGTATCGTACTCCCAGAAGTCGGAGTGTGCCTGGGGATTCCTGAACCCTTCCTCCACCTCGTATTCCAGGTTCACACCCCGTGTCACCAGCTCGGGTTTGGGGCCCCTTCTGAACAACTGGGCATTGAGTGTATTGGCGGGAGGCAGGAAGGAGAAATATTTCTCATTGTCCGAGATGCAATGCATGCCCAGGTCGTTCCAGACCAGGAGCACGTAATCATCCTCCCCTTCATCAAAAGGCGGGATCTCCAGGGGAAACTCCACGGGTGAATGCGGTTCCGGCGGCTGGTCCGTTTTGCCCTGTACCGTTTGGTAGAGGTATGCGGCAAGGGCCTTTTTTTCCGCTTCCGTCCCGGCAAACGGAGGCATATACGTGTTCACCTTCCCCATCCCGGTCAGCAACGCTTCCAGTCCGCGCATGGTCAGCTTATCCGATTTATTCAGCAACCCGTTATATCCGTCCAGGGTGTGACAGGAGAGGCACTGCAGCCGAAGGAGCTCGGCACCGGCTTCCTCAACCTGCTCCCCGGTCACCTCTTTCACACGGGCCCACTTTGCATTGGCAAGGAAACCCTCCTGGTTGAGCCTGGGCACCTCTTCAGGGGCTACGCCGGTGGAGTACATATGTCCGTACAACACATAGGGTTTCCTGGCGATCTCGCGGGTATACTCAAATCCCGCCATCCAGGCAAATGCGATCACCACCAGCAGGAGGGCTCCCGCTTTCTGAACCGTCTGCGGAAGCCTGAACAGGGTGAACAATCCCAGTCCGAACAGGATGAATGAACTGATGATCAGCAGGGTGAGGAAGGGATCCGCTTCCCGGTTGAAATGGAAAATATTCAGGAAGGACTCCTCGCTGATCACACGGGTATAGTAAAACCCGGTCAGTATCAGCACCACCACCGGAATGTACATCCAGCGGGAGCATATCCTGAACACCATCCGCCTTGTTTCAGCATCCCTGAGCCAGGAAGCGGTCACCAGGCCGAACACCCCGGCGAATATCACCGAGATACATGTGCGGAAAATGAGCGCCGGCAGGAAACTGGGATTAAAGAATCCGTGCCAGAAATTACCTGTTTCCAGCCACTGTCCCGGGGTGAGCATAAAGCCCAGGATCCCGTTGATGATGAAAAGGCTGAGCCAGGCGAAAATGAAATAGAGCCAGCCCACGGTCATGTGGGAACGGGCATCCATTTTCCCGAACCGGTAGTGATAGATCAGGAGTGCGACAATCTCGGCAATAAAAAAGACCCACTCGATGGCCCAGCCGAAAACGAAGGTGTGGATCAGTGATGAAGTGGCCGCAGGATGGACCAGGGCAATGATGAACCAGATCCCCACCCCCGAAAGTCCGCCGAACACCATGGTCAGGAGCAGGAAGAACCAGGTGTGGCGTTTTACATAATCGAGCAGGGCACTGTTCCCGCTCTTCACCGCCTTTCTTTCGGTCAGCACCAGGAACAATCCGCCACCCACCGCCAGGTGAGAAATGACCACATGGAGGATGGCGATGATGGCAATCAGCAATCCTCCCCCCAGGTTGGGGAGATACCAAACCGGATAATTCATGACGACTGGGTTTTAGATTTGAAAATGAGGCGGATCATGTAATAGAGTACTCCGACACCGATCAGAAAGACCAGCAGGAAAGCGATCAGCGGGCTCACCTCGCCCACGTTTTCGAGTTCAGACGGCCGAAATACTCCGTCCAGGTATGCTGCGCGGGCCAGGTCGCGTATGATGACCATCACAAGTACCTGGATGGCTCCGAGGATCATGGCAAAATTGAGCCTGCCCGTGAAAGCGCTGTGAAGGATCAGCAGGGCGGAAAGCCATCCCACCACCATCATGATGGTGGCAAAGAGGGATCCTCCCATGAAGCTTTTCCAGACCGGCTCCGGCATGGTCAGCCAGAACCAGGTGCCCACTGCGAACTGTACCAGGGTGAACCAGCCAAAGATTTTGAGGTTCCGGCGGATCTGCCCCTTTTTTTCCTCTTCATCCATGGCGCTGAACCGGTAGGCGATGGCCCGTCCCAGCGCCCCGATGGCAAGTGCAGCCAGCAAGAAATGAAGGTAGCGCGGCCAGAGGGTGGGCTCGCCCAGGTTCAGGTTCCATCCGCCCGGTCGCTCTGCAAAACCGGCCCAGAGCTCAGGACGCATGGCCAGGGTGTTGTTGTTCACAAAGACGAAAGCCACATACAGAAGGAACAGCGAGGTCACCACCAGTCCCGCTTTGGACCAGCCCGGCGCCCTGTCCCATTTCCTGACAAAAAGGTATGCACCGTAATAGGCAAGGATCAGCACCGGGATCACCAGGATCCACGGAACGGCCACCATGACCGAACTTGAGTAGAACAGGTGCCCGTAAAGGACCTGTACGAAGAGCAGGGGTGGAACGCCGAAGTTCACCGTAAGGGCGATCAGCGTGGGGATGCTTCCCGATGCTTTCTTCTCCAGTTTCCCCCGCAGCATGTCCCAGACCGTGAGGAGACTTCCCCCCAGGATGAAATTCATCAGGATCATGTGGATGAAGAAAGTGAAGATGAGCAGCACTTCGAACCAGAGCCAGTGTACCGGAATGGTATCGGCCGTGGGGATGATCGAATCGTACATAGCTTCGTTTTAGGGTTTCACCTAATATAGTAAAAAATAGAGTGAACCCGGGGGTTGCGAAGCAGCCTTTGGGATATGTTTTAGGGAAGGCGCAAACCTGAGGCGATCAAACCTCCCCTTCCGGCGGCTTGAAAATGGATGCGTCGGACAGGATCCGCATTTTGCGAAGCCCGGACAGGTAAAGGTAAACCACATATGGTGCAAACAGCAGAAGCAGCCACCCGCTTCCCACCATCAGGATGAAGTCGTATATGCCGTGCAGCAGGACGGGTACCCAGACTGCCCTTGCCAGGTAACGGCCCCGCAGCTCCTCATACCTCCGGGCCACCCCCAGGTAATACCCCATGGCCACACCGAAAAGGGCGTGAGCGGGAACGGCGGTCAGGGCCCGCAGCAACGCCGTCTGGTAGCCGCTTTGCATCACATAGAGCACATTCTCCACAGCGGCAAAGCCAAGGGAGACAAACACCGCATAGACAATGCCGTCGAATTGCTCATTGAAGCGGGGACTCTTCCAGACCAGCAGGTAAAGGACCAGGAACTTAAAGAGCTCCTCAGTGGCCCCCGCCACCACAAAAGCCTGGTAGGCGGCATCCCCAACCCTGCCCATGGGCGGGGCGGCGGCCATCAGTGCCTTTTCCACCAGGGCGATGGGGATCACCACCACCATTCCGGCGACCACCAGCCTGACCAGCAACCAGAAAGGTTCCCTTTCATACTTGTCACGCAGATAGATATAAAGGAGAATAAGGAATACCGGCGCCAGGGACGCGATCAGAATGGCCATGGCTACCAGTAAAAGGGTGGCTGGATTCCGTATCTGTTGAAAGGATGGGGGTTGAAATAGTCATACCCCATCCCGTTGTTCATCTGTATAGTGGCGCCGATGGAGATATTCTCACCCAGCTTGTAGGTGGCTCCCAGGGAGAGCTGGTCCACCGGGTACGGGGTAAAGGGTGTGACCGGTGCGGTGATTAGCTGCTTGACACCCGAACCGTGAAGGATGAGCCGGTCGCTCATGCGGTAAGAGGCTGCAGCAAACAATGCGAGGCTGGAGTACCGGACCGGCATCTGCAACTCTCCGGGATGAGGACCCGGGGCATCAAAACCGCTGTACCCCGCTGCCACCAGCCCCCCGTGAAAGGCCCACCTGTCATTGATCGGAACGGTATAGGTCGGAGCCACATAGAGCATCATCCCCGAACCATACCCGCGCAGATAGGAAAAACTGGTTCCCGCCGTGAACCCCAGGTGGCCTTTCCTGCCCTGCAGCGATTCCTGCGGATCTTCACCTGCCAGGGACAATCGTGACTGTCCGGCGCTTCCTTCTGTCACAGCGCTTCCCTCCATTACAGCGCTTCCCTCCATTACAGAGCTTCCCTCCATTACAGAGCTTCCCTGCTGCTTTAAAAGTACCGTGCGCTCCTCTGCCGTCTGGCCCATGAGCGCCACCATACCCCACATCAACCCTATGCCAACGATAATGGATTTCATCTCCAATAGGACAAATATAACAAACAAATTGTTCCGGAGACCGAAGCGAATCAGCTCCCCGCAATCCTTTATGGAGCAAATAGTGTGCCGGGATCAGTCATCTTTGGGGCTGTTGACAATCCCTGCCACGACCGGGAATCCTTCGCCTGTGTAAAAGCCCTTACCAGTTTCAGGAACCCGCTCCGCCGGTCTCCTCCTCAACGAACCTTCCGAAGCGGTTATACCGTTCGTACAGCCTGGCATAGACAGCCGCCTGTTCCGGATCGGGGGTGTATTCCATTTCGAATCCTCCGCCCATGGCCTTCTGCGCCTCGGTAATGTTCCTGTGGACCCCTGCCACAACCGATGCAGCCATGGCGGAACCAAGGGCCACAGCCTGCTCGGAACGGGCCACTTTGATCGGTTTGTTGAGCACATCGGCAACGATCTGCATCACCAGCGGGGACTTTTTAGCCACCCCCCCCAGGGCGATCACCCCGTCGATCCGCACCCCTTCTTCCACGAAACGGTCCACGATCTTTTTCGCCCCGAATGCGGTGGATTCCACCAGCGCCCTGAAAATACGGGGTGCGTCGGATCCAAGCGTGAGTCCCATAATGGCACCTTTCAGGTTCTGATTGGCATCGGGGGTCCTCCGCCCATTCATCCAGTCCAGGGCCAGTTCGGAACTCTCCTGCGGCCCGATGGCCGAGGCGGCCTCGCTCAGTGACCCGATCATCTTCTCTTCGGCTTCACTGAGGATCTTCTCCCGGGTTGCCTTATCCAGTCCGTCCATCTTTGCCACGATGTTCTCCAGGGGCCACATGAGCACCCTGCTGAACCAGGCATAGATGTCGCCGAAAGCGGACTGACCCGCCTCCAGTCCCACCATACCGGGCACTATGGAGCCATCCACCTGTCCGCAGATCCCTCCCACCAGTTTGTCGCCGAACTCCTCTTCTGGAGCCACCAGCATATCGCATGTGGAGGTTCCCATCACCTTGCTCAGGTAGTAGGGTTCGATCTCTGCGCCAAGCGCTCCCAGGTGTGCATCAAAGGCTCCCGCACCCACACTCACCGTCTCAGGCAAACCCAGCCTCCCGGCCCACTCCGGGCTGAGGGTCCCCACCTTTACATCGCAGGTATAGGTCTCCTGGAACAGCCGCTCCTTTAATCCCTCGAGCACGGGATCCAGTTGCTTCAGAAACGCTTCGGGAGGCAGCCCGTCAAATGATTCGTGCCACATGGCTTTGTGCCCGGCGGCACACCGGCTCCGTTTCATCCGCACCGGGTCGGTATCGCCCACCATGATGGCAGGGATCCAGTCGCAGTGCTCGACCCAGGACCAGGCGTGCTCCCGGACCGCCTTATCCTCCCTCAACACATGGAGGATCTTGGCCCAGAACCATTCGGAAGAGTAGATCCCCCCTTCGAACTTGGTAAAATCCTCCCCGCCCCACGACCGGGCCAGCCGGTTGATCTCATCGGCCTCCCTCACTGCGGTGTGGTCCTTCCACAGGATGAACATGGCGTTGGGATTCTCCCCGAAACCTTCCAGAAGCGACAGGGGAACTCCCTCCCGGTTCACTGCCACGGGTGTCGATCCGGTGGTATCCACAGAGATCCCCACCACCCGTTCCGCCACGCCGGCCGGGCACGCCTTCAGCGCTCCGGTGATGCTCGCCTCCAGACCCTCCAGGTAGTCCCTGGGGTGCTGGCGAAACCGGTTGCTGGCCGGATCGCAGTATTTGCCTTCTTTCCAGCGGGGATAGGGAAACACATGGGTGCCCATCTCCTGCCCCGTGGCTGTGTCCACCACCAGGGCCCTCACCGAATCGGTGCCAAAATCCACTCCAATGGTATATGTACTCATCTTTTCCAAACTTTTAACCTCTAACCCCTAACCACTTTCGACTTTACAAACTTTACAGACTTTACAGACTTTACAGACTTTACAGACTTACCGTTGGCCATAATACGCATCCTTCCCGTGTTTCCGCAGGTAATGCCTGTCCAGCAGGAAGGTGCCGATGGGGGTCCGGTTGCCCAGCACCTCGGTCCTGAATGCCATTTTGGCCACCTCCTCCAGCACCACGGCATGGTACACCGCCTCGGCGGAGTCCTTGCCCCAGGTAAAGGGCGCATGTCCGTGCACCAGCACGCCGGGGGTGGCCCTGCTCCTTTCCCCCGGGATCGTTCCGGCGATCACCTTCCCCGTATTGACCTCGTAATCTCCTGCCACCTCTTCTTCGGTCAGCGGCCGGGTACAGGGCACCTCTCCATGAAAATAGTCGGCATGGGTGGTCCCGTAGGGAGGAAGGCTCCTTCCCGCCTGTGCCCAGGATGTGGCCCACTCCGAATGGGTGTGCACCACCCCACCGATCTCCGTGAAATGCCGGTAGAGGATCACATGAGTGGGCGCATCCGAAGAGGGCCTGAGCCCGCCTTCTATCTGCTTCCCGGCAGCGTCCAGCACCACCATGTGCTCCGGTTTCATCTCCTTGTAGGGAACCCCGGAAGGCTTGATCACGATGTGCCCCGTCTCCGGGTCCCGCTCACTGGCATTCCCCCAGGTAAAGAGCACCAGACCGTGCCGGACCAGTTCCAGGTTGGCTTCCAGTACTTTCTCCTTCAGTGATTCATGCATAGCACGCAACCCTCCCTTCTTTTTGTTTAGCGGATCCCCTTTGCCAGGTGGTAATAAAGCTCGTTCCACCGCAGCTCGTTTTTGATCCCGCGGATGGTGGTACCGCCATCGATCCGGATGTGCTCGATACCGGCCATCTCCGCAAAATCTTCCAGGTGCTCGGGGGTAACCGCCATACTGAATCCCGTATGGTGCGCCCCTCCGGAGAGGATCCAGGCACCTGCGGCCACCTCCAGTCCGGGATGGGGTTCCCAGACCACCCGGGCCACGGGCAGATTGGGCAGCGGTTCATCGGCAGGCACCACATTACACGGATTGACCACCATCCGGAAACGGTTGCCCATGTCCATCAGCGAGGCATTGACCCCGGGGCCTGAAGCCACATCGAACACCAGCCTGGCCGGATCGGCCTTGCCGCCGATCCCCAGCGGATGAACTTCCAGTGCGGCCCGGCCCGTTCCGATGGAAGGGCAGACCTCCAGCATGTGGGCCCCCAGTACCTTCATGCCGCCGGGACGAAGGTGGTAGGTATAATCCTCCATGAAGGAGGTCCCTCCCTCGAGACCCAGGGCCATCACCTTCATGGCCCTCACCAGGGCAGCGGTTTTCCAGTCCCCTTCGGCACCGAATCCGTACCCGTCGGCCATAAGCCTCTGAACCGCCAGGCCCGGCAATTGTTTGAGCCCGTGCAGGTCCTCAAAGGTGGTGGTGAATGCAAAAAAGCCTCCTTCCTCCAGGAAGGACCTCATTCCTTTCTCGATCCGGGCCGCATCCCGCAGCGAATCATGCATCGCACCGCCCTTCCGGGCTTCCGGAGCCACATCATACAGGTCCATATACTCATCCACAAGCGCCGAAACCTCCGGATCGGTAACCGCATTGACCCGCTGGACCAGGTCACCGACACCGTAGCCCGAAACGGAATATCCGAACTGTATCTGTGCGGAGACCTTGTTCCCCTCGGTGACGGCCACCTCGCGCATGTTATCGCCGAACCGGGCCACTTTTCCGCCCTGCCATTCGTGCCAGGCGCAGGCGGCCCGCATCCAGACGCCCAGCTTGCGCTGCACTTCGGAATCGGCCCAGTGGCCCACCACAACCTTCCGGTCGATCCGAAGGCGGGAGGCGATAAAACCGAATTCCCTGCCCCCGTGGGCGGACTGGTTCAGGTTCATGAAATCCATGTCGATGGACCCCCATGGAATATCCCGGTTGAACTGTGTGTGCAGGTGTACGAAGGGCTTGGAAAGCGTCCTGAGCCCTGCGATCCACATCTTTGCAGGCGAGAAGGTATGCATCCAGGTGATCAGTCCGATGCAGTCGGCCCTGGAATTGGCCTCCTGGCAGACGGCATGGATCGCCTCCGGATTTTTCAGCACCGGTTTAAAGACCACCCTGACCGGGATCAGGCTGCTCGCATCCAGCGCCGCTGCGATCTCCTTCGAGTCGCGGTCCACCTGTTTCAGTGTCTCTTCACCGTAAAGGTCCTGGCTCCCCGTAACGAACCAGACCTCCATTTTTTTTAAGTCCTTGATCATATCAGTATCAATTAATTCTAACCCCTAACTCCTAACCTCTAACCAAAAAAACCATCCCCGATTCCTGCAGTTTCCTGTATTTTTTCCTGTCGAACCGGTACAAATAGGCCCCTTTGCGTGAACTGCTCATGTCCTTTTCGTTCAGTTTGACAAGGACATCCATGGAGAGGATCTTTTTCCGGAAATTCCGTTTGTCCAGCGTGGCCTGAAAAATCGCCTCATAAAGGGACTGCAGCTGAGGCATGGTAAACTCCCTGGGCAGCAGTTCAAACCCGATGGGCTGGGTGGAGGCCCTCCGGCGGAGCCGCTTCAGGCCCTTCTCCACCATCAGTCGGTGATCCATGATCAATTCTGGCAGCTCATTGAGGCCCACCCAGGTGGCACCATATCTTTTAGAATATGAGGCCGAATACCGGTGGGCGGGGATCAGGGCATAGTAGGCCACCGAAATCACCCTGCCCGCCGGATCCCTGTCAATCTCCCCGTAGGTCTGGAGCTGTTCCATGTAGATGTTCTCCAGTCCGGTCAGCTCATGCAGTATCCGGCTGGCCCCCTCGTCAAGCCCCTCTTCCCTCCTCAGGAATCCGCCGAAAAGGGACCACTGTCCCCTGGCAGGATCCATTTTCCGCTTATGGATCAGCAACTTCAGCTCCCCATCATCGAATCCGAAAATAATGCTGTCCAGCGCCACGTGAAAGGTGGCATGTTCGGTGTAATATGCAGGATCCTTTCCCTTCACGGTCACTTCCTGGTTTTACCAGAAATAGATATAGAACGCAATGATAAAGGTGATGATGATCACCGAATGGATCACGTCCCATTTGTTCCAGCTGGCCCGGGTGATGGCCCTCTGTTCCGCCGAGGCGGATCCGAAATAGAGCCCCTCTATCTTTTTGGGATCTATTTTTTCGGTAAAGAAACTGACCACAATCATGAGGGCGATGATGATGAAGAAGATGGCGATTTCATAATGGAGCCAGTTGGGCTCCACGATGAGCCGGTAGATGAATCCGTCCGCTTCCGTATCCTTGTAGATGATGTTCAGCCCCAGCCTGAGCATCCCCAGGGTGAATCCGACCACAAGTCCGGTGAAACCTGCCGTGGGGGTGGTCCGCTTGGAAACGATCCCCAGAAGGAACACCGCTGCAATGCCCGGGGCCAGCAGGCTCTGCACATCCTGCAGGTACTCGTAAAGGACCTTCCCGATGCCCTTCATGACCGGGATCCAGAGGATCCCCAGCACCACGATCACCACCGTGGCTATCCGGCCTACGATCACATAGTGTTTCTCCGTGGCGGTGGGTTTCAGGCGCTTGTAAAAGTCCACCGTGAACAGCATCGAGGAGGAATTGAACAGGGATGCCAGCGAACTCATGAGCGCTGCCAGGATCCCTCCCACAACGATGCCGGTAAACCCCTTCGGAAGCAGCTCCTTCACCAGTGTGGAAAAGGCCGCATCGTTGGTTTCAAAATTGAGCATGCCCTGCTGCTTCATGGCAAATGCGATCATTCCGGGAATCAGGAAAAGAAATACGGGTGTCAGTTTCAGATAGGCCCCGAAGATGGTCCCGCGCCGCGATTGCTTCTGGTCCCTTCCAGACAATACGCGCTGTACGATGAACTGGTCGGTACACCAGTACCAGAATCCGATGATGGCCGAACCCAGGAGCACCCCTGTCCACGGATACTTGGGGTCCCGGGGTGAACGGATCAGGTCCCCCATGCTGTCGGTGGTGGAACGGTAGATCACCTCCCCCGCTTCATTCAGGTAGGTCGCATCGGTAGACCGGACGATCTCCATCAGGTTGTTCCATCCCCCCAGCTGGACCAGACCGATGACCAGTATGGCCACCGAACCGGCCAGCAGAATGGGCGTCTGCAGTACGGAAGTATACAGCACCGCTTTCATCCCGCCCAGCACCGTATAAATCCCGGTCAGCACCACCAGCCCGATGGCGCTGACCCAGAAGAAATCGATCTGCTGGTTAAAGATGGTGACATATTCGACGTTGAATACATCCTTGAACACCACCCCGCCGGCATATACCGTAACGGCCACCTTGGTCAGCACGTAGCTCACCAGCGAGATGATGGAGAGGAACGATCGGGCCTTGGAATTGTACCGCCGCTCCAGGAATTCCGGCATGGTAAACACCCCGCTTCTTGCATAGAACGGGACGAACAGCCATCCCAGGATCAGGATCATCCATCCATGCATTTCCCAGTGGGCATAGGCCATCCCGCTTTCCGCCCCGGTCCCTGCCAGTCCCACCAGGTGCTCCGATCCGATGTTGGAGGCAAAAATGGAAGCCCCGATGGCCAGCCAGGTGGCGTCCCTGCCGGCCAGAAAATAATCCGAAGTGTCTTTATCCTTTTTTGATAACACCCAGAGAATAACTCCGATCAGGGCCAGGACAAAGAGCCCGAGTACAATCCAGTCAAGTGTTGCCATGTTAAATCATTGAAGTCCAGTCAATAAGTTCTAGTTGGTTTCGCAGTCTCAGGAACCTACCCTTCCAAGCCTGAAGAAAGGGGCCCCACTTAAGTGTAATGTTAACACTTATGAATTGAAAGATCAAGCATTTTACCCAATTTTTGCCGGTCAAATTGATGCACCATGCGCTTTGCAGGAATTAATGCCGGATGTCAGGCTGATTGTTTGGACATATCCGATTAGTTTTTACTTTTAGTGGATCAATTTCTCCTCTCACTAACTGAAACCTGATGGATACCACCTTCTATCTCGGAACGATCGACTGGGTCATCATTCTGATCTATTTTATTTTTGTGCTCGGAATCGGCTGGGCACTGAGAAAGTACATGAAAGACTCCACCGCATTCCTGGAGGCGGGGAGGTCTTTGCCCGCCTGGGTAACGGGGCTGGCTTTTATTTCAGCCAACCTGGGAGCGCTTGAAGTGATCGGGATGGCAGCCTCGGGGGCCAAATACGGTATGATGACGGTCCACTTTTACTGGATCGGAGCCATACCGGCCATGATTTTCCTGGCCATCTTCATGATGCCCTTTTATTACGGGTCCAAAGCGCGTTCTGTGCCGGAGTACCTGAAACTGCGCTTCGACGAGAAGACCAGGGGATTCAATGCCTTTGCCTTCGCCATCATGACCGTCTTTTCTTCGGGGATCTCCATGTATGCCCTCGCCCTGCTGGCCCAGGTGATCCTCCCCCTGCAGATCGACTGGAACGTCCTGGGACTGCAGATCGGGGAGTTCGACGTCTACCTGATCATATCGGCGGCGATCGTGCTGGTCTACATGGTTCTGGGGGGCCTTACCTCGGCCATCTACAACGAGGTGCTGCAGTTTTTCCTGATCGTGATCGGATTTGCCCCCCTGGTGGTGATCGGACTGACCGACATCGGAGGCTGGGAAGGACTGAAGGCCAATCTGTCCGAGAACATGCTGCACACCTGGAAAGTAACGGGCAGTGCAGCGGATAATCCCGTGGGAGCCGACTGGTTCGCCGTGCTGATGGGCCTCGGTTTCGTGCTGTCGTTCGGTTACTGGTGCACCAACTTCCTGGTGGTCCAGCGCGCCATGGCCGCTGGGTCCATGGCTGCTGCCAGAAAAACGCCACTGATCGGAGCGCTGCCTAAGATGGTGCTCCCCCTGCTGGTGGTGGTTCCCGGGATGATCGCCCTGGCCCTTTCGAACATCGATGCACTCGAACTTCCCCTCAAGGAAGGGACCCTGGAGACCGATTACGACAAGGTGATCCCGGTGCTGTTGCTGAAGTACATGCCCGTAGGGGTGCTGGGGCTGGGCCTTACCGCGCTGATGGCCTCCTTTATGTCGGGGATGGCCGGTAATGTGTCCGCGTTCAATACGGTGTTCACCTACGATATTTACCAGAGCTACATCAATCCCAATCAGCCTGACCAGCATTACCTGAAGGTGGGGAGATGGACCACCGTGGTGGGGGTGCTGGTGAGCATCATGACCGCCTATGTGGCGAAATCCTTTAACAATGTGATGGATTTCCTCCAGCTCATTTTCGCCTTTGTGAATGCCCCGCTCTTCGCAGCCTTCCTGCTGGGGATGTTCTGGAAACGGACCACCGGCCACGCGGCATTCTGGGGATTGATCGGCGGGACGGTCGCGGCAGCATTGAGCCACGGGTTCTCCCTTCCGGCAGGAGCATCTGTCGGGGTCAAAGGAGGGTATTTCGGGGTGTTGCACACCTATCCCAGCGAGATGGCCCAGAACTGGTGGACGGCCATCTTTGCCTTCGGTGCCGCCCTGGTCCTGACCTTTGTGATCACCATGCTCACCAGGCGGACCAAGAGCGATGCGGAGCTCAAGGGACTGGTCTACTCGCTGACCCCGAAAATCAGGGACACCTCGCTCAGCTGGTACCAGAAGCCCGAGTTCCTGGCAGTGGTTGTGGGAATCATCGCATTGGTGCTGAGCATTATATACTGGTAAAAGGAAAAAGCAAAAGCAATGGGTTTAGATATCAAAATACCGATCGGACTGATGTTCACCATCCTGGGTGTGATCCTCACCATCCACGGGATCGTGACGGGAGGCAACGAAGCCATGTACGAACAGTCCCTGGGGCACAACATCAACCTCTGGTCGGGGCTGTTTATGATCGCGTTCGGCGGATTCATGCTGCTCACCTCCACCCTGGTAAAAAAGCGGCCGAAGAAGTGAGAAGCCGGTCCCCCGGCAAAGATCTGCAGACCGCTTAACGGCGGCGAATGGCATTCCGGTTCTTCCAGCCGGCCGAGATCACCAGGATGGCCCCCCCGAGGACGGTGAGGGCCCCGATGATGCTCAGCAGTGTAAAGCTTTCCGGCTCGATCCAGGATACCTTCATGCGGGTGAGGATCGCCATGGTGACGAAGGTGATGATGGGGTTCAGGGTGATGATCACGCTGACCCGGGTCGCTTCGGTGAACTTGATGGCCAGCGCCAGGGAACCGTAGGCAAGGACCGTATTCAATCCCAGGTAAAACAGCAGGGTCCAGTGGGCGGCGGGAAGCCCCTTCAGCATTCCGAATTGCACCAGGGGAAGCAGTGCCAGAGAACAGAATCCGTAGATGAACAGGTTCAGCTGGTTGGGGACCAGCTTCCGCACAAGCTTTTTCTGGATGGTGGCAAAGACAGCCCAGGAGAGCCCTCCTCCAAGCACCAGGAACATGCCCAGGGTAAAGTGATCGCTGCCGCTGGTCAGCTCCCGCAGTTGTTCGGAATAGAAGAGTGCAATGCCGGTCAGCACAAGCACGAATCCAACCACATGTTTCCAGTTCACCTGCTCCCTGAAGATCAGGATCCCCGAAAGTGCAAATCCCACCGGTCCCACCTGAATGAACACCTGGGCACTGGAAGGTGAGATGTACCTGATTCCAGAAATAAAACCCAGGTAGTTGAATCCCAGAAAAATGGCAGCAAGGAAAAGAAGCACCGGCGGACGGCGGAAAATGGAGAAGTCGGAGCGGCGAAAAAGCAGCGTCCAGCCGGACAGGACCACAAATGCGGTGAAGAACCTGAACCAGACCACCGTGGCCGGGGGAAGCTGGTAGGTCATGATCTTCAGGATAATGGCCATGAAACCCCACAGAGAGGCCGTGAATACGGCATACATCACCCCTTTTCTGTTATCGGTTCCCATGTGCTTCAGCTAACGAATCTTCCTCCCCCGGGGAATCTAGGTGGATTGGATAAATGATTTCAGTTCCCGGTACACACGATGGATCGGAAGCCCCATCACATTGAAATAGCTCCCGACAATTCTCTCCACACCGATGGCCCCTATCCACTCCTGGATCCCGTAGGCTCCGGCCTTATCCATGGGCCTGCAGCGCCTTACGTACCATTCGATCTCCTCCTCCCCAAGGCTCGAGAAGGTCACTTCGGTCCTTGCATAAAAGACCCTCCGGTTCCTTTTTGAGCGAAGGCATACACCGGTATATACCTCATGGGTGTGGCCTGAAAGGGAACGGATCATTTCCATGGCCCCACCGGGCCCGTCCGGTTTGCCCAGTTCCCTTCCCATGTGCCAGACCACCGTGTCAGCGGTCAGCAGCACCTCATGCTCGCCCAGCGACACCTCGTATGCATCAGACTTAAGACCGGCCAGATACTGTGCGATCTCTCCGCCCTCCATGTTCGGCGGATACGCTTCCTCGCTGTGACCTGTTTCAACGATCCTGAAAGGGATCTCCAGCAGTTTCAGCAGCTCCTGTCTCCTGGGGGATTGGGATGCCAGAAGGATCTCCAGATCAAGAATCTCCTGCAGCATGGCTATAGCTGGTATTTAAAATGGACCAGGTAGAAGACCAGGACCGTGTAGAGGATCCCGGTGAGCATGATCAGCTTGATCAGGCGACTGGCCCTGTGATACCCCTTTTTATCCCGTGCAAGCACCACCTGGAGAATAAGGAGAAGCAGGGGAAGGATCAGAAAAACCGTGAAGTATACCAGCGAAATATAATCGGCAGGTTCCACCGAAAACAGGATGTATTTGACCAGCAGGTAAACCAGCATGGCGATGGTAAAACCGATCAGCAACACCAGGGTTACCCTGGTCCAGAAACCTCCGAGGACGATGGGCACGGTCTTCATCCCGTAAGCGCTGTCCCCTTCAAAATCCTCCGCATCCTTGATCACTTCACGGATAAGGGTGGTGATGAATGCGAAGAAACTGAAGCCGCCCACCCAGGCGATCATGTAGTTGAAGCTGGTGTTGTTCCGGAGCATCAGCGCTCCGTATTCCCGGTTCAGCATGGGGATCTCAAAGAGCACCACCATCAGGGGAACCAGACCTGTGAGGAAGGCCACGGAGAGGTTGCCGACCAGGAACTGCCGTTTGTAATTGGTGGAATAGAACCAGAGCAGCCCGGTGGCCATAAGGAACACAAAGGAAAGGGAAGGGATCCCCACATAGAATGCCAGGTAGACCCCGATACCCACGCCGATGATGTTGAGCAGTGCATGCATGGTCATGGCCTCCCTCCTGCTGATCTTGATCCCCACCACCACCCGGGATGGCTTGTTGATCAGGTCGGCCTGCGTATCGAAGTAGTCATTGATAATGTATCCGGCAGCAGCGATGAACACGGTGGACAGGACCAGGAGGAAGAACTGCAGGTCGCCGAACTGCAGGCTGAAGCTGTCTGACGGCAACAGCGGCTCCATCAGCAGGTAGCGCATGGCATACTGTGTGGCCACAATGATCACCAGGTTGGGGAACCTGATGAGCTGAAATATGCTTCTCAACCAGTTGAACATCGACTCGATCCGTTGGTTACCAGCTGAAGGCCTCACCGTCCATCCACCGTCCGTGAAGCCTCAGCACCTGCTCGATCACATCACGAACGCATCCTTCGCCTCCCGCCTGGTGGGAGATGTAATGTGCCACTGCCTTGATCTCTTCCACAGCGTCGGAGGGACAGCACGGGATCCCGGCCATGGTCATCACCTCATGGTCCGGCAGGTCGTCCCCCATATACAGCACATGAGCCGGATCCAGTTCATATTTAATGAGAAAATCCTGAAAATCATCCTTTTTATAGGACGATCCCAGGTAGATATCGGTAATCCCAAGTCCCCTGAAACGCTCGGCCACCGAGGGTGTTTTACCACCGGTGATGATGGCCACCGGATATCCCCGCTTCACGGCATGCTGAAGGGCATACCCATCCTTGGTGTTCATGGAACGCATCAGTTCCCCGCTGGGATGAAGGTAGACCTGGGGACTGCTCAGCACACCATCCACATCAAAAGCAAAAGCCCTGACCTGTTGCAATAATTCCTTGAAATTGGTCATGTCGGTCGGTTGGTTCAAAGGTTACAATTTGCGGGAACGCCCGATATCCCGGCTCATAAAAGTATACAATTTCCGCCACTCGGGGTACCGTTCCAGCAATTCAAGGTGTTTCTTCATGGTTCCCTCATCCCCCCTTAGTGCCGGTCCGGTCTGCGCGGCGGCCGGTCCCATCTCCCTCATCTTTGAGCAGGTCTCCTCCAGGATGGGATCCAGGAGGCCCGGATCCGCTCCCGCCCCTGAGAGGATCTCCTGTGCAATCCGGACCATGTGGTTGGAAAAATTACTGGCAAAAACCGCAGCCAGGTGGACGACCAGCCGCGCGGCCGAATCGGACTCGCGGACATCGGATGAGATGGTTTCCGCCAGCTCCCGGATCCTGGCAGTGACCTCCCCTGTGGAGCCCTCGATGAGCAGGGGCACCTTTCCCAGGTCAACGCTTCTTTCCCTGCTGAGTGTCTGTAACGGGTACAGCACCCCGCTTAGGGGATGTATGTCACTCAGTTCCCGGAGCGGCAGTGCCCCGGCCGTGTGGATCCAGATCCCCCTGTGGCCCTTCATCCGGGCCGCTGTCCGGATGACCTCCCCGTCGGGCAGGCAGAGCAGGTAGAAATCACTGCTGGAAGGCACCTCCTCCGGCCGGTCAGTGGCCTTTGCCCCCACCTCGGCAGCCAGCCTGCCGGCCCGGGACAGGGTCCGGCTGTATATGGTGGTGATGGTGAACCCCCGGGAATAAAAATGCCGGGAATAGTGTGTGGCCACATTCCCGGCACCCATGACGACCATATGAACGTTATCGGACGGTGTGATGATATGAGTGGTTAAAAGCAGTATTTATTCTCGTCGATCAGCCTGTCGGCAATCCGTCTCCGCGCTTCTTTCACATTGACCCCTGCCACCCGGCAGAAGTGCGCGATGGCCTTTTCCAGCTGATCCCTCACATCGCCGTAGGCGAAGGAATAGGTGGTATCGAGGGCATACTTCCTTATCCGGGAGGCTGTGTCGTACACAAACACATCGACCATGTCCCTGTAAAGTCCGGTATCTGCCTCACCCTTCAGCGATTCCATTTTCTTGACGCGCAGCACCACCGATTCGGCAGCATAAAGCTGGATGATGCAGTCGGAGATGTTGCTCAGGATCTCCTGTTCCAGTACCAGTGTCCGGGTAAATTTCTCGGATACTGCTTTAAGGAGCATCAGGGTCAGTTTCTTGAAATTGGCCACATAAAACTCCTTCTCTGCAAAATACCCTTCTGGCGGGGACACGGCACCATTGAGACCTTTGACCTCCTCCAGGGCCCTGGTTGCCTCCTCCATGATCGGCAACACTTTCTTGGCGCCCTTTTTCAGGATGTTATCAACCAGCAGGAGGCGGTTGATCTCGTTGGTACCCTCGAAGATCCTGTTGATCCTCGAATCGCGGTAGCCCCTGTCCACAGGCATCTCGGCCGAGAACCCCATGCCTCCGTGGATCTGCACCGCCTCATCCACCACGTAATCCAGCGACTCGGATCCGAACACCTTCATGGCAGCCGCCTCCACGGCAAAGTGATTGAACGCTTCCATGGTATTGCGTCCCTTGTCGTCCCCGTTGGCCACATAATGCGCGATGGCGTCATCCAGGGCCTGGCTCGCCCGGTAAACGGAACTCTCGGTGGCGAAGGTCCTGATCACCTGCTCGGCCAGTTTGTGTTTGATGGCGCCGAACTGGGAGATCAGGCAATTGAACTGTTTCCGCTCGTTGGCGTAGCGGACCGACTGGTTAATGGCCGTTTTGGCCGACCCGATCACATTGGCACCCAGCTTGATCCTTCCCATATGGAGGATGTTCAGGGCGATCCGGAACCCCTCTCCCCTTTTTCCCAGCATATTCTCCACCGGCACCTTTACGTCGTTGAAGAAGATCTGGCGGGTGGAGGATCCCTTGATCCCCATTTTTTTCTCTTCCGGGTTGAAGGTGATCCCCGGATAGTCCCTCTCCACAATAAACGCACTGAGCACCCGGTCATTGTCGATCTTGGCAAAGACCGTCATGACATCTGCGAATCCACCGTTGGTGATCCACATCTTCTGCCCGTTCAGGATGTAATGCTTTCCATCCTCCGATAGTACGGCCCTGGTGGTCCCGGAGTTGGCATCCGAACCGGCCCCGGGTTCCGTCAGGCAGTAGGCCCCGATCAGTTCTCCCGTGGCCAGTTTGGGAATATACCTGGCCCGCTGCTCCTCATTCCCGTAGTAGAGGATGGGCAGGGTGCCGATCCCTGTATGGCAGGAATAGGCCACCGCATAGGAATAGCCGGCCCCGAGCACTTCGCTGGCATACATGGTGGTGATGAAAGATTGCCCGAATCCTTCATATTCTTCGGGAATGGTGATCCCCAGCAATCCGAGCTCGCCGGTCTTCTGGATCAGGTCCTTCATCAGTCCTTCTTCCTGTGCATCAATGCGGTCGAGGACAGGGAACACTTCGGTATCCAGAAAATCCTGGCACGTCTCACCGATCATGCGTTGCTCTTCATCGAACTGTTCAGGAATGAACACATCAGCAGGATCGGTCTGCTTCACGAGAAATTCTCCTCCGGTAATCAATCTTTTGTTTTCCATGAAAAAAATGTTTGCTCGCTGGGCGAGCGTTAGTGGTTAAAGGTTAGGGGTTAGATGTTAGGGGTTAGGGTTGCAATTTTTTGGGTTGTTATTGTTCACCTGTTATTTTTCAGCGGTTTCAGAGGTTGAGGGCCAGGGCCACCAGTTCGGCGATATCGTAAACTTTCATATCTGCTTCCCGGTTCTTGTACTTGATCCCGTCGGTCATCATGACCATGCAGTAAGGACAGGCGGTGGCGATGATGTCTGCTCCCGTTCCCAGGGCCTCCTCGGTCCTTTCTATGAACACTTCCTTCTCCCCCTTTTCCGCCTCCTTGAACATCTGTCCGCCCCCTGCACCGCAGCAGAGCGCGAAACTCATGTTCCGCTTCATTTCCCGTTTTCCGGCGGCAAGGGCATCCAGCACCTGTCTGGGTGCCCTGTACTCTTTGTTGGCACGTCCCAGGTAACAGGGGTCATGGAAGGTGATGTTCCTTCCCGTCAGGGATCCTTCCGGGAGTTTTAAGGTCCCATCTGCCAGCCTGTCCCTGAGGAACTGCGTGTGATGGATCACCTCGTACGCTCCGCCCAGGTCGGGATATTCATTCCGGAAGGTGTTGTATGCATGGGGATCGCAGGTGAGGATCTTTTTCACCTCATAACCGTTCAGTACCTCGATGTTCATCATGGCCTGCATCTGGTAGAGCATCTCATTGCCCGCCCGCCTGGCCACGTCCCCGCTGGAGGATTCCTCCACGCCCAGCACGGCATAGGAGGTCCCCAGGTGGGTCAGGATCTTCACAAACGCCCTGGAAACCTGCTTGTATCGGTCATCAAAGGCCCCTGCACTGCCCACCCAGTAAAGGTACTCCGGTTGCTCTCCCCTGGAGGCCATGTCTGCCATGACCGGAACTTCCACTTTGATCTGCCTGGTCTCCATTCCTACTGGCTGTTTACATTCATGGTGATTCCCTCGCTCCAGAGCATCCGGTCCTCCTGGGAGAACTGCCATGGAGCACCGTTGTTCTCGATGTTGGAGAAAATGCTGTTCAGTTCCCCGGGGGCCGCCGACTCTTCCATCACCAGGTAGCGCCGCATCCCGACGATCAGGGCAGGATGGTTGATGTTGATGGGGCACTCCTGCGCACAGGCATTGCAAAGGGTACAGGCCCATAATTCCTCTTCCGAGACATAGTCACGGATCAGGCTCTTCTGGTCACTGAAACCCTCTCCGTTTTTCAATATGGCGGGCCCCTTCTCCCTCATCCTGGCCCGTACATCCATGATGATCTTCCTGGGGGAAAGCTTCTTTCCGGTCAGGTTGGCGGGGCAGGCTGCGGTGCACCGTCCACATTCGGTGCACGCCAGGGAATCCAGGTAACTTTTCCAGCTCACATCCTCCACATCCAGGATCCCGAAACGTTCCACAGCTTCTTCCTCTCCCGCATCCTCAGCCGGGGAGGCGAATGCCTGCTCCGGATCCATCATGATCTTCACCTCCCGGGTGATGCTTTCCATGGTGTCCAGTTTTCCCAGCGGCTCGAGCCTGCTCAGGAAGACATTGGGGACAGACATGAACACATGGAAATGCTTGGAATAGGGCAGGTAATTGGCGAATATGAAAATCAGCAGGATATGTACCCACCAGTTTGCATGGTACAGCATCTCACTGGTATGGGCCCCGGTAACGATCCAGGCTGCCAGGTACTGGCTCACCGGATAGACGCCCTCCATCTCCTTTCCTGCCTGAAGGGCATCCCTGATGTAGAAGGTATTCATTCCCAGCAGCGAAACCATCAGCAGCAGGATCATGGTCAGGGCCACGTTGGCATCGACATGGGAAATGTGCTTCATTTCTATCCCGGAGAAGCGCCGTACATTCAGGAACAGGCGTCTGACCAGGAAGACAATGATGGCCAGGGCGATGATCAGGGCAAAGATGTCACCCGACGCCATGATGATGTCATAGACGATCCCCAGTCCGGCAAAAATCCGCTCCGATCCGGTCAGTCCGTCGATCACCATCTCAATGCTGCCGATCAGGATCACACAGAATCCCCAGAACACCAGTGCATGCAGGAGCCCCATCACCGGCCTCCTGAATATCTTGGTCTGCCCGATGGCCACTTCAAGCATCACACCGATCCGCCGTCCGAACTGCCTGACCGGGAATCCGCTCCGGGTGATCCTGAAAAATCCTGCAAACCTGCGGACGGTATAGGCAAACACCCCGAGGGTGACCAGGAGCGCCATCAGAAATATGATCTGCTTCGTCATATCCGGAAGTTTTGCAGGGGCCTACGAAGCCCTGGCGGCCCGTATTTCCTTGATCAGTTCGGGCAGCACCTTCATGGCATCTCCGACGATGCCGTAATCAGCCGCCTCGAAAATGGGAGCGTCCTTATCGGTATTGACCGCCACGATGCATTTGGAGGAACTGACTCCGGCCAGATGCTGGATGGCTCCCGATATACCGAATGCAAAGTAGAGGTTCGGGGCGATGATCTTCCCGGTCTGTCCCGTGTGTTCATCGTGCGGGCGCCAGCCCTCGTCCGACACCGGCCTTGAACATGCGGTGGCGGCTCCAAGCACCCCTGCCAGCTCCTCCAGCGGAGCCCAGTTTTCGGGCGACTTCATTCCACGGCCGCCTGATACCACCACTTCTGCATCGGTGAGCAGCAATTTGCCCGACATTTTCTCCACGTTCCTGATCTCTGTGCTGGATTCGGACAGGTCCATCCCCGGATCAAATGCTTCCACGTTCGCAGAACCGCCGGTCTCCGTCACTTCATAGGAATTCTGTGCCAGGGTCAGAATGGCCAGGGGGGTCATGATCTTTACCTTTCCCGAAGCCTTGCCGCTGAAGACTTTCTTGGGAACCACCACGGGATCTGTGGAAACGGGAAGGGCGGTGACTCCGGCAGCCATTCCTGCCTTGAGGCGGACCGACAACCTGGGAGCGATCCCTTTCCCTGCATTGTTATGGGCCAGGATCACCATACCGGCGCCGCTCTTTTCCACGGCAGCGGCGATGATGCGGGTATACAGCAGGGTGTCCATTCCCTTCGGGGTGCCGGCCACGTTGAGCACTGTGGAGGCCCCGTATTTTCCCAGTGATGACAGTTCATCCTGGTCCACATTCCCGATGGAAAGCGCCGTGACCTCCCCGCCCGAAATCGCAGCAACACCCGCTGCATAGGAGACAAGCTCTGCGGTTGATTTCTTGAATTTTCCGTCCCAGTTCTCGGTATAGACTAAAATTTTCATAGAAAATTTGTTAGGTGTTAGTGGTTATATGTTAGTGAGTCGAAAGTCATCCCCATCTTTACAGACTTTACGGACTTTACGGACTTTACAGACTTCTACAGGACTTTGGCTTCATTCTGAAGCAGGTCCACCAGTTCTTTCACGTTGTCGGCATCCACCATCCTGCAGGGAGCCTTGGGCTCGGGCAGCTGGTATTCCTCGTAGGCCGTCAGGGGCTGTACCTCCACGGGCTGGACCACCTGGAGCGGCTTCTTCCTGGCCATCATGATCCCGCGCATGGCAGCGATCCGGGGCTCTTTGGCTATTCCCTTCTGAACGATCCCCACAAATGGAACCGGAACGGAGACCTCCTCCTTGCCGCCGTCAATCTCGCGGGTGATCACCGGCGCACCGTTCTCGATAGTGAGCGATGAGACGGCGGAAACGGACGGAAGTCCAAGCATCTCCGCAAGCATCCCTCCCACCGAGGAGCCATTGTAATCGCTCGATTCGATCCCGCAGAGTATGATATCAAACTGGCCGCCCTGCACCACCGGGGTGAGCTGGGCCGCTGCCAGGTAGGCATCGGATGCTTCTGTATCCACCCGGATGGCATCATCCGCCCCGATGGCCAGTGCCTTGCGCAGGGTGGGTTCGGCACCGGCCGGTCCCACCGTAACCACTGTGACATGGTTCACCGGATTGGATCCGTCCTCCTTCAGTTCCATGGCCCTGGTCAGGGCCAGTTCGTCCCAGGGATTGATGATCCACTGCACCCCGTTGTAGTCGATGGATGAATTGCCGTTCGAAAATTTTACTTTGGTGGTTGTGTCCGGAACATTACTAATACAGACCAGTATACGCATATATCGATTTTTTTATGACCTGACAAATATAAAAGAATTCCAAAAACGCACCATAAAAATAGGTTATCTAAAATCAATACAAAAAGTAACGCCCCATGCGGGTACATGAGGCGTTGCTTGTATCATCCGATCACTTCGAAAAGTTTCAGGCCTGACCGGTGGGTCCCCCGAAATTCATCGGGATCACCGGACCTCCATGGGATTCAATGTTCTTGATCGGCCCATGGATCTTTTCATATTTCTCCAGGTTGTCCTTCAGGGCATGCAACAGCCGTTTGGCATGCTCCGGGGTGAGGATCACCCTGGATTTTACCTCAGCCTTGGGAATGCCCGGCATGACCCTCACGAAATCGAGAACAAATTCCGACGAGGAATGGGTGATGATGGCCAGGTTGGAATAGGTCCCCTGGGCCACCTCCTCCTTCAGTTCAATATTGATCTGATTCTTCTTGGGTTTCTTCTCGTCTTCCATGGTTGTCTGGGTTTAATCCCTGGTTGATTCCGGAACTTCCTCCTCTTCCGGTTCCTCCTGGGCAGCGGCTTTCCCCGAGGTGAGTCTTTCATACTCCTCGCGGGATCCCACCACCAGATTGTTATAGATGCGGTTACCGGTACCGGCGGGGATCTGGTGTCCAACGATCACATTCTCCTTCAGGCCCTCAAGCTCATCCAGTTTGCCGAATATGGCAGCCTCGTTCAGCACCTTGGTGGTTTCCTGGAACGAAGCAGCGGAGATGAAGCTGTTGGTCTGCAGGGCTGCCTTTGTGATCCCCTGAAGCACCTGTGAGGAGGTGGCGGGGACCGCATCCCTGGCTTCGATCAGTTTCAGGTCTTTCCGCTTCAGCACCGAATTGTCGTCCCGAAGCTTCCTGGCAGTAATGATCTGACCGGGCTTGTACTCGTTGGCATCTCCCGGATCAACCACTACTTTCTTCCCGTAGATCCAGTCATTCTCATCCATGAACTCCCACTTGTCCACCACCTGTTTCTCCAGGAACTTGGTGTCACCCGGATCGACGATCTCCACCTTCCGCATCATCTGGCGGACGATGATCTCAAAGTGCTTGTCATTGATCTTCACACCCTGCATCCTGTACACCTCCTGCACCTCGTTCACAATGTATTCCTGCACCTTGGTCGGTCCCTTGATGGCCAGGATGTCCGCAGGGGTAATGGCGCCGTCGGAGAGCGGTATCCCGGCCCTCACATAGTCATTCTCCTGCACAAGGATCTGTTTGGAAAGCGGCACCAGGTATTTTTTCACCTCTCCGGCTTTGGAGGTAATGATGATCTCCCGGTTCCCCCGCTTGATCTTCCCGAACTCCACTTCTCCGTCGATCTCTGACACAACGGCCGGATTGGAGGGATTCCTCGCTTCGAAAAGCTCGGTCACCCGCGGCAGACCACCGGTGATGTCGCCGGACTTACCAACCGCCCTCGGGATTTTCACCAGGATTTCACCGGCCTTGACTGATTTCCCCTCGTCCACTGCGATGTGGGCCCCCACAGGCAGGTTATAGCTCTTGATCAGTTCTCCCTTTGTATCCAGGATCTTGATAAGCGGGTTCTTTGTGCGGTCGCGGCTCTCCACGATCACCTTCTCCTTGAAGCCGGTCTGTTCGTCCGATTCCTCCCGGTAGGTGATCCCTTCCACCACGTGCTCGAAATTGACCTTACCAGCCACTTCACTGATGATCAAAGCATTGTAAGGATCCCATTCACAGATCAGGTCTCCTTTCTTCACCTTGTCGCCGTCCTTGATGTACAGTTTTGAGCCGTAGGGAATGGTATGGGTGGTCAGGGATATTCCCGTATTGATATCCACGATCCTCAATTCGGCCAGCCGGCCGATGACGATGTCATACTTGGTATCGGTATCCGGATCTTTGGTGGCTACCGTACGAAGCTCCTCGATTTCCGCCTTTCCGTCATACTTGGAGATCACATTGGATTCCGAGGTAATGTTGGACGCGGTCCCCCCCACGTGGAAGGTACGCAGGGTCAGCTGAGTACCCGGCTCCCCGATGGACTGGGCTGCAATGACGCCCACTGCTTCACCCATCTGGACCATTTTCCCGGTGGCCAGGTTGCGGCCGTAGCATTTGGCACAGACCCCTTTCTTCGATTCGCAGGTCAGCACCGAACGGATCTCCACCTGCTCCACAGGGGATTCTTCGATCACTGCCGCGATCTCCTCGGTGATCTCCTCACCAGAGGCGATG
The DNA here is from genome assembly GCA_964575865.1 of uncultured Bacteroides sp. Classification (GTDB taxonomy): domain Bacteria; phylum Bacteroidota; class Bacteroidia; order Bacteroidales. Next base: position 11,263 of record CAZNSZ010000032.1, on the reverse strand, counting down.
ATCAGATCACCGGTCAGGGGATGGTAGATATCGTGAACGGTGGTTCTCCCCAGTATCCTTTCGTAGAGGGTTTCAACCACTTCCTCGCTCTTCTTGATGGCCGACGCCACCAGTCCGCGAAGGGTTCCGCAGTCCGGCTCCTGGATGATCACATCCTGGGAGACGTCCACCAGCCTTCTGGTGAGGTATCCGGCATCTGCTGTTTTCAGCGCCGTATCTGCCAGACCCTTTCGGGCACCGTGGGTGGATATGAAATACTCCAGCACGGAGAGTCCTTCCTTGAAGTTGGAGAGGATCGGGTTCTCGATGATTTCTGAACCGGTGGAACCTGACTTTTGCGGCTTGGCCATCAGGCCCCTCATCCCGGAAAGCTGCCTGATCTGCTCCTTGGAGCCCCTTGCTCCGGAGTCCAGCATCATATAAACCGGGTTGAATCCCTGCTTGTCGGAACTGAGCTGCTTCATCAGCGTCTGGGTCAGCCTGGCGTTGGTATGGGTCCAGACATCAATGATCTGGTTGTACCGTTCATTGTTGGTGATCACCCCCATGTTGTAGCTGGCGATCACATCGTCCACCTGTGAATACCCATCGGTCACGAAGGTCTCTTTCTCGGTGGGAATGATCACATCGTCCAGGTTGAAGGAGAGCCCTCCCCTGAATGCCATCTGGTATCCCAGGTTCTTGATATCGTCCAGGAACTGGGCCGTTTTGGCGGTTCCGGACACCTTCAGCACCCTGCCGATGATATCCCGCAGGGATTTCTTGGTGAGCAGCTCGTTGATGAATCCGATCTCCTCGGGAACGAACTCATTGAAAAGGACCCTTCCCACCGTTGTTTCGATGGTTTCCGTCTCCCCGTTTTCGCTACCCTTTTTCGGGATGCGGACCTTGATGATCGCGTGCAGATCGACCTTGCGTTCATTGTAAGCGATGGTCACCTCTTCCGGGGAGTAGAACGTCATGTCCTCTCCTTTGACCGGTTCATTTTCCGCACTGCGCCTGGCCTTGGTAATGTAATAGAGACCGAGCACCATGTCCTGCGAAGGAACGGCGATGGGAGCCCCGTTGGCAGGATTGAGGATGTTGTGCGAGGCCAGCATCAGGATCTGGGCTTCCAGGATGGCGGCATTGCCCAGGGGCAGGTGCACGGCCATCTGGTCCCCGTCGAAGTCCGCGTTAAAAGCGGTACAGACAAGGGGATGCAGCTGGATCGCTTTTCCTTCGATCAGTTTGGGCTGGAACGCCTGGATCCCCAGACGGTGCAGCGTGGGCGCACGGTTCAGCAGGACCGGGTGTCCCTTCAGCACATTTTCCAGGATATCCCAGACAACCGGATCCTTCCGGTCCACGATTTTCTTGGCTGACTTCACGGTCTTTACAATACCCCTTTCGATCAGTTTCCTGATAATAAAAGGCTTGTAAAGCTCTGCAGCCATATCTTTGGGTAGTCCGCACTCATGCAGACCCAGTTCGGGACCGACCACGATCACCGAACGGGCCGAGTAGTCCACGCGCTTACCGAGCAGGTTCTGACGGAACCTTCCCTGCTTTCCTTTCAGGCTGTCTGAAAGGGACTTGAGGGGCCTGTTGGCATCGGTTTTCACCGCATTGGCCTTCCTTGAGTTGTCGAACAGGGAATCCACCGCTTCCTGGAGCATCCGCTTTTCGTTGCGCAGGATAACCTCCGGTGCTTTGATTTCAATGAGCCGCTTCAGGCGGTTGTTGCGGATAATCACCCTCCTGTAGAGGTCGTTCAGGTCGGAAGTGGCGAACCGTCCCCCGTCCAGGGGAACCAGCGGCCTCAGTTCCGGCGGAATGACCGGGACCACTTTCACGATCATCCATTCGGGCCTGTTGACACCGACAGACGCCCGGAAAGCCTCCACCACCTGCAGTCTCTTCAGCGCCTCGTTCTTCCTCTGCTGCGATGTTTCGGTTCCGGCTTTGTGCCTCAGAGAATAGGAAAGTTCGTCCAGTTCGAGCCTTGAGAGCAGCATGTGCAGCGCCTCGGCTCCCATCCCGGCGATGAATTTATCGGGATGGTCATCCTCAAGGATCTGGTTCTCCTTGGGCAGACTGGCCAGGATATCCAGGTATTCGTCCTCGGTCAGGAAGTCAAGGTAGTTGACCCCGTCCGCCTTCTTGATCCCGGGATTGATCACCACATAGCGTTCGTAGTAGATAATGGAATCGAGCTTCTTGGTGGGCAGTCCCAGCAGGTACCCGATTTTATTGGGCAACGACCGGAAATACCAGATGTGTGCCACCGGCACCACCAGGGAAATGTGCCCCATCCGTTCGCGGCGGACCTTCTTCTCGGTCACCTCCACCCCGCAGCGGTCACAAACGATCCCCTTGTAACGGATCCGCTTGTATTTCCCGCAGTGGCACTCGTAATCCTTTACAGGCCCGAAGATCCTTTCGCAGAACAGCCCGTCCCGCTCAGGCTTGTAGGTCCTGTAATTGATTGTTTCAGGTTTCAGTACCTCACCGCTGGACCTTTCGAGGATCTCCTCCGGAGATGCCAGTCCAATGGAAATCTTGGTAAAACTGCTTTTGACTTTGGTGTCTTTCCTGAATGACATGTATGTATCGTTTATTTTGTTTTATACTAAGCACAACCAGGCCGGAGCCTTCACTGTAAGTTTACACCAGGTTCACACTGAGCCCCAGTCCCCTCAGTTCGTGCAGCAGCACGTTCAGGGATTCAGGGATTCCGGGTGTCGGCATCGGCTCGCCCTTGACGATGGCCTCGTAGGCTTTCGCCCTGCCGATCACATCGTCCGACTTCACCGTAAGGATCTCCTGGAGGATGTTGGCTGCACCAAAAGCTTCCAGTGCCCACACTTCCATTTCACCAAAACGCTGGCCCCCGAACTGGGCCTTTCCGCCCAGGGGTTGCTGCGTAATCAGTGAATAGGGGCCGATGCTCCTGGCATGCATCTTATCCTCCACCATATGACCCAGCTTCAGCATGTAGATCACACCCACCGTGGCGGGCTGATCAAACCGCTCGCCGGTCCCACCGTCGTAAAGGTAGGTCTTCCCGTACCTGGGAAGCTCCGCCTTGTCGGTCAGCTCGTTGATCTGATCGATCTTGGCACCGTCAAAGATGGGGGTGGCAAACTTCATTCCGAGTTTCTGGCCCGCCCAGCCGAGGACGGTTTCGTAGATCTGACCCAGGTTCATCCTGGAGGGCACACCCAGCGGATTCAATACGATATCCACCGGTGTTCCGTCGCTCAGGAAAGGCATGTCCTCCTGACGGACGATCTTGGCAACGATCCCCTTGTTCCCGTGGCGCCCGGCCATCTTGTCACCGACGGTGATCTTGCGCTTCTTGGCCACATACACCTTGGCAAGCTGGATGATCCCCGTGGGGAGCTCATCTCCGCTGGTGATGCTGTGTTTTTTGCGCTTGTAGAGGCTGTCCACTTCCTTGAACTTGATGATATAGTTGTGGAGCAGGTCCCTGATCAGGTCGTTCTTGTGCTTATCGGTGGTCCACTTGGTGGGATTCACATTGAGGAAATCCAGTTCCTGAAGCTGCTTCAGGGTGAACTTGGTCCCTTTGGGAATCACATCCACATTGAGGAAATCCTTCACGCCCTGGGAGGTCTTCCCGTTGACCAGCTCGAAGAGTTTCTCGATGAGCACCCCCTTGAGTTCTGCAATGTTCCGGTGATATTCCTCATCGATCTTCTCGATGATCTGCTTGGTAGCAGGCCGGGACTTCCGCTCCTTCATGGTTCGCGAGAAGAGCTTCTTGTCGATCACCACCCCGTAGAGGGAGGGCCCCGCCTTCAGCGAAGCATCCTTCACATCCCCTGCCTTGTCACCGAAGATCGCTCTCAGTAGTTTTTCTTCCGGAGAGGGATCCGATTCTCCCTTGGGAGTGATTTTCCCGATCAGGATATCGCCGGGCGATACCTCGGCACCGATCCTGACCAGGCCGTTCTCATCCAGGTTCTTGGTGGCCTCTTCGCTCACATTGGGAATATCGGAGGTGAGCTCTTCCAGCCCCCTCTTGGTATCCCTCACCTCCAGCAGGTATTCGTCCACATGGATGGAGGTGAACACATCCTCGCGCACCAGCCTTTCGGAGACCACAATGGCGTCCTCGAAATTGTACCCTTTCCAGGGCATGAAAGCCACCATCAGGTTACGGCCCAGCGCCAGCTCACCCAGCTGGGTGGCATATCCCTGGGTCAGGATGTCCCCTTTACTGACCTTCTGTCCCTTACGGACCATGGGGGTCAGGTTCACACAGGTATTCTGGTTTGTTTTCCTGAATTTGGGAAGCTTGTAGCGTTTCACATCGTCGTCGAAACGTACGAACCGCTCTTCGTCGCTGCGGTCGTACCGGACCACGATCTCATTGGCGTCCACGAACTCAACCACGCCATCCTCTTCGGCCCGGATCTGGAGCCTCGAATCCCGCACCACATTCTGCTCGATACCGGTCCCGACGATGGGGGACTCCGGCTGGATCAGCGGCACGGCCTGGCGCATCATGTTCGATCCCATCAGTGCCCTGTTGGCATCGTCATGCTCCAGGAACGGGATCAGGGAAGCTGCGATGGAAGCGATCTGGTTGGGCGCCACGTCCATCAGTACCACATCGTCCTTCTCTGCCAGCGGGTAGTCCGCCTCGTAGCGCGCCTTCACCTTGGGGTTCACAAACGTCCCGTCCTGATTCAGGGGAGCGTTGGCCTGGGCGATCAGCATCCCCTCCTCCTCCTCGGCACTCAGGTAAATCACCCCTTTGTTGGAGAGATCCACCTTTCCTTTCTCGGTCTTCCGGTAGGGCGTCTCGATGAATCCGAGGTCACTGATCCGCGCAAAGACACAGAGGGAGGAGATCAGCCCGATATTGGGTCCTTCCGGTGTTTCGATGGGACAGAGCCTTCCGTAATGGGTATAGTGCACGTCACGTACCTCGAATCCAGCACGTTCCCTTGAAAGCCCTCCCGGTCCCAGGGCCGACATGCGCCGCTTGTGGGTCATCTCCGCCAGCGGATTGGTCTGGTCCATGAACTGGGACAGCTGGTTGGTTCCGAAAAACGAGTTGATCACCGAAGAGAGGGTCTTGGAATTGATCAGGTCAGTGGGAGTGAACACCTCGTTATCACGAACGTTCATTCTTTCCCTGATGGTCCTTGCCATCCTGGCCAGACCCACGCTGAACTGGTTCATCAACTGCTCGCCCACGGTACGCACCCTGCGGTTGCTCAGGTGGTCGATATCGTCCACGTCGGTCTTGGAGTTGATCAGCTCGATGAGGTACTTGATGATCTGGATGATATCCTCGCGGGTCAGGACCCGGTTGTCCATATCGGTCTCCAGACCCAGTTTCTTGTTCAGCCTGTAACGGCCCACCTCGCCAAGGTCATACCGCTTGTCCGAGAAGAACAGTTTATCGATCACGTCCCTTGCGGTAGGCTCATCCGGCGGTTCGGCATTGCGAAGCTGCCTGTAAATATGCATGACCGCTTCCTTCTCCGAGTTACACGGGTCCTTCTGCAGGGTATTGTAAATGATGGTGAAATCTGAAATATTGGCGGTATCCTTATGCAGCAGGATCGTCTTGGCTCCCGACTCGATGATCTCGTCGATATGGTCGTTCTCAAGTACCGTTTCGCGGTCGATGATCACCTCGTTGCGCTCGATGGAGACTACCTCGCCGGTATCCTCGTCCACGAAATCCTCGATCCAGCTCTTCAGCACCCTGGCGGCCAGTTTACGGCCCACCAGCTTCTTCAGTCCGGTTTTCGACACCTTCACCTCATCTGCCAGGCCGAAGATCTCCAGCACATCCTTGTCGCTTTCGTACCCGATGGCACGCAGCAGGGTAGTGACCGGTAACTTCTTCTTGCGGTCGATGTATGCGTACATCACGTTGTTGATGTCTGTCGCAAATTCGATCCATGATCCTTTGAAGGGAATGATCCTGGCCGAGTAGAGCTTGGTTCCGTTGGCATGGACGCTCTGCCCGAAAAATACTCCGGGTGAGCGGTGCAGCTGGCTCACGACCACCCTTTCAGCACCGTTGATGATGAACACGCCCCTTTCGGTCATGTAAGGCACCGTACCCAGGTACACATCCTGGATCACCGTATCGAAATCCTCGTGTTCGGGATCGGTGCAGTAAAGTTTCAACTTCGCCTTCAGGGGAACACTGTAGGTGAGCCCCCGCTCGATGCACTCATCGATGGAATACCTGGGCGGATCGATGGTGTAATCGAGAAACTCCAGGACAAAGTTGTTCCTGGTGTCGGTGATGGGAAAATTTTCCTGGAATACCTGGAAAAGCCCTTCCATTTTCCGGTTCTCGGGCGTGGTTTCCAGTTGGAAAAAGTCATGGAATGATTTCAGCTGTACTTCCAGAAAATCAGGATAATCCAGTTGATTTCTTATGGCAGCAAAACTGATTCTGTCTGATTGATTATTTGGCATTGACATCGCGAATTGACCCGGGATTAAATGAACGAATTATAAAATTGCAAAAAGGCTTAGACTCCCGCCGGGCGGGAATCTAAACCTGTGAGTGGATAGTGCGATTGCCTGTTATTTAAGCTCAACTTCTGCTCCTGCGTCTTCTAATTGGGATTTCAGGGATTCGGCTTCATCCTTGCTTACGCCCTCTTTCACGGGAGCGGGAGCGGAATCAACCACTGCTTTGGCTTCTTTCAGTCCCAGTCCGGTCAGCTCTTTTACCAGCTTCACGATCTGAAGCTTGGCGCCACCCGGGGCCTTCAGGATCACATCAAATTCGGTCTTTTCTTCGGCAGCACCGCCGTCACCGCCGGCTGCGGCAGGTCCGGCTACAGCCACTGCTGCGGCTGCAGGTTCAATACCGTGCTCTTCCTTGAGAATATCGAGCAATTCATTTACTTCTTTGACGGTCAGTTCGACCAACTGATCAGCAATTTTTTTAACGTCAGCCATTGTATTGATTTTTAATGGGTTTAATTTTCTTTTTCAGATAATGTTTTCAGGGCTCCTGCCAGCTTGGCTCCGCTTGATGCCAGTGCAGATGCAAGGTTCCTTGCAGGTGACTGCAACAACATGGCCAGATCTGCCAGCAGCTCCTCTTTCGATTTAATGTTGGAGAGCGCTTCCAGCTGATCATCTCCGATGTAGATACTTTCTTCCACATATGCTGCCTTGAGGACCGGTTTTTCCAGCACTTTCCTGAATTCCTTGATCAGCTTGGCGGGGACGTTCCCCGTTTCGCAGAACATGATGGAAGTGGCTTCCTTCAGTACAGCATAGAGATCATCAAAATCGCCTTCAGACTTCTCCAGGGCTTTCCGGAGCAATGTATTCTTGACCACCATCAGGTTGATCTGCTGCTCGAAACACTTCCTTCTCAGTTTCGATGTCTCTTCGGCATTGAGCTCGGAGATATCGGTGAGATAGAAATGCTTGGCATCATTCAAACGCTGTGCCAGGTTGTCAATGATTGCCTCCTTCTCTTCTCTTCTCATTATTCAGAGATCGTTATGCGATTATTTTTCATCAATAGCTTTGGGATCTACCTTTACACCAGGACTCATGGTACTGGACAGGTAGATGCTTCTCATATAGGTTCCCTTGGCTGCAGTGGGCTTCAGCTTGATGATCGTCTGGATAAACTCCCGGGCGTTGTCAGCGAGCTTCTCTGCAGTAAAAGAGACCTTTCCGATAGAGGTGTGGATGATACCGTATTTGTCCACTTTGAAATCGATCTTTCCCATCTTCACATCCTTCACAGCCTTGCCGATTTCCATGGTTACCGTTCCACTTTTCGGATTGGGCATCAGGCCCCGGGGACCCAGCACACGGCCGAGTTTCCCGATCTTGGCCATTACGGGGGGCATGGTAATGATGACATCCACATCGGTCCAACCCTTCTCGATCTTCTCGATGTAGTCGTCCAGTCCCACGTAATCGGCACCTGCCTCCTTGGCCTCATCCTCTTTGTCCGGAGTACAGAGAACCAGCACCCTTACCTCCTTACCTGTTCCGTGAGGAAGGGTGACCACTCCACGCACCATCTGATTGGCTTTCCTGGGATCCACACCCAGCCGCACATCGATATCCACCGATGCATCGAACTTGGTCTGGGTCATCTGCTTCACAACGTCCGCAGCCTCCCTGATGGTGTAGAGCTTCTCCTTGTCTAACTTCTCTAAAGCTAACTTCCTGTTTTTAGTCAGTCTACTCATCTTCATTCAAGTTAATTGTTAGACGGAAATGTACCTTTCACAGTAATTCCCATACTCCTAGCGGTACCGGCAACCATTTTCATAGCAGACTCCACGGTAAACGCGTTCAGGTCGGGCATTTTTGCCTCAGCGATCTGGCGGACCTGGTCCCAGGTCACGCTGGCCACCTTCACCCTGTTGGATTCGGCCGATCCTTTTTTGATCTTGGCTATCTCCATGAGCTGTACAGCCACAGGGGGGGTCTTCACGATAAAGTCAAACGACTTGTCGGAATAGACGGTGATGATCACTGGCAACAGTTTCCCGGCCTGCTCCTGGGTCCTGCCATTGAATTGCTTGCAGAACTCCATGATGTTGACACCCTTGGCACCCAGTGCGGGTCCCACGGGAGGGGATGGATTGGCTGCTCCTCCCCTGATTTGCAACTTGATTAAGCCTTCTACTTCTTTTGCCATTTCAATTTTCAGTTTATATACTTACCGCTTACAACTCATAGACAACCATACAGGAAGCATTCATGGATATATCATTGTCCGGAAATTGTAATCTCTTTAAGTCCCAATTCTTGCAATACTCTAACCCCTAACCTCTAACCCCTAACCTTCCTTTTCAACCTGCATAAAACTCAGTTCCAGCGGGGTTTTCCTTCCGAATATCTTCACCATCACCTTGAGTTTCTTCTTCTCATCATTCACCTCCTCGATGATCCCCGTGAAGCTGTTGAAAGGTCCGTCGATCACCTTCACCGATTCACCTACGAAGAAGGGAACGGTGATCTCCTCGTCACTGGCTGACAGTTCATCCACCTTACCCAGGATCCGGTTCACTTCTGTAGGCCTCAGGGGCGTGGGTTCCTGATCACCCTCGGCACCCAGGAAACCAATGATATTGGGGATATTCCTTAAAATGTGGGGAATCTCACCGGTCAGTGCGGCCTCCACCAGCACATACCCCGGGAAATAGTTGCGCTCCTTGCTGATCTTCTTTCCGTTCCTGATCTGGTACACCTTTTCGGTGGGGATCAGTACCTGGGCGATGTAATCCTGCAGGTTCAGCCGGTTGATCTCGCTCTCAATATATTCCTTGGCCTTCTTCTCCTTGCCGCCGATGGCCCGGAGAACGTACCACTTTTTCTCCAAATCACTCATGTTTTACACTAATTTATAGATGCCTTCAAGGATTTTCTGAAAAGAAATGTCCATGGCGAAGACAATCAGGGCGAAAATCAGTGATGCGACCATAACAACCAGCGCACTGTTCTGCAGCTCCTTCCAGGTGGGCCAGGTGACCTTGTGCACCAGCTCATTGTAGGATTCTTTCAGGTAGCCAATTATTTTCTTCATTCCTTATGAATTTGCACGGGAGGAGCGACTCGAACGCCCGACACCTGGTTTTGGAGACCAGTGCTCTACCAACTGAGCTACACCCGTGTGCAAGATGCGGTAATGCATCTGATGCGTTAAAATAGAGAAGCCGGGATCATACCTGGACGACCCGATCTTCCCTATTTATGATTCAGTTTGTCTTACTCAATGATGTCGATCACCTGTCCGGCACCCACAGTGCGCCCGCCTTCACGGATAGCAAAACGCAGACCTTTGTTGATGGCCACAGGATAGATCAGTTTCACCTTGATTTCGACATCGTCACCGGGCATCACCATCTCGGTTCCTTCAGGAAGCTGGATCTCTCCGGTCACGTCCAGGGTTCTCAGATAGAACTGGGGACGGTAGTTGTTGTGGAAGGGGGTATGACGCCCGCCTTCTTCCTTTTTCAGCACGTATACCTGAGCTTTGAACTCGGTATGGGGGGTGATGGAACCAGGTTTGGCAATCACCATACCACGCTTGATCTCCTTCTTGTCGACCCCGCGGAGCAGCAGACCCACGTTGTCACCGGCCTCTCCCCTGTCAAGGATCTTGCGAAACATCTCCACACCGGTTACCACGGTTTTCTTGCCCTCGGCGCCCAGTCCGATCAGGTTCACTTCGTCTCCGGTATTGACCACCCCTGTTTCAATCCTTCCGGTGGCCACGGTACCGCGACCGGTGATGGAGAATACGTCCTCCACAGGCATCAGGAAGGGCTTCTCCACATCGCGCGGAGGAATGGGAATGTATTCGTCAACCGCATCCATCAGTTCCATGACTTTCTCTTCCCACTTGGGATCGCCGTTGAGGGCACCCAGGGCGGAACCATGGATCACAGGAGCATTGTCACCGTCAAACTCATAGAAGTCGAGGAGTTCGCGCACCTCCATCTCCACCAGCTCGAGCAGTTCGGGATCATCAACCATGTCCACTTTATTCAGGAAAACAACGATCTTGGGCACGTTCACCTGACGGGCCAGCAGGATGTGTTCCCTGGTCTGAGGCATCGGACCATCGGTCCCGGCAACCACAATAATTGCACCGTCCATCTGGGCAGCACCGGTAACCATGTTCTTTACATAGTCAGCGTGACCGGGGCAGTCAACGTGTGCATAGTGGCGGTTGGCTGTCTGGTACTCCACATGAGCTGTGTTGATGGTAATACCACGTTCCTTTTCTTCAGGAGCGTTGTCGATGGAGTCGAAATCCCTGATTTCAGAGAGACCCTTTTTCGCAAGAACCATTGTAATAGCAGCGGTCAATGTGGTTTTCCCGTGGTCAACGTGACCGATGGTACCAATATTGACATGCGGTTTGGACCTATCAAATTTTTCCTTTGCCATAATTCAATTAAAATTAATTTGGTACTTGTTAACGTTTATTATTTTTCTTTTCAGAGCCAATGACGGGAATTGAACCCGTGACCTCTTCCTTACCAAGGAAGCGCTCTACCCCTGAGCTACATCGGCAAAGTTAAGGTTTGAGCGGGAAACGAGGCTCGAACTCGCGACCCCAACCTTGGAAGGGTTGTGCTCTACCAACTGAGCTATTCCCGCGTGAACCAGTCGTTAGTCGTTAGTCGTCAGTCGTTAGTCGTTAGTCGTCAGTTAGTTTGACTGCTGACTGTCGACTGCTGACTGTCGACTGCTGACTGTCGACTGCTGACTGTCGACTGCTGACTGT
>CAZNSZ010000031.1:32634-45444 GCA_964575865.1 uncultured Bacteroides sp. | reverse complement strand
TGTTTAAGGATCACCTCGATCGCTTTCTCCAGTTGCGGATCGTGCCCTTTGATCACCTCGGCGGGCGTCTGTTCCACCTCGATATCGGGGGCCACCCCCACATTCTCCACAATGAAACCGTCCTCCGTCCAGATGGCGATGTTGGGGGCCGTCACATACCCGCCGTCCATCAGCCCGGGAAATCCGAGGGTCCCCACCAGTCCCCCCCAGGTGGTCTTACCAACCAGGGTGCCCACGTCGAATTTGCGGAACATCCATGGCAACAGGTCTCCCCCCGAGCCGGCATTCTCGTCGATGAGCATCACCTTGGGCCCCTGGATGGAGGCGCTGGGGGACTTCAGGTCATTGGTGTAGCGCATGTTCCAGTGCGACTGGTAGGGGCGCAGCAGGATGTCGATGTAGTAGTCGGCCACCATCCCTCCGCCATTGTAACGCTCATCAATGATGATCGCCTTCCGGTCGGCCTGGGGAAAGAAGTAGCGCTTGAAATACTCGTGTCCGGCGCCCGCCGTGTTGGGTACATACACATAGGCCACCTGTCCGCCGGTGGCTTCGGTCACCTTCTTCAGGTTGCCCTCCACCCAGTCCCGGTTCCTCAGGGACCATTCACTTCCCACGGGAACCACCTGGATCTCCCGTGATCCGCTCCCGTCGGGATTGGGTCCCACGGTAAGGGAGACGATCTTATCGGCCGTATTTTCAAAGGGCCGGTAGAGGTTCATACCGGTGGTGAGCTGCTCGCCGTTGACAGCCAGCAGGTACTCCCCTGCCTTCACATTCAGCCCCGGTTCGGTGAGGGGACTGCGCAGGTCGGGATTCCAGTTAAGGCCCTCGTACACCTTTTTGATCCGGTAGCGGTTGCCGGCCACCTCGAAATCGGCCCCCAGGAGTCCGCCGCCCACCCGCTCGGGATCGGCGAGCTGGTCCCCTCCGCCCACGCGGTGGTGCCCAACACCCAATTCGGAGCACATCCACATGATCACCCTGTTCAGGTCATCCCGGGTGGCCAGGTGGGGCAGGAACACCGCATATTTTTCCTTCATGGCCGGCCAGTCCGCCCCGTGCATTCCCGGATCGTAGAAGTAATCCCGGTTGATCCGCCACGCCTCGTCGTAGATCTGGGGCCATTCGGCCAGCGGTTCGATCCGCACCTCCATGGCACCTGTATTGATCACACCCTTGTCAGGGGCGGGCTTGCTTCCCCCGTCGGCGATCCCCCACTGCCTTCCCTTCCTGTACAACATTTTCTTCCCGTCCGCCGAAAGGACATAGCTGTCGATCTCGGCCACCTCGTCGTCTTTCCGCTCCTTCAGGTCATATTTGCGCATGGTCCGTTTCCCGGGCTCCTGCTTCAGGTAAATGACCTGGTTCTCCGCCGGGGAGCCCGGTGAGCTGTAGTCACCCGCCGCCACAGGCAGGGCGATGATCCGGTATCCGATCCCGTCCAGATCGATGTCGATCCGTTCCTCTTTTTCATCAGACCCTTCAGCGGATCCATCCTCATCCTCCCCGGATTTCTTTTTCTTTTCAGATTTCTTTTCATCCGCTTCCCCTGTTGCGGCTCCCTCTTCACCGGTTTCCTCCTCCACCTCTTCTTCGTCACTCTCTCTGGCCAGCGGGGATGGGGTTTCCTTCTGGAGGGTGACCAGGTAGATGCTCCGGGTCATCTCCATATCGGCGTTGGAAAGATCGAACCAGTTGACCACGGGTCCGGCATCGGTGGAAGCAAGGAAATAGAGGTATTCCCCGCCACGGTCGAACACAGGGTCGGTGGCGTCGCTCAGTCCGTCGGTCACTGCATGGGAAGTTCCCCCTTCCACCGAATAGAGGTACACCTGCTGGAAGTTGGTGGAGGTCAGTCGCGTATAGGCGATCCACCGGGAATCGGAGGACCAGTCCCCGTGGAACATCCGGAAGGGACCCGGTCCGTACAGCGCATCCGAATCGATCAGGGTGATGGTCCCTGTACCCACATCCAGCAGGTAGAAATTCCTCCCGTTGTCCGTGTAGGTGATCTTTTTACTGTCCGGGGACCAGCGGATATCTGCATAGAACCCGGTACCCTTCAGCGGGATCGACCGAGCCGCTCCCCGTCCGTCCTGCGGTTTGATATGCAGGGTGTTCTCCCCCGATGCATCGGAAAAAAAGGCGATCCATTTCCCGTCAGGCGACCAGGCGGGGAAGGTCTCGTGCACACCCGGGGTCCCGGTGATGTTGCGGGGATCCCCCTTCTCCCCCGGGACGGTGATGATCTCTCCCCTGAAATCGAAAACGGCCCTTGCACCCGAGGGTGACAGGTGTGCGGAACGGATGTAACGGTCTCCCTTCACATACCGGGGCCTCAGCTCCAGCAGGTCGGTGGCGATCCCCACCGTCAGTTTCTGCAGGTCAGCACTTCCTGTTTCAAAGGTGTGCAGGTAGCCCGCCTGTTCGAAAATGATGGTTCCTCCGTGGTTCGAGGCGCTGATGATGGGGAAATCCTCAAAAAAGGTGTGCTGAACGATCTCACCGGATCCGGTATGGTAGGAAAAGAGGTTGAATTCCCCGTTCCGGTCGCTCAGGAACCAGACCTCCTCGACGATCCACATGGGATTGATATCGTTGCTCCCGCCTTCGGGTTTCGGGATCTCCACAGTGGAGTAGTCATCCATGCGGATGATCCAGATCCGGGACTGGGTGCCTCCCCGGTAATTTTTCCACTGGCGGAAGGCATCCCTGTTGGGGGTGTAGGCCATCTGTGATCCGTCCGGTGAATAACAGGCGTGGTAGGCGCTGGGGATCTCCAGCTGAACCGGAATCCCTCCCTCCACAGGGACAGTGAACAGCTGGGCGAATCCCGTAAATGCATTCCTCGAGGAGAGGAACAGCACGCTTTTCCCGTCCGGAGTGAACCCTGCCACCTGGTCGGCATAGGGGTGCCAGGTGAGCCTTTTCGGGATGCCGCCCTCCACGGGAAGCACATATACATCGGTGTTGCCGTCGTACTGGGCACTGAAAGCGATCACCCTCCCGTCCGGCGAAAAATGGGGACCGGATTCTTCCCCCTCATCCACGGTGAGCCTGCGGGGCTCCGTTCCGTCGGTACCGGCCACCCAGAGGTCGTGGGCATAAATGAAAGCGATATGTTCCTGGCTAATGGCCGGCTGCTCCATGAGCCGGGTATCGTCAGGATCGATGGCGGATGCATTTGCGGTAAGGATAACCCATACGGCGGCCATTGCCCACCGGGTAACGGATCTTTTCATGATTATGTATCTTTATGTGGTTTGACGAACACTCCTCTGTACAAAGGAAATTCAATTTAGGCAATTGTTCCGAAAACGGGGCGTTTATCAGGAGGGAAATGCTCCCAAACACACGGACAGGGAAATGAAAGTGTACAGCATCAGCCACTGGGCTTTTTACGGGATCTGTTTCCTGATCCTCGCATTGCCGGTCTCCCGGCACTGGCGGCTGCTTGTCGGTGGCAAGTCCGCCCCGGGGGAGGTGCAGCAGTTCGAAAGACACCTGATGGAACGAAGGTTCGGGGAAAACGAAATGGAATGGGCCAGCACCGTTGCCTACGAAAGCGGAGGAAGAACCTACCTCACCCATGGTCCGTGGAATTACCCCTACAGGGAGGGACGCACGGTGAAGGTGCGCTACGATCCGGACGATCCTGCACGCCACTGCCTGCTCACCTTTTCCTGGTTCTACCTGGACAATTACACCATCCTCCCGCTGATCCTGATCACTGTGTGGGGAGCCTTCTACCTCTCCTTTAACAATTACAGGAAGAGGCAGCGTTCAAGGCACACTGGAACGCGCACCGCTTCACCTCCTCAATTCAGGGAAGCAAAAAAGAAGACGGCCCGGTTGTTCCAGGGAAGGGCCGGCAGCACAAAGAGAATCACCTATCTTTAAAATAAGAGACATGAGAAAATTGTTATTGCTTTTCTGGGCCATACTTACCACAACCGCTTCGGGCGGACAGGATCTGCCCTTGCTGACAGTTTCTGATAATCAAAGGTATATCATTACTTCAGACGGGGATCCCTTTTTCTGGCTGGGCGGAACGGCATGGGAACTGCTGCACAGGCTGGACCGCGGGGAGATGAAAACCTACCTGACCGACAGAAAAGCCAAAGGTTTCACTGTGGTACAAACGGTGGTGCTCGCGGAGCTGGATGGCCTGGATACCCCCAACGCCTATGGTGACAAACCTTTGCTGGAGCATGACCCGACACGGCTGAACGAAGCATATTTCAGAGTGGTGGATGATTTTGTCAGAGAGGCTGATTCCCTGGGACTGTATGTGGCCCTGCTGCCCACATGGGGAGATAAGTTCAACCAGAGGTGGGGGGCCGGCCCCGAGATATTCACCGTTGAAAATGCGGAGCAATATGGGGCCATCCTGGCTGAAAGGTACCTGTCGTTTTCCAATATCGTATGGGTTCTGGGAGGGGACAGGATCCCCGAGAATGAGGAACATTTCAGCATCATACGGGCCATGGCACGCGGGATCAGAAAGGTCGACTCCAGGCACCTGATCACCTATCACCCGGTGGGAGGAAGAAAGGCCACGGATTTTTTCAACGATCCCTGGCTTGACCTGGATATGTTCCAGAGCGGCCACAGCCGGACTTCCAGGGAGTACAGGAATGTCCTGGACAGCCGTGGGGGTTCCCCCGCAAGACCTGTCATCAACGGGGAAGCCAGGTACGAAAACATCCCTGACAGGTTCTGGGAGGATACCCGGTACGGCTGGCTGGACGATGCGGATGTGAGGGTATCTGCCTACTGGAGCATGCTTGCGGGAGCCGCCGGGTATACCTACGGGTGCAATGATATCTGGCAGATGTACGATGTGGACCATGCTCCGGTCATCCAGGCAAGAACGGGATGGAAGCAGGCCCTTCACCTGCCCGGATCCACCCATATGGGATACATGAGAACCCTGTTTGAGCAGTTCGACTGGCAGACCATGCGCTATGATCCCTCGCTGATCGTCAATGAGAATCCCGAGGATGAATCTTTCCGGATGGCCGCCATTGGGGCAGACGGCACCTTCCTGCTGGCCTATACCCCCACGGGAAAACCGGTGGAAGTGGATCTGTCAGGTTTACGTCCCGGCACGGTGCAGGGATACTGGTTCAACCCGAGAAGCGGAGCGGTGAAACACCTGGGGGAGTTCGAAACAGCAGGTTCCCATACCTTTGAACCCTGGTCCGGCGGCTGGGGAAGTGATTTCATGCTGGTCCTGACGGCTCAGCCCCTGGATAAGCTGGATAAGCTCACCCGTTAACCTGACCGGCACATGGCACTTGAAGATCTTGGGTATCATCCCGGCCTGGAACAAACCAGGAAGGCCCGCGGACTGGAGGAATTTGAAACGGGCAGGGTGACCGCCGAGCACCGGGAACGGTATGTGGTGGCCACCAGCGGGGGGGAAACAGAGGCCGAGGTCATGGGGAATCTCCGTTTTTCCGTCAAGAGCAGGGAGGATTTCCCGGTGGTGGGGGACTGGGTTTCCCTGATCGTATATGACAACCCACCGGCATTCATCCACTCTGTCTTCCCCAGGGCATCGCTGATCGCAAGGAGAGCTGTGGGAAAAACCGGCGAGATCCAGCCCATCGCCGCCAATGTGGACCAGGCCTGGATCCTTCAGTCCCCGGACAGGGATTTCAGCGTGAACCGGCTGGAACGCTACCTGACCCTCTGCCACGCCTCGGGCGTCGCTCCTGCGATCCTCCTGACCAAGACAGACACGGTCAGCCCGGAAAGGATCAAGGAGCTGACCGCGCAGATCAGGCAGCGGACCGGAACAATCCCTTTTATCGGGATCAGCAGCGTGACCGGCGAGGGACTGGATGCCCTCCGGGGGATGATCCGCAAAGGCAACACCTATTGCATGCTGGGATCCTCCGGGGTGGGGAAATCGACCCTGCTCAACCTGCTGGCAGGAAAGGAGTTGATGAAAACGGACGGGATCAGCGGTTTCTCGGGCAGGGGCAGGCATGTGACCAGCCACCGGGAACTGATCGTCCTGGAGGGGGGCGGGATCCTGATCGATAATCCCGGCATGCGGGAGGTGGGGATCGCCGATGCCGGGGAAGGAGTGTCTGCCACATTTGACATGATCGCCACCCTGGGTGAAGGGTGCAGGTACAGCGATTGCACCCACACATCCGAAGCTGGATGCCGCGTGCTGGAGGCCCTGGCGCAGGGAGAGCTGGACAGGGAGGCCTACGGGAATTATCTGAAGATGGAGAAGGAGAAAGCCTACTTCGAAGCGACCCTGGAAGAGAAACGCAGGAAGGAAAAGGAGTTCGGCAAAATGATCAAAAATTTCAAGAAAGATATGAAGCAAAGAAGGGATCATGGCCAAAAACCCTGATCAGTTATCAAGGAAAATGGGAAGATTTGTAGCTTTAGGGATGCAATATAAACTGTACGGAATCGTGTGTGCCCTGTTCCTCCTCGGGATGTTCAAAGGGGCATCGGCCGGGGTGGTCAGGGTGGATCCCTCACTCACAACAGAAAAGATCAATCTGATACTGAACGGGGTCCGGGGTGGCGATACCGTGCTGTTCGCCGGGGGTACCTACCGGGGACCGTTCCGGCTTGACGGAATCAGCGGCGCGGCAAACCGGCCGGTGGTCCTCAGGGGGTCCGGAAAGAGGGAAAGTGTCATCGACGGAAAGGCTGCACCCGGAATGTACCAGCAGCAGTATGCGTTCCTGCTTACCGGTTGTTCATGGATCACCATCGAGAATATGGAGATCAGGAATTGCTGGACCGACCTGGTCCGTGCCGAAAACAGTTCTTACGTGACCCTGAGGAACTGCGGGCTCACGGGGGGCAAACGGGCCCTGTTCGCCACCGGAAGGGAGAGCCACCATTTTCTGGTGGAACACTGCCACTGGGAACAGGAGCCGAGGGTCTGGAGCCATGAGGATGACTTCTCCTGGGACGAGATCCACCACGGGATACACCAGCACTACAACGGTAGCCTGTTCCAGGGCAGCGGCATCAGCGGAGTGTTTGTCCTGAGGGACAATGTGGTGAAAAATACCTTCAACGCGTTCAGGCTTTCCCAGATCAATGACGGAGAGATGGACCTGCTGGCCTGTACCAACGGGGAGATCTACCGCAACTACGTGTACAACACCTCGGACAATGTACTGGAACCGGAGGTACATGCCCTGAACCTCCACTATTACCATAACCACATGGTGAACGGGCATGCATTCGTTTCCATCACCGAGGTGGCCGGCGGGGAGATCTACATATACGGGAATACAGCCGTGAGCCTGCCGGAATCGGAAGACGGGTGGACCATCTTCAAGATCTCCAGCCGGCAGCAGTCGCTCACCCGGCCCCTGTACATCTTCAACAACAGCTGGCAGGTGGATTTCGATATCATCGGGAGCCCCCGCAACATCTGGCAGAACGACTACCTGCGGCACTTCAACAATGCGATGGTGTCCGAGGCTTCCGATACTTTCGGGATCTACAACCTGGGAAAAGACAACAGGTTCGACTACGACTGCTCCAATGTCCCTTTCCCGGCACTGCTGACCTCAAGGGGAATGGAGCGGAACGGCCTGGTGGCCGATCCCCTGTTCACCGATCCGTACGGGGGGGACTTCCGCCTGAAGGAAGGCTCGCCGTGCATCGATGCGGGAACCTTTGAGCAGGGACTGATCCGGTCTTTCGAGGGGATCGCACCGGATATAGGCGCCTATGACAACGGGCATCTCATCGAAGGACCCCCGTTCCGGTATATGGAGCCCGCTGCGGAGGTCCCCTACCGGGAAATGCCACGCATCACCAGGCACTGGTTCGACGGGGAAGACCTTGAACTCTGGTTCTCCATACCCCTGAAGGAGGAATCCCTGGATCGCATCCGCTTCCGTGTCCGGACCGGAAGTGAGGAATCGGAGTGGCAGATCGAGGGGCTTTCGGAAGACGGGTACGGCCTCTGGCTGACCCGGTCCGGATCGGGATCTCCCCGCATTGAGCCCGGAGGGGATCAGGCTGCTTTATATACGAATGTTTCGGATGGTGCCGTCACGGGTGGGACTGTCCCGGGTGAAGCCGGTCCGGCAGCCAGCGGAGAGACTGCTGTGCTGCTGCTTTCCGGGTGGCCCGAAGGGATCAACGGCATGACCATGACCAGCTGGGCCTCCACCCTGCCGGTCCGCCTGATGAAATGAATAGTTGCTCTTGATTTGAACACATCATGAAAAGAAACAGATATTTCCCAACAGCCGCATGCCTCCTGCTCGGAGCCGCTCTGCTGGCGACATTTCCTGCATCCGGTCAGCAGGGAACACCTGGACAAGCTGCTCCGGGAGATCCTGCCGATCCCCTGGAGGTCACCCGGAAGATCGCTGACAAGATCATCCGTGAAACCGGGTTCACTTACCGGATGGTGCCCCTGGAATATGCAGGGGGGATCACCGGATTCACCCTTGACGGGGGGGAGGAGGTTCAGAACGAAACCTGGTACGCACTGGCCAGGATCGAATCGGAGGAAGCTGCGAACGGGTACCTGGGAATTTCTTTTGAAGGGAACATCACCCTGTTCGTGAATGGTGCGCCAGTCTATAACGGTTCTTCCGACAGCCTGGAGATCAGGGAGTATACCTATGACCGGTACCGATTCATGGAAAAGGTCCCGGTCCGCTGGAAACAGGGTATCAACCAGTTGCTGGTCAGGTGCGATCCCGGAAAGGCAAGAACCGCCCTTTTGGCCCTCCCGGTCAATGAGATCGATGCCGGGCAGGAGGGACTTGATCCGCTGTCTGCCATTGAGGGCCTGCCCGGGGTGCACTGGCTGATCAGCGGCCCGTGGCCGGTACGGGATCAGAAATTTCCCCCCGAAACCGGATTCAGCAGCGAATACCGGTGGGGGGAAGGATACATGGGGTGGATGGTCCCTGAAGTTCCGTTGCTCCGGGAACTGGTGATCCCGGATTCTGCGTCGTATACAAGGGATGCTTATGCCGACTGGCACTATGCCAACGGAGGGACCATGCTGGGGATCCTCTCCCTGTTCCATGCCACGGGTGACGGGAAATACCTGGATTTCGTGAACCGCTATGCCAGCAACATAGAGGACCAGCGGGATTATTTCAGGTGGCAGTTCGAAACGCTGAACGCACTGAGGGGCAGCTTCTACAGGTTGTTCCGAATGACCATGCTGGACGATTCGGGCGGTCCGGCCATTCCGTTTTCAGAACTCCAGTCCATGGACGGGACAGGCAGGGATCACATGGAACTGCTGACCGGGGTCCTGGAATACGTGACAGTGGGACAGGAGCGCTTGCCGGACGGTACCCTCTGCCGCCCTGAACCGGAACCATCCACCATCTGGGCCGACGACCTGTTCATGTCGGTGCCCTTCCTGCTGCGCATGGCGGAAGTGACCGGGCGGGACAGCCTGTATGATGAGGTGGCACTCCAGGTGCTCCGTTTCAACCATTACCTGGCCGATCCTGAAACCGGGCTCTATTTCCACGGATGGTATGACGGGCGCAAGGAACACACCCCGGTCCGCTGGGGAAGGGCCAACGGATGGGTGGTATGGGCCACCAGTGAAGCGCTGCTCCATATGCCCGAAGATCACCCGGCCTACTCGGACATCCTCGGAATATACCGGAGGCATATGGAATCCCTGGCAGCCTTCCAGGATGCCTCAGGGATGTGGCACCAGGTGATCGACCACCCGGAGACTTTCCTTGAGACTTCCTGCACTGCAATGTTCACACTCGGCCTGGCCAGGGGAGTGCGCATGGGATGGCTGGATGAGCGTTACAGGGAGAATGCCCTCAGGGGCTGGACGGCGCTGCAGGATAAGATCGGACCGGACGGGACCGTCAGGGATATCTGCAGGGGGACGGGTATCGGCGATAGCGTGGAGTTCTATGAGAACCGGGCCCGGTTCGACCATGACCCGCGGGGACTGGGTGCCATGCTCACCGCCGGCTGCGAGATCCATCTCCTGAGCCGGCAGGAAGGTCAGTAAACCCCGTACTTCTCCACCACCTGGTACAGTACCTCCAGGTTCCGTGCAGGGGTTCCGGGGGCGATGGAACAGGCGGTGCTCAGAATAAATCCCCTGGCCTTCATCCCTGTTTCCAGCCTCCTCACCGCGTCTTCATAGACCTCTTCCGGCGTGCCGTTCATCAACAGGTTCACCGGATCAATGTTCCCCTTGATAAAGGCCCGGTGACCGATCCTCCTGACCGCATCTTCCAGTTTCACATTGCCAAGGGGCGGCGGATCAAGGCATTCCAGACCAGCAAAACCGATGTCGATGATCAGCTCCAGCCGGTCATCGATGGCTCCGCAGGTATGGCAATAACAGGGGACTCCCCGCTCCCTGCATACCTGTGCGATGGTTCCCTGAGCAGGTGCGATCACCTCCTCGTACATCTCCCTGGACACAAAATTCTGTCCTGTCCAGGGCGCCGAAAAATTGATGGCATCGGCCCCGGCATCCATTTGCTCCTTCACGTGCTCGGCCAGGGCATGGGCATAACGCATCAAAATCTCCCGGCACTTGTCCGGATGTGTCAGCATGGCCATATAGGCCTCCTCGATCCCAAGCAGATCGATCAGGTAATCTTCCGGGGCATAGACCGATCCGTGGACCGATAGTTTCCCGCCGGTGATCTCCCGTGCCTGGTGCAACTCTGCCACACGGCCGTAAGAATCGTCGTTCATCCACATCCTCAGCCGGGTGGATGGCGGATGAAAGGTGATCCAGTCCGGGACACGGTCGGGATCAAGCTTCTCAATGGTGGTCTCCGGAGGAACTGCATGATGGTACCGGGGCAGGTCGTCCTTGCAATAAACGCAGTAATCACCGTTATCAAAGTAAACCCTGGGACCATCCGGAAAGGATGGTTCCGCCCTGGCCACCCTTTCCAGATCCAGCGGTGCCAGTCCCACGGCAGGGATCAGCACCCCGTCGAAATGAAACCGCTCGCTGATCTGACAGAACGCCCTGGCATAGGTCGCCTCACGGTTGTGCCACAGGTCCACCGGATCAAGGCCCTGTATCTGCTTCAGCACAAATCCCCAGGAGGGCTGACACATCAGCGGTACACGGTCTGGTTGTTCCAGCCGCATGGCCAGCCGGGTTCTTTCAATGGATTCCATCATTCCTTCAAGTGGTTCTTTTTCTTTTCGCCTGTGTGGAAGGCGCTCCTTGCCTGCTAAAGGTAATCATTCGGAAAGAATCCACCAGTGCTGCGATCTGCCATTTTCCTTGTCCGGCGGTCTGCCATATTCATTATTCGATGGCTGCCATTTTTCAATTGGCTTCCACACCACTTTTCAGGCAGGAGGCGCCCGCCTTTTTACATCCGCGGCATGCATTCCGAATGTTGATAAAATGACAGGAAAATACATATTTAAGGTTTTAGCCTGATTATCTATTTCTTATATTTATCCCTATATCAAATATATTTTAAGGTTTTAACCTGATGACAAAAGTAACATCCTATCTGAACCTTGCAGATCAGGAAATCGGGAAGCTCAAGAGAATGGAAGAGCTGAACGCTCCGCCTGAAGGGTGGGTGCGGACCATCAGGAAATCGCTGGGGATGTCGCTGAGGCAACTTGGCCGGCGCATGGGGATCACCCCTCAGAGTGTCAAGGAGATCGAGGAACGGGAAATGAAGGGTGCGGTATCCATCAAGGTGCTCCGGCAATTCGGCAGCGCACTGGGGATGAAATTCGTGTACGGTTTCATTCCAAAAGAAAAGAGTCTGGAAGCGATGATCGACAAGCGGGTGAAGGAAGTCGCGGATGAGATCATCTTTAAAAGTTCCAGGCAGATGGAGGCAGGAGGGAAGGATGTTGATCCCGACCGCTTTCTCAGGCAATTCATTGCCAAGACAAAAGAATTAAAATCAAATTTACCCGGAAGCCTGTGGGACTAATCCGGGATCAGGGTCTAATCTGACAGAAAAATGAGAAAACTGATTCTCTATATTGCCGCCAGTCTTGACAATTACATTGCAAGACCCGGCGGAGATGTGGAATGGCTGAATTCTAAGGAACTTCAATTGCCCGGGGAGGACTACGGGTACGGTGATTTCTACCGGTCCATCGACACCACGCTGATGGGCCGCCGCACCTACCAGCAGATCCTGGGATTCGATGTACCCTTTCCCTATCCCGATAAATCCAATTTTGTGTTCACACGTTCGGTATCCCGGGCCGATAAAGGGGATGTGAACTTCGTTTCTGGCGATGTGGCAGCTTTTGTGCGCGCCCTGAAGGAGCGGCCCGGTCTTGATATCTGGCTGGTGGGAGGCGGTCAGATCAATACCCTGTTGCTGGAGAACGGACTCATCGACCGGCTGATCCTGACCCTGATACCGGTGTTCCTGGGTGACGGAATTCCCCTGTTCCATGGCAGGCCGCGTGAGACCAGATTCAATCCGGTTGCCGGACGCTGCTTCGAAAACGGGGTCGTCCAGCTGACCCTGGACGCCCTTCATTGAATAAAAACAGGCAAAAATGGAATCCGGATTCTTTGAAGAGCAGACTTTCGAACGCATCAATTTCTCGAAAAAACCATTGAACAAAGGGGTCTATGAAAGCTGCACCTTTCGCAGCTGTGAATTCTCCTCCGCTGTTCTTGAGGGGATGCGGTTTATCGAAACCGTTTTTGTGGACTGCAACCTGAGCAATGTGGATCTGGAGAATACTTCATTCCAGGATGTATTATTCAGTAATTGCAAAATGCTGGGGCTGCAGTTCGAGAAATGCAATCTCCCCGGATTCTCAGCACGGTTTGAAGGGAGC
>CAZNSZ010000031.1:18024-32534 GCA_964575865.1 uncultured Bacteroides sp. | reverse complement strand
AAGGGAGCTAAGGGATTTGTTTCGGTTAGTAACCTCATAGCGCATTTTCACCTGCATTCACTTTCATTTTGTAAGCTATTGCGGCTTTAGTTATATTAATTTATCTTATTTTATTGTATTTCGATATCAATATATTACTTTTGCAGGGATGTTTTCAGGAAATTTGATATTGGAAGACAATTCATCAGGATGGGTGTCAGGGAAAAAATAATGCCATTGGATTTGCTGGCCAGCATCAAGGGTGCCGCCTCCTCGGAGGATGTGGAAGCGCTGTTTGAGATCATCAGAAAGGCCGCCACGGATGCAGGTTCCCCAGATTCAGCCACTTTTGAGGCAGGTTCCCCGGATGCGGTTTCCCTGGATGCCCTCCGAAGTGACGAGGTCCATCCCGCGACAGAGATGGAGAAGGAACTGATTAAACAGAATTTCCCTGAATCGAAGGACGGGTTCCTGGTGGTACCCAGGGTCATTGAAGAGTAATGCAGCCAATGCTGTGAAAGTACAAGCAAGGATGGAATCGGAGATAGGAAGAATACACAGCGCACTGAGGGAGGGCAGGACCAGCTGCTCGGAGCTGGTGAGCCGGAAACTGGAGGAGCTGGAGCAAGGTCCCCACAACACAGCCAATTTCCTGCTCAGGGAAACAGCCTTGGAAAGGGCCGGGCAGGTGGACAGGAAGCTGAAAGCGGGCGAGGAGATCGGGTGGCTTGAAGGGATCCCTTTCGGCCTGAAGGATGTGTACCTGCTTCAGGGCTGCCCTGCAGCGGCCAGTTCCGATTTTCTCAGGAATTACGTCTCCCCCTACACGGCCACCGCCATCCGGAAATTACTGGACCAGGGGGCCATTCCCCTTGTGAAAGAGAACTGTGACAGTTTCGGCCACGGGAGCAGCAATGAGAACAGCGCATTCGGCCCCGCCAGGAATGCCCTGGATACGGAGAAAGTGGCAGGCGGTTCCAGCGGAGGAAGTGCGGTGAATGTGGCACTGGGGCACACGGTTTTTTCCATCGGTGGCGATACGGGGGGCTCCATCCGACAGCCGGCGGGGTACAACGGGGTGTATGGCCTGAAACCCACCTATGGCAGGATCTCCCGGTACGGACTGATGGCCTATGCCTCCTCCACCGACAGTGTGGGCCCCATTTCAAAGAGCCTGGAAGACATCCGTTACCTGTTGAATGTGATGGGTGGAAGGGACACTCGCGACCAGACCACCTTCGATGCGGATCCCGTGCCCGAAGATATCTTCCATGCACCCGTCCCCGGCGGGGGCTGGAGGCTGGGATACTACAGGAGTTTTGTCGAGAATCCCGAACTGGACCCCGGGATAAAGAAAGACTTCATGGGCCTGCTTGAACGGTTAAAGGAGCAAGGCATGGATGTCCAGCCACTGGACTTTTTCGATACGGAACTGCTGGTCTCCAGCTATTATGTCATCGCCATGGCCGAAACCGCTTCCAACCTGGCAAGGCTGGACGGGATGACGTACGGGGAGCGGATCACTGCAGATACCCTGAAGGAGGGGTATGCCCTGACCAGGTCCGCACATTTCACCCAGGAGACCAGGAGGCGCATTATCGGAGGGAACCAGGTGCTTTCCCACGGCCACGCCGAAGAGATCTACCAGAAAGCCAGGGCCCTGCGTGACCGGGTTACCCGCAGCTTCCACAGGGATTTCAACAGGGTGGACCTGATCCTCTCGCCACTCTCGCCTGCCCCGGCACCTCAGCTGGGCAGCAGCCTGGACCATCCGCTGAAGATGTACCTGTCCGATGCCTACACGGTGGGATTCAGCCTGGGGGGACTTCCCACCCTGACCGCCCCAGCCGGGACCGAGACCGGGATACAGATCACCGCCCCCCGGGCCTGTGAGGACCGGATCCTTCAATTTGCCGGAACCTTATCGAAGATGGAATGATGGATGCAAGGGAACTCACCGGAAAACTGGAGGAACTGGGACTGGAGGTGGTGATCGGCCTCGAAACCCACATCAGGCTCAATACGGCCACCAAACTCTTCTGTGCATGCCCCAATGAGGAGAGCGAACTCCCCAACCATCACATCTGCCCGGTCTGCACGGGTCAGATGGGGGTCCTTCCAGCGGTAAACAGCGAAGCGATCCGGAAAACCATCTATTTCGGGAAAGCGGTCCGTTCCTCCATGACGAACCATATCGTGTGGTGGGACCGCAAGCATTATGAATATCCCGACCTGCCCAAGAATTTCCAGCTCACCCAGTTCAGCAAACCGCTGATCCCGGACGGGAAGGTGGAGTGCTACCGGAATGACGGAAGCACCTTTGCGGTGGAACTGGAGCAGGTACATATCGAGGAGGATGCGGCCAAGCTGGTGCATGAACGCACCCATACGCTGGTTGATTTCAACAAAGCCGGGGTACCGCTCATCGAGGTGGTGACCAGACCATGCATCCACCGCATCGAAGACGCTTCGGTCTACGCCCAGTACCTTCAGCGCATCGTTCAAAACCTGAAGATCTCGGAGGCCAACCTGGAGAAGGGGGAATTTAAATCGGATGTGAGTGTCTCCCTCCGCAGGAAAGGCACCGGGGACCTCAATCCGAGGGCGGAGATAAAGAACCTCAACTCGTTCAGGTTCATGGTGGAGGCGATCATGGAGGAGGTCACGAAGCAGCTCGATCATTACATCACACACAATGATTTCAGGCCTGACCAGACCACGGTGCTTTTCGATGCAGAGCTGAAGGAAACAAAGACCATGCGGAAAAAGGAGTTTGCGGCTGACTACCGGTTTGCCCGTGAGCCCGATATCCCGCCGGTGAACATCAAAAGTGCGGTGGAAGAGATCCGGGTGGATGCAGGCCTGCTTCCCTTCCCGGTGGAAACGATCCTGATCGGGGGTGGTGTATTGCCCCAGGATGCAAAATTCTTCACATCGGACACTATGCGCTCACGCATCTTCGTAGAATTGAACGATGCCCTCGAAGATCCGCTGTTCGTGGCCAGGACCCTGACCAACAATTTGAAACCGGAAGAGTACCCCAGAATCACAGACCTGGACCTCTTCAAGGATCTGTTCCGCCGGTTCCGAAACGATGAAGTCCCCGCCGTGCTGTTCCAGCATGCCATCCGGCAGCTGCTGGACGATCCCGGATTCGACTACATCGCCTATTTTGCCGAACATGTGATCCCAGAGGAGAAGATCGAGGCATCCATTTCCGAGGTCATCAGTGAGAACGCGGAGATCGCACAGGATATCCGTTCCGGCCAGCTTCAGAAGACCGGGATCCTGGTGGGCCAGGTGCTGAAGAAGGTGGGCAAAGGGGCATCCGGAAAGTTGATCCGGGAGAAGCTGCTGAGCAAACTGAAGGTCAACGGATCTCAGGGATCCAATGGAAGTGCAACCGTTGCTCCTGGCACAAATGGCGGATCCAACGGATCTGCGCACCACAAGGATTCTCCCGGAGCAAACGGATCTCCTGGAGCAAATGGAACTGCTGGATCCAACGGGACTTTTGGATCGAACGGGACTTCAGAAGCCAACGGGACCAGGGCACAGCGGGTCCACATTGGCGACACCTACCGGACGCACTACATTACGGAACTTTCCGAAAAAAGCCTCTCGGGCAAAGTAACCCTTTCGGGATGGATCTCCAGCGTCCGCGATCACGGGGAACTGGTATTCATCGACCTGAGGGATTCCAGCAACGAAGTGTTCCAGGTGCGCCTGAACAGGGAGCACTTCCCCGACCTGGACGAACTGGCCAAACTCAATCCGGAATCGGTGATCATGGTCACCGGCCACATCATCCGGCGCGAGGAAGACGACATCAATCCCGGGATACGGACAGGGACCATTGAACTGGATACCCGGGAGCTGGAGATCCTGAACCTGGCCCGCACCCTCCCCTTCGAGATCCGGAGGGCCCCGAAAACTTCAGAGAATGTGCGCTTTCGTTACAAATTCCTGGACCACAGGAACCCGGAGACCAAAAAGACCATCGTCAACCGCCACCGGGTCATCAAGCTGATCCGGGATCTGCTTGACGAGAAGAACTTTATCGAGATCGAGACCCCGGTGCTCAGTTCCGGAACCGACGAGGGGGCCCGGGAGTTCATTGTTCCCAGCCGGAAGTTCCCGGGCAAATTCTACACCCTCCCCCAGGCCCCCCAGCAGTTCAAACAGATGCTGATGGTTGGTGGATTCGAACGCTACTTCCAGATCGCACGCTGCTTCAGGGACGAGGATACCCGGGGAGACCGCCAGCCGGAGTTTACCCAGCTCGACATCGAAATGGCCTATGCGGGCATGAAGGACATCATGGATGTGAACTCCTTCCTCTTCAATGAGATCGTCAAACGGATCTACGGGAAGAAGTGGAAACTCTTCCCGTTCAGGGTGCTCAGCTATGCCGAAGCCATGGAAAAATACGGGACCGACCGTCCCGATCTCCGATTTGGGCTGGAGATGCAGGACATCACCGATATCGTCAGGGAGACCACATTCCAGGTATTCACACGGCCCATCGAGGAGGGGGGCATCGTGAAGTGCATCAAGGTCAGCGGAGCCCTGTCTGAAAAAAGGCTCTCCAAGGGACAGATCGAACAGCTCACCGCCATTGCACAGCAGAACGGACTCGGAGGACTGGCATACATCATTGTGAACGAAGGGGAACTGCAATCGCCCATCATCAAGTACCTGGGTGAGGAGATCGCTGCAGGGATCATCCGGAGGGTGGAAGCGGTCCCGGGCGATATGGTATTCTTCTCCGCAGCCGATTTCAAAACCGCCAACAAGGCACTGGACGAAGTGAGGCAGGAGCTTGGAAGAATGCTCAACCTGATCAGGCCGGATGAACTGCACCCCGCATGGGTCATCGATTTCCCGCTGTTCGAAAGGACCGAGACCGGTGGATGGACCTTCTCCCACAACCCCTTCTCCATGCCCCGTCTGGAACACCTTCAGGACCATATGGAAGGAAAGAACATCGGGGAGATCATTTCGCAGCAGTACGATATGGTTCTGAACGGGAACGAGATCGGAGGAGGATCGGTGAGGGCGCACCGGGCCGAGATCCTTGAAGCCACTTACAGGAACATGGGATATGACCGGGAAGGGATGGAAAAGAGCGTAGGCCACATGCTGGAAGCGTTCCAGTACGGCGCCCCGCCCCATGGTGGCATCGCCTGGGGGATCGACCGGCTGATCATGATCCTGGAGAAAAAGTCCTCTATCCGTGAGGTCATCGCTTTCCCCAAAACGGGAACCGGAGAGGACCTCCTTTTCGGAAGCCCTTCCCCCCTTCCCCCCTCAAAAGTGAAGGAAGCCCACATCGCCTCAACGGCGGCCCCGGGGAAGAAGGAATCAGGAAAACCTTAGGCGTTCCATCTCAAAATCTCAGGATTTCATTCTCTGGATTTCAGGTATTCATCCGGAGTCATTACCGGGATATCCGCTATTCTGAAATCTTTCTCATTCCTGGTTAAGAAAATATGGCACTCCGTCTCAATTGCACAATAGTACTGAATGGCGTCCTCGAAACCGGAAAACCTTGATGTCAATCCCTTTTCAATGATTCTATCGGTCAGGTCAGCAGACTTAACAATCACTTTGAATTTCCTGATCTTTTCCCTGACAGTTTTATCATCCTCAAACTTTGATAAGATGTAATATATTGTAGGATAGGATATTGCAGAGGCATACAAAATGATATTTCCTTTATCAGCAAGCGTTACAATTCGTGCAATGGAACCATAGAATGAATCCCTTTCTCCCAGAAGATCAAGAATAACATTCGTGTCAAGAAACAGGCGATCCTTCATTTGTACTTCTTTTTTAAATAATCCCTGTAGTCTTTTTTTACATCAAGATCTGCAGGAATATTAACACCTGTTCTCATGCTCTTAACAAATGGCGATATTTCAGTATCATAATGAGGCTCCACCGGCACTTTACTGGTTAATGATCTGAGATAGGATTCTATCATTCGGGAAAGGCTCTTTTTATGTGAGGCTGCATATTTCTTTGCATCTTCAATCACATCTTTATCAAGCTTCAATGTCAACTTTGCGTCCATGCTTCTTTTGATATTATACGTACAAATATATGAAATTAATCCGTATAATTCAACACAGAAGCTCTGTGAGAATCGTGGCGCTTCATTTCCCTGATGATTTTTCAGGGTAGGTATACATCTTCGATTTTGTGTGCTAAGTGCCACTCAAGCCGGTGAATCATCCACTTTCCAGGAGAAATGATGGATTCTCAATCCGGTTACAGGTATTGAATATCCATGTAGTATCCGAATAGGGGTATTTCAGGATAATTTGCGTTTTCGTACGGTTAAAGAAAATCCTCAAAGCACCTGATCAGGCATGCTTCACGGATATTCAATATCCCTGAGGAAAGAATGCATATTCATGTGCTCCAAATTCCTGCCTCAACCAGACAGCGAGTGACTGGTCTTCATGATACAGATCGCAGCACCCGTTTTCTGCACCTCTGCTTCAGCTTGGTTTTCTACTCCGTGGAATATTGTGTATTTTCATACATGGAATGACCAATACTGCAAGGATCTGATCATTGCAGCCACAATAAGGACAATTTGCAGGTTCGATCTGATCGTTGCAGCCTTCATAGGGACCGCTGCCAGGATCTGAAAAATGATCACCGGGATTAAGGCATCAAGGATAAAGACATCAGACATACAGACACCAATGATAAAGACACACAGGAAAATGATACACAACTTCAGAAAAGCCATCCTCATTGCAGGTATCGGACTGATCCTGATCCCGGCATCGGCCCAGGACCTGCCTTCGAAGGACACCCTGATGAAGCAGATGGTGACGGCCAACAGGTATTTTATGGATAAATGGCCGGATCCGGGGGTTCCGATCGTGACGGACAAGGTGCGTCCAGGCAACCTGTGGACCCGTGCCGCATATTACGAGGGACTGATGGCCCTTTACGGGATCAATCCGGATCCCGCCTATTATCAGTATGCGGTGGACTGGGGACGGAGCCACCAGTGGATGCCCACCTACGGGCTTCAATATACCCGGGACGGGGACCACCAGTGCTGCGGACAGACCTATGTGGAACTGTTCCAGATGACTCCCGACAGCAGCCACTGGATCGAACCGATCACCGAATGCATCCGTTGGATCGTAAGGGAGGAGAAGGTGGACGACTGGTCCTGGATCGATGCCATTCAAATGGCCATGCCGCTCTATGCCAAGCTGGGAGTGGTGCACGAGGATCCCTCCTTCTTCCACAAGATGCACGAGATGTATATGTTCTCCAAAACGCAGCACGGAGAAGCTGGCCTTTACAATACCGAGGATCACCTCTGGTACCGGGACGGGGATTTCGATCCGCCTTATCAGACACCCAACGGAAAAGACTGCTACTGGTCCCGTGGAAACGGTTGGGTGCTGGCCGCCCTGGTGAGGGTGCTGGACGTGATCCCCGATACCCTTGAATACCGGGAAGAATACCTCACCACTTTCAGGGAGATGGCCGGGGCGCTGATCAACGTGCAGCGGGAGGACGGCTTCTGGAATGCGAGCCTGGAAGATCCGGATGACCACGGGGGGAAGGAAACGTCGGGAACGGCCTTCTTCATATACGGGCTGGCCTGGGGGATCAACAAAGGTTTCCTCGACGGTGCCACCTATATGCCGCATGTGGTCAGGGGATGGAACGCCATGGCTTATGAGGCCCTTCATCCGAACGGTTTCCTGGGGTATGTCCAGAGCACCGGAAAGGAGCCTTCCGACGGGTACCCCTTCCTTTACGACAAACCGGCAAACTTTGAGGACTACGGGCTGGGAGCATTCCTGCTGGCCGGTACAGAGGTCTTTCACCTGGCTCCTGATACCGGGAGCAAACCTGCGTTCGCCACCCCGGAACCCGTGAAGAAAAAGAAAAAACGGCGGCAACGGAATTGAACCAGGAGCCGGTCTCGCAACCCGTCTCGCAACCCGTCTCGCAACCGGTCTCGCTAATGGGTCTCCTGCAGCACTCCGTTTTTCACAACCCCGATGATGCGGAAACCGGGATCCGCGCGGTCCAGCAAAACCAGGTCGGCTGCAGCACCTTTGTCGATTCCGGTACACGGGGGCTTTTCTATATCGCCTGTCTCTCCAGGAAGTACGCTACCCGGGCCGCCGGGCAGGGCCAGAAGCTCAGCGGGGTGGAGGGAAGCCATGTTCCACGCCAGGGTCAGTCCCTTGATGCGGGCGATCCTTCGCACCCCGTCCAACAGCAGGCTTGCTGACCCGGCAAGGGTACCGGGATCCGATTCTTTGTGAAGCCTTCCCTCGGGGGTCAGCACCACCCTTCCTGTGGCCGGGGAGTCATACAACCCGGGCGGCATCCCGCTGAACTCCATGCTGTCGCTCACCAGGACCGCCTTCTCCCCTTTCACAGCCATAAAGACCTTCAGCACCGCATCGGGAAGGTGGAAGCCATCTGCGATGAAACTGGCATACAGCCGCTCCTCCGCAAGCTGGTCCCAGATGTAATTGGGGTGGCGCGGTAAAACAGAATGGCAACCGTTGCCCAGGTGGGTGGAAAGGGTGGCTCCTGCCTCAACCGCCTGGCGGATCTCCCTGCTCCCCGCCGCGGTATGGCCGATGGCCGCCACCACCCCCATCTCCCTGCAGCTGCGGATCAATGCCTCGCTGCCGGGCAGTTCGGGTGCCAGGGTCAGGATTGCGATCCTTCCCCCCGCCAGCTTGTGCCATTCCCTGAACAGATCAGAATCAGGATCAATGCAGTACTGCGCCGGATGCGCACCGCGGGGCCCGTCTTCCGGCGATATGAAGGGTCCCTCCAGGTGAATGCCGGCGATCATCTGCCCCGCCAGTCCACCCCTGTCAACGGCTTCGGAAATCACCCCGAGCAGACGGGAGGTCCTGTCCGGAGGTCCCGTGATCAGGGTCGGGCAGAAGGCGGTCACCCCGTGTTGAAGCAGGCGGGAACAT
The DNA here is from genome assembly GCA_964575865.1 of uncultured Bacteroides sp. Classification (GTDB taxonomy): domain Bacteria; phylum Bacteroidota; class Bacteroidia; order Bacteroidales. The sequence goes on along the minus strand of CAZNSZ010000031.1, from coordinate 23,565 downwards.
GTGGTTTCTACCTGGCCGGCAGTAAGGGCGGGATCATTGAAATCGACTCCCATGAATCCGTTCACCTGCAGGTCGGTCAGTCCCGGTGCAATGACCATTTGCCCTGCACCTCCCTCCTGAACGGTTGGCGGGCCGGAGTCCTCCAATGCCCTGATGATACCGTTCCCGATGGTCAGCCTGATCCGGCGGCCGGTGGCGTAATGGATGCCTTCAAGGATATGCGGATCGGTTCTCATTGATCTCCTGTGGTTTACTATACTGGTTCTTTTAAAGTTACGGCTTTACCGGTCAGGAGCCCCACCAGGCAATAGACCACAAAAGCCACTGCTACCGGGGAGCCAATTTCGGCGGCCAGCGGAACCTCCACCATAAATTTAGTAATTACAAAGGTAAGGAATCCTGAACCGATGGAAAGAAGCGCTGCCCGGTGGTCCATGCGGTTGAATACAGGGAGCAGTCCCATCATCATCGGAATGGAGACCGGGCCGATCAGGGCGGCGAACCAGGAGATGATCAGCCCAAGCACCCCGCCGAAATAATCTGCATTCAGTGCGATGACAATGGTCAGCGCCAGGAAAGTGGCCGAAGTGAGCCGGATCACCCGCAATGTCCGGATCCGTTCCCTCCTGCCGGGAAAAAGAAAAGGAAAGATATCCCGGTTCAGGACGGCAGTGATGGTATTGGCATCGGAGGAGGTCATGGTGAGGGTATTGGCGAACATGGAGGCGAGCACCAGTCCGATCAGGCCCGCCGGCAGGAATTCCAGGGCCAGCATGGCATAGGAGTTCTCCGGGTTCTCCAGCTGTGGGAAGAAGACCGGGGTGCACCACATGGGGAAAAACAGTACCAGCGGCCAGAGCAGGTAGAGCATGGCGGAAAGCCGGGCCGATTTTCTAACGCTGGACGCGGAAGGCTGGGAGATGAACCTGGTGGCCAGGTTCCAGGTCCCCCCGTTGTAGCTGAGAAAGTTAAGCACCAGGAAGGTGAGAACGAACCAGATGCCGTAGGGTGAGCGGAACGGATCGGTGTTCCCTTCCGGCAACCGCTCCCAGATATGGATCGCCTCCTGCCATCCGCCCAGGTGGGAGATCACCACCACCAGCATGGTAATGCCTGCCACCAGCTGGATCACAAACTGGAACAGGTCGTTCCACACATCGGCCCAGATGCCGCCCAGGGAGATGTATATGAGGGAGATCCCTCCGGCCAGCAGGATCCCGGCCACCACCGGCAGCCCGGTAAACCCGTTGAGCAGGATGGCGATGGCCGCCCATTTGGCGGCGATATCGAAAAGCTTGAGGATCACCCCGCTCCAGGCGATCAGCTGCTGGGTGGTCCGGTTATACCGGTTCAGCAGGTATTCGGTGGGGGATTGAATGTTCAGGCGGATCCGCAGCTTCACCCAGGCCGGGGCCATAAAAAAGGAACCGACCATCAGTCCCGTAAAGATGGTCAGGGCCCACCAGACGTAGACCGAGATTCCGTGGGTATAGGCCAGGGCGGCATAGGCCACGAAAACGGCCCCCGAATATCCCGACACATGGTGGGAGATCCCCGCCAGCCACCAGGGCAGTTTTCCCCCGGCCACAAAAAAATCACCGGAATCCCGCACCTTGCGATAATAGGCCCAGACACCCGTCCCGATGAGGAGGGTGAAGAACAGCGCGATCACCACATAATCGATGGCCCCCATGCGCTGGTTATCCTTATGGTTGTGTTTCCGCTGCCCGTGCCCTGACAGGGACACCGTCCCCGTAGTGATGGTCCAGATACGAAGCCAGGAACCTTACACCGAACGACGAACCGATGTCGCGCTGGGTCATCCAGAGTTTTCCCCTGCGGTGCCTCAGCCGGGTGTTGATCACGGCTCCTGCCAAATTGGGATCGGAATGATCGGTGGAGAACCTGTTCCTCATCACCCAGTCAGCCGCCAGTTCGATATGGTCGTCAAATCCCTCCACACCGTGCTCTTTCAGGCGGATCCAGAGGATACCGGAAAAGGCCACCGCCGAACCGGTGACCGAACTGCGGTCACGTGTCCCGTCCAGGAAATTCTGGTAATAGATGGTCCCCTGCCCGTCCTGGATCTCCGCAAAGGTACGGGCCGTCCGGGCAGCCGCATCCAGGTAGCGCCGGTCACCGGTCAGCTCGTACCCGTCGATCAGCGATTCGGCATACCAGAGGTTGAAACGGGGATGGAAGCTGCCGCTGGCCTTGTCGTTGGGCATGAAATCCATCCACATCCCCTTTTCTCCCTGCTTCTCCACCAGGCTGTTGCAGAGAATGATGAAGGCATCTTTATACGCCTCGTTGCCAGTGTATTCGTACATATCCAGGAACAGGGATCCCTCATTGTTGGGGCGGGCCACATCATTGAGCCCCTGCTCCTCCTTGTCGGGCCAGAAGGGGGAATTCTCCTTCAACACCTCCCCGGTTTCCGGGTCCACGTTGTCGTAGCAGACCCCCTCCTCCAGCAGGCACATATTCCTTAGCATCCAGTCACCCGCCTCGGTGGGCACCCGGGCATACCGCTCTTCCCCGGTGGCCTGGTACAACTTATAAAGTCCCGCCGAACCGTCCGACATGGTGGCGAATACGATCACCTGTCCCGCATGGTCCCCGTGTATGGAGTTGATCATCCCGTTCAGCACGGGATGATCGGTGATCTGAAGCCCGGTCCACCAGTCCCCCGCTCTGCGTGCGGTCTGCAAATAATCCGCCTTGCCTGTGATCCGGTATGCCTCCGTAAGGGCATAGATGGCCTGCCCCGTATGCCAGGGCGGTTCGTAATCGTACCAGACCCCCTCGATGAGGTTATAATCACACCGGGAGTATCCCTCTTCGTTGATCAGTACATTGGCGATGTAGTCCGCGGTCTCCTGCAGGGCCGTCACCACCTCCTGTCTCCGATCCTCTCCGGGTTGCGCAGCTGCTTTCTCCGGCCTGCAGCCCAGCACTGCCAGGCCCAGGATTCCAGCCATGATGATCTCACGATTGATCCGGTTCATATCTCAAAGCTTTTTATGGTTTCCATTTCGTCAATTAATTTCCCTTCTACAGGTCCTGTATATAATACTTCTGCTTGTGGTTCCGCACCTCCACGCCGTCCAGGCGGAAGGAGAATCCCCAGTCGCCCTTCCACTGCTCGATCTTGACCATCAGGTGGTTGCGCCCTTCCTGCAGGTTCAGGAGAATCCGGTCCTCGTCGGGGATCAGGCTCCGCTTGGCATGGATATGGTGCACCTCTTCCCCGTTGCACCAGACCGTTGCCCCGTCGTTGCTCCCCAGCAGGGCAGTCACCTCCATCGCCCGCGGGGCATCGATGGTACAGTATGCATAGGCCACCGCGGTGACTTTATGCTGGAAGATCCCCTGCAGGTCGATCTCACCCAGTTTGGGGGAGTCATACTTGTCCCACATGTATTCCGCTCCGGACGGTGCGGCAAAGGTCTCCCCCGGATAAGGCCGGGCGCCGGCCTCGCCCCCCATTCCGGTCAGGAAATCAGGGGTATACTCCTCGAATGTATCGATGGGAAAGCTGCCCGCCAGCAACCAGTACTGGAAATACTGCCCGGTCTGCCTGCGGATATCCAGCCTCACCTCGGTGGGGGGCGGCAGGTAATTTCCCTGCCGGAAGGAGACCATGGCCTCCAGGAGCAGGTCCCGTGCGTCCACCAGTCCGTCCATGTGAACGTTGAACTGCAGCAATGCCCTGTCTTTCCAGTGGGGCCGGCTCTCCAGGTCCCACAACTCCCCGAACTCCTCCACCATTGCCCGGTACCGCTGGCCCAGCACTTCCACCATCTGCAGGGCCTTTTCAAGGGAGAGCAGGGCGCCGGGACGATCGGTGCGCTGCAACTCGCAGGCGCTGTTATAGGCCCCGGCCGCCTCCAGCAGTTCCTCCCTGGCCTGTGCCATGAAGATGTACTGCGAGGTGGTGAACCGGATAAAGTCAAGGTCCCCCCCGTACCAGGGGGTGGTCCCGTCTGCCAGGATCCTGGCCGCCTCCCCGCTCCACTCCTTCACTTCGCTCCAGCTGCCCGGATCGAAGGTCACCTTCTCCCCCCGGACCGGGACCAGGGTTTTCCAGAAGACATTGGAATTCATTTCATAAGTGGGTTCCAGGTCGGTGAGGTTGTTCAGGGTGTGGAGCGCCCGGGGGATCAGGTTGTTCCCGTCCCCGTAGATCCCCCTGCTGAAACGCAGGTCAAACTCCTCCAGGGGGTCCCTGTTGGGCCGCCAGCTCTGTTCCGCGTTGTAGGCCACCCCGTACCAGTCGTGGGAGAAAAAATGGATCCCCCCGTCGTCCCAGACGGTACAGTACACACCCAGGGTCCCCTTCTCGTAGCCCTCATTGATAAAGTTGCGGATGTTGGTGGTGCTCATCCGGAAGTCGGGGATCAGCCGGTTGGAATTGAGCACGCCGGGGGAGACCGTGAAATCGAAGCCGGCATTCTTCAGGGGATCAATGAATCCGGCAAAGGATTCGGAAGCCCCGTAATCCCATGCCCCCAGCACGATCCGCCTGGGAAGCATCTCCAGGATCTCAGGGTGCTCCAGGATGATGTCGCCCCAGACCAGGGTCCTTTTCCCAAGGCCGGACAGGACGGAATCGATCCGCAGCACATGGTCCGCGTAGATCCGGGCCGGGCCGATGCTGTCGGCCGCCCCGGTCAGTCCCCCGCGTGAAAGGTCCCACGCCTCGTCACAGTTGGGGGTGAACAGTTCCGAGCTGAAGGCGGGGGTCATTTCCCGGTAGATCGCCTCCAGAAAATCCATGGAAGCGGGGTTCAGCGGATCGAGCATCCGCTCGGTGGCGCCCAGGTGCCGGAACTGGGGCAGGCTCAGGATCTTCTCGAAATGTCCCAGCGACTGGAAGTTACCCACCAGCTTCACCTGGTACCCGGCCGCATATTCGGAGAGCTCACGGAACTCTTCCACTGAGATCCCACCGTCTGAAGGGGCCATATCGGGATAGGCTTCGGTGCGGACCACATGTTCGATATAGAAGGACATGTGGTTGATTTTCATTTCCGCGTACCGCCTCACCTGCATTTTCATATATTCCATGGTGGGGATGGGACCGCGGCTGATATCGTCCATTACGCAGCGGAAGGCGATGGCGGGCCAGTCCCTGATGGTCAGGGCGGGAAGGCTGACGGGATCCGCGCTGACGGGATCCGTGGTTCCCCGAAGCAGCTGCACCAGGGTCTGCACCCCGTAGAATGCGCCGGCCTCGCCGTTGGCAGTGATGTGGATCTGTCTCCGCCCGATCTTCAACAGGTATCCTTCCGGTCCCAGCTCCGCATCCGGTTGCAGATCATGGCTTCGGGCCTGCGACCCGAACCCGGGATCGGTCAATGGTACTCCGATCCAGAGATCGGCCTCCCCCCCTTCCGTCACCCTTAGCATCGTCCCGTACCTGGCCCGCAGTGCTTCGTTCAGCTGCCCTGTGATGATCTCCGCGGTGGGTTCCCCGATACCCGCGAGACGGAGGGTCAGCGTCCGTTCCGCCGGAGTGAAGCTGCCGCGTCCCATCTC
>CAZNSZ010000031.1:3597-17924 GCA_964575865.1 uncultured Bacteroides sp. | reverse complement strand
AGAAATCCCTGAATCAGCAGGAATCGCTGCAACAGCATGGTGATCCGGAGCTGTCTTTTCTGTATTTGCCGGTGCAGTATGTTCATGACTGTTTGAATTTAAACCATTTATCGGTCAGCCAGGCGGCAGTGGACCGGTAGGCACGGTCCAGGTCGGGCACATCCGATTCGGCGCCCCCCACATCGATCCCGAACAATCCCGAATAACCGGTCCGGTCCAGGGCCTCAAAGAACGGGTCCCACTGGATCCTTCCAGCACCGGGGACCAGGTGCTCCACTTTTTCTCCCCGGTTGTCGGAGATATGGATATAGTCCACCTGTCCCTGCAGCCGGAGCAGTGAGAGGGGAAGGTGGTCCTTCATGTAGAACTGGTTGGCTGTATCGAGGTTGAACCGCAGGTTATCCCTTTTCACCGCCTCCGCGAAGTTGAGGTATGCATCGGTGGTCTGTACAAGGGCCCCCTGGCAGGGATGGAGCTGGTAGGTGAGGTTCCTTCCGGCGGCGATGTCGCAGGCGTCCCGGTAGGTCTCCACCAGTCCGTCCCAGTAACGGTCCCACGAAAGGTCCCCTGGAAGGGTGGCGCTGGCCAGTTCCCGCTCTCCGTAATGGCGGGCGACGGGGATCCCCCCGGGAAATTCCCAGGGAGGCAGCGGGGCGTTGTCAAGGACCGCACGGGCGCCCAGTGTCACCGCCAGGTCGCATCCGCGGGTAAACAGCGCCAGGTTCCGTTCCCGCTCATCCGGATCCGGCGCACTCAATCCGGGCAGGACCACACAGAATACCGGCACCTTCAGTCCCAGGTCCTCCGACCTGTTCCTAAGGATGCGGCCCAGGCAGGCCATCTGCTCCAGGTGCTCTTTCCTGATCCCTTCCAGTTCCACGCTTTGAAAACCCAGTCCGCGCATCTCCTTCAGGTGTTCGGGTGAGCGAACCGCTTCCGGGGGATAGCCGTATTTCGTGATGATGTACAGGTAACAGGCAACGATTTCCGGGGGATAGTTTTCCATCATGGATTCAATTGAATTGTCCGACTATTCCGATGATTCCCGCCGCCGCCATGGCGATGGTAAAAAGAAGGATAAACACCAGTGTGATGTTGGGCCCGGTGCCCAGGGTCCGGGTGCCCATGATTGACTTCCGGTTATAAATGTAAAGCATCAGGGCCAGCACCAGCGGCGTGACAATGGCCGCCATGGCCTGGGAGACGATCATCACCAGTACCGGCCTTCCCCCGAACACGGGCACCACCAGTCCGAGCAGCACCCCGAATCCGACCAGCAGCCTGCTTCCGGTGGACCTCATGTTCCGCGGTTTGTTGTTGTAATCGGCAAAGAGCCAGGGGGCAAGAAGGATGATGGGAAAAAGGGAGGAGAGCCCCGCAGCGACGATCCCTCCCACGAAAATGGAGATGGCAAACCTCCCTGCCAGCGGCTCCATCAGTTTCACCATATCGATGGCATTGTCGACACGGAGCCCCAGGGGGTGCAGCGTTCCCGCCGCCGCGGCCATCACGGCCACGCTCAGGATGAACATCATGGAGGCCGATATAATGGCGTCCCTGCGCTCCTTTTTCAGGTCCCCCTCTTTCCAACCCTTCTCCTGCACCAGGATGGAGCGCACCACATAGAGAATGGCGCCCATGGTGGTCCCCACCATCCCGGCCATGATCAGCATGGCGTCCGGATCTTCCGGCATCCTGGGCACCAGGCCCGAGAGCACTTCCTCCGGATCGGGGATCACCATGAACATGGTGAGGATGAAGCTGAGTCCCATGATCCCCACGAATATGGCCAGGACCCGTTCGAAAATGCGGTGCTGTCCGTTCCAGAACAGGTAGTAAAGCAGTCCCCCGAAGATCAGGGCCATGAGGATGGGGCTGAATCCGTTGCCACTGCGGGTCAGCGGCCTGGACCATTCCTGTACCACCTGTGTCACCACCCCCATCACCCCCATGCAGCTGACCCATTCACTGACCAGCAGGGAAGCCAGTACGAAAAGGGCCACCCCCGATCCCACGTGTTTCCGGAAAGTGGAGAGGATGGTCAATCCGGTCATGGAGGTGAACCTCCCGAAGAGCATGATCAGGAAATAGGTGAAGATGCACGACAGCAGCAGCGGCCAGATCAGGGTTAACCCGTAGGCCGCCCCGGAGGAGGCCATGGTGGTGATGCTTCCGGTCCCGATGTTGTATCCGATCAGGAAGAGCCCCGGTGCGATGGAGGCCAGGAAGATGCCGAGTTTTTTAAAAATGTTCAAAGTGAGTTAGTTAGATGTTAGAGGTTAGGGGTTAGATTTGGGTGGATCATCAGTTTGTTTAAGAAACCGGGATTCAGCCGGGACGGGTGAGGTCACCGATGGGGACCACATACACCTGCGGGGTCCCGGTCCTGTCGGAGGTGTACACCACGTAATTGCCCTTCGGGCTGAAGGATGGGTGGACATGGGCGTGGGCGCCGTGGCCCTCGTCCACCGAGGAGTTGGGAAAACAGAGCACCTCTCCCTCGCCGGTTTCCAGGTTGACCAGCACCAGCTCGTTGATATCCGGTTCCTGGCAATCGGAGATGAACCACCTGCCGTCGCGGCTGGTGCTGCCGTGACCCAGCTTGATGGTGTCGCTTTCGTAATGGACCCTGAAATCACCTCCGTCTTTGTCGATGGAACAGATGGCCACCGGTGCCCAGCCCGGACGGGTCTTCCTGAAAAAGAAGAACCGCGATCCGTCATGGGTCCAGCTTTCATGGGTGGCCCTGTAGCCGTAAGGAACCGTAAGGAACTGCCTGTCCGTTCCCGCCCGCAGGTCCACCTTCCAGGTGCGCGCGCGCTGCTCCATGGGGAGGGTCATGTCGTTCTGGGTATCGGGTCCCGGCACGTAGGTGATCACCTCCGGGTCCTCCGGATTAAGCAGGGGATGGCTGAGCCTTCCTTCCCTCCGGCTCATCACCTCCACCACCTCACCGCTCTGCAGATCGGCCCGGTAAATGGCTTTCAGCGTATCGTTGGATACGAAGACCACCGTATGGCGTCCGTTGCTGGTGAATGAACCTGAAAACCGCGGGGGAGCCGGTATCCGTCCCCTGAAATCGAACAACACTTCCTCCTCACCGCTCTCCACATTGGTGGCATAAAGGACCCAGCCGTCCAGGTAGCACACCCTTTTCCCGTCCGGCATGATGGTGTAATCGTCGCCTGAAATCTCTCTTTCCGCAAAAGTGAGCGGGTCCTCAGCCCCGGTCTGCAGGTCCATCCGGTGCAGCATCCATTTCCCGGTGCGCATGGAGGAGTAAACCAGGTACCGCTCATCGGCTGTAAACGCCTGTCCTTCGAAATAACAGGCCACCGAGGGATACTCCCCGGCGGTGATCTGCCACACTTCCCTGCCGGTTTCGGGGGAAACGGATTTCATCCAACCGGTCTGCGCCGGTTCCCGCGTTTGCAATTCCCCGTTGATCACCACGTTTTCCATGACCAGCGTTTTCGTCTCCGTCACTTCCAGCGGAATGCGGGCCGAAGCGATCTCCACGTCACGGATGAAAATAGAATCAAGGGGCCGCTGGCTGAATCCTTTCAGGTAGATGCCCTGCTCGGTGGCCACACTGGCCCGAATATTCTCCACGACTACATTTTTAAACAGCGGCGGACAGCAGGATCCCTCGCTCTTGTAGTTGCTGTCGATGATGATGGCCGACCGGGTGGTATCGAATTCAATGTTCCGGCCATAGATGTTCCGCACCTCCCCGCCGCGGTCCCGGTTCCCTTTCAGGTAGAATCCGTACATCACCTTTCCCGCAAAGGTGCAGTCCTCCACGTACACATTGTAAACCCCTCCCGACATCTCACTGCCCACCGCGATGGCGTTGTGACCCCGGAAACGGCAGTTCCTCACCACGATGTTGCGCGAAGGGATCCCCAGTGTCCGGGCCTCCAGGTCACGGCCCGCCTTGATGGCGATGTTGTCGTCCCGGTTATTGAAGGTGATGTCCTCGATCAATACGTTTTCGCTGCTCTCCGGATCGATCCCGTCATTGTTCAGATTGTGCGCATCATAGGTGACCCCCCTGATGGTGATATCCCTTGAATAGACCGTATGGACGCACCAGAAGGGGGCATCGGTGATGGTCACCCCTTCCACCAGGATCCGCTCGCAACCGTAAAACTGGATCAGGTGGGGCCTGAGGTAGTGGCCCCCTCCGAACACCCGTTCCTCCAGGGGGACATTCTCATTGTTCATGCTTCTGAGCAGCCGTTGGTCGGCCCCCTGAAACTCCTTCCATCCGTTCCAGGGCTCGGCCCCCTCGCCGTCGATCTCCCCTTTCCCCGTAATGGCCACATCGGTCGCTTCAAAAGCATAGATAAAGGGTGAATAGTTGTAGCAGCGCGTCCCTTCCCAGCTGGTCAGTACCACCGGAAGGTAATCTTCGGGATCGCTTCCGAAGAAAATGCGCGCACCCTCTTCCAGGTGAAGTTCCAGGTGGCTGGTCAGGTGCAGCGGACCGTTGACAAGATAGTCGCCGGGTCCGACCACCAGCCTTCCGCCTCCCGCCTGGCTGCATGCAGCGAAGGCACGGACAAACGCTTCCCTGTTATCGGTGATCCCGTCGCCGCTTCCCCCATAATCGGTCAGCCGGAAAACCCGGTCCGGGATGTCCGGCTCACTGATCGAGGCCACGATCCGTTCCGCCATGGACCAGGGATCGCCAGCCCTGTCCGGGGAACCGCATCCGGTCAGCATACTGCTCCCCATGGCCACTATCAGGGCGAACAGAGGGATGGGATTGGAAAAGGGAAGTTTCATGTTGAAGTTGATTAAAAAGGGCCCCGCCGCCTGGCGGGGCCCCGTAAAGCAATCTGTTTATTCTATCACATCGGTTACTTCTTCAGGAATTTGGTGGTCATGTGGTTGCCTTCGGCTTCCACCGAGAGGAAATAGACCCCTTCCACCAGGTCGGTCATCTCCAGGGTGACCCTGTCCACGCGCTGCAGATCCAGCGACCGGACCGCTTTACCAAGGATATCCCTTACCACCACGCGGTTCATGGCGGGATATTCAATGGTGACCTGGTCGGTGACCGGATTGGGATACATCCGGAATGAATCCTCGCTCATTTCCTTCACACTGACCGGACCCGCTACGATCTGGATGTTATCCACGTATGCAGTGGTTCCGCTGGTCCTTGCATCCGGAAAGTCCGGGAAGAATACCAGCCTGGTGAGGGTCTCCCCGATGTTGGCCGAGAAGTCAAAGGTAAGCAGCTCCCATTCGCCGGTGACGGTGTTGGGAACCTTCACCTCCGTGACGGTTCCTCCCACTTCCACCTTCAGCGCACAGTTGCTGATCACGCTCTTCCACACCATCATCTGCATGTGGTGCTTCTCCTCGGTGAAGGTCATGTATCCGTAGGCATCTGAAAATGCACCGGCCCACGGATCGGCACCATCCTGGACTTTGTATTCCATGACAAACAGGGAGGGATTGGCCGCGCTCATATCCGGGTTCAGCACGATGGCCATGTTTTCCGGAGCATCGCCCGCATTGGCGAACTGCCTCCAGAAGATGATATCCCTTGGATTCTCGAAATCCACCAGGCCCATCACATCCCTGTCGGTCTCCCAGTTGCTGTCGCCCAGAGGCATGCCATCGTTTCCAGCCACGAACAGCTTGGAATTCACCCAGCCGAAATCATACGGTACATCCCTGTGGTAGACGCCATCACCCGGAATTTCCGGCTCTTCCCATTCCGGAGCATCGGTCTGATCGAGATCAGGGTCGAGGTCGTAAATGATGATGGAGTCATTGAAGGGAGGACCATCGGTGAATTCCACCGGTTCATTGAGCATGGTGGCGATGGCGCCCGAGGTAAGCAGGTAGGACATGAATGTGGCATCTGCGATCACAGGCATGATGGTCGTGTCGTTCAGATACCCTGCCACCAGTGTAGAATCCAGGTAAACATTGTTGTTGCTGGCTGTGATGGCCGGCGGTACACCCCCGACGGAATCAATAGAGAAAACGATATTGGGATCTGCGGCGCTGGTGGGCATAAATCCGAAATTGACGAACAAATTGTTGGTCAGTTCCAGGGTACCCGTGGGTCCGAAGGTGATCCCGTGCTGTCCCACATTGACGAAGGTATTGTTCTTCATCCTGCTGTAGGTGAGCTCTCCACCGTCGTCCCTGATGATCCGGCTGGTGATGTTGTAGAAGGTATTGTTTTCAAAAATCACCGTATCAATGGCATTGCCCCTGTCGTCGATCACCCTTCCGTTATTGGGATCGCCGGGCAGGCCAATGTTGCTGATTACCGAGTTGGTGATCTTGAAGGTCATCCCTGCATTGTCGCAGCGGATAAACGATTGCCCGTCCTTGTCGAACCAGCAATCATCAATGGTCACCACGATGTCATCCGCACTGCACCTGAGCATGCGGGTGGTGTAACCGCCCAGATCATCCTGACCGGTCACATGGAGTCCGCTGAGCGTGATATTTGCGCGCGGTCTGAAAGGCCTGGAGGACTCTGCACCCACGATCCTGGGCTGTAGAAAGGGCCTGGCCCCTTCTCCTTCGGCTGCCATGATGGTGAGGGGGAATCCGCTGTTTTCAATGGATCCTTCGAGTCCGTAGTAGGCCTGCGCTCCCCGTTGCAGGCGGTAAACTGTATTCTCAGGATCGATCCTTTCGCCTGTTTCAGTGGTATCGCCGCTGATGGCAATATTAAGTGTTCCGATTCCCGGATCCACATCCACATAGCGAACCTGGGCCTCGGCATCGAAAGCCATCGATGCCAGGGCCACTGCAATTGCTCCAATTCCAAAGTAAATTTTCCTCATAGTCTTGTTGATTTAAAGTGAATATTGAACATATATTGGGTGTAAGTTACACATTAAAACCGGTATGTTAATCCGAGATCCACCGTGGCTCCGTATACAAAATTGCTGGTCATCAGTTTGTTTATTGAACCTGCGATAAAGGTCTGCTCCTTGGTGTTGGTCAGGTTGTTCACATAGAGAAAAACCTCAAATTTCTTTTTGATGCGCTGTTTGACCACCAGGTCCCACCTGGTGGAGGCCCCTACAATGTTATCCTTCTCCGGAACGGCACCGATGCTCTGGGTCAGCCTTCCCATATCGGCTTCCTCATCGACAAACAGGCTTTCTCCCTGGTAGATCATCGATACCCTTGCACTGAATCCCTTCCGCTCATAGCCGATGGAGAGATTGACCAGGTCATCCACCTGTCCGGGCATGCTTCCGCTCCGGACCGTATCGATCACATAGGAGGTAAAGGGAAATACATCCATGGACCTGACCAGGGAGATGGGATACAGTGTTTCGGACTTCAGGTGGGTGTAATTCGCCGAAATGACGATGCCGTCGAAGGGTGAAGGCAGGAACCTGAGGTTGGACTGGACATCCACCTCAAATCCCAGGATGGTCGAAGTCCCCTCTGCATTGACCGGCCTTGTCAGGCTGAGACCGTAAATGGGACTCGCCCTGTCAAAGATCCGGGAGGTGAGGGTGTAATCAATGTTCTCCACCTCTTTGTAGAATCCGCCCACCGTAAAGAGGCCGAACCTCCCAAAAAAGGAGAGGATGGCGTCATAGTTCCAGGCGGTCATGTGTTCCAGGTTGGGATCGCCCCTTTCAGCGTAGTTTTCACCCCGGTTAACAGTCTCCCAGGGAACCAGGCTGAAGAAATTGGGCCGGTTCAGGGATTTGGTGGCTGCCAGGCGGAGGTTGGCCCAGTCAAATAATCTGAATTTCAGGTGGACCATGGGGAGCCACTGGTCAAGCACCCGGTTCCCCACCGTATCCACCAGGCCTGTGATATTCTCCACATTCCCGTCATCGTCCACCCTTGGTTTCCCGAAAATGCTGCTGTAGCTGTTCTGGGTGCGCTCATAACGTGCCCCGGCGATCAGGTCGATGCGGTCAAAAAAGGTGAAACTGGCCATTCCGTAGCCGGCGGTAATGTTCTCTCCGGCTTCGTAGTCCCCGATCTCCACAGTGGGATCAGGTATATAATAGTCCCAGTAATCGCTTCTGAAAGTTTTCAGTTTCTCCCGGCTCAACAGGGGCCCGTTCACCTCCTCGGCGCCCGGACCAAGGAAATAGCGCGAATCAAAGAACCGCGCAAAGCCGTCATCGTACTCCTCTCCCAGGAAGTTACTCATCAGGACCCACCCTTCGGTTGTATTCACCTCCCAGTCGGGCTGCTCCCGGCCGTCGTCCAGGATATCCTGGCTCACAAAATGACTCGTCCACAACCGGTTGACATCGTTGTACCGGTATTTGTGCCGGTACTTCGCCCCTGTTTTCACATACCCTTTTACTTTCGTCCCCAGGTTGAATGGCAATTTCAGGTCACCCTGAACGGTATAGTTGTCATCCTTCACATAATAGCTGTCATCATAGGCCCATTTGATCCAGGTGGCATTCACCTTGTTCTGTGCAGAAGCGATGATCTCTTCATAGGTCCGCTCGGGGCTCACATTGAAAGCGCCCAGCTCCCTGAACGTGAACTGGCTGACGTATGGCCGCTCGTTCCGGGTGAGTGAATAGGAACCGGACCAGGTCAATTCAAGCCGGTTGAAGAACCGGTGTTCTCCGCTCAGCCGGTTGGAGACAACCATGTTCGATGAGTGCCGTTCACGGAACTCATGCTCCTGGTATGCGGAACCAACCCGGTACCTGCGCCTGCGGCGGATGTCTTCCCGGTCGGTTTGTCCGAAGTTGCTGGTTAACATAAGGGAACCGTTCTTCAACCGGTAATCGATGGTTGCATTGGCGAAATAGCGGTAACGGGTCTCTCTTACCTGATTGATATTTAAACTATTGACTGTAAAGATCAGGTTGCCGTCCGCATCCGTCCCCAGGTCGGTATTAAATCCTCCTGAATAACCGTCGCTGCTCCGGTCCGCCTTCTGGATCCCACCGCCGAGGATCACACCCAGTTTGTCGTTGAAGAACCTGTTCTCCACCGTCAGGCTTCCTTTGTACTGTCCCAATTCCTTGACCAGCGTGTTATATCCGGTTTGTGCCCTGGCCGTACCGTGGAACCCTCCGGAAGCTGTCCGGGAAGTGAAGTTGATCTGTCCCCCGATGGCGTCAGCGTCCATGTCTGGCAGCAACGCCTTGTAAAATTCGATGCCTGCCAGGGCATCGGTCGAGAACATGCTCAGGTCCACCGAGCGGTCCTGGTCAGAGGTTGAGGGAACCTTCTCCCCGTCGATGGTGATGGCATTGAACCGCGGGGCCAGTCCCCTGAGGGTTACTTTCGTGCCTTCTCCCCCGTCCCTGACAAGGGATACACCGGGAAGCCTGGCCACTGTTTCTGCTGCATTCTGATCAGGAAGTTCCAGGATCTTCTCCTTGGAGACCACATTCACAATGGTATTGGAATTGACCTGCTGGTTGATGGCAGCTACCTGGCCCCTTGCCATGGCGGTGACAACCACCTCTTCGCCCATGATCGATTCCACCTCCAGGGCCCCGTTGACCACCCCGGTCTCCCCGGCGACAACCTCCACTTCCTGTTCGATGTCTTTGTAGCTCAGGTAGCTGAAGATAAGGGTATAGGTGCCGGGGCGGATGTTCAGCAGCTCAAAGTTCCCCTCTTCATCAGTCACCGTGCCCATGGTGGTCCCCTTGATGGCCACATTGGCGAACATGAGCGGATCGCCCGTCTGGGCATCAGTCAGCTGACCCTTTAATCCGCCCCGGCCCTGGGCCATCAGTCCCGATCCAGGGCCCCAGAAGAGCAGTAACACAACCGCCGCGAACCTGACAACTACACTCCTCTTCACTTTCCTCATTGGGACAAAATAATAAATAACTCAACTTCTGTCAATCGAATAGGTCAGTTCAACAGATCAGAGCGGGCAAGTATCAGCAAATATAAGATATTTTCCTATCCGGTCAAAAAAAAGTGTGTGCGAACACACTTGTTGTCAATCCTGATTTTTTTATCGTATATTGGCCCTCAAAGTGAATCGTCTGCAGAACCATATCAGGATCAAGGATATCGCTGAAAAGGCGGGTTGCTCCATCGGAACGGTGGACCGGGTGATCCACAACAGGGGCAAAGTGGCCGAACCGGTCAGGAAGAAGGTTCTGGCCATCATTGAAGAACTCGGCTACAGACCGAATGTCAATGCCAGGGTGCTGGCCAGCAAGCGCACCCTCGCACTGGGCATCCTGCTCCCTTCCTACCGAAAGGGAGAATACTGGGAGCTTCCCAACCTGGGGATCCGTGACGCCCTCGAACGGTACGACGGGCTGGGGTACCAGATACGCACCGTTCAATACGGATTCAACACCCCGGAGAAATTTCATGCAGCCGGAATGAAGATGGTGTCGGAAGAGGTGGACGGGATCATCCTCAGTCCCGCTTCCTATAAAGAAACCATCAGGCTGGTACGTTCTTTTTTCCAGCACAGGAAACCTTTTATCCTGATCGATTCCGATATCCACGGTGTTCCCTCCCTCTCTTTCATCGGCAAGGATCCGGTGCAATCGGGGATGACGGTCGCCAGGCTGATCCACCAGATGACCCGTCACATCAGGGGAGAAAAGATGGTCTGGACGCTGAATGTCTCCAGGAACCTGGACCAGATGTATGCGCTGCTGGCCAGGGAAAGCGGCTTCATGAGTTATTTTGTGGAAAAGAAGCTGCTGGGAGAATACCGATTCCGGACCTACGATGTGGAGGACCGGGACACCCAGCCGGGGATCGACAGCCAGGTGGAGGCACAGCTGGCAGAGGGCCATCCCCATGCGGTCTACGTCACCGGTTCGCGGGTATTTAAAATTGCACGGAGCCTGAAAAAAATCAGGACGCCTGAAAAGCCGCTTCTGATCGGCCATGACCTGATCCGCGCCAACATGGAGAGGGTAAGGGATGAGTCCATCGATTTCCTGATCGAGGAGGAAGCCCGAAGGCAGGGATTCCTCGCGGTGGAATCAATGATCAGAAGCGTGCTCCACAAAGAGGAGGTAGAAAAAAGGCAGATGATGAACCTGATGATCTATACCCGGGAGAACCTGCCTTCAGATCCGGCGGAGACGGGAGGCTGAACCCCTGTCCAGGTAAAGCCAGGCAGAAGGATGGTTCCTGAGGATGGAGGCAGGGACCGCCGGGGTGATCTCTCCTTCCAGCACGTTTTTCACCGCTTCGGCTTTCCGTTCATCGGGCACCGTACAGATGAGGGCCTTTGATTGCATGATCCGGTGTACCGACATGCTGATGGCCGTCCGGGGCACATCTTCCAGCGACGGGAACCACCCCTCTCCATATTGCTGCTGCCTGCAGGCCCCGTCCAGCTCCACAACCAGGTAGGGTGCCGTTGTTTCAAAATCCGCAGGGGGGTCGTTGAACGCCAGGTGCCCGTTCTCCCCGATACCGATAAAGGCCACATCCACCTCCTCTTTTTCAATGATCGCACCCACCCTGCGGCACTCCGCCTCCGGATCCTTTTCCCCGTTGATGTAATGAAACCCTTTCAGGGGAACCAGGTCCACGAACCTCTCTTTCAGATATTTACGGAAAGATGCCGGATGGGTGGCGGGAAGACCGATGTACTCATCCAGGTGAAAGGCCGTGACCCTCGTCCAGTCCAGACCGGCCGAGGTCAGCGACTCCAGCATTTCAAACTGGGATGCTCCTGTGGCTACGATGATGGTGGCACTCCCTTTTTTCTTCAGGGCATCCCTAATGAGCGAGGCCCCCTTTTCTGCAGCTTCCCGGCCCAGACCGGCCTTGCTGTCATGGATTTTTACGATCATAAGGGGCAAAAATACATCGAATCCTGCCCACTGCCAAGAAAAATGTGTGTGCGCACACACATTTTTTTAACATCCCCGGATCGGTTGCCCATTTCCCTGCTTGCCCCGGTCGCGTATACCGGACAGATTGATCAGTTTCTGCCTGAGGCCCTCTTCTTAAGTTGCTATGCCCCCAGTTCCCACCGCCGGAAATAGAGGCCCTGCCTGACAATGGGAAGTGTCTTGAATTCGATGGCCTTCATTTCATCCTCACTGAGGGGAGAGAAACCTGAGGCGATCTGTACATTCTCTTCAATCTGTGCCACATTGTCCACTCCAATGATTGTGGTGCTCACCGGCAGACTCATGTTATAAGACAGTGCCTCCCTGATGGTTATGGTTCCGGGCTTGGGGGTGGCCATCCTTGAAGGCTGCTGATCAAGGGGGGGCGGCTCCCAGGATGAAAGCATACGGCCCCTGGTGGCCACTTTCATACCCACGATGCCTATCCCCTGCTTCTGGACTTCCGGAAGCAGGTAATTCTTGAAGCTCAGGTAGTGTACATCAGCGGCATTGAGGGCCAGCAATATCTGGTCGAATGGGTAACGGTTGACGGCATCAAGCAGGATCAGGGGTTCGAAATGGCCTGTGATCCCGAGGTGCCTGACCACTCCCTCAGCCTTCGCCTTCTCCAGGGCTTTGATCGCACCGTCCCCTGCAAAGATCTGTTCCAGTTGTTCCTTTGTCTGCACATTGTGCAACTGCCAGGTATCGATGTGATCCGTCTGAAGGCTTCTCAGGCTCTCTTCCAGCAACCGCATGGAGCCATCATAGGTGCGGTCGTGTGTTTTTGTGGAAAGCCAGACTTCGCTCCTTCGGGTCTTCATGACCCGGCCGATATTGAGCTGGCTCTGTCCTCCGCCATAGGAGGCAGCCGTATCGATGTAGTTTATTCCCAGATCAATTGCACGGTTGATGATCTTCTCCGATTCCTCTTCCGTTCCCTCCATTTCCAGGGTCGCCTGTCCACCCAGGCTCAGTATCCCAATTTTAAAACCCGTTTTCCCGAAGGACCTTGTGGGCATGGCATGATACGTATGCGGGTTGAAGGGATGTTCATCCTTCATTTTGACCACCGGGTTTGCCAGATTGTTCCCTGTGGCCATGGATGTTCCCGCCGTCAGCGTAGCGGCTGCAGCAAGGCTGCTTCCGAGAAATTTCCTGCGGTTGATCGGCTCATTTGTCATGGTTTGAGAATTCTTTGGTTGGTCAGTCCAAGATAAATAAAAGCCGTGCATAAAAGATGGATTTCATCCAAAATCCACCCTTGGCAAAGTCCATTTGAAACATAACCCTGCATTTTCATGCGGGTTGTCCCGCAAACTGGTTTTGTAATATTTACTAACTTATCGGTGTTCAAACCAAGACACATCATCACATGCTCACAAGAGTTATATCCGTACTGGCGCTCCTGCTGATCATGCCTGTCCTGTCAGGTCAGGAATCCCTGCTTTGCCAGGGGGGATACTGGACCGAGGACGAGGCCAATCTGAAGATGAAGGAATTTGCCGGCACATGGCACGACCTGGCATCCTGGGAGGAACGGGCGGCAGTGATCCGGCACGGGCTCGCCGAAGGCATGCAGCTGAAACGGATGAAGGGAATTGAACAGAAGGTGGGTGAGCTGCGCACCGTGATCCACAGCAGGAAGGAAATGGAAGGGTATGCGGTGGAGAACATCGCCATCGAAAGCTTTCCCGGTTTCTGGATCACCGGCAACCTCTACACCCCGTTGAAACCGGCTGAAAAGAATGCGGCTATCCTCTGCCCCCACGGGCATGCCGATAATGCCAGGTTCATGGCCTACGTACAGTACCGGTGTGCCGCCCTGGCACGCATGGGTGCCATTGTTTTTGCCTACGACATGGTGGGGTACGGGGAATCCTCCCAGGTAACCCACCGGATGCCCGTGGCCCTGCTGCTGCAGACATGGAACAGCAGAAGGGTGCTGGACTACCTGCTTTCAAGGCCCGATGTGGACCCGGAAAGGATCGGGATGACCGGGGAGTCGGGGGGCGGTACCCAGACCTTCATGCTGACGGCCCTGGATGAAAGGATCCGGGTTGCGGTTCCCGTGGTGCAGGTTTCGGCCCATTTTTTCGGGGGATGCATCTGCGAGAGCGGGATGCCCGTCCACAGGAGCCCGCATCACCAGACCAACAATGTAGAGATCGCCGCCCTGGCTGCCCCGCGGCCCATGCTGCTGATCTCGGACGGGGCCGACTGGACCCGGAACACCCCGCGGATCGAATATCCCTATATCCAGCGCGTGTATGCCCTCTATGATGCGGAGCACAGGGTGGAAAATGTGCACCTGCCGGCGGAAAAACACGATTACGGGTACTCCAAGCGGGTGGCCGCCTACAATTTCCTGGGCTACCACCTGGACCTGAATGTGAATGCCCTTCCCTACAACGAGGGATTCCTTGAAGATTTCGTGACCGTTCTGCCCATAGATGCGCTCAGGGTATTCGATGCGGAACATCCCCGTCCACCCGGAGCACTGGAAGG
>CAZNSZ010000031.1:0-3497 GCA_964575865.1 uncultured Bacteroides sp. | reverse complement strand
ATGCGCTCAGGGTATTCGATGCGGAACATCCCCGTCCACCCGGAGCACTGGAAGGTGACGGGGCCGTTATGGAATACCTGGGATTTGAGTAATCGGATCTATGGCTTTTCACCAACACATACCGGTTGCTGTGCAACAATCCATAACCATTACCGGCTGCCACGCCGTGCCCATGTTGTGTACCGTGTCATACCAACCACTTCATTCCGATGATCCAAAAAAACACTGTTTATGAATCCTGAAAATTCCACCTTCGCTTCCCTCTTTCCAAAGGTTTTCCTGATCCTGCTGTTTCTGGCCCCATGGGTTGTCCGGGGCCACACCCAGCCGGCCAGCCTTCTCATTTACACGGCGGCCAACGGGTATGTGCACCAGGTGACCGGACCAGCCGCGGCAGCCCTGGAAGAGATGGGCAAAAAGCACAACTTCACGGTCACCGTCAGTGAGGACAGCACCCTGTTCACTCCTGCCATTCTGGAGAAATTCGATGCGGTGGTTTTCCTGAACTGCAGCGGTGACATCCTGGACGATACCCAGCAGGAGGCTTTCAAGACCTACATGATGTCTGGCGGAGGCTTTATCGGCATCCACGGGGCAACCACCGCTGAAAACGACTGGGACTGGTACGGATGGATGGTGGGCCGGTATTTCACGGCCCATCCGCAGATCCAGACCGCCGTGATCCGGGTGGCCGGTCCCGGTCACCCCTCCACCTGGCACTTACCCGAACGGTGGATATGGACCGACGAGTGGTATGAATTCACCCCTGCCATGTCGGAAGGGCTGAAGGTATTGCTGACCGTGGACGAATCCACTTATGACGCCTCATTTACCAGCGGGGGGATCTCCTATTCAGGCATGCAGCCCGAACACCCTGTCGCCTGGTGCCAGGAGTGGGAAGGAGGAAGAATGTTTTACACTGCCCTGGGCCATCTGGAAGGGGCCTGGACAGATCCGTTCTTCCTGCAGCACGTGTACGGCGGGATCTGGTGGGTCCTGCAGCGGGATAAGATGCCCTGAGGTCTGTTAGAACAATCCGGGCACGACCAGGAAGGTCAGGATCAGTCCCACAATCCCAGCAAGCAGGGCGGCGAAGGTCATGGGGATCAGGTTCCGCCTGATCAGCAGTCCCTCCACACCGATGAGTCCCACAGTGGCACACGCCGCAATGACATTGTGGACACAGATCATGTTCCCGATGGCGCCCCCCACATTCTGCAGGCTCACCACGATAGTATGGGAGATCCCCAGGTTATCTGCAATGGAATACTGAAACAGTGCAAACAGCATGTTGGATACCGTATTGGAGCCCGACATGAATGCCCCCAGCGCACCCACAAAGGTATCGACCAGGGGCCAGGCCCCTTTGAAGAGACTGGCCATGGCCTCAGCCATGGCGATGGGCATGCTCGCATAGCCGTTCGGATTGGTCCCTGACTGCATCATGATCCTCACCAGCGGGACCGCAAAGATCAGTGCGATAAATGGCCCCCTCAACCGTTTCACCGCCTCTCCCCAGGCCACACCCACCTGGTTCCTGTTCATCCCGAATAGCGGGATGCAGATCAGGGCGATCAGCATGAAAGGCATGATCCCCGGGATATTCAGCGGGACAAAGTTGATGGCCACCGTGGTGTCGAACATCTCCGGAGAGGTGATTTTCACCGATTTGATCCATGCATTAAACGGCAGGGACCGTACCCTGGTCAGCACCAGCAGCACCCCGATCAACACATAGGGGATCCATGCCCTGAACAGGCTGATGTTCTCCCTGACCGAGTTTTCCTTGACGGTGATGGAGCCGGTCCAGTGATCCAGCCAGCTTTTCTTTTCCGGGAAATCCCAGGTCTTTTTCGGAACCAGAAACCCTGCCTTTGTAGCGGGTATGAGAATGGCCATTCCGATCAGCCCGCCCATCAGGCTGGGGAACTCGGGTCCCAGAAAAATGGCCACAAGCAGGTAGGGGACCACCAGACACAAGCCTGCGAAGAGTGCGTAGGGCCATATGGCAAGCCCTTCCCTGATGGTCCTTTTTTCGCCGAAAAACCTGGTCAGCATCACCACCATCAGAAGCGGCATCAACAATCCCGGGAGGGCGTGCTGGATGGCTGTCCAGGCGCCCACCTGCCGGATGAATTCTGTATAGGTGATCCCTGCTCCATCCAGGGTGGCGAGGATCTCGGGTGTATTCAGGGAGGTCCCGATACCGATCAGTGTGGGGGTCCCCACCGCTCCGAAGGAGACCGGGGTACTGTTGGCGATCAGCGCAACCATCACCGCGGCCAGTGCCGGAAAACCCAGCGACAACAGCAGGGGGGCCACCAGTGCTGCCGGGGTCCCGAAGCCTGCCGAGCCTTCGATGAACGCACCGAACAGCCAGGCTACGATGATGGCCTGCACCCTCCGGTCCGGGGAAATGGAGAAAAAGCCCCTGTTGATGACCGCCAGGGCCCCGCTTTCCCTCAGGGTAAACAACAAGGCCAGGGCTCCGAAAACGATGAAGATGATCTCCAGTGCGATGACCATGCCGTTCAGGCTGGAGGCCAGGGCCCAGTTCGGGGGAGTTCCCCAGACAAATAGCACAAGGGCGAGGGCGAGAAAAAACGAAAGGGGCATCGCCCTGGTGGCCGGCCAGCGGAAACCGACCATCAATACGAAAATAGCCGCGATCGGGATGACGGCTACCAGTGCTAGGACTCCTCCGGACATGTTGGAAACAGATTGGTTAGAATAGGATACTGTAAGCTTACAAATTTTTCTGAATGATGACTCCCGAACAAACGGACAATTTAATGACAGATGTATGTCAACAGTTCCTCATGATTTGTTGAACCGGGGTCAGGTTGGGATAATCAGATCTCACAGATCCAGAAGGATCCTGAGGTTATTCCTGATCTTTTTTATATATGGATCTGGCAATGCGCCGATCTTTCTTACCAGCCGCCGGTTATCCATGGCCCTCAACTGGTCCGTCATCACATCGCACGCCTGCTTCAGTCCTGCGGTCCCGCGGGGCAGGTGTACCCTCAATATCGTTGATTGGCGGTTCACCCTGGTTGTTATCGGACAAACCAGCGTGGAGGAATGTGGGACATTGTTCAACAGGTCCGTCTGCACCACCACAACCGGCCTTGATTTCCCGGGTTCTTTCCCGATTTGCGGATTCAGGTCCGCTATCCATATCTCATCCCTCTTCATGCCCGTAATCAAAATCCTCAAACTCTTTCAACACATTGAGGGATTCTTCCCCTACCCTGTAAGATTCCTCCTTCAACCTGGCTTCCAGCAGTTTTCTTCTCTGAATGGTATTATAGGCACTAAGGGCATCATTGATATAGCGGTTCCTCGGTTTCTTTAACCAGGACAGGATCTCCTCAGTCTCCCTGAATATTTCGGGATCCAGTTTTAAAGAGAGTGTTTTCATGGCTGAACTTTTCAATTGGTATATACTGTTTATATATACCAATGATATATTAAAAACAAATAGTTTTGAAAAA
>CAZNSZ010000030.1:0-49478 GCA_964575865.1 uncultured Bacteroides sp. | reverse complement strand
CAGGTACCAGGCCATCCCCCACTCGATCCAGTCAGAGCGGATACCGGCCTTGGTCTTGATGGCGATGTGGATATGCAGGGGATCCGCCAGCCTGAACCGGCCTCCGGCCCGCATGAACCAGAATCCCCTGTCGTAGGAATGCTGCATGAAATAGGTGCCGAAATTGTACATCAGGGTGAGCCTGCCGATGAGGATATGGTACCCCATGTGTGAACCCAGGTAGGTTTTCTGAAACGTGGTCACATCCTCTGGCGGGATCCCCTTGATCCCTATCTCCAGGGAACTGTCGTAAAGAATGTCCAGCCCGAAGGTGAGCCTGTTCTTGATGGTGATCGGAATGGCATAATCGACCGTGAACGATGAGGTGATGTAACGGGGTCCCTCAGGCTCGCCGATGGCCTGGCGGTCCACCACCCCCACCGCGGCCATCAGCTGAATTTCGTTCCCCGGAAGGGTATCCGGCAGCTCCACCCTGACCAGGTCGGGTCTGACATCCCTGGAATCGTAGTTCCTCGCCAGGTCTGCCGGCGTGGGAGGATATTTGAAATGGTAGCTCAGTCCCAGGCTGGCCCCCCAGTTGTTGACCCCTTTCTGTGGGCTCTGGATCGCCCCGTTGGAATAGTGGGTCAGCCCGTACCCCGCAAACAGATCGATCCTGTTGTTCACTATGTAATAGATGTTCAGGTTGTAATTGAAGTAGAGGTTGACCCGGGAAGCGATTACATCATTGTAGGGATTGTCGATGGGATCGTGGAACAGGGAGGTGTAACTGAGTCCGACGGAAATATCAGAATTCAGGGTGATTCGTCCCAGGCGGAGCCACGGTGCACTGAAGAAAAAGAATGCACTGAAGGGATTGCCCAGTGTGGTATCCTGCCGGTCCAACACAAGATCGGCATAGCAGATACCCACCCCGTACCTCGGGTAGTGGTGGTATTGCTGCCATGGTTTATCGCCGGCGGACTGGTATCCGAACCTCAGTTCATACCCCCTGAATCCGCTTTCAAACTGTTCAGAGAGGTATTCCGACCTGCTCCAGGTGGTCCCCGAATGGAGCATCATCTGAAAATAGCTGTAATGTGCCCGTTTCGCCGTTCCCTCCTGCTGGGTAAAGGCAAACACCCAGGCCGCTGATAACAGCGCGGTTATGAATATGCGGTATTTCAGGGTCCGGGTCAGGTCTGGGTCAATTTGCTTCAGGAGAAGCAAATATAACAAAAACGGGGTGCGGCCCCCCGTAAAAATTTCTTAATTTTAGGTTCCCAAAACTGTTGAGTTATGATAGAACGCTGGATCGCCTGGTACGCTGAGTTATTGAACAAGACCAGCATGTCTGAAAGCCTGGTTATCCTGATCGAGAACGCCACCATTATACTGGTCACGGCGCTGCTGGCCATCCTTGCAGATTACCTGGTGAAGCGGATCATCATTGCCTCCATACACCGCATCGCGCGCAGGTCCAAAAACAACTGGGACGACATTTTTGTGGAAAGGAAGGTGTTCAACAGGCTGGCACACCTTGCCCCGGCCATCATCGTCTATTATGCCCTTCAGTATATTTTTGAAGCACCGGGATGGGTGACTTTCCTTGGAAATGTCACACAGGCTTATATGGTGATCGTGGTCCTGCTGGTGATCGATGCGGTGATCAATGCACTGCATGAGATCTACATGCAGATGCCGGTGTCCAAAGGCCGGTCCATCAAAGGCTATGTCCAGGTGGTGAAGATCATCTTCTATGCCGCTGCCATCATCCTGATCATTTCCATTTTCAGCGGAGAAGCCCCCAAAACGCTCATTGCCAGTCTCGGGGCCATGGCCGCTGTTCTGATCCTGGTGTTCAAGGACACCATCCTTGGTTTCGTGGCCAGTATCCAGCTTTCGGCCAACCACATGGTCAGCGTAGGCGACTGGATCTCCATGCCCAAATACAATGCAGACGGAACGGTTCTGGATATCAGCATCAATACGGTGAAGGTGCAGAACTGGGACAAGACCATCGCCACCATCCCCACCTATGCGCTGGTCTCCGAATCGTTCAACAACTGGCGGGGAATGGAGGAGTCCGGGGGCCGGAGGATCAAACGCTCCATCAATATCGACATGAAAAGTGTCCATTTTCTGGATGACGCCCAGATCGAAAAACTGCGGAAATTCTACCTGCTGCGGGACTACATCAGCGAGCGTGAAAAGGAGATCGAGGCCTACAACCGCTCCCTGAAACTGGAACCGGCCGAAGTGACCAACGGACGCCGGATGACCAACCTGGGGACCTTCCGGAAATACCTGGAGAACTACCTGCATAACCACCCGAAGATCCACCAGGGGATGACCTTCCTGGTCAGGCACCTTCAGCCAGACGAGAAGGGATTGCCCATCGAGATCTACGTGTTCAGCAAGGACCAGGAATGGGCAAAATACGAGGCTCTGCAGGCCGACATTTTCGACCACATTCTGGCCATTATCCCGGAATTCGGCCTCCGGGTGTTCCAGAATCCTACCGGTGATGACTTTCGTAAACTGGTCTGAGTTCAGGGTCACCCTCAGGACCATGGCCATCTCCCTGGCTGGTTCCCTCCTGCTGATTTTTCCAGCCATCATCAACGGGTATCCCTTAATATATTCGGATACCAGCACCTATCTGGCCTCCGGCTTCACCTGGCAACCCCCATTCGACAGGCCCATGGCCTATGGGGTATTTATTCGGCTGGCAAGCCTGAACGGTCTTACGCTGTGGACCGTCCTGCTGTTTCAGGCCATGCTGCTGTCCCTCCTGCTTTACAAACTGTCCTTCCGCATTCCGGGTGTCCGGACTGACCGGAAACCACTCGCCTATATCCTTGTTCTGATCGCGGCATCGCTTTCCGGGGCCGCCTGGACCACCAGCTATCTGCTCCCGGATGTATTCACTGCCATTATGGTGCTCTCCCTTCTGTTGATTGTGCTTGGAGAGGGTCCCGGACGGAAACATACAGGTTTCTATATCCTTTACGGATTTGCACTCTCCACGCACTCCTCCCACCTTGTCCTCAGTATCGCCCTGATCGCGTTGCTGATCCTGATCTGGCTCATGAGCAGGAAGGAAGAAAGATCCCGATTCCGGATAAGGCAAATAGCTCTTTTTATCGGGATAACAGTGTTCGGATACCTGAGCATGGCCTCCTCCCTTTCCAAATCCAGGCATGTATTTCTGATGGGAGCCTATGTGGAACAGGGCATTATCGGTGCATACCTTGAGGATAACTGCGGGGAGGAGAGTTACAGCCTGTGCGCATATAAAGATTCCCTGCCTGCCCATGCATGGGAATTTATGTGGGAACCATCAAGCCCGTTATACCGG
The DNA here is from genome assembly GCA_964575865.1 of uncultured Bacteroides sp. Lineage (GTDB taxonomy): Bacteria > Bacteroidota > Bacteroidia > Bacteroidales. The sequence continues at coordinate 46,138 of CAZNSZ010000030.1, read as the reverse complement.
CTCGGAGGCTGGAAAGCCACAAAGGATGAGTTTTCGGAGATCATTCGGAAGACCTACCTTTCACCGAAGTATTTCTGGATGCACATCCGTTCTTCTGCCAGGCAAACGGCACAACAGCTCATCCGCTTCCGGTCAGTGGATGTGTATGGGGTGGCCCCAAACAATGAGCAGCTGAGAGAAAGGATCACACAATATGTACCAGGGGATACCCACCGATTTGACAGCGCCATCCAGAACCGGACCAACCTCCGGGTTTTCGCCTGGATGAATCCCCTCCAGCTGGCGCTGGTCCTGACTTCTTTGCTCCTGATTCTGGTATGGATACCAAGGCCTTTCCGCGGGAATTCAGCCTTCATGACAGGAACCTTAATGGTTATTATCTACAGCATCCTCATCCACGCTTTCATCTGCGGCACCTTTGCCAATGCCATCGACCGGCTGGGGAACAAAATGATCTGGTTCCTTCCCGTATTGGCGGTGCTCCTTATGATCGACCGACAGTCAAAGATTGGGCAATCAGAGCCATAGGTTCTAAATTTTACATTTTCACATCAATTTACGCCTCTAAATGTTTAACATCACATGAGGAACCATGATGATCTTTCAAATTGTAATTACATTTGAGTAATCATCGCAAATACAACATATTTCCCGCAAAGATGGAAGACATTCATCAAATCGACGACCTGGACCGGAAAATACTCTCACTGATCACCAAAAATGCACGGATCCCTTACCTGGAAGTGGCCAGGGAATGCAAAGTTTCGGGTGCCGCCATTCACCAGCGGATCCAGCGGCTGACCAAATTGGGAGTCATTACCGGATCAGAGTTTGTGATCAGCCCCAAAATGATCGGGTTCTCCACCTGTGCCTATGTGGGGATCTTCCTGGACAGCGCGCACCTCTACCCCGATGTGGTGGAACATCTGAAAAAGATACCGGAGATCACCCAGTGCCATTACATTACCGGAGGATATTCCATCTTTATCAAGATCTTCACACGGGACAACGAGGACCTGAAACGGGTGCTGTTCGATAAAGTGCAGGCCATTCCCGGGGTATCCAGGACCGAAACGTTCATCTCCCTGGAGGAGAGCTTCAACCGGCAGCTGCCGCTTCAGTAGTTACTTGTCCCGCCGCTGCCTTACGGCTTCAAAGAGCATGATCCCGGCAGCCACCGAAACATTCAGTGAGGCTACCTCTCCGCTCATGGGGATCGCGGCCAGTTCATCGGCTTCCCGCAACAATTCTGCAGAGATGCCGGTTTCTTCTGATCCCAGAATGATCCCCAGCGGACCGGACATGTCGGTGTCGTACAGGGTGGTTCCGGTCTTCTCTGTGGCCGCGATCAGCCGGAGCCCGCTGTTCCTGAGATACCTGGCCGCTGCCAACAGCTCCTTTTCACGGCAGACCGGCAGGTGGTGCAGGGCGCCGGCTGAAGTTTTGAGGGCATCGGCATTGATGGCCGCACTTCCCCGGGAAGGGACCACTACCGCATGTGCGCCCGCACAGGCGGCGCTTCGTACGATGGCTCCGAAATTCCGCACGTCCGAAATGCCATCCAGCAGGAGGATCAGCGGTTCCTCTCCCTTCTCGAAAATTGTTGGCAGCAAAAGATCCAGCCTGGTGTAGCTGATCAGGGAGAGCCAGGCGATCACCCCCTGGTGGTTGCCCGGTGTGAGGCGGTTCAACTTTTCCTGCGGGACACGCTGAACAGGGATATCCCTCTGGGTCAGCTCCTCCAGCAGGCCCTTCATCCCTTCGGAAACAGTACCCCTGTGCACCAGGACCCTGTCAATCTCCCTTCCGGAGCGTATGGCCTCGAGAACAGGATGGATGCCGAATATCAGGTGGTCGTTTCGTGCCATCAGGAACCCATCGAATAGACCTTGCCGTTTCTCCAGGAGCGGACCGCCTCATTCCAGTACATCTGCGAATCGGTTGTTTTCATCCACACCATGTGCTGGTGGGTAAAGGCATCGGGCTGGCGATCGAACCTGAATTCCACGGTCCTGCCCCTCCTCCTGGAGTAATAATACCAGCGCTCCCCGTTTCCGGTCATCTGGATCCGGTTGGGGGGACCGAACAGGATAAAGATCATCCCCTGGTCCGTTTTCCATCCCTCCTTGTTGGTGGTAAAATAGAGGTTGGAGTAGATCACCCGGTTGTAATAGACCCGGATCAGCTCCCGGGAACGCTCCATGTTGTTGCCCGTTTTGAGCCAGAAATCATCCACGGCCAGTTTCCGGTTAGACTGTTTCCTGAGGTCGCGGTATTCTGCCATGGTCGTCAGGTAGAACAGCGGTTCCATCAGCTCCTCCGGTGTTTTCACCTCGGGGAAGGATCCCCCGAAATTGAACAGGGTAAGCCCCTGATCCTGCTGTTTATCCACCTTGATGAAGTACATCCCTTCCCGGCGCAGGTCATAATCGGCCGTGTCCACCAGGGGAAAGACGAATGCCGTGTCGGGTGTATAGCTCATGGTGTAATCCGACGTGGCGGTGATGGGGGGCCTGGGGAGTTCGCTCTCCAGTTTGAAATACTCCACATAGATCGAGTCCACTGAAGGATCGCGGTACTGGACATTGAACCTTTCTCCCGGAAGAAAGAACCGCATGAACTTGGGGTACCCCGAATAGCTTGAAATGACCTTGAAGTTCTGTGCTCCGAAAGGGGAGGTTTTATCCACATACATGTATTCAAGTCCGATACTGCCCCGGTTCTCGTCCACCGACTCCAGCCTGAGGAGGTATCGCTGACCCTGTTTCACAGGGATGGTCAGGGTGGCGAAAAACGCCGGGCGGTCCCTGTCCTGTGCGGTGAGCCTGTAGGTCACGCTTGCTGAATCGACCACCGCCCCGTCCAGTCCAGGCTGGTCCAGGTGGATCAGCTGGTACTTCAGGGAAAAGAGGGCACGCAATTCCGCCTGCTCGTTGGCCTCGTCAAACCTGAGCTCAGCCGGATAGGCCCGGATATAGAGCTGGGAATAATCAGGAGCATGGTGGTAAATGGAGTAGTCGGGATGTAAAGAGAGCCTGCTCGGATTGTACAGGGAAGCCAGGTAGCCGGGAACCTCTTCCTGGGTGGTCTCGCCCGTTGTCGCACACCCTCCCAGCCAAAGTCCGGCAACAACAGCTCCGATCAGACCGAATAGTCTTCTTCCCATGGGATTAAAAATAATCAATTTCTTTTTGCCGTCATTTTCTCGAGCAGAAGGGTCTGTTTCTCCCATGAGGAGAGTGCCTCGTCGTGTTTTGCCCTCAGCTGTTCGTATTCCTCATACACCTGCATCCCTTTGATGTTTTCAGGGTTCATCAGCATCGCATCCATCCGGGCGAGGGCTTCCTCAAGCTCCCCGATCTCGTGTTCCAGGGATTTCACCCGGTTGCTGATTTTCCGGATCTTCTTCTCCAGGATCTTTTTCTCTTCATACCGTTCCTTGTTCGAGGCACCGGCTTCAGCTCCACCGTTTTTCGGGCGGTATGCCGCATATGCCGGATCGCTGGCTGCAATCTGCCCGTTCCGATCGCTGCCCGAACCGGGGCCACCCGGTTTCCGGCCTGCTCCCTCCCCGGTGCCTGGGGCAATCGTCCTGTCTTTCGCCGCAGGGTCCCGTCTCTCGATCTCCTGAAGGGAGGAGAGGTTGCGCCTTTTCAGGAAATCATAGATGCCACCCAGGTGCTCCTTCACCCTGTGGTTGCGGAACTCAAAGACCTTCTGGACAAGTCCGTCCAGAAATGCCCTGTCATGGGATACTACAATAAGTGTACCATCAAAGGCCTGCAGTGCGTTTTTGAGGATATCTTTCGACCGCATGTCCAGGTGGTTGGTCGGTTCGTCAAGGATCAGCAGGTTAAATGGCTGCAGCAGCATGGTGGCCATGGCGAGCCGTGACCGTTCGCCGCCTGAGAGCACCCTGACCTTTTTGTCCACATCCTCTCCCTGGAAGAGAAATGCCCCCAGGATATCCCTGATTTTGGTCCTGATCTCCCCTACCGCAGCCCGGTCGGCCGTCTCCAGCACGGTGAGGTCACCGTTCATGATCTCATCCTGGTTCTGTGCAAAATACCCCAGCTCCACGTTGTGGCCCAGCCGGCATTTGCCCGTGTGATCGATTTCACCCACCAGGACCCTGCTGAGGGTGGTCTTGCCCTCCCCGTTCCTTCCCACGAAAGCCACCTTCTCTCCCCGTTCGATGGTCAGGTTCACATCTTCCAGTACCACATGGTCGCCGAAGCGCTTCCCCATCCCCTCAGCCTCCACCACGATGGTCCCCGATCTCCTGGAGGGCGGGAACCGCAGGTTCATCACCTGGTCGTCCTCCTTTTCCACTTCGATGCGGTCAAGTTTTTCCAGCTGTTTGATGCGGGACTGTACCTGAACCGCCTTGGTGGCCTTGTACCGGAACCGGTTGATGAACTGTTCGGTGTCCTGGATCAATTTCTGCTGGTTTTCATAGGCCGCCATCTGAACGGCGATCCGTTCCGCCTTGAGATCCACGTACCTGGAGTAGGAGACCCTGTAATCATACAGTTTTCCCAGGGATAGCTCAATGGTCCGGTTGGTCACCCTGTCCAGGAAGGCACGGTCATGGGAAATGATCAGGATGCCTCCCGGGTAGCCTGCCAGAAAATTCTCCAGCCACTGGATCGATTCGATATCCAGGTGGTTGGTCGGTTCGTCCAGAAGGATATAATCGGGCCTCCGCAGAAGGATCTTGGCCAGTTCCACCCGCATCCGCCACCCGCCGCTGAATTCATGCACCGGCCGCTCCATGTCCCCCTTCCTGAATCCCAGTCCGGTCAGGGTCTGCTCCACATCCGCATGGATGGTATGCCCCCCCTCCATCTCATAGCGTTCGTTGTCATTGGCGAGTTCCTGGATCAGTGAAAGGTACTCCGGTGAATGGTAGTCCGTGCGCTCCTCAAGCGCAGCGGTAATGGTGGCGATCCGCTTTTTGAGGGCCAGCAGGTGCGAAAATGCCTCCAGGGTCTCCCGGTAGAGGGTCTTTCCCCGGGCATGTTTCATTTGCTGCGGCAGGTATCCGACGGATTTGGAAGCACTCTTCACCACCTTGCCCTCATCGGGTTCCTGCAGGCCCGCAATGAGGTTCAGGATGGTGGTCTTGCCCGCGCCGTTCCTTCCCACCAGTCCGATGCGGTCGCCGGGATTGACCTGGAAGGTGATCCCGTCGAACAGGACGAAGGAGCCGAACCTGATGGTTACACTGTCTACTGATATCATCGCTCTCTGCTAAGGGGCAGTTTCGCTGCAAAAATAGAACAAATCAGCGAGTCAGTTGTATAACTATCCGTAACAAACTTTAATCTGAATAAAGCATGAACCAAATGGGAACTGGAATTGTAATCGGACTGGTAGCCGGTATTATCGTCGGGGTCCTGGCATTGTTCCTTGCTATGCCAAGCCTCATGTTCAAAGAGACCAGAGTGGATACGGATTTTGAAACCACCGTCTCCAACGTGGAGAAAGCGGTGGCCGATCACGGATGGAAAATGCCCCACGTGCATGACCTTCAGGCAACCATGAAGAATTTCGGCAAGGATGTGAGAAGCGTCAAGGTATTCGAACTCTGCAAACCCAACTACGCCTACGAGATCCTGAACAAGGATGAGGAACGGGTGGTCTCCAACATGATGCCCTGCCGGCTGGCCGTTTATGAAAAAGCAGACGGAAAGGTCTATATCTCCCGCATGAACTCGGGCACCGTGGCTAAACCCATGTCGAAGGTTGTCCGTACCACCATGACAGAGGCTGCCAGGGATGTGGAAGTGATGATTGCAGAAGTGGCCGGGGAATGATACTTTTGCACAGCACAATATCATGCTGTGGGAAGAAGAAAGAATTTACCCCTCCTGGAGAAAGTCACCATCGAGGACATCGGTGCTGAAGGGAAGGCCCTCGCCCGGGTCGACCAGGTGGTGGTCTTTGTGAAACAGGCCATACCGGGGGATGTGGTGGACCTGCAGGTCACCCGGAAAAAAGGGCGGTACATGGAAGCGAGGGTCGTGCATACGCACCGGCTCTCGGGAGAAAGGACCGATCCGTTCTGTGAACACTTCGGGATCTGCGGGGGGTGCAAATGGCAGCACCTGCCCTACGATCGCCAGCTCTTTTACAAACACAAGCAGGTCGTGGACGCCTTCCGGCACATTGCCGGGTCGGAACCGGAAGAGATCCTGCCCATCCTGCCTTCCTCACCCACTACCCGGTACCGCAACAAGCTGGAATACACCTTCTCGAATCACCGCTGGCTGCTGGAGGGAGAGAACGACAGCAGGGAATCCCTCGAACATACCAATGCGGTGGGATTGCATGTACCGGGCAGGTTTGACAAAGTGGTGGACATCCGCACCTGTCACCTGCAGGAGGAGCCCACCAACCTGATCAGGAATCACCTGAGGGAGGAGGCCCTCGCCCGAAACCTCACCTTCTATGACCACCGCACCAACGAAGGTTTCCTCCGGAACCTGATCATCCGCACCTCCTCGCTGGGCGAGGTGATGGTCATCCTCTCGGTCCAGTACGACAAACCGGTGCTCTATGAATTGCTCCGGTCGGTCAGCGACCGCTTTCCTGACCTGACCAGCCTGATGTATACCATCAATCCGAAGAAGAACGAAAGCCTGTATGACCAGGAGATCCTCCTCTATGCGGGCAGGGACCACATCTTCGAGCAAATGGAGGGCCTCACCTTCAAGATAGGGCCCAAGTCCTTTTTCCAGACCAACACCGGGCAGGCCCTCAGGCTTTACCAGGTGGCCAGGGAATTTGCCGGACTGCAGGGCAACGAGGTGCTCTATGACCTGTATACCGGGACCGGCACCATCGCCAACTTCATGGCAGGTCAGGCAGCCCGGGTCGTGGGGATCGAATCGGTCCCCGAGGCCATTCACGATGCCCGCGTGAACGCAGAACTGAACGGGATCACCAACGCCACTTTCATCACCGGCGATATGAAGGATGTGTTCACCGGTGAGCTGATCCGGGACCATGGAAAGCCCGATGTGCTGATCACCGATCCCCCCAGGGCGGGCATGCATGCAAAAGTGGTGGACCAGATCCTCCGGATCGCACCCGGACGGATCGTTTATGTCTCCTGCAATCCGGCCACCCAGGCCAGGGATGTGGAACTGCTGGCGAGAAGCTATTCAGTCAGGAAGATCCAGCCGGTGGATATGTTCCCCCATACCCATCATGTGGAGAATGTGGCACTGCTCGTAAAGAAGGAGCCCGTGACCCTCTGATCCAGCGGGCCCCTGAACCCCTGATCCTGCTATTTGATTTTGCTGACCGGGATCTTCTCATCGGGCCAGTCCTTCCGGAAATCAGTCCAGTACTGCCCGATGGTCTGCTTGATGTCCTTCCGGAGAATCAGCAGGCCAAGCAGGTTGGGGATGGTCATGATGGCGATGGTGATGTAGGAAAGGTTCCAGACGATGGTGGTGTCTGTAAAGGAAGCCACGAAGAATCCCGCCACATAGACCACTTTGTATATGAATACATATTTTCTTCCGAAGAGGTAGGTCACCGCCCTTCCCCCGTAATAGGACCATGAGATGGCCGTTGAAAAAGCGAACAGGAGCAGGCCAATGGAAACGATGTACTGTCCCCAGTCCCCCAGCCAGCTGCGTTTGAACGCTTCGGTGGTCAGCGCCGCACTGTGGATGAGCGACCGCCCGTGGAAATAGACCACTCCCGATTCGCCTCCTGCGTCACCCTCTGTTTCGCCAACTCCTGAAACGCTGGTCACACTGAACTGCACCACCCCGTTGTCCACCATTACTGCTCCCGTGTAAAGTCCCTCACCCATGGTAACCCTGACATTCTCCGCAAGGGATTCCGCATGGACGATGGTGATCCCTTCCGTCATAACCTCTCCGTCCACGATCTCCAGTTCGCCGGTGAACAGGGCCAGGGTGGTGTCTTTGCTGAAAGAACGGCTCAGAAGCTCCCGTTCTTCCGGATCCGTCTCCGAATAAGTACCGTCGAGGATGGCCAGGTCGGCCTGCTGGAACCGGTTGTCAATTTTTTCGTTCCAGACGCCCGAGGATAGCAGCACCAGGCCGGTCAGGGTGCAGATGATGATGGTGTCGATGAACGGCTCCAGGATGGCCACCATTCCCTCGGAAACCGGTTCATGGGCCCTGGCAGCACTGTGGGCGATGGGTGCGGAACCCTGCCCGGCCTCGTTGGAGAAAAGCCCCCGGTTCACCCCCTTGTTGAAGGTAAATGCAAAGCCTGCTCCCAGGAAGCCCCCCACCGCTGCGCTACCTGTAAAGGCATCCGCGAATATGGAACCCAGGGATGGCAGGATGTTTTCGTAGTTGGTGGCGATCACCAGGGCTGCACCGATAAAATAGATCAGCGCCATTACCGGCACCAGGGTGGAGGTTACTTTGGCGATCCTCCTGATGCCGCCAATAATCACCAGGGCCAGCAGCACAGCCAGGATCCCACCGGTGAGGGTATGGTTGATCCCGAAGGAGGTGAACATGGAATCGGAAATGCTGTTGATCTGCGGAAGGCTTCCGGTCCCGAATGAGGAGAGGATGGTGGCAAAGGCAAAGAAACCACCGATCACAGCACCCGTCCGGATGATCTTACCCGACCGGGTTGTGATGTTCAGCCGCTTTTTCATATAGTACATGGGACCGCCCGAAATGGAACCGTCGGGCAGGATATCCCTGTACTTGTGGGAGATGGTCACCTCCACGAATTTGGTACACATCCCGAGCAAGGCCGTCACCAGCATCCAGAACAGCGCTGCCGGTCCGCCCAGGTGAATGGCCAGTGCAACCCCGGCGATGTTCCCGGTCCCCACCGTGCCGCTCAGCGCAGTGGTCAGCGCCTGAAAATGGGAGGTGTCTCCAACGTCCTCCGCCCGGTCATATTTGCCTTTGACGATCCGGATGGCATGGCGGAAGTACCTGAACTGGGGCAGTCCCAGGTACAGGGTAAAAAAGATGCCGGTACCCAGCAATAAAAACACAAACCACTGATGTCCACCCAGGTAATCATTGAGAAAGAGAAGGAAATCGTTGACCTTTTGCATGCAGCTACCTTTTGACGTTGAAATTTCAGGAGTCCGTAAAAGTAGCAATTATTTGATAAGGCGGAAACCGGCTACCGGGAGACGAATGATGCAACCACCTGTTTCAGCCGGTCCCGCGTGAATGGTTTGGCAAGGTGATCGTCGTATCCCTCAGCGAGAAACCGTTCCCGGTCACCCGGAAGGGCATGGGCGGACTGTGCCACCACCCGGATCTCCGGATACCGGCCCCGGACAATATGAAGGAGCTCCGTTCCCGTCAGCACGGGCATCCGGACATCCAGGAAGATCAGATCCGGTACGAAGTTCAGGTCAAGCAACTGGAGGGCTTCGTACCCATTCAGAGCGGTGCGGGCCTCGTGTCCCAGTGAGGCAAGCATCTCCTGGAGCAGGACCGCAGAATCCTGTTCATCGTCCACCACCAGGATCCGCAGGGGTCCTTTCCCTTGTCGGGAATATTCCTTTTGATCCGGTTCGGCCTGAGCTTCCGGTGACCTGATTTTCCGCCGCACCGGTAATTCCACCTGGAAAAGCGCCCCTTTCCCGGGTTCTGACTCCACCCAGATCCTCCCTCCCAGCATCCGCACAAGGTTCCTGCAAATGGCCAGACCGAGCCCGGTACCTCCAAACCGTCGGGTGTCGGAACCATCCACCTGCCTGAACTGATCGAAAATGATCCCGAAGTGGTCCGAATCGATCCCGATCCCGGTATCCTTTACATAAAGGGTCACCCGGTTCTTTTTTTCGCTGCACCGGTATCCCAGGGTGACCGAGCCCTTTTCGGTGAATTTGACGGCATTGTTGACAAGGTTCTTCATCACCTGTTCGATCCGGACCACATCCACCTCCAATTCCTGGTCCTCCGTGCCCTGTTCCACCATGATCTGAATGGACGGACGGTTCTGGCGCCTCACCTCCTCCTCGGCATACTGCCTCATGTTCTCCATGAGCTCAGCCAGCGTAGTTTTTCCGAAGACCAGTTGAAGCTGGCCGCTTTCGATCTTCGCCAGATCGATGATATCGGAGATCAGGACCAGCAGGTGTTCCGAATTACGCACAATGCGTTTCACATAGGTCCTCATGGTCTCCCGGTCGAGCCCTTCGGTGATCAGCAGGTTGGAAAAGCCCACGATGGAGTTCATGGGGGTTCTGATCTCATGCGACATGTTGGCCAGGAATGCCGATTTGAGTTTATCGCTCTCTTCGGCCGCCTGCTTGGCCTGTTCCAGTTCCTGAATGAATCTTTTCCGGTCCGTAATATCCCTGATGGTGAGCAGGACCAGGTCCTGTTCTCCCTCTTTGCCGGGAATCATGACCGCTTTAGAGGACATGTGCATGTAGGTTCCGTCCCTGTGCATCACACGGTATTCATTCATGGTAAAACCATCATCGATCAGGCTTCTGGTCTGTGCCCGCAATCTCTCGCGGTCATCCGGATGGACCGACTCCTCTCCGTTCATGGTCAGGTATTCCTCCCTGCTGTAACCGAGAGTTTCATAAAATGCGGCATTGAGGAGCAGCGGTTCCCCCTTAATGGTAAAGAGTCCTATCCGGTCATCTGCAGCCTCAAAGAGGGTCCGGTAGAGCCGCTCGGTCTCCTGCAGCGCTTCTTCCGCCTGTTTTCTGCGTGTGCGGTCCGAGACAATGGCCAGGATCAGCTCTTCATCGGTCAGGCCGAATTCCCGGACCGAAAATTCCAGCCACTTCACCCTCCCTTCCCCGATCCTGATCTTTCTTTCAAAATTGGCAAATCCACGGTCTGCAATCTCCTTCATCAGGAAAAGTCCCGCTTCCTTCATTTCCTCTGATTCGAACAGACCCTGCCCCCCGGCGGTCAACGGAGTGCTGCCGGCCTGAAACAGATCCAGTGCAGCCTGATTGGCATCCCTCACATGGATCCCGCCACCCTTTACCGGCTGAAGGATCAAAATGGGTTCCGTGGTATGGTGGTAGACAAATTCGAACTTCTCCTTCTGCTCCACCATGGAGAGCAGGTGCTGGAATTCGCCGGAAATGTCGATGGTGATCCCTCCCACGAGGACTGCCCTGTCCTGCTCATCCCTCATTCTGACGGCCCCCCGGTTATAGAACCACTTCCAGGCTCCGGCAGCATCCCTGACACGGTATACCATTTCATAATAGGGTACTTCTCCCTTCAGATACTGCTCATGCCGGTCCCTGTTTTTAATGATATCATCGGGATGGATATGGGGATAGATCGATTCGATGGTATGGTCAAAGGCCTCCGGATCGATTCCGAAGATCCTTAACAGGCCGGGGCTCACGTCCAGATGCCGCTCAACCGGGTTCCAGAACCACCAGTGAAGCCCGATCCGCTCCGACGCCTGCACAAACCCGGCCGAAGGCGAACCCAGTTCCCTGGGAATCTGACTCTTTTCCTTACTCACCATGCTCCGTTGAATATGGTTCTTTATTAAAGTTAATACAATATGCCGAATATAGAACGATAGGGCCCCCATTCAATGAACTTTCTCCCTGCCCTGCTGTTTCCTGATAAACCGGCAGATGGAAAAGGTCTATTCATATTTGGAAGCCCTGGCCAGGAACAACAACAGGGAATGGTTCCAGGAGCACAAAGCGGAATATCAGGAGGCACTCGAATTGATGCGCGATTTTGCGGCCGGGATCCTGAAAGGGATCTCCGTGTTCGATCCCTCCGTTTCGGACCTGGATCCGAAAGATACCCTGTTCAGGATATACAAGGATATCCGTTTCTCTGCCGATAAAACACCCTACAAGACCCATTTCGGATGCTGGATGGCAAAGGGGGGGAGAAAATCCACCGATGCGGGTTACTATTTTCACATGGAGCCGGGAAATACCTTCATGGCCGCCGGGGTCCACTCACCCCCCAAAGAGCAGCTGCAACTGATCCGGCAGGAGATCCTCTACCGGCCTGCGGATTACCTGGAGATCAAAAGGAAACTTTTATCCGGAGAGGCATTCGAGCAGGGCGGAGAAGAGGATAAACTGAAAAAGGGGCCCGCTGGATTCCCGAAGGATTTCATCTACCTGGAGGAGCTGAAGCACAAACACTACATCTTCGTGAAAAAGTATTCCAACGCGCAGGTCCTTCAGGAGGATTTCACCTCCGGGCTGGTATCCGATTACCGTTTCCTTCATCCGCTGGTAAGCTATCTGAACCATGCCATGTCCTTCACAGGCAATGAATAAGGGGAAGCACTGCTTTGTGACTAATGTTACAGTATATTGCCTGCAGGCAGGGTATTTTTGTACCATAAAATAGATTATAAACCGCAAAAACCAGATACAATGAAATTGGAACATTTGACCAGCGAGACCTTCAAGCAGAAGATTTTCAACTATGAGACCAACAAGGAGTGGAAATTCGAAGGAACCACCCCTGCCATCATCGATTTTTACGCCGACTGGTGCCAGCCCTGCAGGATCGTGGCCCCCATTCTGGAAGAACTGAAAGATGAATACGGAGACAAACTCGACATCTTCAAAGTGAACACCGAGGAGCAGCGTGAACTATCCTCCATTTTCGGAATTCAGAGCATACCCTCACTGTTGTTCATCCCCAAAGACGGACAGCCCCAGATGGCCATGGGAGCGCTCCCCAAGGAGACCTTCAAGCAGGCCATTTCCGAGGTCCTCAATGTGGAAGCCTAAACCATTATGAACCGGGATTCCGCCCTGCGGACCCAAAAATCAGCCATTATGAAAAAGACATTCTTAAGCATCATAGCAGCATCGCTTCTGACTTTCTCCTGTAACAGCGGTTCCGCATCGTCCCTGGATAACCAGGCTGCGGCTGTGGAAACCTCAGTCAGTGAGGAGAACGAGACCGGCGGGAAGCCGGTGATGCTGACCAAGCAGGATTTCCTGGAAAAGGTGATGAATTATGAGAAGAACCAGACCGAATGGGTATACGAGGGAGACCTGCCCGCACTGATCGACTTCTATGCTGACTGGTGTGCGCCCTGCCGGATCGCAGCACCTGTGCTCGAGGAACTGGCCGCCGAATATGAAGGAAAGATCCACATCTACAAAGTGGATACGGAGAAGGAAAGGGAACTGGCCGCCGTTTTCGGGATCCAGAGCATTCCGGCGTTTCTGTTTGTCCCCTCCGAGGGAAGGCCGACCATGAGCAGCGGGATCGCCCGCACTCCTGAGGAGACCAAGGAAATGTTCAGGCAGATGATCGACGAGATCCTGCTGGGACAGAAACCCAAGGATCAGGGTTAAGAAACCCGCTCATCACCATACCGAAAAAGGGATGTTCCGGAAGGTCATCCCTTTTTAGTTTGTAAAGTTTGTAAAGTCTGTAAAGTTTGTAAAGTCAGGGAGCTGGCTTTGGACTAACTTTCGACTGGCTTTCAACTAACTTTCGACTGCCGACTGTCGACTTTCGACTGCCGACTCACCAGCCTCCGGCTGGCTACCAAGCAAACCCCACTCCCAGTCCCAGGTAGGACAGTGTGGGTGCGTTGGAGGTCTGGAATCCGTGCATGTATTTGACCTTGGCGGTCAGGTAGGTTCGGCCGATGGGAAAGATGATCCCGGCTTCGGGGCTCAGGGCGAACTGCCAGTAGCTGTCCTGGAATGCCCAGAGGCCTATCTCCCTGCGGTTCTCCTGCCAGACCGTTCCCACACCCGCCGTAAAGTAGGTGTCAAACTCCCCGGTGGGCTGGTACCAGGAGAACCTGGCCAGGATCGGAATGTTGTTCACGTAGCGGACCTGGGTCCCGTGGATCAGCATGTCGTTGTATTCAAAATAGCTGTCCGGTTCTTTCTCCAGGAAGACGTTCCATGAGAGTCCCAGTCCGACAGCCATGTTGTCGTTCAGGAACCGGTCAAAATCAAGGCTCAGGCCGCGCCAGCTGGTCTGGTCGGCAAATTCTTTAGTGGCTGAAAAGGGGAAGGCGACCTCGTATGCCATTTTCCAGATCACATCCTGACCTCTTGCTGCAAGGGCGGATAAAACGATCGCTGCGATGACGGTTACTTTTTTCATGTCGGGTCAGGATTATTTTTGAAGATAAGTGGATTGGGTGAAAAGCTGGTTGATCTGCTTCTCCAGCCTGTTCCTGGTGTTGCTGCTGTTCTTCACCAGCAGTCCGTCCACCAGTCCCGTCCAGATGAACTCGACCGAATGCTCCTCAGGATCGTAGGATTCCCGGTCAGCCATATCGATCATCAGGGTCCCGGTGGTGTAGGAGGAGATGTAACCGGGATACCAGGGATAGGAAGGATACCAGGGATACCCCGGATAACCCGGGTAGCTTGGATAACCTGGGTACCACCAGCTCCAGCCGGGGTACCAGTCCCAGTAGCCCCCGTAATAGTAGCTGTAGTATTCGCTGGACAGCGCCTGAACCATGATGATCAGATCGGGTGCATTGAGTGAATCGGGGGAAGCGATTTCCGAATATCCCTTGTCACTCATATTGTCCCTGATGAGACCCAGGATAAACTCGTCGTGCTCCCTGGTGAAATTGGGATCGTCCTCACCGTCATCGGTCAGGTGGATGATGGTATCGATCACTGTAAAGGTTTCAAAAGCCCCGAAATCGACGGCCTCGTCATAGAGGGTGGCCGCCACATCGTATTCGTCCACATAGTCAATTTTATCCGGATAGCACCCTGCAAGGGTCAGCATCAGCAATATTCCTGCTGCCAGGAAGGCAGTGATTGGATTTCTCATGGTTAAATGTTGTTTTAAGGATCCTTCAGATAAACGATTTCGGCTGTAATTTGTTTTCAGGGTAGCAAATTTAGTTGTCTGGTCACAACCATCGTCCTTTTAAAACAAAAAATATGCCAGAAAAGAAATACATCGGCGCCCATGTCAGCGCGTCCGGAGGCGTGGAGAACGCCCCCCTGAACGCCAGGGAGATCGGGGCCACCGCATTTGCGCTCTTCACGAAGAACCAGCGGCAATGGGCGGCCCGCCCGCTGGAGGAGTCATCCATCAAAAAATTCCGGGAGAATTGCAGGGAAGCGGGTTACCATCCCCACCAGATCCTACCCCACGACAGCTACCTGATCAACCTGGGGAATCCCGACAGGGAAGCCCTTTCCAGATCAAGGAATGCCTTCCTCGATGAGATGCAGCGGTGCGAGCAACTGGGACTCGACCGGCTCAATTTCCATCCCGGTGCCCACCTGAACCTGACCGGGGAAAAAGAGTGCCTCGGACTGATCGCCGAATCGATCAATCTGGCGCTGGAACAGACCTCCGGGGTGACGGCAGTCATCGAGAATACAGCCGGACAGGGGACAAACCTGGGATTCAGCTTTGAGCAGATCGCTTCGATCATGGAGCAGGTGAAGGACCGGAACAGGATCGGGGTATGCATCGATACCTGCCACGCCTTTGCCGCAGGATACGACCTCCGTACCCGGGAGGGATTCGAGCAGACATTCAATGAGTTCGGTTCGGTGATCGGCTTCGAATACCTCAAAGGGATGCACCTGAATGATTCCATGAAAGGGCTGGGATCGCGGGTGGACCGGCACCATAGCCTGGGAAAGGGGGTGCTGGGGAACGATCCCTTCCGGTGGATCATGGAGGATGATCGGTTCGACGGGATCCCACTGGTGCTGGAAACCCCTGATGACAAGCTCTGGGCCAAAGAGATCGCCCTTTTGAAAAGTTACCTCAACTGATCCTTTCCGTTCCCGATTATTGCATTTACCTTTAGGGTAAATTCACCATTGCCATGAGGCATGACAGATCGCATACCAAGGTGGTGGCTACCCTCGGGCCCGCCACCAGCAGCAGGGAAGTGATCGGACAGATGATCCATGAAGGGGTCGATGTCTTCAGGATCAATTTCTCGCACGGGACCCACGAGGAGCATCTCCGCACCATCAGGATCATCCATGAGCTCAATGAAGAGCTGGATTCCAGTGTGGCGATCCTGGCAGATCTTCAGGGTCCCAAACTGCGGGTGGGGAAAATGGAAAACGGGGCTGTTACCCTGGAAGACGGAGCCGAATTTACCTTCGTGACCACTCCGTGCACCGGCAATGAAAGGCAAGCCTATGTGAGCTACGAACAGCTTGCTGCAGATGTGAAGGCAGGGGAAACCATCCTGGTGGATGACGGTAAACTGGTTTTTAACGTGCTGGAAACCAACTCAAAAGACGCTGTCAGGTGCAGGGTGGTCAACGGCGGCACCCTCTCTGACCACAAAGGGGTGAATCTTCCCAATACCCGGGTCAGTTTACCCAGCCTCACCGAGAAAGACATCACCGATGCCCATTTCGCACTGGACCACCAGGTGGACCTGATCGCCCTTTCGTTTGTGCGTAAGGTGACCGATATCGAAGACCTGCGCCAGCTCATCAGGAAGCATTCACACAGGGCGCACATCATCGCCAAGATTGAAAAGCCCGAAGCGCTCAAAGAGATCGATGAGATCATCTCGGCCACCGACGGGATCATGGTTGCCAGGGGGGACCTGGGGGTGGAGGTGGCGTTCCACAGGGTACCCCTGATCCAGAAATCCCTGATCAGGAAGTGTACGGAAAAATCGAAGCCTGTGATCGTGGCCACGCAGATGATGGAGAGCATGATGCAAAATCCAACCCCCACCCGGGCCGAGGCCAATGATGTGGCCAATGCGGTACTGGACGGTGCCGATGCGGTGATGCTGAGCGGGGAGACCTCCATCGGGAAATACCCGGTGCAGACCATCCGGAACATGCAGATGATCATCGACTCCACCGAAGCGGATCAGTTCCCGTTCTACAGGATCCACCAGCCAAAGCCCGACAGCCGGACCTTCCTGCCCGATTCCATCTGCTACAACGCGGTCAGGCTGGCCGAACAGGTGAATGCCGCTGCCATCATCACCCTCACCCACTCGGGATACACCGCCGTGAAGATCAGTTCACACCGTCCCAGGGCGAACATATTCACCTTCACCGAGAACCGGGAACTGATCCCCAACCTTTCCCTGGTCTGGGGGGTACGGACCTTCTATTTTGCGCAGTGCGCCAACATCAACGACTACATCGACTACACCGAGGAGTTCCTGGTCAGCCGGAAACTGCTCAGGAAAGGCGACCTGGTGGTTCACATCGGAAGCATCCCCATCGTGGAGAAGGGGAAGACCAACATGATGAAACTGACCAGGGTCACCTGAAACACCTTGGAGTCCCGGATTGACATATGGCTCCGAAGGGCAGAGTCGGTGTGGCTTGAACCGCTGAGAAGCCTTGCCCGGCAGCAATTTTCCAATACCTGGCTTCCCTCCCATGACCACACCCATCACCAGCGGGTATGGAACCTGTGCAAAAGGCTGATCAGGGAGATGGACCGTTGCGGGATACCTGCAGATTATCCGCTGGTGGAAGGGATCATGGTGGCGGCCTGGTTCCATGACCTGGGGATGGCACAGACCACCGGGGAACGGCACGGCCACCTGGGTCGCGAACTGTGTATGAAGTTCTTGCGGGATCATCCGGCCGGAACGCCCGGCCGGATAGATGAGATCCTCGGGGCCATCGAACACCACGATGTAAAAGAAGGGGCCATTCCGGCGGGAATGACGAAAGAAAAGCCACCAGGCATCCTGCCTGTGCTTTCTGCTGCCGACGACCTTGATGCACTGGGGGCCATCGGCATTTACCGCTACACCGAGATCTACCTGATAAGGGGGATCGTGCCGGAAAGCCTGGGAGAAAGCGTCCTTCGGAACGTGCATCACCGGCTCCGGAACCTGGCCGGATGCCGGGTTTGCATGAACCTCCCCGGCTTGGTGGAGGAGCAGGGGAAGGAACTTGTCGAATTCTTTGAGGACTATGAAGAACAGGTCCGGCTTTCCGGGCCTGTCAGCCGCCTCGCACACGGACCTGCGGGGGTGGTGAACCAGGTGCGGAGCGGGATCATGGACAGGCGGGTCCCGCCGGAAAAGATGGCGGACCATCTTCCGGAGGAGGGGACGGATCCCTATGTCAGGAACTACTTTAATCGATTGCAGAATGAGTTATACCGTGCGCGCAATTAACTATTTCATGGCAGGCATCGTTGCAGGGGCGGCATGTTTCACCACCCCGGAAGCAACGGCGCAGGTGACCCTCCATTACCAGGAAAACCGCTCCGTCACCTGGGAGGAAGCCATCGGGATGTACCGGTGGCTGGATGGTGAATATGAACATGCGCACCTTGTGGAGGCGGGTAAAAGCGATGCGGGGAAACCGCTGCACCTGTTTATCATTGACCGTGGCGGGAACTTTTCCGTAGAAGGGATCAGGCGCTCTGGCAAAAATATTCTCTTCATCAACAACGGGATCCACCCGGGAGAACCCTGCGGAGTCGATGCGGGCCTGAAGCTGGCGGAGGGGCTTCTGTCCGGGAGCGATCCCTACAGCCGGTTCCTGGACAGCACCGTGGTGGTGATCGTTCCCGTCTTCAACGTGGGAGGGGCCCTGAACAGGAGCCCTTATCACCGTGCCAACCAGAACGGTCCGGTGGAACAGGGCTTCCGGGCCAATGCCAGGAACCTGGATCTGAACAGGGATTTTGTCAAGCTGGACTCCAGGAACGCCCGTTGGCTGGTGGAATGGCTGAGGGAATGGGACCCCGAAATCTTTGTGGACACCCATACCTCCAACGGTGCCGATTATCCCTATGCGATCACCCTGATCAACAGCCACCTGCAAAGGCACGAACCGGTGCAGGCGGCGTATTTGGAACAGACCGTGCTGCCCTCCCTTTTCGGAGCCATGGAACAGACACCCTACCCCATGTCCCCGTATGTCTGGAGCTACGGCCGGTCACCGGAAAGCGGCATCGTTGGATTCATGGATTTTCCGCGGTATACCTCGGGATACGCCAGCCTTTTCAACACCATGGCCTTTACCGTCGAAACCCACATGTTCAAACCATTCGGGGACAGGGTGCTATCCACATGGCACTTTCTCAGGGAGATTCTCAGGTTCTCCGCAGAGCACAGGGCGGAGATGGAGCGTGTCAGGGAGGAGGCCTGGGAGCAGCGGCTCCGTAAGGAAAGGTTCGTCCTGAACTGGGAACTGGACACCGCCCGGTATTCGTTGCTTCCCTTCCGCGGATACCGGGCTAAGACCCGGACCAGTGCGGTGACGGGCCACCCGCGGCTCTATTATGACCGGGAGGATCCCTGGGAAAAGGAGATCCCTTATTATCAGTACTTCACCCCCACCGTGACGGTGACTCCCCCTGAAACCTATTACCTTTCGGGTGCCTGGCCGGAGGTGGCCGAGCGGTTGCGTGCCAACCGGGTGGAGATGACCGAGATCCGGAAGGACACCGTGATGGAGCTGGAAGTCACATACATCGAGGATTATGAGACCCGGGAACAACCCTATAACGGACATTACTGGCACTACGGGACCACCGTCCGCCGGCAGGTGGAACCCGTCCGGCTGGTTGCGGGCGACCTGGTGATTCCCGTGCGGCAGCAGGCCATTGAATACCTGGTACAGACGCTGGAACCGGAGGGCTATGACTCCTTCTTCAGCTGGAACTTTTTCGACGAGATTCTTTCCAGAAAAGAATATTTCTCCCCCTACATCTTTGAAGAGTCAGCCGAAAAGCTCCTGAAAGAAGATCCCCTGCTCCGGGAGGAGTTCTTCCGCCGGAGAGAAGCCGACTCCCTGTTCAGGGAAGATCCCTACGCCCAGCTCCGGTTCATTTACGAGCGGTCGCCCTGGGCCGAAAAAAGTTATATGCGGTATCCTGTGTACCGTCTGTATCACTGATTTGAGGAAAAAATATTATTTTTATCCTATCGGGGATCGGATCCCCGCACCCGGATGTGCATATGAAGAGGTTTCTGTTGTCAGGATTCTTACTGGTTGCCTGCCTGCTGTACGTGGCAGGATCAATGCGGCTGGACGAGTTCCTGGAGCGCATCGAAGCCGCCGACATCCGGATGCTGGATGGAGAGTCCATCTATGACAGCATCCTGGAGATCAGGATCAGGCAGCCCCTGGACCACAGGGACCCGGAAGGGCCCTCTTTCTACCAGCGGCTTTATATCTCACACATCGATCCTTCAAGACCGGTGGTCCTGGTCACTGCCGGCTATGACGCCAGTTATTACTACACTTCTGAAATTGCGGCCGAACTGAGGTGCAACCAGATCATGGTCGAGCACCGCTATTTCGGAAAAAGCAAGCCGGACTCCCTGGACTGGAGGTACCTCGATACCTGGCAGGCGGCATCGGATCACCACAGGATCATTTCCCTCTTCCGTCCCCTCTATCCGGAAGAATGGGTCAGTACGGGGATCAGCAAGGGAGGGCAGTGCGTACTGTATCACAGCTTCTACTACCCGGAGGATGTGGCCGTGAGGGTCCCCTATGTGGCTCCCCTGAATTACTCCGTGGAAGATGAACGGATCTATGCCTTCCTGGAGAGTGTGGGGACCTCCCGTGAAAGAAGGAAAATCAGGAAGTTCCAGCAGATGGCCCTGAAAAACCAGGAACAGTACCTGCCCGCGTTCCGGGAATTTTCAGAAGAAAGAGGATATACCTACGAACTGGCGGGCGGGGTGGAAAAAGCCTATGAATACTGTGTCCTCGAATATGATTTTGCCTACTGGCAGTGGGGATATGTACCGGTCAGGGATATCCCGGGGCGGTCGGCCACTCCCGGGGAGGTGATCGAACACATGAACCGGGTGGCAGGTTTTGACTATTTCGACGATACCTTCATCAGTGAGAACCGCCCGTTCTTTTACCAGGCGCTAACCGAAATGGGCTATTACGGGTACGACCTGGAGAAATTCGACAGGTACCTGAAACATGTGGATAATCCGCGGTTCACCTTCACCCTTCCTGCGGAACTTGAAGTTACCTTTCGCCCGGGGCTCTCCGAGGAACTTGAGGTCTATCTGGCCAGCCGGGGGGATGATTTTATCTATATCTACGGGGAATACGATACCTGGTCGGCCACGGCGGTGACCTCCACGGGCCAGACCAATTCAAGGATCTACATCAAGGAGAAGGGATCGCACCGCACCCGCATCAACAACATGCCCCCGCCGGTGAAGGAGGAGATCTACGAGACCATTGCCTCCTACCTCAGGTAGAATTCCGGTCAGGCACAGGCGGACCGTACACGGGGACCTTATCCGTAACGTTCGAGCGCAGTTTCATATTCGGCCAGGAAGCGGCTGAAGGGAAAGGAATGGCCATGGGCAGGATAGATGGTTTCTGCCGGCAGGGCCCTCAGCTTCTTCCAGCTATTCAGCAGCAGGCGCCGGTCCTCCGCAAACGGCGGGAAATGCTGTTTTCCTTCCAGTCCGAAAAAGGTATCCCCCGCCAGGAGCTCGCCTCCGTCCAGCAGGACCGCCACCGAACCGGGGGTGTGGCCGGGCACATGGATCAGCCGGCCCGGAAACCCTTCAAGTCCGGGTTCCGGATCCGGTCCCGATAACAGATCAGGTTCCGGTCCCGATAACAGATCAGGTTCCGGTCCCGTCTGGCCATCCGATCCCAGAAGCAGATCGGGTTCGACCCCGGGGAAACGCATGATGCGCCGCCTGAAGCTCCGCCCCAGGAACACCAGTACCCGTGCTTTCCAGCGGGTACCCCCGGGTATGGGGGTGATCCCGCGACGCAGGCGCTCCGCTTCAATGCGGTGAACCGCCACGCGGCATCCGGTCAGTTCCTTCAGTTTCCGGGCCGAACCGGCGTGGTCGAAATGCACATGGGTGAGCAGGAGCACCCGGAGCATCTCCGGTTCCAGCCCCTTCCCCGCCATGGCCTCCAAAATCCTCTTTTCAGAACCCCTGTTCCCGCAATCCACCAGCCAGGCATCCTGCTCCCGGGATACCAGAAAACAGGAGACATTCCCCAGGAAGATCCGGTGAAGCTGATAAGGTGCGGATGTCATCTATTCGATATGGAAGTCCAGGAGTTTTTCCCCTTCCAGATACCCTTCAAGGCGGTCGCCCGGAGAAACGGGCCCCACTCCTTCCGGTGTCCCTGTAAAAATCAGGTCGCCCTCCCGGAGGGTGATGTATCGGGACACATAGGCGATGATCTGCTCGAAACTGAAAATCATCAGGGAGCTATCCCCCTCCTGTACCGCCTTCCCGTTGATGTGGAGGCGGAATGAAAGGCGGTGGATATCCGCCATGCCGGAAACGGGGAGAAACCGGCTCACCGGGGCAGAGTGGTCAAATGCCTTGGCGATCTCCCAGGGGAGCCCCTTTTGCTTGGCGGCGGCCTGCAGGTCCCGGGCAGTGAAATCGATCCCCAGTCCCAGTTCGGTGAAATACCGGCCGGCCTCCGCTTCCGGGATCCGGCTTCCCGTCTTTCCCATGCGGATCACCACTTCAAGCTCGTGATGGACATCCTTTGAGAAATCCGGGTAGGGAAAAGGCCGGTTGTCTGTGACCAGCGCAGTGTCTGGCTTCATAAAAAATACGGGAGAAGCGGGAACCTCGTTGTTCAGCTCCCTGGCATGCGCCACATAGTTCCTTCCAATGCAAATAATCTTCATCCTGAAGGGATTGTCGTTATTTGATCATGCCGTGCAATTTGATGCCCGTGAGCACCTTTTTTGTGTAGAGCGGAAAATCCCCGTTCATCATCCATCCGTAATACCCGGGGTCCTGCTCCAGGATCTCTCTGACCGCCCTCCCTTTGTACTTGCCGAAATTGAAGACCTCCACATCATTCTCGTCCAGAATGATCCTGCCCGCGAAGTCCACGTTCCGGTTATGGGCGGAGAATTCGGCCAGGCTCGCGATGTCGTTCTCCAGGTTCTCGTAGCGGTCCAGCTGCGCCTGCAGCACTTCATAGGTTGCCCTTGTATCGGCCTCGGCCGAATGGGCCTCCGAAAGTTCCTTCCCTGTAAAGAACTGATAGGCAGCGGAGAGTGTACGGGGTTCCATTTTCATGAAGATCACCTGAACATCCACGAATTTCCGGCGCTTCAGGTCAATGTCCACCCCGGCCCGAAGGAATTCCTCTGCCAGCAGGGGGATGTCGAACCGCACCGAGTTGTACCCCGCCAGGTCGCATCCTTCGAATTCCCTGGCCAGGCTGCGGGCCACCTCATTGAAAGGCGGTGCGTCTTTCACATCCTCGTCGGTGATCCCGTGCACGGCGGTGGCTTTTTCAGGGATGGGCATCCCGGGATTGATCCTCAGGGTTTTGGATGTTTCATTCCCGCTCAGATCCACCTTGAGGTAGGAAATCTCAACAATCCGGTCCGATGCGATATTGATTCCTGTGGTTTCGAGGTCGAAAAAAATGATGGGGTTCTTCAGGTTCAACCTCATGGACTAGGTATTTATCATCATGGGCATGAGCAGCATCAGGGTATCTTCCTGCTCGCTTTCCGCCTCCGCCGGGACCAGGATCCCCGCCCTTGTGGGGTCGCTCATCTCCAGGATCACATCATCGGAAGAGAGGTTGGCCAGGATCTCGATCAGAAAGGTCGATTTGAAACCGATCTCCAGATCCTCGCCCTCATACTGGCAGGTGAGGCGCTCATTGGCCGAAATGGAGAAATCGATGTCCTGGGCGGAAATATTGATCTGGTTCCCCGTCAGTGCCAGTTTGACCAGGTTGCTGGCCTGGTTGGAAAATACCGAAACCCGTTTCAGCGTGTTGTACAGCGAGAGCCGGTCTATGGTCATTTTATACGGATTGTCGGTGGGGATCACGGAATTGTAACTTGGATAATTCCCCTCCACCAGCCGGCAGACCAGCTTATAACTGGTCAGCGTGAAGGATGCGTTCCTGTCATCGAACTCAAGCACCGCCTTGTTCTCCTCTTTGGGAAGGATATTTTTAAGCAGTGATGCAGGCTTCTTGGGCAGGATGAAACTGGATGCCGAAGATGCGGAGGCATCCGTCCGCTTGTACCGGACCAGCTTGTGTGCATCGGAAGCCACGAAGGTGAGGTCATCGGGTGAAAGCTCCATGAATATGCCGTTCATGACCGGCCTCAGTTCGTCGTCCGCCGTGGCGAAAAGTGTCTTGCTGATACCCGAGAGCAACACCTCGGGTTCCAGCTCCACCTCATGTTTCTGGTCGTCCTTCAGCACGGGCATCTGGGGAAATTCCGCGCCGTTCTGTCCCATGATGGTGAACTTCCCGTTCTCACTCTGGATCACGATCATCAGGCTGTCGGTATTGATCTCGAAGGTGAGGGGAATATCCGGGAACTCCTTCAGGGTATCGGTCATGATCCTGGCGGGGATCGCCACCATTCCCGAGCCTTCCGTATTCTCCAGCCGGATCTGTGTCACCAGGGTCGACTCCAGGTCCGATGCGGTGATCTCCAGCAGTCCGTCATCCAGTGAGAAGAGGAAATTATCCAGGATCGGAAGTGTATTTTTGCTACTGATCACACGACTGATGGCCTGTAAATGCCCCAGCAGCTCCATACTGGATACGACAAATTTCATGAGTGCTTTTTTTTATTTGGGTTGTGCGCAATAATCCATCAATAATACAAAAAAAAATCGTGATTGCCGCCACGGGTTTTCCTCAAAAATAATGGGACAGATCACGCATGAGCACATCCAGGTAAATGTAGTTGACCACAAGCGCTTCCGGTTCCCCGTCGAACAACACAAGTGCCTTGAACATATCGGGTTCGGCGCTTCCGGAAGGGTAATGGGGAAAGATCCGGAGGGTGTGACTGGTCCCGTCGCGGGCGGTGACTTCAAGCTGTGCCAGCCTGGGATATTTCTCCTGATCACGGAGCAGCTCCCCGCTCCCTATTCCTGACTTTTCTTCATAGCGGATCGCGGTAAAGTAACTGAAAAGGAGCCTGACAGCGAGTTCATCCGGGGGGCCTTCCGGAACGGTACCCGGTTCATCCGGCAGTTGCCAGCCGAGCTCACCCTCCCGGTCCTGACTGAACTCAAACGCTCCGTTTCCGGTACGCTCGACGCGGATCGAAGCGATCTCCGAAGGCATCAGGTCGATCAGGATATGCTGCCTGTAGTGGTTGGGGGATGACGAAAAAACACGCAACAGATCAAGTTCCTGGTACCCGGTCACCGAAACAAAGTAGGCCCGGGACGATCCTTCCGGTCTGACCAGGTACCGTCCGTCACGTGAGAACAGCCGGTAGGCCAGTTGCTGCCTGTTCCCGGCAAAAAACCGAATGCTCCTGCCCTGCTCTGCCTCCGCCGCCCCTGCCTCATCGAGGATGGAGTTTACCTGCATTCTGGAAGCTGCAAACAAAAGGTTTTCAACCGAAACATCATTGACTTCCCCCTCACCGGGGAGGGTCCATCCGCCTGCTTCCTTCACAAGCACCGTTGAATCGGAACGGTCTGCCACCACGATCCTGTCGGTCAGTTCGGAATGCTTCAGTGCGATCTGTTTTCCTTCATTGCGTACAGTGCTCCAGGGATCGGTAAGGATCAGCAAAAGGACGAGTATCAGCACCACCGAGCCCGCCACCCCTATGATCCTTCTGGATGTCATTTTACCCGGCATATCTCCTTCTCCTTATCCACTGGTACAGCAACCCGGCCAGCACCAGGAGGGCCAGGGGAAGGAGGGTGTTGACAAGCTTCCACTTCAGGGCACGGCTCTGCTGCCCTGTCACCTCCCTGTTCAACAAACGCATCCTGAGTTCGCGGGACCTGAGCTCCATGATCCCCGTTTCATCGGTCATGTAATTGATCACATTGAGGATGAACTCCCGGTTCCCGAAAGTCTGCCGTGTATAGCGGTCGTACCCCAGTGGCTGGGCACGGAACGCGCCCCCTTCGAAACGGACCTCATTGGCGGCCAGGTCCCCGTCGGCAACCACGAACAGGGAGGTATGAACGCTGGAATCCCGGACCGGGGTGTTTCCCGTGGTTGCCCCTGCGGGAACGGGATAATTCCTGAAGAAGGAGGGGAACTTTCCCTCCATCAGGATCCCCACCGGAAGGTGGGAGGAGGTGTACAGTGCCGGGTCCGGCTCCGCCATGACCTCTTCCATGCTGATGTAAAGGGGGACATCCCGCTTCCTGCTGGCCGTGGACGTGGCCAGCAGGACTGTCCTTTCAATACCAACCGGGCCCTGGCCCACCGTGTCCAGCGAGGAAACGAACTCCCCCAGGACATAGTTGAGTCCCCGGGTCACCGGATGCCCCCCGGGTCCCGTGAGCAGCGGATGGTACACCCAGGGCATCATGGTGAACCTGGCCTGCTCGCCTGCGGGAGCCGTGTTCACCGGGACCAGGTTGCACTGGAGGTCAGCCACCAGGTTGTAGTTGATCCGTATCCCGTACCTGAACAGCAGCTCTTCGAGTCCCGTCTCCCTGGCCAGGGCCACGGTGGTCCCTGCGGAAAGGCTGTCAGCGAACGGGTCCACCGGATCCAGGAAAAAAAGCACCTTTCCCCCCTGCATGAGGTACTGATCCAGGGCGAACCGGTCCGCTTCACTGAACATCCGGGTGGGCCGGGCAACAACCAGTGCTTCGTAGGGAAGGAGCGCTTCAAGGTTCCCGTTGATATAGCCGCGGTCGATCTGGAAAAAATTCTTCAGCTCGTCCATGAGGCTGTGGGTCTGAAGGGAATCCAGCTCCCCGTGCCCTTCGATGAAAGCGATCCGGGGGACCTCTTCCATGGTGAGGCTCTGGATCGCCCTGGCAAATTCGTATTCAAGTGTCTGGATGGAGTTGTTCAGGTTGACCTCATGGGAAAGGGAGGGATTGTTCTTCAGAAGGTTCACGGGGATCTCAACTCCCCGGTAGCTGACCATTGCCCCCGGAATGATGATCCTGGTGGAGGCACCCCCCGAACCGTCCCTGATCTGGATATTGGTCACATTCAAGCCGCTGTTGTAAAGCTCTTCGATCATGCGGTTCCGGACAGCCTCGTCGGTTTCGTCATAGACGTTGATGAACGTGTACTGCAACCGTTCGCCTGCATAGGCCCTGAAATCATCCATCAGTTCCCTGACCGACTTTCTGAAATTGACAAATTCGGGAGGAAGCTCTCCGTCCAGGTAGATCCGTACATAGACCACCTCTTCAAGTTCCCCGAGAAGCGCTCTGGACGATCCGGAAAGGGAGTAGCGCTTTTCGGAGGTAAGGTCGACCCGGAAGAACTGAAGCCCCGAAAGAAACGAAAGCGCCGCAAGACCCGCTGCAACCAGGAGCAGTTGAATCAGATGACGCCGTTTCAGGTTGGTTCGCTCCATACGCCGGTTACCATTTTCTGCTTTGCAAAACCGTCCTCGTCCCCATGGCAAATGCCACCATGACCCCCAGGAAATAGAGCAGGTCCCGTGAATCGAGCACTCCCCTGCTGATGGAGTTGTAATGGTACCCGACACCCATGCGGGAAATGAAGTAACCCGTTGTCCCCGAACCTGCAAGTCCGCTGAGGAACTCGAAACCCATGTACATCAGGAAGGCGATGAAGACGGCCAGAATAAATGCCACGATCTGGTTACCGGTAAGGGAAGAGGCAAAGATGCCGATGGCAGCGTAGATCCCTCCAAGGAAAAGGAGTCCGATATAGGAGCCCCAGGTCCCCCCTGTATCCATGTTCCCGGGTGGACTGCCCAGCCTGGACACCGACCAGAAATAAAGCAGGGTGGGCAGCAGGGAAAGCAGTACCAGTGTCCAGGCTGCCAGCAGCTTGGCCCCTACGATGTGAAGCTCGCTGATGGGCCTGGTGAAAAGCAGGTCGAGGGTCCCGGTCCTTTTCTCTTCAGAGATCATCCGCATGGTGATGGCGGGTACCAGGAAGAGAAAGACCCAGGGGGCCAGGGCGAAGAGGGTATCCAGGGTGGCATACCCGTTTTCCATCACATTGAACTGGCCGGGAATGACCCACATGAACAACCCGGTCAGGATCAGGAACACAGCGATCACCACATAGCCGGTCAGGCTGCTGAAAAAACCGCTGATCTCTTTCCTGTACAGTGCCCACATAGGAGTAGCCGATTCAATAAATCAATTTGGATTTCTGCAGGCTCGATTCCGGCAGGTCCCTGAAATCCATCAGCCGCACTTCATAATAATAGAACTTGAGGATGTCCTGAAAGCTGAATCCGTCGGCTGCCATTTTCATGGCGCCTTCCTGACTCATTCCGACCCCGTGTCCGACTCCTTTCCCCCATACCAGCACGGAATCACCTTCCGGGAACATATCAAAAAAGGAGGAGGGGAATCCCCAGTCCTCGCTGATCCTCGTCATCCTGAGCGAATCTTTGTCCAGCACGAAATTCCTCTTTCGCCTCATCTGCTCCACGTAGAGAATCTCCTCGGGCATGCGGTTTACCGAACGCATCCCTTTCTCCACCAGGTAGCTTTTCCACTCCCCGAAGGAGAGGGTATCCGCCCATTTGGCGTGGGGCTGATGCAGGGAATAAGGATCCACCACCGACTGCAGGTAGTTCACCGCCGTGTCCCACGCATCGGAGGCCCGCTGGGTCTGCCCTCCGCTGTTCAGGTGGTAGGCAGCCATGATCAGCCTGAAGTTGTAATCGGCAAGCACGATCCCTGTTGTTTCAAGGATCGCCTCCAGGACCGGGGAGGTCTGAGCATCTTTTCCCGAGTAGCGCTGACAGTGGTTCCCGTCGCATACCTGAAATCCCTCCTGCTGATGGCGGTCCAGGCTCCTCATGGCGAAGGTCCTTGAAAGGACCGACTGGGCCTTGTAATACTCTTTTTCGGCTCCGTGCCCGGTCCCGGCCGCCACCACCCCGGCCACGTATTTGTCGATATCCACCTGGTTGATCAGGGTAAGGGCACCCTCCCCGGATCTGGCGATCAGGTTGTCGTCATAAACCCTCGATTCCAGCTCCGGGCCCGTGGGTTGCAGGTGAAAATAAGCATCCAGGGTGAGCGCCCGGAGCTCCACCTCTGTCACATACCCGTAATCGGCGGCCGCATCCAGGAGTTTAATCCGCCCATCCTCCAGGGTCAGATAAAGGGTCCCTCCTGTTTCGAGCCGTGCCAGGATCCTTCCTTCGCTGACCAGCTGGAAGGACCCTTTCGAGCAGTAGACCGTTGCCGAGGTAATGTTGTGATCCCTGAAGATCCCCACATTGACAAACTGTGCCCGGGCATGCTGCAATCCGGCCAGGATAAGTATTCCGAGGAGCATGTACCTCATGCTGCTTCTGTTTTTAGCAATTCAACCATTCTTTTCCCGATGCGGGTGAGCACCCCTTCCTCTCCGAGTTTCTGCCTGAGCTCACCGTACCCTTGGCGCATCGATTCCCTGTGTCCCGCATCCGTCAGGAGCCTGGAGAGTTCCTCTTTCATCCTGTCATACAGGTGTTTCTGTATGATCTCCTTTACCAGCTCCCGTCCCAGTATCAGGTTCACAAGGCTTATAAAATTAACCTTTATGATCCATTTCGCAAGATGATAGGCGATCCGTCCCGTTTTGTAGACCACCGCCTGGGGCATTCCCAGCAGCGCCGCCTCCAGGGTGGCCGTCCCCGAGGTGACGATCCCCGCCTCCGCCGAGGCAACCAGTCCGTAAGTCTCCCCGTAAACGATGCCGACCCGTGTCCCTGAGAGGAATCCGTCATAACACGAAGGCTCGATGGAGGGTGCGCCTGCCACCACGAACCGGTATCCGGGATGCTCCGGGGCCAGTTTCACCATCACCGGAAGCATGGCCTCGATCTCCTTTTTTCGGGAACCGGCCAGCAGTGCCACCAGCGGCCGTTCATCAAAACCGTGGCGACGCTTCCACTCCCCTGCGCCCCCGAACCCTTTCAAAAATCCGGATACAGGGTCCACCAGGGGATTCCCGTGATATTCGACCTCCATTCCGAACCGGGAGAAAAAATCCACTTCGAACGGCAAAATAACAAACAGGCGGCCGGTGTATTTTTTCAGTTGTTTGACCCTGCGCTGCTTCCATGCCCAGACCTTGGGCGAAATAAAATAGAACACCCTGATGCCGAGGGATGAGGCGAACCGGGCCATCCGCAGGTTGAACCCGGGGTAGTCCACCGGGATCACCACATCGGGCCTCCACTTCCTGATCTCCGCTTTCACGGTCCGCATGACCCTGAAGATCCTGCCCAGGTGTAAGAGCACATCCAGCATCATGTAACTGGTTTCCCTGTAATGGATGATCCTTTCCCCGGAAACCTCCCGCATCAGGTCCCCACCCATGTACCTGAACTCGGCACGGGGATCCGCATCGCGCAAACCTTTCATCAGGTTCGAAGCGTGCAGGTCACCGGAGGCCTCCCCGGCTATGAGGAAATACTTCATCTCTTCTTCAGGCAAATTTGAGCACCAGCATGACCAGCGCCACGATCAGTGTTGCAAAAATAACCCCGCGTGCGGAAAAATTCCGGTTGGTCCATATGCATATAAAGAACAGCAACAGGTTCGGTAAGGCAGCCAGGCTGACCAACTTGGAGAGCACGCCCAGCTTCTGAAAATCCGAGAGGAATTCGGCCAGCCCGGTCCCCTGGTACCTGATGGCCCAGATCACCAGAAGGGTGACCACCGGAAGGACAATTCCCGCCAGTGTCCCTGCCCACATGCTGTCCAGCGAACGGACACTTTTCATGAGCCCGGGGATGAGAGGGTCCACGTCTTCATCTTGCTCAGGAATCCGTAGGCGGTCATGTCCGTATTCACGGGGACCACCGAAGCATATCCTTTCCTCAGTGCCCATTCATCCGTACCCGCTCCACCGTCCTCCGGTTCGCGGTTGTGGAAGAATCCGGTGAGCCAGTAGTACTCGGAGCCATTGGGATCGGTCCTCTTCTCGAATTCCTCCTTCCAGTAGCCATTGGCCTGGCTGCACACCATGATCCCGCGCAGGTCACCGTCACCCACCGGGGGCACATTGACATTGAGACAGATGCCATCCGGGATCCCCTTCTCAAGGACCTCTCCGATCAACTGCCTGGCGACAGACAGGGAGGGTCCGAAATCGGCATCCGGATCGAAGGAGAGCAGGGAGATGCCCATGGAAGGGACATGGTTGATGGCCCCCTCCATGGCCGCCGCCATGGTCCCCGAGTAGAGGATGCTGCTGGAGGAGTTGGATCCGTGGTTGATCCCGGAGAGAAGCAGATCGGGTCTTTTACCCAGCAGGCTGTTAAATGCCAGTTTCACTCCGTCCACCGGGGTTCCGTTTGTCATGTATTTTTTGAATCCCTTCCCTTCGGCGACCAGGGTCACCCTGAGCGGCACTTTGATGGTAATGGCATGGGACATGCCCGACATGGGCGTTTGCGAGGAAATGGCCACCACATTCCCGAATTCCATGGCCAGGGCGACCAGTTCCCTGAATCCCTTGGCCTCGATGCCGTCGTCGTTGGTGACCAGAATGGTTGGTTGATGCTTCATGGTCTGCAATAAGGGACAAAAATAGTTTAAATCCCCGAGAACTGCCTAATTTGTTATAATTTCGCAGGGACTTGAACCAATGGAACATGAGAACTCTGATCACCGGAATCATGCTGCTGCTGGCACAGGTTGCAGCGGCCCAGGAACTGTCCGATCTGTTTGAAGAGAACAAGCAGTCGGTCGTCACCATTTTTACCATAGAGAGTGTCCCTGCAGGGACCGGAGATGCGCGCATGTTCACCTCCACCTCCGGGCTCGGGTCGGGGGTCCTGGTCGGGGAATCTGCCGTATATGTGCTCACTGCGGCCCATGTGGTGGGCAATGCGGAAGCGATCATGGTCGCCTTTTTCGATGGCGAGACCATCCCTGCCAGGGTAGAGCGCATTTCGCGCACGGCGGACGTAGCCCTCATCCGGCTCGAACAACCGCCTGCAGATCCCCATCCGGCCGCCATCGGAAACTCTGATGAAACCCGCACTGGAGAAGAAGTATTCATCATAGGGGCACCCATGGGACTGGCCTATTCCCTCTCCAGGGGAATCATCAGCGGCAGGCATGCCGAGGAACGGCTGACCCGTGACGGGAACATGGTGGAATTCTTCCAGACCGATGCGGCCATCAATACCGGCAACTCGGGGGGACCCATGTTCAATTACAAAGGGGAGGTCATCGGGATCGTCAGCTCCATTCTCACCCGTTCGGGCGGATTCGAAGGGATCGGTTTCGCAGCCACCTCAAGAATCGCAGAGACCCTTCTGCTCACGCGGAGCGCCAAATATTTCGGGATCGATGCATTGCTTCTCACACCGGAACTGGCCGCCATACTCAACGTTCCGCAGGGATCGGGCTGGCTGGTGCAGCATGTGGTCCGGAACAGTCCCGCCCACCTCGCCGGTCTGAAGGGGGGATTCAGAAGTATTCCTTTCGAAGAGGAGGAGATCCTGCTGGGAGGGGATATCATTCTGTCGGTGGACGGCATCCGGATCACAGGGCCCGAAAGCGTCCAGGAGCTTATGGACCACCTGGACCGGGTGCAGTCTGCCACGACCCATCGGATCAGGGTCCTGCGAGCGGGCGAAGAGAAAGAATTCAGCTGGGTATCCGGGGAACTCTGACCGGTATGGCTCCGAAGAACGTGACCACCCTTCTGCTTGATCCAGGCTCGGTCCCCGAGCCTGACCTGACCTATGTGGTCATCGGGGCCAGGTTCCGCGACCTGTGGATCTTCGTCCGGCACCGCGACCGGACCACCTGGGAGATGCCTGCAGGGCACATCGAACCAGGCGAGAGCGCCGATCAGGCAGCCGTCAGGGAGTTGTTCGAGGAGGCCGGGGTGACCCGCTCCTCCCTGGTCCACCTCTGCGACTACGCGGTGACTGTGGGTGCCAGGACCGAATTCGGAAGGCTCTACCAGGCAGAGGTGTTGGAAATGGAGGAAACCCTGGAGCATGAGACGGATCAGGTCCTCCTTTCCGGGACCCTCCCCTCCTCCCTCACCTATCCCGAAGTGCAGGGGGAACTGTTCCGGCGCCTTTCCGGCTGAGCGGAAAGAAGCAAATGGCAGCGGTCTGAAAGAGCAGGGCTCCCTTTCATCTCTGGCATAAATGCACTATTTTTGCCCCATTGTAACGCAACCAAACCCGCATGAAGATCTCCTACAACTGGTTAAGAACCTACATCGACACCACCCTTCCCCCGGATGAGATGGCCAACATTCTTACGAACATCGGCCTGGAGGTTGAAGGAATGGAGCCGTTCCAGTCTGTCAGGGGCGGACTGAAAGGGGTCGTGATCGGTGAAGTGCTCAGCTGCAGCAAGCATCCCAACGCCGACAAGCTCACCCTGGCGCAGGTCAGCCTGGGGGACGGCGAGCCGGTGCAGATCGTCTGCGGGGCCCCCAACGTGGCTCCCGGTCAGAAGGTCCCGGTGGCCACCGTTGGTGCGACCCTCTATCCGGCCGGCGGGGAACTGACCATCCGCAAATCAAAGATCCGGGGCGAGGTGTCCCATGGAATGATCTGTGCGGAAGATGAACTGGGACTGGGGACTTCCCATGACGGGATCATGGTCCTCGAACCGGAGGCGGTCCCCGGCACCCCCGCTGCGGACTATTTCAGGGTAGAGGATGATACCATCTTTGAAATCGGGCTGACGCCCAACCGCATCGACGCTGCTTCCCACCTGGGGGTGGCGCGTGACCTGGCCGCATACCTGAACCAGCAGAAGGCCACCAGGGTACGGAAACCCCCGGTGGAAGGATTCCGGATCGATTCAAACGACGGGATGATCCCCGTGGAGGTGATCGAAAAGGCCGGTTGCATCCGGTATTCGGGACTGGCCATGAAAGGGGTCACCGTTGGACCGAGCCCTGAATGGCTGCAGGCCAGGCTCCGCTCCATCGGCCTGGCCCCCATCAACAATGTGGTCGACATCACCAATTTCGTACTTCATGAATCGGGCCAGCCCCTTCACGCTTTCGACGCGGCCCGGATCAAAGGGGGAAAGGTGGTGGTCAGGACCCTCCCCGGTGACACCCCGTTCGTCACCCTTGACGAACAGGAGAGAAAGCTGCTGTCCACTGACCTGATGATCTGTGATGCAGAAGAAGGCCTCTGTATTGCCGGGGTCTTCGGGGGGATCAGTTCCGGGGTCACCGAAAAAACCACCGACCTCTTTCTCGAATCGGCCTGTTTTAACCCGGTATCCATCCGGAGAACCGCCAGGCACCACCAGCTCCATACCGATGCGTCATTCAGGTTCGAACGCGGATCGGATCCCAACCTCACGGTCTGGGCCCTGAAGAGGGCTGCCATGCTGATCAGGGAAATTGCAGGCGGCACCATCGTTTCCGAAGTGGTGGATTACTACCCGGAGCCGGTAGAGGATTTCAGTGTGGAACTCCGGTTTGACCATGTGGACCGCCTGGTGGGAAATCATATCGGTCCGGATACCATGCAGTCGATCCTGGAGTCCCTCGACATCCGCGTGGAGAGACGCACTCCGGATGGAATGTTCCTGAAGGTGCCCCCCTACCGGGTCGATGTGCAGCGGGAGGCCGATGTGATCGAAGAGATCCTGCGGATCTACGGGTTCAACCGCGTGGAGGTGGGAACGAGCCTCCGTTCGACCCTGTCGTACACCTCCAGGCCGGATAAGGAGGAGGTGATCCACATGACCTCGGACCTGCTGACCAGCAACGGATTCTTTGAAATGAAATCCAACAGCCTCACCCGGAGCGTTTATTATGACCGCGACGGACGGCCCGATGCCACTGCGGTCAGGTTACAGAACCCGCTGAGCCAGGACCTGGCCCTGATGCGGAAAAACCTCCTGTTCGGCGGCCTGGAGGCCATCGCATACAACATCAACCGGAAGCATTCCGATCTCCTGCTGTACGAGTTCGGCAACTGCTATTTCTTCGATCCGGACCGGCAGGAAGCCGGGCTGCTGGATCCGTTTTCAGAGGAGCTTCACCTGGGATTATTCGTCACCGGGAACACCCGTCCCGGCAACTGGGTCCAGAAGGCCGAACCCGCTTCGTTCTACCTCCTGAAGAAGTTTGTGGAGAGCGTGCTGACAAGGACAGGGATCCGGTCCGGTGCCCTTCAGAAGGAGGGCACGCAGAAGAGCGGATTTGAAGAGCAGCTTACCTACCTGGCCGGAGACCGGCCGCTGGTGGAATTCGGGAGTGTTTCTCCCTCACTGCTGCGGGAGTTCGATATCAAGCAACCTGTCTTTGCAGCGGAGTTCAACTGGGACCTGGTGATGGAAACCCTGAAGGGCCATGCCATCCAGTTCCGCCCCCTGCCCAGGTTCCATGAGGTAAAACGGGACTTCAGCCTGATGCTGGACAGGGGGGTTACCTTCGAATCCCTCAGGGAACTGGCCTTCCGGACCGAGGGAAAATACCTGCAGGAGGTCACCCTGTTCGACGTCTATGAAGGGGAAAAAATCGAAAAAGGGAAGAAATCGTATGCGGTGACCTTTACCCTTCTCGACGAGGAAAAGACACTGAATGACAAACAGATCGAAAAGATCATGACGGGCCTTGCCAGGGCATTTGAACGGGAGTTCAATGCCGTTATCAGAGGAATGAACTGAGTATGCCTTTCTCCATCCGGTTGATCAAGGGGGATCTTACCCGCCAGGAAGTGGACGCCATCGTGAACGCCGCCAACAAGAGCCTGCTGGGAGGCGGGGGAGTGGACGGGGCCATCCACCGTGCCGCCGGCCCCGGGCTGCTGGAGGCGTGCAGGAAACTGAACGGCTGCGAGACCGGGCAGGCCAAAATGACCGAAGGATTCAGGCTGCCGGCCCGTTTCGTTATCCACGCCGTTGGACCGGTCTGGCGGGGAGGGATGCAGGGTGAGCCGGAACTGCTCCGGTCGTGCTACCGGGTCAGCCTGCAACTGGCTGCGGAGAAGGGCCTGCGGTCCGTTGCTTTCCCCAACATATCCACAGGCGTATACGGTTTTCCAAAACAACAGGCTGCAGAAATCGCCCTGGAGGAGGTGCGCTCCTTCGGCCGTGCACCCGGCAGCATCGAAGAGGTGCGGTTTGTGGTATTCGACCCGGAAAACGAAGCCATTTACCGGAAACTTTTGGATAGCCGGGAAACGGGCGGACAGACCTCCGCCTGATCCCCTCCCCCTGTCCGGGGCAAACTGAGGGGCTCAGAAGATGTAGCCTACCCCCAGGGCATAGCGAAAGGAGGTTAATCCGAACTTCACGTCGGCATTGGCAGCAACCGGGATGGAGATGGGATCCCTCCCGATCCATGCCAGCCTTTTGTTGATCTCCTCTTCGATGAGGGGGATCAGGTCGGCCGCATAATCGGAATCCAGAGACATCCTCATCCTGTTGAAGCTGGTCCGGGGACCCGCAAACATCAGGTCCACCAGGAACCTCCCTTTGAAAACAAACTGGTAACCCAGCTGGAGCCCCATCCCCAGTTCCCTGATGCTCCCTGCACCGCCCACGTCGATGTACTGGGATCCATCCCAGTAATTGAAGGTCAGGTCCCCCTCGAACTTGCTGTACCGGGTATAGACTCCGGCATAGAACCCGGTATGGCGGCTCCCGCAATCGCAGAAATTGAAATAATACCTGGCCTCCGGCGACAGGCTGATCCCCCGAAGCCCTCCGGATTCACTGGTCAGCACCACCTCCCCCAGTCCCAGCACCTTGGGGATCTTTCCTCCCCATTTATAGCCACCCTGCATCAGGACCGACCAGTGATCGCTGATCCTCCGTTCATACTGCAGGGAGATGTTCTTGAAAGCAAGGGCCATAGAATTGATTTTCAAGGCATTTGGGTATAATAACTTTTCGGAAGACTGGGCCGCTGCCGCCGGAGTGGTCAGGAGCAGGCAAAGGGGCACAATTTTTGATATTATTTTCATCGATCCTGTCTTTTGCCTGGGCGGCATTTCACATAAACATATTAATTTTACGCAGGATGAACGCAATGAAAAGGAATAAAATACGAAACATAATGAAATTCAATGGTTTGATTTTGCTGGCCCTGCTCATCGCCGTGCCGGTCTCCTCCCAGGAGCTGAGCAAGAAGGAGCAGAAAAAAGTTGAAAAAGAGCTCAGGAAAGAGCAGCAGGCCAAAGAAGCCGAACTGCAGTCCGCCATGGTCCGGCTGATGGTGGAGAACCAGCGTTTCGTGCTGGAGGCAAACCGGCTCCGTGACAAGCGGGGAAACATGGTCAATGTCTCTTCCAACATCAATTTTGTGGCGGTGGATTCCCTTTCCGGGGTCCTTCAGATCGGCAACAATGCCTATGTGGGACTGAACGGAGTGGGCGGGATCACCGAAGAGGGACAGGTGGCCGGTTACCAGTACACGTTCAATGAGAAGAACGGCACCTATAACGTACGGTACAACCTCCGTTCCCCGGGGGGGAACTATGACGTTCAGATGGTGGTCTACAGCAACGGACGGGCCGATGCCACGGTCACTTCCACCTGGCCGGGCAGGCTGAACTATTCCGGTTTCCTGGTGGCCCCCGGCGCGTCCCGGGTCTGGAAAGGGACCACCCGCTACTGACCGGATCCTGCAAAGAACCCGACAGAGGGCTACTCCTCCAGTTTATAGAGGAACCGTTTGATGGAGCGTTTGGGGGTTTTCTCGAACTCCCGGTCGTGGATGTGGATCTTCACCAGGGCCTCAAACGAGGCCACATGTTGGTTCAGCGCTTTCCGGTTCTCCTCCATCCTGGCTGCCACCTCCCCTTCGGCCCCGTCAGCTTTCAGCTGCTCGTTATCCGGGTAAACCAGCGCTTCCAGCCGGTGATTGCTGTTCATCAGTACCACCGATTCGGCCACATAGGGCAGGTTGTTGAGCTTGGCCTCAATCTCCTCGGGATAAATGTTCTGGCCCGAGGGACCCAGCAGCATGCTCTTGCTCCGGCCCCGGATATAGATGAATCCGTCTTTGTCGGTCACCCCCAGATCGCCCGTATGGAGCCAGCCATCTTCATCGATGGTGGCTTTTGTGGCCTCTTCGTTCTTGTAGTACCCATCCATCAGGTTCTCTCCCCGGACCAGGATCTCACCCGGTTCGTTGTAAGGATCGGCGGAATCGATGCGGAGTTCCATGATATCCAGTATTTTTCCGCTGGAACCCAGGCGGGTGGTGGCATGTCCCTCGTATGAGATCAGCGGGCCGCATTCGGTCATTCCGTACCCGATGGTGAAGGGGAACCGGATCCTGCGCATGAAGGCTTCCACCTCGGCGCTCAGCGCGGCTCCCCCCAGCACCGCTTCCCGGAAATTGCCCCCGAAGGACTGGTACAGCTTCTTCCGGATGGCACCATAGATCAGTCCGTTGATGCCCGGAATGCGGGTGAGTATCTTCATGGAACCCTTCTGCAGGGTGGGCAGCACCCTTTTCTTGTAGAGTTTTTCGAAGAAAACCGGAACAAACATGATCAGGTGGGGCCTTACCTCGGCAAAGGCTTTCAGGATGACCGGGGTGGCGGGCAGTTTACCGAGGATGGTCACATGAACCCCTTTGGCCAGGGGGAACAGGAAGTCGAATGCGCAGCCGTAGCAATGGGCCAGGGGCAGAATGGCCAGCATTCTTTCTCCTGCGTTCAGTTCAATGGCCCGCATGGCAAATTCCACATTTCCCGCCAGGCTGTTGGCCGACAGGATCACCCCTTTGCTGAATCCGGTGGTACCCGATGTATAATTGATCTCCACCACCTCGCTGTTGTCGACCTCTGCATACCTGATGTGGTCGCTGGTGAAACCGTTGCTGTATTTCGCGGCGAACTGGTCGTCCAGGGTTTCCACCGCTTTCTTCAGTTTGGCAGAGGGGGCAGCCGACAGGAGCCCGAAGTCGTCCAGTGAAAGGAAGGCCTTCACCTGCTTGAGTTCCCCTTCGCTCAGGGTTTCCATGATGGATTTGTCCACCAGGAGCATGACCGAATCGGAATGGTTGATGATGGTCTGGGCATCCCCTGGCCTGAAATCGGAGAGGATCGGCACCGCCACCGCCCCGTGGGTGATCACGCTCATGAATGCGATGCACCAGTGGGCTGAATTCTTTCCGAACACTGCCACCTTGTCACCCTTTTTGATCCCGATGGCGTCGTACAGCAAATGGAGGCGGGCCACCTGGGCTGCCATTTCCCCGTAGGTGTAGGTCTTGCCGTTGTAGTCTGAAAGGGCGGGAAGGTCCCAGTGGGTTTGAAAGCTCTTCTCGTAGAGCCCTATGAAATTCTGTTGTATCATGTTCCGGGCAGATTTTAGTTTTGCTAAATATATCGAATTCAGCCCACATGTTAAAAAAGTCTTGGTGCAATCCGACAGCCCCGGAAGGCCATAACCAAACAATCGGCTATCTTTGCACCATATTCACCCGCATGTACCAAAAACGGCAGGCTTCATGATCTATTTCTTCCGGGTCCCCGATCGACGGACCATCGCTCTGGAACTGAAAGGAGAACTCCAACCGTCCGTCAGGGAAAAACTGGAATGGCTGTTCGGAGGGGCCCATCTCCTCCGGGAGAGGACCCTTGAAGGGACCTTTGTGGGACCCCGCAAGGAGATGATCACTCCCTGGAGCACCAATGCGGTGGAGATTACCCAGAACATGGGAATCTCCGGCGTCAGACGCATCGAAGAGTTCATTGAGATCCCGGGCGGTCAATCCCGCCACGATCCCATGCTGCAGGCGGTTTACCCCGGACTCGATCAGCAGATATTCACCATCGACAGGGATCCGGAACCCATCCGGTACATCGATGACATCGCTGCCTATAACAGCCAGGAGGGGCTTGCCCTCAGTCCCGACGAGATCGGGTACCTGGAGGAGGTGAGCAGAAGGATCGGCCGAAGGCTCACCGACAGCGAAGTTTTCGGGTTCTCCCAGGTCAACTCCGAGCATTGCCGCCACAAGATCTTCAACGGGGCCTTTGTGATCGACGGGGAGGAAAAGGAAGAATCCCTGTTCCAGCTGATCAAACGGACCACCCATACCAACCGGAACCGCATCGTGTCCGCCTACAAGGACAACTGTTCCTTTGCCCGGGGACCGGTGATCGAGCAATTCGCACCCGGCACCCAGGAGCGGTCCGATTACTTCCGTCTCACCGACATCGAAACGGTCCTTTCCCTGAAGGCGGAGACCCACAACTTCCCCACCACGGTGGAACCGTTCAACGGGGCCTCCACCGGAACGGGAGGTGAGATCCGGGACCGCATCGGCGGGGGAAAGGCCGCGATCCCCATGGCGGGGACCGCCGTATACATGACCGCCTATCCCAGGTTAGACCGGGAGCGGACCTGGGAGTATGCCGTTCCGGAAAGGCCATGGCTCTACCAGACCCCTGAGGAGATCCTGGTGAAGGCCTCCAACGGGGCCAGCGACTTCGGGAACAAATTCGGTCAGCCGCTGATCTGCGGGAGCCTGCTCACCTTCGAACATGAAGAAACGGGGAAGACCTACGGGTACGACAAAGTGATCATGCTGGCCGGGGGGATCGGGTACGGCAAAAGTGCCGACGCCGAAAAGGGCATCCCTGAAAAGGGGGATGTGGTCGTTCTCATGGGAGGGGACAACTACCGCATCGGAATGGGGGGCGGAGCAGTCTCGTCAGTGGATACGGGCGAATACGAGAACCGCATCGAGCTGAACGCGGTCCAGCGGGCCAACCCGGAGATGCAGAAGCGGGTCTATAACGCCATCAGGGCCCTGGCCGAATCGGGCCGCAATCCCATTGTCAGCATCCACGACCACGGTGCGGGCGGTCACCTGAACTGCCTGTCGGAACTGGTGGAGTCCACCGGAGGGGTGATCTACCTGAACAGGCTGCCGGTGGGGGACCCCACCCTGTCGGCCAGGGAGATTATCGGTAATGAGTCCCAGGAACGCATGGGGCTGGTCCTGAAACCCGGGGATGTGGACGAACTGGTCAGGATCGCCGAAAGGGAACGGGCGCCCCTCTATATTGTCGGTGAGATCACCGGCGACCACCGCTTTGTCTTTCTGGACGAACATACGGGGGAAAAACCCATGGACCTGGAACTGGTGGACATGTTCGGGAAGCCGCCGCGCACGGTCATGACCGACAGAACGGTGACACAGCGGTTCAGAGGGATCGGTTTTGAAACGGAAAAACTTCCCCGTTACCTGGAAGGGGTGATGCAGCTGGAGGCGGTGGCCTGCAAGGACTGGCTGACCAACAAGGTGGACCGCTCGGTGACCGGCAAGATCGCGCTTCAGCAATGCGCTGGTCCCCTGCAACTGCCCCTCAATAACCTGGGTGCGGTTTCCCTCGATTACAGGGGCGTGCAGGGGTATGCCACGTCGGTGGGACATGCCCCCGTGGCGGGGATGGTGGATGCGGCCTCGGGCAGTATCCTGGCCATTGCAGAGGCACTCACCAACCTGGTCTGGGCACCCATGCCCGAGGGGATCCGTACCGTCTCGCTCTCTGCCAACTGGATGTGGCCCTGCAGGAACGAAGGTGAGGATGCCCGGCTCTACCGGGCTGCCAGGGCGGCGAGCGATTTCGCCGTGGCACTGGGGATCAATATTCCCACGGGCAAGGACTCGCTCTCCATGACCCAGAAATACAGGGACCAGGTGGTGATCGCCCCGGGGACCGTCATCATATCGGCTGCCGCCGAAGTGACCGATATCCGGAAAATTGTGCAGCCGGTCCTGGTAACGGGCAGGGAGAGCAGGCTCATTTATGTGGATATGTCCGGCGGTCCGTTTGCCCTGGGAGGCAGCTCCTTCGCCCAGTCCCTGAACAAACTCGGGAATGAAGCCCCGACCGTGCCTGATCCGGAATATTTTGCCCGCACATTCAACCTCATCCAGTCCCTGATCGCCTCGGGCAGCATCCTTGCGGGGCATGATGTCTCGGCCGGGGGACTGATCACCACCCTTCTGGAGATGGTCTTCTCCAATCCCCATGGGGGGATGGAGGTCGACATCACCGGAATGGACGGGGAGACCATCCCGGTCCTGTTCAGTGAGAAACCGGCCCTGGTGATCCAGGTGGAAAACGCCCGCCAGGTGGCAGCGCTGCTTGAAAAGGAAGGGGTCGTTCACCAGGTGATCGGCAGGCCGGCCGAAGAGCGTGAAATGCAACTGATCACCCGCGAGGGAACCCGGATCCTCCCCGTGGACCATTACCGGAACCTCTGGTTCAAAAGCTCCTACCTGCTGGACCGCCGGCAGTCGGGAGCGGAAAAGGCGCTGGAACGGTATACCCGCTACCCGGAGCACGCCCTTCAGCTCCGATTGAAGGAGTTTCCCGGCACTTTCGGTCACCTGGGCATCGATCCGGGCAGAAGAACGCCCACGGGAATCAGGGCGGCCATCATCCGTGAGAAAGGGGTGAATGGTGACCGGGAAATGGCCCACGCCCTCTACCTGGCCGGATTCGACGTGAAGGATGTGCACATGACCGACCTGATCGCAGGCAGGGAGACCCTGGAGGATATCCGGATGGTCGTTTTTGTGGGTGGATTCAGCAATTCCGATGTCCTCGGTTCGGCCAAAGGGTGGGCAGGGGCCTTCAGGTACAACGAGAAGGCACGCATCGCCCTTGAACAATTCTACGACAGGAAAGACACGCTCAGCCTGGGTATCTGCAACGGGTGCCAGCTGATGATGGAGCTGAACCTGGTGGTCCCTGAACATGCGGCCACTCCGAAAATGCGCCACAACGACTCCGGGAAATTCGAATCCAACTTTCTTTCCGTGGATATCCCGGCCAACCGGTCGGTCATGCTCGGCAACATGGAGGGCATGACCCTGGGGGTATGGGTTGCCCACGGTGAGGGTAAATTCAGCCTGCCTCAGGAGGAAGGCAGTTACCACATTGCGGCCAGGTACTCCCACTCCTCCTACCCTGCCAATCCCAACGGATCCGATTACAACGTGGCGGCCCTCTGTTCGGCCGATGGCCGGCACCTGGCCATGATGCCCCACCTGGAGCGCGCCTACCTGCCCTGGCAATGTGCCTGGTACCCGGCCGACCGCAGGGGCGACGATGCCACCCCGTGGCTGCAGGCATTCGTGAATGCACGGCGCTGGATTGCGGAGAACCGGTAAGAAGGAGGAAACAATTGGGATGGACCTGCCAGGGACACTCTTCAG
Source organism: uncultured Bacteroides sp. (assembly GCA_964575865.1). GTDB lineage: Bacteria > Bacteroidota > Bacteroidia > Bacteroidales. The sequence goes on along the minus strand of CAZNSZ010000030.1, from coordinate 3,150 downwards.
AGTAAGCCGGGAATAACCGCTTTGCGCTCCGGGGGATAATCAGGGAACGTGGCGCGGTACCATTTGTGGTGGTCGAGGCCGCGGGGGACCAGGTTGAAGAAGGTCCAGAGGGCAAATGCCAGTGCGGCAGGGCTCCAGGTCATCACGGCAAAACCGGTCCACTCGATGATCTCACCCATGAAGTTGGGACAGGAAACCCAGCGGAACAGTCCCCCCCGGGGTATGGAATACCCCCTGTCCCCTCCCCTCCGGAGGCGCAGCAGTTTCTGGTCGGCCCACCAGTTGATGCCCGCTCCCGTGAAAAAGAGCACCGTACCGATGATGAACCTTGCATCATAGAGCCATTCCAGCGGGTAACTTCTGGCAAAAGCAGAGAAGTAGGTTCCGTTCAGGTAGCCGTTGATCACATTGAAAAACACCGCCATCAGTGCCACCACCATTGGCATCTGCTTTCCTGAGGTCCTTGTCCGCAGCGGATAGATCACAGCCCGGTTGGTATAATGGGCCACATACAGGGCAAAGAATATCCACGTGACCGGCTGCACCCCGCCGGGCCCCAGGAGAAAGGCCAGGGCAAATACCAGCAGGGAGGGCAGCTCCATCAGGATCCATCCAAGGCGGTTGGGTATATTGAAGCCCCAGTCCCTTCTGCTGTGCCTTCCGTACGGGGCGGTCACGTACAGAAGCACGATAAAAATGACCAGGCCCAGCAGGACCCAGCTCCAGAGGAACAGGAAGTAGTTCTCGCGGTTCATCGGCGTTGCCAGGAACTGCGAAGATAAGAGATATTTTCACATATGGGTGTTACCTGGCCTCTGCGCGGTCCTCGCCGTAGAGATACCTGATGGCCAGTTTTTCGCCGTCCAGCGAAACGATCCGGATCTGGTAGTTCATGGTCCCTCCCCAGTATCCCACGGTCACTTCCAGGAGGCTGTCGGACAGGGCTTCCCAGGTCCCTTCATAGTTCGCATAGGTAATGGGCGGGGTTCCGCACCATCCCGCATTTTTATGCTCGATGAACCCGCCGTCCCCCCTGAGGGTAAACCCGTACCGGGAAGGATCCAGGACCTCTGCCCGGACCAGCCACAGCCGGTCGTCCTGATAACTGTCCTCCACCCAGGTGCCCAGCACGGTGGCGTTCTCGCCCAGCTGTTCGGTTTCATCGGTCGCTTTTTCACAGGAAAGGAGCAAGCCCAGGAGCATCAGGAGCCAGCCAGCATGTTTCATGATCCGCAGTTTTATGACAATAAGATGATTGGCATCCGGATATGGTTGCTTTCCTTCGCTTCTTTTTTCATTATCTTTATCCGGGCCTCCTGTGTGCCCGTCCTGCCGGGCCAAGGGCAGGTTGCATATTGTTCGTCCATGGGAATGTCCATCGCAATGAGATTGCTGCTGCCGGTGCTGGCGGTTCTGATGTGGATGCCCTCCGGCTGCCACAGGATACCGGTCACCTCCGGGATGCCCGTCCGCCGCATTCAGGTGGGGCCGGGACCCGAGGACATGGTCCTTGATACCCTGCAGGGGGAATCCAGGCTGATCATTTCATGTACAGCCAGGCGGGAAACGGAAGAGCCCTTCGGGGAGATGGTGGCCTGCCATCTCCCGTCGGGCGAGGTGCGTGAGCTGGTGCGGCTGAATGAACCTGCCGGGCTTCTTTTCAGGCCACACGGCATCTACCTGGACAGGGACCTGTTGTATGTGATCAGCCATGAACGGGAACCTGACGACCATCCGGTCCTGATTTACCGCCTGAAGGGCGATACGCTCCTGTTCAAAGAGGCGGTCCGGACCCCTTTGCAGCATTCTCCCAATGCCCTTGTAACAGGGACCGGAGGCGAGATCTACCTGGTGAACGATGCTGGAAAGCGGGGAAGCATCATTGAGAAGATGCTGAAGCTGAAACGTGCCAGCGTGGTCAGGATCGCCCGCAATGAGGAGGGGGAGTGGGACGCGGCCACCGTGGCCTCCGGGCTGGGGTACCCGGCCGGGATCAACCGCCTGGGCGATACCCTCTATGTGGGGGATGCCATTCTCCACCGGATCCATATCTTCACCATTTCCGGCAACGAGCTCCTGCCCGCAGGGGAGATCAGGGACCTGCGGGGCAATGACAACATCCGGATCAATGAGGGCCGCCTGCTGGTACCCGGGCACATCAGGCCCTTTCGCTTTATTGCCCATGCAGGCAATCCGGAAAAAAGATCCCCCGTGGCTGTCTTCGAGACCGATCCCCGAAGCGGGGAATCCAGGGTCCTGTACGCGGACGACGGAAGTGCCATCAGCGCCGGGTCCACGGCATTGATATACAGGGATAAACTCTATATTTCCCAGGTTTTCGGATCCTACCTCCTGGAAGTGGAAAGGTAGGGGATGAAAGGGAACCACATCCTTTCGTCGAAAAAGGGGGCAGGTTCACCGAAAATAGTTGCCGGCAGGAATACCTTTCCGGAATTTTACACCGAAACCAAATCCAACATGTCATGAATCGTCGTTTCATTTATATCGTGTTCGCGGCCTTTCTGGCCATGACCGGCTGCCTGGTCAGTTCCCTGCACCCTTTCTACCATGAAAAAGACATCCACTTTGACCCGGTGATGATCGGATCCTGGATAGACAGCGATTCCTGCCTCTGGACCATTGAGGCCAATATGGCGTCCACGGGCTTCATGAATCCCGAGGAACCGGATAACAAATTCCGGATCACCTATTATGAAGAGGCTGAGAAACCGGGTATCTTCATCGGAACGCTTTTCCGGATCAACGGGGTGCCCTATGTGGATTTCTATCCCGATCCCGATGAGGAGCAGTGCCGGACAGAACTCACCGGCTGGCACCATTTCCCCACCCATACACTGGCACGGGTACAGTACAGCAAAGACTCCATCCTGCTCTACTGGTTCGGGGAGGAATGGCTCAATGACCTGCTGGAGCAGAACAGGATCCGGATCAGCCATGAAACCGTGGAGGTGTCACCGGACTACACCAGGCATGTGCTGACCGCCTCCACCGATGAGCTTCAGAAATTCATCCGGAAGTATGCCAATGATCCCAAAACCTCCGAGGAGATCGAACAGATCTTTGAACGGGGATACACCGAAGATACGGAGGAGTACGGGGTATTCCTGAAACTGAAAGCGGTGGATCCCC
>CAZNSZ010000029.1:47236-50037 GCA_964575865.1 uncultured Bacteroides sp. | reverse complement strand
CAGGTGCCTGAAATAGCGGGGAGTGTGGAAATCAGGTGTCTCAGTGAGTACCGGATTCCAGGAAAGGTAATGAGGGTTGTCCAGTTTGTCTCCGCATTTATAGAAATTGGCATATCCGTCGGTCCCTGAGAGGTCGCTCAGCGGGGTGTAGGTTAGTACTTCCCTTGGGATGCTGACCTGCAGTTCCCAACGCACCGGTCCTTCGATGATTCCCAGCGGTTTACGACCGAGGGAGGGAAGGGTGACGATCCGGTCAAGCATATCCCCTGGAAGGGGGGTCCGTTCATGACGGTCCTTTCCGTACGCGGCCAGGATGGTCCCTATGGCATTGAATTCGAAATTGTAGTAGCGGTCTCCGTCGCCTTTCAGAGAGAAGAAGAATTCCACACAACTATCCTCCCAAACCGGCGAATGATAACCCTTATTTATGGCCCTGACCTGGGGTTCGGTTACCTTAAAACGAATAAAAATATGGTTGCCATCATGAAGGATCTGGAACCTGGTAAGCACACCCTTGGCTTGCACCCAGTTCTGGGTGCTCAGGCTCTCCGAACCTATCCTTCCAAACTTTGGAAAATCCCCTGGGGGAACGGCAATTTTGTCAATTAGAAGCATTGTTAAAAGTGGATGTTATTTGCAATAGCGAGAAGTATCGTAAATAGTGGACGGTTCAAAGATCAACTATGAGCTTGGCGTCAGGTGAGTGATTGAATGATTTCCCTGCAGCGGTCAAGCTTTGATTCTCCATCCTGTGCAAGCCTGAGCTGTGCCCTTGCCCGGACCAGGTTGTGTTCCTTGTGTTTGGTTTTGTAGTAAACGTCACCGGCGATGTAGTCGGTCAGAAACCTGACGCCCATGATATATGGAAACAATAGTCCCGAATAGACCAGGGTGTCCGCTTCTTCGGGGGTGAGTATTTCCCTGGTGGCATCCAGGAAACCTGTAGCGAAAGCGCGATACAGATCCAGATCCATCCTGATATTCTCCAGGTTTTCATCATCTTCCTCACCCGTATTGGTGAAGGTCCGGATTCCGTCACCCATGTCATAATGCACATAACCGGGCATCACCGTATCCAGGTCAATCACACAGAGCCCCTTGCCATTCCTGTCAAAGAGCACATTGTTGATCTTGGTATCGTTGTGGGTCACCCTGGTAGGAATGGTCCCTTTCTCCCCCAGGTTCTGAATGGTGCTCATCAGTTCCGCGCTTCTTTCTACGTAAGCGATCTCATCCTTCACCAGGTGCACCCTTCCCGCCGCATTCTCCCGGATACTCTCCTTCAGGTTGGAAAGCCGCCATTTGATGTTATGGAACCGGGGGATGGTCTCTCCGAGTTTTCCTGCATCCACACCGGCAAGCAGGTAGGTGAAATTCCCGAACATCCGTGCCCCCTCATAGGCGATCTCCGGGTCGGTGGCCCTTTCATAGACCACATGATCCTGGATAAAATTGAGTACCCGCCAGTAATTCCCATCGGGATCCTTGAAGAAGGAATGACCGCTCTTCGTGGGTATGATCCTGAGGGATTTCCGTTCCAGATTTTCCGGTTCAGTCTTCCGGATGACCGAAGCGATGTGGTCTGTAACAATGGACATGTTCTTCATCAGAAGCTCCACATCCTTGAATACGTAGTGGTTGACCCGTTGCAACAGGAAGTCCGGTTGCCCCTTTACACTGTTTATCAGGTGATAGCTGTCATTAATGTGTCCGCCACCATGCGGTTTAATCTCTCCGATAATCCCTTCTGTGTCAAACTGACCTGCAATATCCTTAATATCCATTGGCCTCAATTAAATATGATGAAATGCACAGGCATCAACCCTTATGCAAAGTATACAGACATCAACCCTTATGCAAATTATAAAAGGATCTGCCCTTATATAACGTGAGCAGTGCTCAGTCCATTTGGGAAATACAGAGTGCGGCCGCCCCGTAAAGCCCGGCATTCTCAAGCTGGGCGGGTATAAGCTTCACCTTGCTGCTGATCAGCTGGACCGGAAACTGGTTCACCTCCTCCTGCAGTGGCTTCTCGAGGAACTCCCAGCTCTTCGCGACAGAGCCTCCGATCACGATCCCTTCGGGTGCCAGAATATACATCAGCAGCCTGATGATCTCGCCCAGGTTTTTCGCCAGGTGGTTAAATGCCTGCCTGGATTCCTGGTTGCCTGCCTTGGCTTCACGGTACAGATCAATGCCGTTCTTATTGTATTCGTTCACGAACAGGGCATTGCTGCAGTAATCATCACCGATTCCTCCCTGGATGGGAACACAGCCCACTTCACCGGCACCACCTGCCAGTCCCGAATGGATCTTCCGGTCAATGATGATCCCGGAGCCCAGCCCGGTGCCCATGGTGATCCCGACCATATTCCTGAATTCCTTGCCCGCACCGTAATAGGCTTCCCCCAGCGCAAAGCAATTCGCATCGTTGTTCTGGAACGCCGGGAGTCCGAATTTACCCTCCACAGCCTTCTTCACCGATACCCCTTTCAATGAGGGAATGTTATTGATGGCGAGGATCTCCCCACTTTCCGTGTCCATGAACCCCGGCATTCCGATGCCAATCCCAACGACTTCTTCCGTCAGGAGAGGTTCAATGGCCGAATAGAGGGATTCGAGGATCTCTTCCGCCGGACGTTTGGCCCCTGTGGGAACCTCATTTTTCTCGATCAGTTCGTCTCTGGTGAATCTGGCTGCCACGATGGTTGTCCCACCAATATCTACTCCGATATAAAGTTTTTGCTTGCTCATCTATAATGAAGTTCTCAATGTTTGCTCATCTATAATGAAGTTCTCAA
>CAZNSZ010000029.1:24040-47136 GCA_964575865.1 uncultured Bacteroides sp. | reverse complement strand
TTGCTCATCTATAATGAAGTTCTCAATGTTTGCTCATCTATAATGAAGTTCTCAAAGATTGCTCATCTGCGAACAGGTTCTGAGTGCTAGCTTATCTATGATTCCTTCTCAAAGATTGATCCTCTAAGATTTGGTTCTGATTTTGTGTCCTGAAATGGCAAAATAGAGGATAAACAGGTAACAGGGGACCATCACCCAGTATGCGGACTGATAGTCGGTCACCAGCGCCTCTTCAGTGGTTTTGACCGCATCCACGATCACCCCGAAGATCAGCGGGATTACTGCACCTCCCACGATGGCCATCACCAGGATGGATGCACCTGCCTTGGTGAAGCGCCCCAGGTCCTTGATGGCCAGGGGCCAGATGGCGGGCCACATCAGTGAATTGGAGAAGCTGGCCAGCAACAGGGCATAAAATGCGAACCTGGCCGGAAGGTATATCAGTAGAAGGGATGATATGATCCCGAGTATGGCGAATGAAACCAGGGCCCGGGTCTGGGTGATGAACCGGGGGATGGCGATCACTCCGAAAAGGTACCCGGCCACCAGGCCGAGGGTCACGAACTTGGCATAGGATTCCAGGTTATCCGCATCACCGAATGTGGTGCGTGCAAAGTCGATGATGGAGGCCATGGGCAGCGTCTCGATCCCCACATAAAGGAAGAGCGCAACCACCCCGAGCATCAGGTGGGGGAACTGAAGAATGCTAGTCTTCCCGGCCGCATAGGAGGATTCCGAAGCGCCATCTTCATCATCTTCTCCCAATGCCTTCACTTCAGGAAGGGGAGCGAAATAGACGAAAATGCCCAGCACGAAAAGGATGCCGGTCACGATGTAGAAGGGAAGAATAATGTCGTCGACCCTGACTTCCTGCAGATCGATGAAGATGCCAAGGAAAACCGGGGCGATCCACCACGCCAGCTTGTTCATGATACCCATGAGGCTCATCCGAACGGCAGCGGTATCCTCCGGCCCGATGATGGTGATATATGGATTCACCGCTCCCTGCAGAAGTGTGTTCCCGATCCCTCCCACAAACAGGGCTATCAGGAACAGGGGAAAACTGACCGCATTGGAGGAGGGAACGAATAAATACATCCCCAGTGCCATGATGAAGAAGGCGAACATCATGGACCGGCGGTATCCTATTTTCTTGATGACCCACCCTGTGGGCCTTCCGAAAATGACGAATGCCGAAAAGATGGCTGCCGTTACCAGGTAGGATTGACCCGTGGTGAGGTTGAAAGCGGACCGCAGTGCCGGGGTGAGGAATCCGCTGATCCCCACTCCGAATCCAATCATGAAAAAGATGACCCCCACGATCATCAGCGGGCCGGCCGGTCCGATTCGCTTGCTGCTGGAATTGCTCATTTCTGGTAGTTTAAGATGGTTAGGTGTGTATTCGGAACTGCATAAAATTAACTTTTTCTCGATTAACTCAAATATTTTAAACATCATAAGTACATTTACGTAAGCTATAGCCAGTAACGTTAAAAGTGCACCATGAGTACCACACTTCTGATAATGGCGGCCGGGATGGGCAGCCGATACGGCGGAATGAAACAGGTGGATCCATTCGGACCGACCGGGGAGACCATTACCGATTACTCGATCTACGATGCGGTCAGGGCGGGTTTCGACCGGGTAGTTTTTGTGATTTCTCCAAAGATGGAGGAAGAATTCCGGACCGATTACATAAAAAAGTTCCCTGCCGGCCTGAAGGTGGATTATGTCATCCAGTCCATCGATCATATTCCGGACGGGTATTCGGTGCCAGCGGAGCGTCAGAAGCCATGGGGAACCGCACATGCCGTGTTGATGGCAAGGGATAAGATCAACGAGCCGTTTGCCGTGATCAATGCGGATGATTTCTACGGGAGGGCCTCCTACCAGATCATGCATGATTTCCTGGTCAGGACCACCGAGGAGGTGCCGGGTCAGTACTGCATGGTTGGTTTCGAACTGCAAAAAACCATTTCGGATCACGGATCGGTGGCACGGGGGGTTTGCCGGGTGGATGATCATGGGTTTTTGAAGGGAATGGTGGAACGCACTAAAATATTCCGCGAAGGAGAGGGGATCGTCTATGAGGACGAAGAGGGGAACAGGCATCCGTTGAAGCCCATGGACACGGTTTCCATGAACCTTTTTGGGTTCACCCCTGATTTTTTTGACCATATCGAGGAGAATTTTAAAACGTTCATCAAAGAGAACATTGATAATCCCAAAGCGGAACTCTACATCCCGGTGGTGGTGGATAACCTGATCAAGGCCGGAATGGCCCGTATGTCCGTACTTCAGACCGGCGAATCCTGGTTCGGGGTCACTTACCAGGAGGATAAGCCAAAGGTGCTGGCAGCCATCAGGAAACTGGTCGGTGAGGGGCTTTACCCCGTTCCACTCTGGGGGTAGCACCCCTGGAGGACTGCCATGGCTCCCTCAAAGCTTAATACCAACCTGCTTGCCGTCCTGGCCTGCCTGCTTTGGTCGTCTGCGTTTGCAGGAGTGAAAATAGGCCTTCAGTACGAAACCCCTCTTCAGTTTGCGGGAATCCGTTTCTTCATCTCCGGATGGCTGGTCTTTCCGCTGGCACTTTATCATAACAGGCATTATTTCAGGGTGATCGCCTCTCAGTGGAAGATGATCCTGCTGATCGCATTCCTGCAGACTTTTTTGCAGTATGCGTTGTTTTACCAGGGAATCAACCTGATACCCGGGGCGGTGGGAGCCATCATCATCGGTTCCCAGCCCCTGTTCGTCTCCCTGGTGGCCCACTTTCTGATGCCTGGCGACCGGATGACACCCGGACGGACACTGGTCATCCTGGTGGGGATCGCGGGGGTGGTGCTGGTGAGCCTGAGCAGGGATCCGGAATCTGTGACCGGAAGGATTGCCATGGCAGGGGTTTTTCTGCTGGTCACCATCAATATCCTGTCAGGTTTTACAAATGTATTGATAGCCAGAGAAAAAGGATTGATCCCCCCGCTTGTGCTCAGTTCAGCGTCCATGATCCTGGGCGGCGGGGCGCTCTTCCTGGTTTCCCTTCTGCTGGAAGATCAGGTTGCCGGACCGAAACCACCGGAATATTATGGTTCCCTCGGGTGGTTGAGCATGTTGTCGGCGGTGGCCATCTCCATATGGACCGTGCTGCTGAAAAGACCGGGGACCAGGGTATCCGACCTTAATTTCTGGAAATTCCTGATCCCTCTTTTCGGAGCCATCCTGAGTTGGATCCTGCTGGCAGGTGAGAAGCCGCAGGCACTCAGTCTCACGGGGATGTTTGTGATCGCCTTATCCCTGGTCGTTTTGAACCTCCTTCACCCTAAAAAGCGTGAAATCCTCAGAGAAAAAGCATAACTTTAGGGGGTAATTCTTCCATGAGAATTCAGACCCTGACATATCTGTTAGCGTTAGGCTTTGCTACGCTTTCCAACATGTATGCACAGCAATCCCCTGTAGCTGTTGAGGGTGTAATTGATCTCAGCGGGCATGACTTTGTACGGGACGGACCGGTGGAACTAACGGGCGAATTCGAATTCTACTGGAACCAGATGCTCAATCCCGCCGATGAGGAACCCAGGGGAGAGATGACCTATATTGAAGTGCCCGGGTCATGGTACAACCTCAGAAAGACGCACCCGGAAATTGAGCGTTATGGATTTGCCACCTACCGGCTGGTGATCCTGCTGCCTCCCAGGGTGGACGCGATCACATTCGAAATCGATGATGTCTTTTCTGCATCCGGCTATTTTCTGAATGGTAAAGCGATTGATTATCTGGGATTTCCAGGCATCAATAAATACCAGACTGTGGTCAGGTACAACCGCCCGCTGGTTACCGGGAACGTCAACAGCCAGACTGCGGAACTTCTGATCAGGGTTTCGAATTTCGATCACCGCTTCAGCGGGATCGTGGGGGGACTCACAGTCGGTCTGCCGGAACAGATGACCCAGCAAAGGGACCGGGAACTGTTCAGGGGGCATTTCCTGATCGGGGCGTTCCTGATCATCGGCATTTATTTCCTGGGACTCTACCTGATCCGGTCGGAACACTACAGGCTATACTTCGCACTGCTATGCATGCTCATGGCCATCCGGGTGGTGATGGTGCTGGACCTGCCCGTTCTGGAGAACCTCAACCTGAACGGACTGACCACTGCCAGACTGGATTACCTCAATCTCTATTTTTTCGCTCCCTTCTTCACCCTAATGATCCGCAGTATATTTCCCATTGAGTTCCCGCGATGGATCTACAGGGCGATCCTCTGGATATCGGTGGTCTTCATCGCGCTGGTGGTATTTTCCCCGATCAGCCTGTTTTCCTATACCATGCCCTGGTTCTTCTCCTTCCTTGTCGTGGTCAGTGTGGCCTTCCTCTATGTGGTGATCATGGCATGGGTCAGGGGAAGAAGCCATGCCCCCGCCTTCACCATCGGATTGCTGATCCTGCTGGCAGGCCTGATGAATGACCTGCTTCACAAGATCGACCTTACCGATAATCCCTACCTGGTCCATTATACCATGTTCATCTACCTGCTGATCTATGCCTATATCTTTGCCGACAAATCCAACGACCTGCAGAAGAAGGCACAGAAACTGGCCCAGGAGGTCAGCCTGGTAAAGAACAACCTGGAAGACCTTGTGGAGGAACGGACCACCGAACTTCAATCCATGTCCCGGCAGTTGGAAAGGCAGAAAAAGCAACTGGAATCGACCAACTACGATCTGGTGGAGGCCATCAACGCCCGCAACAGGCTTTTTGCCATCATCGGGCACGATGTAAGGGCACCTATCGGGTATGTCAGGCAGGCGCTCGAGATGCTGCTTGAGAATCCCGATATCACGGTGGAAGAGAGGAAGGAGATGCTGCGGATGATGGCCAGTTCCTCGGCCGTGACCTACAACCTGCTCGACAACCTGCTGGTATGGGGACGGTCACAGACAGGGAAACTGAAGGCCTCCCCGGTCAGGTTCCAGTTGAAGGCGCTGATCGATGAGAGCCTGGAGCTGGTCAATATCGGGTTAAAGGATAAAAAGCTGAAGGTGGAGGTCTATGTGAGCGAGGAGCATTTCCTGGACGCGGACCGGGACCAGCTCTATATCGTGATCCGCAACCTGCTCAGCAATGCCATCAAGTTCACCCCTCCAAAGGGTAGCATCTACATCTCATCCAAAAAGCAGAAAGGGGAGATCCAGCTCTCGATCAGGGACAGCGGGATCGGTATCCCGGAAGGTATCCGTCCGAAGCTCCTGGAGGCCAAATCGCATGTTTCCACCGACGGGACCGGCGGAGAGAAGGGATCGGGACTGGGATTGAAGATCTGTAACGAGATTGTCCAGACCAATGGCGGCTGGATGAAGATCGAGAGCGAGCTTGGCCAGGGTACCACCATCCTGATCGGGATCCCGGCCGGGAAAAAATAATCCTAAGCGAATTTGACGGCTGTTCCGTAGACCAGGATCTCTGCTGCACCCTGCATCACCGCACTGGTGGTGTACCGCACGTTCACCACCGCATCTGCGCCCATTCCCCTCGCTTCCTCGACCATTCTTTTGGTGGCCATGGCACGTGCCTCGTTCAGCATTTCTGAATACCCCCTGAGTTCCCCACCGACAATCGATTTCAGGAAATTGCCGATGTCCCTTCCCAGGTGTTTTGACTGGATCATGGATCCTTTCACCAGTCCAATGGCTTCATATTTTAAACCCGGAATATTCTCGATGTTGTAGAGGGGGAGTATCTTTTCCATCAGCAGTTCAGATTTTCCCTGAAATTAGCTATTTTTATTGAAATGAAAGTGCTTACCATCAAATCGGTGGAGGTATTGGAAGAGAACCTCCAGACAGAGATACACTACGCCTTCGGGATGGAACATTACACCGACTATGTGTTCAAACCCAGGGGAGAAGAGCAATATGCAGCCACCATCGTGATGGAGGATACCGCAGAAGTCATCCGCAACATCATTGCGGGCAGTACCACCTTTCCGGACCAGGATTTCATCGTCGATGACCTGGACATGGAAGGGAACAAGATCAACCGGCTCCGGATCAAAAAGGGACAGATCGTCAAGCGGCTCAACAGGGAATGGGACTGGGACGAACTGGTGAACCTGGGCTGAGAAGCTCCGGTTTGGGAATCAAGTCTGTCAACATCCGTCAGTTGTGGGCTAATTCGAATCTGCGGATCCGAAAAAATTATTGGTTTTGATCTGACTGCCTTTCAGGGAAGATATTCTCCATGACCCAGATCTCAGTCATGCTGTTTCCCATGGTAGAGTAAACAAAATGCCGTCCGTCGGGATGCGCATTCAGGTTGGTGAAGCCGTATGATGCACTCAATCCCAGTCTTTCCAGATCTCCCCCGTTTGACGCAACCCGGCATAATTCAAAAACAGCATTCCCCGATGCAAGGTCGTTCACTGCCAGCAGCAGGTATTTTCCATCAACGGTCCACGTGATTGAGTTGTGTCTGGCGATCCTGAGGTTTTCATCCAGGTTGCACAATAGCCTTTCCTCTCCACCTGATGCGGGAATCACCGCTACATAAGGATTCCTCCCCTGGCCACCCATGAAACAGAGCCCCAGCCATCGCCCATCCGGAGACAGGTCGTAGTTAAAGAAATCACCGGATTGATAAACGGATTTTTCTTCTCCGGTTTCCAGATTGAGGGACATGATGTTCCATGAATTTGCCTGCTGGTCCCTCTTTCCGAAATAGACGGTTTTACCGTCCGGTGACCATGAGTGACCTCCAAAAAGCGAAAAACCTTCTCTGCACTCAACCACTGTCTTTTCCATGCCTGTCTGAACATCTATCTGCACATAACTCATCTGATCATTTGGATCCCAGCTGACAACAAGGACAGAACCTCCGTCAGGCGACCACCTGGGCCATCCGAATCGATAGAGTGACGTGCGAAATTCCCGTTCCTTTCCTGTTTTCAGGTTTTTAACACAAAGAATATTCCCTCCTGATAAGATGGAAAGGCGGGGTGCCATGGGGAAGCGCCTGACATATGCAAGGAATTCACCATCAGGGGAATATGACGGGGTTTGGTTATTTCCTTCAAACTGGAGGATGGCTCTTTCCTGGTGATTCACCAAAGCGCCGGTCTTCGGGGCAAGCTCAAACACCGCCACATTTTTCATCCTGTTCATGATACCGTAATAATAAGAGCCATCGCTCGTGAAGCCCATTGAGTGTAATGGCCCCATGTCGGACTTCAAGGACAACGGTTCCCCAATGGCAGTGCCGTTTTGAATCTGCTGGGTCCAGGCCCCCAGCACTCCATTTCGGTCACTCGCAAACAAGACATGCCCGCCATCAGGCATCCAGCCCAGAAAATAGTCATTAGACGGATGCTTCACCAGTTGGATCTCGACACTTCCATCCGAAGCCAGGAGATTGATGTCCCGGAGGGAGGAACCGTCCTGTTGAATGAAATCGTAGGCAATGTACTCCCCGTCCGGAGAAAATTTCATCTCCCTTGGCCAGGCTGGTTCGGTCTGTTTGTAAAATGCTTTCAGTGTGCGGGTGGCACCGTCAGGGACATTAATCAGTGTGATGGATCTGGTTTTGTCCTTTTTTGCCAGGTATGCCAGGACCTGCTTTCCGTCGGGTGACCAGTCATAAACCTGTGCCCACTCCATTTCCGGGTCGCTCCATAGCAGCCTGGGCTCCGGATCATGTATTCCAATGACATAGAGATTGATCCAGGAGGGATTGTCATCATGATACCAGTCAAAGACAAGGTATTTGCCGTCGGGGGACCAGCTGGAATATTCCGCGAACTGGATCGGGTCCTCCCAGGTTCCTGAGCTGGTAATGCGCCGTTTCTTTCCGGTGGTCAATTCATAGATGGCCAGGTCTCCGGTTTCCCAATCCACATAGGAGATATATTTACCGTCAGGGGAGGGTTCTCCCATGACATCCGCTTCCGGACCTTCCCACACTTTTCTAACCATCAGTCCCGTGTTCGGGACCGGATTTTCGAAATTCTCAAGGGCTGCGAGTCTCTCACTTGCCCGTTTGACCATCTCTTCCTGGTCGGCATAATGGGTAAGGACCATCCTGTAGGCGCCCCGGGCCTCCTGTTTGCCCAGCTTTTCGTAGCACATTCCCATTCGGACGCAGGCCATGGCTGCCACGGGTTTGTCATCCGGATATTTTTCTATGATCAGCTTATATACCTCAATGGCTTTGTCAGGATATCCATAGACTTCTTCCAGCTGGATAGCCACAGGCATGAGTTCTTCGGCAGTCTGCGCAAAAGTGATCTCACCAGCCACGAGGAGCATGACCGGAAAAAGGATTGAAAATTTACGGATCGTTTTCATGATACCCTCCTGTTTTCATAAGTAACACGCTCTGCCGAAGGTATTTTGTACATTGTATATTGGTATGAAGAGAATGTAAAAGAACGTAAAACCCATACCATTTTTCAGAGAAATTTGTATCCCCTTCCATGCACGGTGACGATCAGCCCGGGTTTCTCAGGCTTCTCCTCAATTTTCTTTCTCAGTGCGGCAATGTGCGCGTCGATGGTGCGTGTATAAGGAAAAGTTTCATATCCCCATACCCGGGTCAGCAGATCGTCCCGGCTAACTACCTCCCCTTTTCTTTCCAGCAGGTACCGGAGGATGTCATACTCCCTGGGTGTTAAATCAAGTGATTCACCCTTCCTCCTCGCCCTGTAATTCCTGAAATCGATCTCCAGTTCTCCGATGCTGATTACGTCCGGTACCGGGTGGCCGGATCCGGAACGTCTAAGAAGTGATTTGATACGGGCCAGCAGCTCAAGGATGCTGAATGGCTTGGTCATATAGTCATCGGCCCCCAGTTCCAGGCCGGTGACAATATCAGCTTCCTGGCTTTTGGCCGTGAGCATGATGACAGGGATATCCGGCTGAGATTCTTTCAGCCTCTTGCATACCTCGTACCCATTGATCCCGGGCAGCATCAGGTCCAGGATGACCAGGTCGGGAAGTTCTTCTGCAGCCCTGGTCAGCCCGGTTTCTCCATCCAGCGCGTAAAAGACCCGGTAATCCCTGGCTTCCAGGTTGAACTTCAATCCCTCCACCATGTTCTTTTCATCTTCTATGAGTAGGATTTTTCTCCGTACACCTGTTTGGTTTGCCATGGTATCATTCCTTGGTTCCTGACATTATTTTTTTCAGGGGGAGCCTGAGGGTGAACCGGCTGCCCTTTCCCGGATCGCTTTCTACCTCGATGCTGCCTCCATGTGCTTCAATGATATGTTTGGTGAGGGTCAATCCCAATCCACTTCCCCTTGTATGCTTCACCCGGGATTCGGGGACCCGGTAAAATTTATCGAAGATCTTTTTCAACTCCCCTCTGGAAATCCCTATCCCGTGGTCCCTGACTGATATGCTGACCGAATCACTATCACTTTGAACATCCACCCTGATGTATTTTTTCTCCCCCGAATATTTCACCGCGTTACTTAACAGGTTAAGGAATGCCTGGGAGATGGCATCCTCATCCACGGGGACCAAAACAGGTTCAGCAGGGATATTGCTTTCAATCTCAAACCCCAGGTCCCGTATATGGAATTTATAGGCCTCCAGGGAGTGCCTGATGATGGACACGATATCACTTTCATGCATATCATATTCTTTCCTTCCTGAATCCAGCTGTGAAAAATCCAGCACGTTATTGATCAGGTGTGTGAGCCGTTCGCTCTCCTGGGTGATGATGCTGTAAAACTCCTGGCGTTTATTTTCATCCCTGACGATTCCTGATTCCAGTGTTTCGCCAAACATACGGATCAGTGAAAGGGGCGTTTTCAGCTCGTGGGTCACATTGGAAATGAACTCTGATTTCAGGCGTGCGATCTCTGATTCATGGGCCACGGTCCGGACCAGAAATATGGTTCCGACAGACATCACCGCGATGATCCCCAAAAAAACTGCCAGATAGACATGCCGCTCCCTTCCCGCCAGTTGCTCCAGTGTTTTGCCTTCGGTATCAAATAGCACCACTTTCCAGCCCTGCAAAAACCGGGTAAAACTCCCGGTCACAAGATATTTTGAAAGTTGAAGGTTGTGCTGAATGAACTGGAGACTGTCATTTTCATTGAGTATGCCTACAGAGAGGTTCTTTCCGAGCTCAACTGTGGTCAATACGCCCGGAAACAACCCGGTAAGCAGGTGGTCTTCATCAAACTGAAACAGCAACCCCTTGAATCGTGACTGAAGGAGGGTGGGGGGGAGTCTGAAGTAGCTGAGTTTGATGCCGGGGCCCGAATCCGAGGGTATCAATTCTTGCCTGGTTTCAGAAGCAGACATGTGTTCCAGGTCACTCATGACCTCCCCCAGGATTTTTCCTTCCAGTTGATGCATGAAGCCTGCCTGTTCAAGTACCTCCTCTTCATTCTTCCTCCATTCCCTGATCAGTTCCCTGTCGGCTTCGGAGAAAGAATCCGAGGACTCAAAATCATTGATCTTCAGGCTGGTTGTGTTCAGGTAATAGAGGTATTCCCCGCCCGAAAGGTCCCAGGGATGCCCGACCAATTGCCGGAATAATTCCAGCAGTGTACTTTTTTGGTTCTCCCCGGAATTGAGTTCCCGATATCCTGCTTCCACCTGGTGCAGGGCCACAACGGAAGCAGGGATATTACCAATGCACGGGCTCCCCCCTTGGATTCTCAGGATCTCGTTGTATTCCTCTATTCCATTTTCATATTGCTGCATCTTGTAGTAATTCCGTCCGATGCGTGCATGAAGCATGGCTTTTTCCCCGGGTGAATCGGCGACCTTCAACAGATGTCTGTATGCACGAATGGCCCTGGCAGGATTCTTTTCAATGAACTCTGCTGCTTCCGCAGATGCGAGGGATTCTCTGAATTCTCTCCCCAACTGATCCTCAAAGCTGCCGGATCTCTGCATCCCCAGGGTGGTGAAACCGCTGATCAGCCCGCCATTGTTTCCTACTAGCGTGATATTTTTGAATGCCGGGTAATCAACGGCTGCAGATCTCAGACAAGCCTGCAATCCAGCTTCTCCGTTTACCTCCATCAGAGAATCAAGGATGCTGTTTCTGAGATTAGACTCCAGCAGAAAAAGTTCGCCTTCCAGTTTATCCCGCACCAGGTTAACGGTTCCGAGGTATTCGACCTTTTGATTGTCCGCTTTCTCCCGGATCGATTTCATGCTTAAATAACTGATAATGGCACCGGGCATCAGAATCAGAAACATGGAAAGAATGAGAATCCTGGTCTTGTATGTGATATGTTTCAGGAATTCAAGCACATACGAAGGTATGAACTCTGGCTTCGCAAGTCAATGTTTTACTTGTAAAATTTTGTAAAGTCTGCAATGATGATGGCAGCCGGGCAGCTGCAGGTTGACCATATCGAACTACAGGTCAGAGATATAAGAAAAATTCCTGGCAGCTTCTGTCTTGATTCTTTCGTTCAATTGCTGCTCATATCCATTAAGGAGCAGGTCCCGTTCCTGGCTGCTTATGATGATGTCATCGTAGGCCCACTTCACAAATTCATCAAAATGCTCGTTCACAAGGTACAGGATATCTTCCGTCTCCCCATTTTCTTCAAAGCATTGTTCCATATAATCAACGAGCGCTTCAGTGATCACTATTCTCCTGGCTCTGTTCAGTATTTCTGTTTTCATGGCTTTCCCGATTTGAACAATCCGGTAATTTTCAGATTCTTATACGGCATAGGCAGTTCCGCCGTTGTGAAATGGATGCATCGATTGATCAATGCCCCTGTAGTGAGGATGAACGGGATTAATTGCAGGACCAAAATTGATGTATTCAGCCGATTCTTGCCTTACTGATCCGGAATTCTGGGTTCATAATGGTAAGATGGTCCTGGATCTCCAAAGTCTATTGACTTTCTGTATGATAAGGGGTAACTTGAGGATGCAAACCCCAAAATCATTTATCATGCGAAAATCACAACACACGTTTGTCCTGCCTTTTATTGCAGCGTGTATTATAACCGTTTCAACAACTCAGGTTCTGGCTCAGGAAAAGGTCAGTATTCTGGATGAGATGAATGAATTTTCAGCCACGATGGAAGAGAAATGCCCTGATGTTGCAGCGGCCTTCTCTAATTTGCAGGATAGCATCATATACAAAGAAGGAGCGCTAAGCATCAAAGAGAAGGAGTTCATTGCTCTTGGTATTGCTGTTTCCATGGGATGCGAATACTGTGTCTACGCTCATACTGCAGGCGCAATGAATAGCGGGGCAACTGAAAAAGAAATCATAGAGGTTGCTTCAATAGCCCTGTACATGCATGGCGGCCCGGGAATGACATATATGAAATATGTGTTTAATGCCCTGGAAGAACTCAAAGCATTGCAATAAACCGGTCAGTACCGGCTCATGTCGTTTTTCTCTTCGTCCTCGATCTCGTTCATCCGTTCGATGTAGACAGTGATGAGGGCGACGATGATGGCCAGCGGTGCCAGAATGATGAGAAGCGTCCAGAAGAGCCCCAGTCCTTCCTGGTTGAGGGCATAAATCATGACCCCGGCCTGTACCAGGATAAAGAAGATCACCAGTACCAGGATCACCGTGGGGGCGATGCGCTTGTTCATGGAATGCCTAGTCTTTTGATTTGATTTTCACCTTCGAAGGCTGCAGTCCTTCCGCGGAGGCATTGACGATGAGGTCGCCCGGTTCGGTGCCCGCCTGCAGGATCAGGAGCTGTTTTCCCTGCCTGACCTTCCTGGAGCTGGATCCATACGGGGTCTGATCGGCCAGGTCCCCGTTATCGATCACCCTGATCTCCCCGGGGCCGTCCACCTGGTAATTGACCATGTGGGCGCTGTGCGGATTCAGAACCCCGCTGCTGTCCACCACGCTGGTGGTGATATGAACGACCTCGCGGCTGCCCGGTCCGATCTCATCCCGGTCCGCCTGCATGGCGAGGGTATAGGGATTCCTCGCCGAGGTGAGGGTATCCGAAACGGTCTGCATTTCCCCGTTATCATCCTTATAGTAGGCGTGGGCCACCAGTTCCCCTTTTTCGTAAGGCACGGACACTTTGATGACCCCGTCGCTGTAGCGGTTCCGTTCAAGGTTGTCGATCACCCGGTCGTTGAGCCGCAGTTCCACATTGTCACAGTTTGTAAAGACCACCACCTCCTTGGGCCCGGGAAGATGTTCAAAGCTCCAGTGATCCACCAGGGGTGCCCCTGCCCAGCTGGTCTGCCAGCTCTTTCTCATGTTCAGGGAGTCGGCCAGCAGCGAGTCTTTGACAGTCAGTTTGACCATGGGGTGATCGCTGTAACGGGAACCGATGTACCAGGCGTGCGGCTTGATAAATCCGTTGGTCAGCAACAGACCGTTCCGGAGCCCCCTGTCCGGCCATCCGGCCGATTCTCCCAGGTAATCGATCCCGGCCCAGATGAACTGGCCGGCAACGAATTCGTCCATATCGTTCCAGGAATTATCCGAGAAATCGATCACCTGGTAATCCTCCTTGCGCTGGGTGCCATATGCCTTGGTTTCGGTGGCGATGAAGACCAGTTCGGGATATTGCTGGTGCCAGGTGCGGAATGAATCGGTCCTGTAATTATAAGAAACCACCGGCGACACATGCATCATTGCCGAGGGTACCTGGTGGCCATCTTCCGCAGTCCCCGGGTGCATGGCCGCGGTGACCATCCGGGAAGGATCAATGGACTCGACCAGGGTTTTAAGGGTATTGTACCAGTTGATGCCGGCCACGGGATCATTCAGTTGTTCCATGGTTTCATTCCCCACACTCCACAACACCACTGAAGGATGATTGCGGTCACGGCGAATGAAATTGGTCAGGTCCTTTTCCCATGTTTCGCTGAAACGGACCAGATCGTCATTTCCATGCCAGCTCTCCTCCCATTTGTCATACATTTCGTCGATCACCAGGAATCCCATCTGGTCACAGAGGTCCAGCACCTCCGGTGCGTGGGGATTGTGGGCGAACCTGATGGCGTTGACTCCCAGCTCCTTGAGCAGGGTAAGTCGGCGGCTCCAGCTTTCCAGGGGGACCGCGGCTCCCAGCTCTCCTCCGTCGTGGTGCAGGCAGACCCCCTTCATGACCACCTTCTCCCCGTTGAGGAGGAATCCCCGGTCGGGATTAAATTCAACTGTCCTGATGCCATGTGCGGTGCGGATGTGGTCGATCCGGTTGTTCCTGTCCCTCAGGTAACAATTGACTTCGTAGAGCGAAGGCTGACCGGTGGACCAGAGCCTGGGGTCTTCGATCCGGAAAGCCTGGTGTGCCTTTCCTTCGGACCCGGGTTCCAGGAATTCGATGGTGGTTCCCTGGGCAACGATGTGCCCATCCGGATCCACCACGTCATACTGTACCTCGAAGCGATGCGCTTTGTTGCTGTTATTCAGGATCTCGAGGGCGATGCTGAGTTCTGCCGCTCCAGTACTGTCAATGACCGAGGTAACGGCACTTCCCCAGATCGGGATATGCAGTTCACTGGCTGCGACCAGGTGCACGTGCCTGTAAATTCCCCCTCCCGAGTACCACCGGTCCACCGGCAGATGACTGCAATCGGTCCGGACAGCGATCACGTTGAGGGTGTCGGTCCTGATCAGCCCTGTAATATCATGGTAGAAACTGCTGTAGCCATATATCTGCTTCCCAAGATGGGTTCCGTTGAAGTACACATCTGCATTCATCTGAACACCCTCGAACATCAGATAGAACTGCTCGTATTTCCGGTACTGTGACAGGTCCAGGTTCTTCCGGTACCAGGCCACGCCCTCCGGGTAAAAGCCTCCTGCTGTTCCTGAAGCATTCCCGGGCTTCACGGGTTGTTCGATCATCCAGTCATGCGGCAGTGAAATGTATCTCCAGTCCGAATCGTCAAACTCCGGAAGGTGGGCATATTCAGGATCGTCCAGCACGAACCTCCAGTTCAGGTCGATCACCTCATCGATCCTCGGCTGTGATTCCCTGGTCCGGTAGATGAACCAGGTGGCCAGTCCGAATGCGATAACTACGGTGATCCAGTGCAGAGGCTTCATGACGTTTCCTTCTTGCTTAAGAGTTGTTCAAATCGTTCGATAAATTTGTGGATCGCGTCAGAATGCGCAGCTTTCAGTCTTCTGTTCACCGCGGGTTGTGAAATGCCAAGCATCTGGCTGATCTCCATCTGGTTCTTCCCTGTCAGGTTCAGGAACATCGCCTCGGCCTGTTCATCGGACCATCCCCGGATCAGGATATCCATGAAATGGCAGGTCAGTGCGAATTCATCTTTGAGTGACTGATCCGCAGTTTCGACAAAGAGGCGCTGGTTTCTTTTCATCTGGGTCAGTCCGGCCGAGGCAGCGCGGAACGCGGTTCCATCCGATTCCCTCAGATGTTCCTGCGCAAACTCCACAGGTCCCAGTCCCTCGCACATTTTCAGTTCCAGCTTTTCCGACAGCTCCTTCTGTGAAAGGAACCGGAATGCACTGAACAACATGATCACTGAACGCATGGAGTGCAGGGGTGATTCTGAAAGCGCAAGGAACTCGTCCATGCGGATGATCTCATATTTCAATTTCCCTGAATCCGGCACCATTCTGTTGACGGCCTGGAAGGAGGCCCTGATCAGGTCCGGGACCCGGCTGAATTTTTCATCGGTCACCCTGGCACCAGGGGCGAGTTCTCCTGCGACAACAGCGTAATGTGCCTTATCCGTCATACTGACTCGAATAAAATTAACCGGGTATTTCGGGGTTTATTAGGGAATTTAGTTAGAGTCCAAATTTATAATAATAAAAGTTTATTATCCAACACCCCCAGGCACCCCGGAACCGGGCGTTCACTCTCACTGGTACACAATTGCTAATCTAAAGGTTTCATAATTAATGCGATACATGCTAATTTTTGTCAAAATTAGATTCATTCTGAATAACGCCGGTACTGATCCGAACACCATGTAATCCTGTGGAATAGTGTTATTTTTGAGCTTTTTAAAAACAAAACGATGATGAGTATGAGGAAGCGGATCACATGGATATTGATTGGACTCGGTATTTTAACTTTAGATATTCAGGCACAGGAAGTTACTGGATGGAGGGGGCCAATGAGGAACGGGATCTACCCTGAAACGGGACTGCTGAAGTCCTGGCCTTCGGGAGGCCCTGAGATAAAGTGGAGCTACGAGGGATTGGGGCAGGGACATTCTTCCGCTGCTGTATCGGACGGATTTCTTTATGTCACAGGAATGATTGATCAGACAGGGTATCTGTTCAAATTCGACCTCATGGGAGCTTTGATCTACCGCAAACCCTACGGACCCGAATTTTCGGAAAGCTGGTATGGTACCCGTGGCACCCCGGTCATTGCAGGGAACCGGGTCTACCTGCTCAGCGGCATGGGAAAACTGGTCTGTTTCAATGCGGCCACGGGTGACATCGTATGGAGCAAGGAACTGTTCAGGGATTTCGACGGGAAGAATATCCAGTGGGGAGTGAACGAAACCCCCGTCGTTGACGGGGATATTCTATATATTACCCCAGGGGGAAGAAGGAACAATGTGGTGGCGCTTAACCGGCATTCGGGGGAACTGGTATGGAGCAGTCCCGGCGTCGGAGAACTGTCGGCATACTGCACGCCCCTCCTGTTCGAACACAATGGTCGAAAGATCCTGGCCACCCATACCGCATCCCATCTGATCGGGATCGATGCCAGAGATGGAAAGGTACTCTGGTCACACCGTCATCCCAATCAGTATTCGGTCCATCCCAACACCCCGATCTACCACAACGGAGCGCTTTATTTCTTCAGCGGATACGGACAGGGTGGAGGGAAAGTAAAACTCAACGGGGATGGCAGCAGCGTCTCCCTGGTCTGGACTGACAAAACCATTGACAGCCGCATGGGCGGCGCTGTGCTGGTGGATGGGTATATCTATGGCTCCGGGGATCAGAACCGCGAATGGAGGTGCCTGGACTGGGAGACCGGGAAGGAGATGTACGCCTCCCGGTCCATCGGGAAAGGCGTGGTGATCTATGCCGACGGAATGCTTTACTGCTACAGTGACCGGGGAGAGCTGGCCCTGGTGAAGGCTGATCCTTCCGGGTTCGAGGTGACCGGCCAGACCCGTGTGACCCTCGGTACCGAACAGCACTGGGCGCACCCGATGATCCATGACGGGGTGCTGTATGTGAGGCATGGGAATGCGATTGTAGCGTATAAGGTTAGGGGTTAGATGGTTAGAGGTTAGAGGTTAGAAGGTTAGTGGGGGCTGGTAATGAGAACAATGCGGCAAATCATTGGATATATGGAGGTTCGGAAGGCTGTGCTGGGACTGCTGGTGACCATGCTGGCAACAATGTGGGCTTCTGCGCAGGAGGCCCAGTGGCGGGGCCCTTTCCGGAACGGGTGCTACCCCGATTCCATGTTGCTGAAGGAGTGGCCCGAAGGGGGGCCGGAGGTCCTGTTTGTGGCCGATGGGATCGGACGTGGCTTTTCCTCGGCCGTGGCCACCCGGGACCTGATCTATGTAACCGGTACAAAGGACAGTACCGAATACCTGACAGCCATGGACCATACGGGCCGGATTCTCTGGCAGGTACCCTATGGGCCCAGCTGGAATCAGTCCTTTCCTGATGCCCGTTGCACCCCAACCGTGGAAGGGGAGAGGGTGTATGTGCTGTCGGGCCTTGACCACCTGGGTTGTTACCACGCATCCACAGGTGAGGAGATCTGGAGTGTCGATCTCCACGAGACCTATTACAGCCACTGGGACATGTTCGGTGTATCCGAATCGGTCCTTCTGGTGGATGACCTGGTGATCACCACGCCGGCAGGCGATTCCACGACGGTCATCGCGCTGGATAAAATGACCGGGGAACTCCGCTGGAAGTCCGAATCCCTGAGTGCCCAGCGGTCCAACCTTTCACCCCAGTTGATCGAACACTGCGGGAACCCCTACGTGATCACCGCCACCCGGTCCCATGTGGTGGGGATCGATCCGGAACAGGGAGAGATCCTCTGGACCTACCATTACAATTTTTACGACGCCAACGGCGATAACACCACCATCCTGGCCAATACCCCGGTTTATCAGGACAGTTCCCTGTGGATCTCCAACGGCTGGGACAGGGAATCGGTCATGCTGGAGATTGCTCCCGATGGCAGATCGGTGAGCGAGAAGTACCTGGACCGGACCTTCGACAACCAGAACCACGGGGTGGTGCTGGTGGACGGATTTCTTTACGGGTCCAATTTTACCGGGAGGAACAGCGGGAAGTGGGTCTGCATGAACTGGCGCACGGGAGAGATCACATGGATCGGCGAGTTTCACAACAAGGGCCCGGTGATCTATGCGGACGGGATGCTGTACTGTTACGAAGAGCAGAGGGGGAATATGGCCCTGGTGACGGCCGATCCCGGGAACTTCGAAATTGTCAGCACTTTCCGGGTGACAGAGGGATCGGGGCCTCACTGGGCAAGGCCCTCCATTTACCACGGCATGTTGCTCGTCCGGCACGGTGATAAGCTCATCGGATACCACATCAGGAATGTAGCCTGAACCTTTAAACCAAATTGAGAATAAAGCATCCAAAGATAGATCACGCGAAGTGAAAGTCAGATTAAAACCGGAACATATCATTTCCAGCCTGCTGGTCCTGGCGGGCCTGGTCTCCATCGGCTGGTGGCTGACCAGGGACCCGGTCAGGGAGTTTGTGACATCTGAGCCGGGACTGGATAACCGTGGTGAAGGCGGTGTGGTGGCCGATATCGACATAGGGGCCTACTTCGTTGAAATGGGGACCCTGGAGAATCAATTGCAGGAGACCTGGCCCAGGTTCAGGGGGGAGCATTTCGATAACATCAGCCGCTCCGGCGTGTCGCTCATTGACCGGTTCCCTGAGAGCGGACCGGTGATCAAATGGAGCGTGGAGCTGGGCGAAGGGCATGCCGGTGCAGCCATCTACAAAGGTGCAGTTTATGTGATGGATTATGACGAGGAGCAACGGGCCGACATCCTGCGCTGCTTTTCACTGGTGGACGGGGAGGAAATCTGGCAGCGCGGATATTTCATTAACCTGAAGCGGAACCACGGGATGTCGAGAACGGTTCCGGCAGTCACCGAGGAGTATGTGGTCACCATCGGTCCGCGGAGCCACGTGATGTGCGTCCGCCGGGAGGACGGCTCCTTTGTCTGGGGCCTGAACGTGGAAAAGGATTACCAGGCTGAGATCCCCCTGTGGTATACGGGCCAGTGCCCGCTGATCGATGACGGGAAGGCCATTATCGCCGTCGGGGGTAGCGTGCTGATGGTCGCCGTAGACCTGGAGACCGGTGAGGTGCTCTGGGAGGTTCCCAATGAACAGGGATGGCAAATGTCGCACTCCTCCGTGGTCCCGTGGGAATACGGCGGGGTGAAAATGTATGTATACAGCGCCTACGGCGGGGTGTTCGCTGTGGCTGCCGAAGGTGAGCGGGAGGGATCGGTCCTCTGGCAGACCAGCGCCTGGAACCACCAGGTGGTGGCCCCGTCGCCCGTCTGTTTCGATAACGGAAAGGTGTTCCTGACGGCGGGCTACGGGGCCGGCAGCATGGTATTGCAGGTAACACCCGCCGGAGCACAGTTCAATGTGGAGGTCCTCAACGAATATCCCCCCAAGGATGGGCTGGCTTCGGAACAGCAGACGCCGGTTGAATTCCAGGGTCACCTGCTGGGGATCCTGCCCAAGGATGCGGGACCACTGCGCAACCAGCTGATCTGCGTGCATCCGGAGGACTTTACCAGGGTGATCTGGTCCAGCGGGCAGGATAAGCGGTTCGGGCTGGGACCCTATATGATCGCCGACGGAAAGTTATTCATCGTCAGTGATGACGGCACCCTGACCATTGCCAGGCCCAGTACCCGGGAGTACATCGAGCTGGACAGTTACCGGGTGGTGGAAGGACATGACGCCTGGGGCCCGCTTGCCGTGGCGGACGGCTACATGGTGATGCGTGACTCAAAGACCATGGTGTGTATCGATCTGGCGGCGGACCGCCAGTAAGGTGAACAGGATGAAAACGATAAGGGTATGAACAGAAGAATGCTTACCATCCTGGTGCTGGTGATCATCGGGGTGATCATCGGGGTCATTGCGGTCGACTTTTTCAGCAAGAGGCCTGACAGAAGGGGGAGCAATCCCTATGCCCTCGAAGTGGACCACCTCAGGGTCGTGGATGAATCCCTCATCTCACACGACGAAACCCGCAATCTTTCCCTGGGGTTGCTGGCCCCGGCCGGCATCAGCTATCTGAAGGACACCCTTTACATTGCAGGGGAAGCCTCGCTGGCCACCATCTCCAGGGACGGATCAAAGGCCATGCTTCATGAGATCCTTCCGGGTCCCACCTGTATTGAAGCCGGTGAGTCGGCCCTTTACATCGGATACAAACAGTACGTGGCCAAGTTTTCCCTTTCCGGTGAATTGCTGCAGCAGTGGGAGGACCTTGGCGAACGGGCGGTGATCACCTCCCTGGCCGTGAAAGGGGACCGGGTCTATGTGGCCGATGCCGGGAACCGGCGGGTGCTGATTTTCGACACACAGGGAACGCTCCTTGATCAGTTTGAGGGAAAGGCAGAGAGCGATGAGGGGCATGGATTCATTGTGCCCAGTCCCAATTTCGACCTGATCATCGATGCTTACGGAGAGCTCTGGGTGGTGAACCCGGGGAAACATGCCGTAGAAAATTACAGTGACGATGGACGGATGAGGGGGTTCTGGGAGAAGGCTTCCTATGACATCGACGGATTCCAGGGATGCTGCAACCCTGCACGGATCGCCGCCATGCCCGACGGAAATTTCCTGACCAGTGAGAAAGGGATGGTCCGGATCAAGATATACGAACAGTCAGGGAAACTGGTAAGTGTGGTGGCCCCGCCTGCGATCTTCAAGGAAGAGGGGAAGGCGCCGGATGTCTGTGTGGATGAAGAAGGGACCATCTACGCACTGGATTTCGACAGGGATATGGTACGGATATTTGAACCGAAGAAGGATGGTTAGAAGAACTTTCATACGACATGTAGCCAGGGGCGGGATCCTGGCAGCGATGGCTGCCGGTGCGGGCCTGCTGTTGTCCAGGAACCAGGTCACCCTGGAGTCGCAGTGTACGGATAATTACCGGTGCAGGAGCTGCAATAAACTGAATGGCTGCTCACTGCCCGAAGCCAGGTTAACCAGAGACAGTGATGGGAAAGAAAATGGATAAGCAACAGGGGATCGGAAGGCGCGCCTTTATCCATAAGGGAATGCGACTTGCCCTGGGGACAGCGGTGGCCGGAACAGGGGCACTGGCGCTGGCTCGCAGCGGGAAGGGCCCGGAATATGTGTGGCAGATCGATCCGTTCAAATGTACCCAGTGCGGCCGGTGCGCCACCGAATGCGTAAAGGCGGTCTCGGCCGTGAAATGCGTGCATGCCTATGACCTTTGCGGCTATTGTGATCTGTGCGGGGGGTATTTCAAACCCGGTGCCAAGCTGGAGACCGGGGCTGAGAACCAGCTCTGTCCCACGGCAGCCATCCAGAGGAAATTCATCGAGGAACCCTATTTTGAATACATCATTGACGAAGAGCTGTGCATCGGGTGTGCCAAATGCGTCAAGGGATGCTCGTCATTCGGGAACGGTTCCCTTCACCTGCAGATCCGGCATGACCTGTGCCTGAACTGCAACCAGTGTGCCATTGCAGCGGCGTGCCCCTCCAAGGCCATCAGCAGGGTTCCCGCAGACGAGCCCTACCTGATCAAGGGGGACTGGACCAATCAGGAGGAAGGATAACATGAAGGAACGCATCCGTCGCATTGGTCTCCTCTTCCTGCTGGCGCTTCTGGTCACCGGACCGTTCCTGGTTGCCCAGCAACGGTTCCCCAAACCGGAATTTGAGTCAGGCTATGTACAGCCAAGTCCCACCACTCCGGAACCACGGGCAGTGGCCATGGAGTTCTTCGATGTGGTGGTCCTGGTGGCGATGCTGGCCCTGGTCTCCTGGCTGGTGATAAAAAAGCGGTCCCGCAGGGGAATCCTCTGGGTTTCCATCTTTGCCCTGGTCTATTTCGGGTTCTACCGGGACGGCTGCATCTGTTCCATCGGGGCCATTCAGAATGTGGCCCTGTCCATCTTCGATCCGGCCTATGCCATCTCCCTTACAGCCCTGCTGTTCTTCCTGGCCCCCCTGCTTTTCGCCCTTTTCTTCGGCAGGGTCTTCTGCGGAGGGGTCTGTCCCCTGGGTGCCATCCAGGACCTGCTGGTCATCAAACCGGTCTCGGTCCCCAGCTGGGTCAGGAAAGCGCTGGGATTCATTCCGGTGCTCTACCTGGGGCTTGCCGTGCTGTTCGCGGCTACCGGAAGCGATTTCATCATCTGCCGGTACGATCCCTTCATCGGCATTTTCAGGATGGACGGGCCGGTGCTGATGATCACCCTGGGCATCCTGTTCCTGCTGCTGGGGATGTTTTTTGCCCGTCCCTACTGCCGGGTGTTCTGCCCCTACGGTGTGCTGCTGAGCTGGATGTCCTATTTCTCCCGGAAGCACCTGACCATTACCCCTGCAGAATGCATCAAGTGCAAGCTATGCAAGGATTCCTGTCCCTTTGACGCCATCGAGGTGCCGGTGGACCAGAAATACCGGACCCCGGGAGTGACCCGTTCCAACCTGAGGAAATTTATCGGGTATGTGGCCCTGATCCCGGTGCTGGCGGTATTGTTCGGATGGATCGGATCGCGGTCCCACATTTTCCTGAGCCGCGTCCATCCCGATGTCTACCTGGCGGAGCTGATGATCAGCCAGCCGGAACTTCGAGCCGATGAAGAGAACCTGGATATCCAGGCCTTCCTGAAGTCGGGGGAGACTTTTGATGAGCTCGTACAAAGGGCAGGGACCATCCGGGAGCAGTACCGGACAGGGGGATGGGCACTGGGGGGCTTCCTGGGCCTGGTGCTGGGCGTTATGCTGATGAACCAGGTGGTGTTCAGGAAACGGGAGGATTATGAACCCCACAGGGGTAACTGCCTCAGCTGCGGGAGGTGTATGGATTTTTGTCCTGTTGAGCGAGTCAACAGGAGTTAAGGGTTAGAGGTTAGAGGTTAGGGGTTAGGAGTTAG
>CAZNSZ010000029.1:17907-23940 GCA_964575865.1 uncultured Bacteroides sp. | reverse complement strand
AGCGAGTCAACAGGAGTTAAGGGTTAGAGGTTAGAGGTTAGGGGTTAGGAGTTAGAAAGTTAGAGGTTAGAAGTTTGAAAATCTGAAGTTATGGACCTTGAAAATAAATTAAAGATTGCCAGGAGGGTCGCGCAGATCTCCGGGATTTTCTGCGGGGTGGTCGCCCTGCTGCTGCTGCTGAATTTCTGGCAGATGAAGCTGCATGAGCCCCTTGAAAGCGCAGCCATCGAATCGCTGGTGAGCCGGTTGTCGGAGGATCCCAACAACGAGGCCCTGAAAAAGGAGATCCGAGATTTCGACCTTCTGGCCAGGAAAGCCTACTTCACCAGCCGCTGGCAGGTGAAGACAGGGACCTACCTTTTGCTTTTCGGAGGAATTGTCCTGGCGATCTCCCTCAAGATATACACCGACCTGAGGGCACGCATCGAGCGGCCCGAAGAGGTCACCGAGGAGATCCTGAAAGCCAGGGCCAATGCGCAATACTGGCTTTTCCTGTCCGGAGGAATCATCCTGGGGCTCTCACTGGTGGCGGCCATTCTCACCAATGATTTCCTGAAGGAATACCAGGAGATGGGGATCACCGACCAGCCTGCCCCCGCGAGGAGCGATGTAGAGGTGATCGAGGTGTTCCCCACCGCTGATTCCGGAACCGACACCCCCGGGGTGGACAGTGATACCCTTTCAGCCTCCGGGGATGGCGGGGAATTACTGGCTGGAGAGGTGACCGGCGAAACAGGGACTGAAACCGGTACGGACCCGGGTGCGGGACGATCCGGGCAGGCTGCTTCCGGCGACGGAAGGCAGGGCCAGGCAGCGGCATCCCCGTCAGCGGCGTCCACAGCAGCCGCAACCTCCTTCAGCAGGGAGCAGATGCGAAACAACCAGGCCACCTTCAGGGGGTACATGGGGCACGGGGTATTCCCTTTCAGGAACATTCCCACCCAGTGGAACGGCGCCACCGGCGAGAACATCAAATGGAAGGTGGCCACCTCCAAGCCCGGCTACAACTCCCCGGTCATCTGGGGCGACCGGATTTTCATCTCCGGGGGGGATGCGCAGGCCAGGGTGGTCTCCTGCTACAACCGGAATACGGGGCAGCTGATCTGGGAGAAACCGGTGACGGGTATTCCCGGATCACCGGCCACCATGCCGCGGGTCACCGATGATACCGGGCTGGCAGCCCCCACCATGGCGGTGGACGGCAGGAGGATCTACGCCATCTTCGCCACGGGCGATGTAATCGCCTTCGACCTGGACGGGAACAAGGTATGGGGAAGGAACCTGGGGGTCCCCAACAACCATTACGGACACTCCTCCTCGCTGCAGGTCTGGGGGAACAAGCTGGTGGTGCAGTACGACACCAATACCAAGGGGCGGATGCTCGCCCTGAACACCTCCAGCGGAGAAACCATCTGGGACGTGGACCGTCAGGTCCATATCGCCTGGTCGTCACCCATCCTCATCGAGGTGGACGGCAAGATACAGATCGTCACCACCGGTGATCCCTACATCATGGCGCACGATCTGGATACAGGAAAAGAAATATGGAAGGTGGAGGCGCTGATGGGGGAAGTGGGACCCTCGGCTGCCTACTGGGACGGACTGGTCTTCGGGACCAACGAGTATGCACGTACAGTCGCCGTGAAGCCGGAACCGGGCACCACCTTCGTGTGGGAGAACGACGAGTACATGTCAGAAGCCTCCAGCCCGGTGGCTTACCAGGGTTTGTTGTTCCTGGCCACCACCTACGGGGTCATTGTCTGTTATGATGCGAAAACCGGGGAGAAGATCTGGGAGAGGGAATTCAATGACGGATTCTATTCCTCGCCTGTGGTGGCGGACGGGAAAGTTTTTATGGTGGACATGGGAGGCGTCACCCACATCCTGACCGCCGACCGCAGCGGGACGGTACTCGGCCAGCCTTCCCTCGGGGAAGAAGCGTTTGCCATTCCGGCATTTGCAGACGGGGTGATCTACCTGCGCGGGCTGGAGCACCTGTATTGTATTGGTGAATAATTGAAGGAGAAGGAAGCGTGGAGATCGATCTGAAGGTTATAGACGGAATAGTAAACAGCCTGGGGAAGGAGCCTAAAGCGGTGATCCCGATCCTGCAGGCCATTCAGGAAAAATACAACTTCCTGCCCGAAGAGGCATTGAGAAGGGTGTGCGAGATCTCAGAGATCACTGCCGGACAGATCGTGGGGGTGGCCAGTTTTTATCACCAGTTCAGGTTCACTCCCGCCGGGAAGCACATGATCAAGGTCTGCGTGGGTACCGCCTGCCATGTGAAAGGTGCAGTGCAGGTCTACGATGCCATGAAGCGGGAACTGGGTCTCGGCGCCACTGAAGACACCACCCCCTCGGGAAAATATACGGTAGAAAAGGTCAACTGCCTCGGGTGCTGCACCCTGGCACCGGTGGTTCAGATCGACCAGGTCACCTACGGGCATGTGTCCACCTCCCAGGTGGCCTCCGTGCTGAAGGATTTTGAAAGCCAGACAGGGAAAACCACGAAAACAAAATACCGGTATGCCGACGGGTCAGCGGTCAAGGGAGAGATCCGCATCGGTCTGGGCTCCTGCTGCGTGGCCAGCGGAAGCGATGAGATCCGGGATACGGTCAGGGATGCCATCGACCGGAAAGGTCTGAATGTCAAGCTGAAACATGTGGGATGCGTGGGGATGTGCCACCAGGTGCCCCTGGTGGAGGTGGTTCCCGTGAAGGGTGAACCCACCCTCTACTCCAAAGTCAATGCAGCCGACGTGGAACAGATCGTGGAGAAACATTTCCAGCCGGACGGGTTCCTGAAACGACTCACCGGCAAGCTGCTTCAGGCGGCGGACACCCTGCGGGACGATAGCCGGTGGGAGGGGGTGGACCGGTATGCACTGGATGTGAGGGAGAAGCATGTCTCCTCGTTCCTGGGCAAGCAGGTTCCCATGGCCACTGAGTTCCGGGGGATCATCAATCCCATCGATGTGGAAGAGTACCGGGAGCGGCAGGGTTTCACCGGACTGATCCGGGCCCTGACACAGCGGACTCCCTCCGAGGTGGTTGAGGAGATCATCGAAAGCGGGATCCGCGGGAGGGGGGGAGCCGGGTTCCCCACCGGCCAGAAATGGAAGCTGGTGGCCTCCCAGGAAAGTGACAAGAAATATGTGATCTGCAACGGCGACGAAGGTGATCCGGGGGCGTTCATGGACCGGATGCTGCTGGAATCCTATCCCTACCGGATCCTGGAAGGGATGATCGCAGCCGGGTATGCCGTAGGGGCATCGCAGGGGATCCTCTATATCCGGGCAGAGTACCCGCTGGCGGTGAACCGGATCAAACAGGCCATTGACATCTGCAGGGAACAGGGATTCCTGGGCAAGAATATCCTGGGGACGGGCTTCGATTTCGAGCTTTCGGTCTACCAGGGCGCCGGGGCTTTCGTATGCGGTGAGGAGACCGCGCTGATGGAATCCATCGAGGGCAAAAGGGGATTCCCCAGGATCCGTCCGCCCTTCCCGGCGGTGAAAGGATTGTGGGGCCGGCCCACTCTGATCAACAATACGGAAACCTTCGCACAGATTGCCTATATACTCAAGAACTCTCCCGGACGCTTTGCCGGAGTGGGCAGGGGGGCATCCAAGGGAACAAAGGTGTTTGCCCTGGCAGGCAAGGTGGCCCGCGGCGGACTCATCGAGGTGCCCATGGGAATGACCATCCGGGAGGTGGTCGAGGAGGTGGGCGGAGGCGTGGCCAACGGAAGGACCTTCAAGGCGGTTCAGATCGGCGGGCCCTCCGGAGGGTGCGTTCCTTCGTGGAAAGCCGATACCCCCATCGACTATGAATCGCTCAATGAAGTGGGGGCCATGATGGGCAGCGGGGGACTGGTGGTGCTGGACGATACCGACTGTATGGTCGATATTGCACGCTACTTCCTGACCTTCACCCAGAACGAAGCATGCGGAAAATGCAGTTTCGGGCGGATCGGGACCAAGCGGATGCTGGAGATCCTGGAGAAGATCACGGGAGGGAAGGGCGAGGAGAAGGACCTGGAGAACCTGGAACAACTGGCTCACTGGACACAGAAAGGGAGCCTCTGCGGTCTCTGCAGGACCGCTCCCAATCCCATTCTATCCACCCTGAGGTATTTCAGGGAGGAATACGAGGCCCACATCCGGGGGGAATGCCCCGCCGGGAAATGCAAGGACCTCATCAGGTATGAGATCACCGACGATTGCATCGGATGTACCCTCTGCGCACAGGAGTGTCCGGTCGATGCCATCGAATTCCGCCCCCACGAGAAACATGAGGTGAAAACGGATCTGTGCATACAGTGTGACGGCTGCCGGCAGGTTTGCCCCGAGAATGCGGTGATTGTGCGATAAAGTGAAGAGGAATGGTAAAGCTTAAGATAGACAACAGGGTCGTTGAAGCGGAGGAGGGAGCGGTCCTGATCGATGTGATCAGGGAGAGCGGAACGGAGGTCCCCTCCATGTGCTACCTGAAGGGGAATGATCATTTCACCTCCTGCATGGTGTGTGTGATCAGGGAACGGAACAGCGACAAGCTGAGGCCCTCCTGCTCGGTGAAGGTGGAGGAGGGAATGGATATCATCACCCTGGATGAGGAGATCCGGGAAGCCAGAAAGACCGCACTTGAACTGATCCTGAGCGAACATGTGGGTGACTGTGAGGCACCCTGCCAGATCACCTGTCCGGCCCACATGGATATTCCCCTGATGAACAGGCTGCTGGCGGCGGGGAAATTCAGCGAGGCGTTGCAGGTGGTCAAGAAGGACATCGCCCTTCCGGCCGTACTGGGCAGGATCTGTCCGGCACCTTGCGAGGGGGCCTGCCGCAGGAAACCGATGGATGGTGCCGTCTCCATATGCCTTTTGAAAAGATATGCGGGGGACCATGATCTGGAGTCGGAAGCCTCATGGCTCCCGGAAAGGGCTCCCTCCTCAGGAAAAAATGTGGCGGTGGTGGGAGCGGGCCCCGCCGGACTGGCCGCCGCCTATCACCTCTCCCTGCTGGGACATGACTGTGTGGTGATCGACCGGAACGGCAGCGCAGGAGGCAGCATGCGGAAAGAGGTTTCCGGGGAGGAGCTGCCTCCTGAAGTGCTTGACCGGGAAGTGGCGCTTATCCGGAAGGCGGGGGTGGAGTTCCGGCTCAGCGAGGAGGTGGACCGGAAGGGTTTCGAGGCCCTTGTTTCAACATATGACGCGGTGGTTGTGGCTGCGGGGAAGGGGGAAAGCGGAGTTTCGGACTGGGGGCTTCCCATGGACGCTAAAGGGGTGCAGGCCGATCCAACCACCTACCGGGTGGCTGGGACCGGTGTCTTTGTCGTGGGGAGCGCACTGAAACCTTCCAGGATGGCCATCCGGGCGCTGGGACAGGGAAAGGAAGCCTCCTTCAGTGTGGACCAGTTCCTGAACGGGAAGGAGGTCCGGGGAGAGCCGTTCATGTTCAACTCACGGTTCGGGAAACTGCTGGAGGAGGAGCATGCCGAGTACCTGAAGGAATCGGTGCCAGGTGAGCGTATAGAGCCTGCGGTGATGGCCGACGGGTTCACACCGGAGCAGGTGATGGAGGAGGCGGCACGGTGCATGCACTGCGACTGCCGCGAGCTGGTGAACTGCAGGCTGCGGATCTATTCGGATGCTTACGGGGCGGACCAGAAACGGTTCCGGTCGGAGGAGCGGGTCACCTGCCGGAAGCTGGACCAGCACGATGCGGTGATCTACGAGCCGTCCAAATGCATCAAGTGCGGGATCTGCGTCCGGATCACGGAAAAGCACCGGGAACAATACGGAATGACCTTTATTGGCAGGGGATTTGAGGTAGAAGTGGGGATCCCCTTCAACGAGAGCCTCTCCAACGGGCTGAGGGAGGTGGCCCTGGAAGCGGCCGATGCGTGCCCGACGGGGGCCCTGGCGAGGAAGTCGAAAGTCTAAAGTCGAAAGTCGAAAGTCGTCAGTCGAGAGTCGTCAGTCGAGAGTCGTCAGTCGAGAGTCGTCAGTCGAGAGTCGTCAGTCGA
>CAZNSZ010000029.1:1381-17807 GCA_964575865.1 uncultured Bacteroides sp. | reverse complement strand
AGTCGTCAGTCGAGAGTCGTCAGTCGAGAGTCGTCAGTCGAGAGTCGTCAGTCGATAGTCGAGAGTCGAAAGTCAGTCAGTCGATAGCCGGTTAGTGGGAAGGGAGGGTGAGAAAGATCAGAAAAAAACAAGATATGAAAATGAGCATTCATTTTTCGAAAGGGATACACCTCAGAAAGAGCTCTCAATTTCCGAACAGGAGTCTTTTTGCGCTTTCGGGGAAGGCCCTAGCAGGACTGGTGCTTTTGGCGGCGATGGTCGTGTCAGGAACGGTGGAGCTGAGGGGGCAGGGATCCGGTTGCTGGGGCAACTTCAGGGGCGATGCCGAACTGACAGGAGTGAGCAGGGCCAGCATCCCCGATCAGCCAGCATTGCTATGGAACTTTAAAATGGAGGATGGCATTAAGGCTGCTCCGGTGGCCTGTGACGGGATCGTCGTGGTGGGAACCCTGCGGGGAACCCTCTATGCCGTCAACAGCGACGGGACCCTCAGGTGGAAGATCATCACCGAGAACAGCATCGAGGCACCGGCGCTGATCATCGACGGAATGGTCTATGTGGGGAACCTGGATGGAGCACTCTATGCCGTCGACCTGAAGAGCGGGGCCATCCGGTGGACCTACAGGGCGGAGAACCAGATCATGGGATCAGCGGCCTATTACAGCAAAGGGGACCGGAAGGTGCTCATGGTGGGAAGCTATGATTACTACCTGCACGGCATCGATCCGCTAACCGGTGAGGGGCTGTGGAAATATGAAACCAACAACTACATCAACGGTTCCTGCGCCATCTACGCCGGCATGGCGGTGTTCGGGGGGTGTGACGGACTGCTTCACATGGTGGATGTCCTGACCGGGAAGGCGCGCATCACCATGGAGATCTCCACCTATGTGGCCAGCTCGGCCACCATCAGCGGCGACATGGCCTTTGTTGGCGATTATGACGGCCGGTTTTCAGCGGTGGACCTGCTCAACCAGAAGGTGGCGTGGGTGTTCGCCAACAGGGAAGCCAACCTTCCCTTCATTGCATCGCCGGCGGCCAGCGGTGAGCATGTCTATATCGGGAACCGGGATAAATACCTCTATTGCCTGAACAAAAACAGTGGGGAACTGGTTTGGAATTATAACACCGGGGCGCGGGTTGATGCCTCTGCCGTGGTGATCGGGGAGCGGCTGCTGGCGGCCAACATGCGGGGCGACCTGTTCCTGATGGACCGGAAGACAGGGGCGCCGCTCTGGACCTATGAGCTGGGAACCCCGGTGAATGCCAATCCGGCGGTCACCGGAAGCCGCTTCTACGTGGCGGGAGAGGACGGCAGGCTCTATTGTTTTGGTAAATAGCTGGAAAATAGCAGGGAAATGAAAATCATGCACATCATACCCGGTTCGGGGGGAAGTTTTTACTGCGGGAACTGCCTGCGGGATTCCAAATACGTGGAAGCACTCCGGAAGTCGGATCACCAGGTGGTCAAACTGCCCATGTATCTTCCGCTCTTCTCGGACGAACATGACCTGAGCCGTGAGATCCCGGTCTTTTACGGGGCCATCAGCATCTACCTGAAACAACAGTTCCCCATCTTCAGAAAAGCGCCGGCATGGTTCGATAACATGTTGAATTCCAAGCCGATGTTAAAGCTGGCATCCCGGTTCGCAGGTTCCACACGTGCCAAGGGGCTGGAGGAGATGACTGTCTCCATGCTGCTGGGCGAGGAGGGACAGCAGAAGGATGAACTGGAGCGGATGGTGGACTGGATCGTGGAGAACTGCGATCCCGATGTGATCCACCTCTCCAATGCCCTGCTGCTGGGGCTGGCACACCGGCTGTCCGAAAGGCTCAATGTGCCGGTGATCAGCTCCCTTCAGGATGAGGATGTGTGGGTGGATGTGATGAAGCCTTCGGCCAGGGAGCATGTCTGGAGGCTCATGGCAGAAAAGGGGGAATATGTGAAGTCGTTCATCGCGGTCAGCGATTATTATGCGGGAGTGATGAAGCAGAAAATGAACATTCCCGCAGACAAGCTGCGCAGCGTACACATCGGCGTCGATCCGGAGGACTATACCTTCAGGCCTGTCGGAGATAAGAAGCGCAGGATCGGATATGTTTCCCGGTTGTGCCACGAGAACGGAATGGATATTCTGGTGGATGCGTTCATCCTCCTTAAAAAGAAGAAGCAATTCAGCGATGTGGAGCTGGTGCTGACCGGCGGGTCCACCGGGGATGACCGGAAGTATATTGCCGAAAACAGGGCCAGGCTGAAACAGCACAACCTCCTGGACCAGGTTGATTTTCATGAGGAATTCGAAGAAGAGGGACTTCGCAGGTTCCTGGACAAGGTGTCGGTCGTATCCGTGCCTGTCAGGAACGGGGAGGCTTTCGGGATCTATCTGCTGGAGTGCATGGTTTCAGGGGTACCGGTAGTGCAGCCGGCCCTGGGGGCTTTCCCGGAGATCGTGGAGCTCTCGGGCGGAGGGACCGTCTATGAACCCAATACTCCTGAGGCGCTGGCAAAGGCTCTGGAGGAGCTGCTGGAGGATCCGGAGAGGCTCGACCGCCTCAGCAGGGACGGTGCAGAAGGGGTCAGGAAGCACTTTCACATCGATATCCAGGCCGAACGGATGGTGGCCGTCTATGCTGAGGCCATCGGATCGCAGGATATACCGGAAAAGAAGGCCGTCACCCGGAAAAAGCGTACCACCGAGGTCGGCTGATCACCTCCGCAACCAGCGTTCCCTGCCTGAGTCAGCGGCGGAGTGGATAGGTTGGCGGGGATACAACATTCAAACGCCACGATCATGTTACTACACTTGGACAAGGTCAGCAAAGGTTTCGGGAGCAAATCCGACGGGACCTTCAGGCCGGTGCTGGATGAACTAACCCTTGAAGTGAAAGAAGGCGAAAGGGTGGCCATCCTTGGACCGTCCGGTTCCGGAAAGACCACCCTGCTGAACCTGGTCGGGGGACTGGACCACCCGGACGGAGGAACCATTCATTTCAGGGGAGAGGAGATCTCGCGTTACGGCACCGGGGAGATGGAAAAATTCAGGAATCGGAGCATCGGATTCGTGTTCCAGTTCCATCACCTGCTTCCCCAGTGCACCCTGCTGGAGAATGTGCTGATCCCGACCCTCCTCGAAAAAGAGCGGTCGGTTCGCGATGAAAAGCTGGAGCGGGCCGAGATGCTGCTCAAGCGGGTCGGAATATGGGAGTTCCGCGACAAGCTCCCTGGCAAGCTTTCCGGGGGGGAATGCCAGCGGGCAGCAGTGGTCCGTGCCATGATCAATCAGCCGGGACTGCTACTGGCCGACGAACCCACCGGGGCCCTTGACCGGGAGAACGTTGAAAAGATGGCAGACCTCCTGCTGGAACTGAACCGCGAGGACGGGCTTACCCTCCTGGTGGTCACCCATTCCACCGAACTGGCGGACCGGATGGGAAAGATCTACGAAATCGCCAACGGAAAATTGGAACCGAGGTAAACCCCTGTCAAATTTCAAGATGACCATAGCCAGATTCATCCGGAACAACCTGATCTTCTACCTCAGAAAAAACCTTCTCCTGGCTACGGGGGTGGCCATCAGCGGCGCCGTGCTGACCGGTGCGCTCATGGTGGGTGACTCGGTGGAATACAGCCTCAACCGGATCGTGGAATTGCGGCTGGGACAGGTGACCCATGTGATCAGGGCGGGCGACCGGTACTTCACCGATTCGCTACCGGACAGGGTGCGGGAGGAAACGGGACTACCCGTTTCCCCGGTCTTGTTGCAGGAGGGGATCGCAGTGGCGGATGGCGGACGGCTGCGCGTCAACCAGATCAATATTACAGGGGTCGACCGGTCATTCGATCACATGGCCGGCACCAGCGGATATTACGGTTCGCTGGAGGGGGACAGCATCATCATCAGCCGGAACCTGGCCAACCGGCTCAACCTGGGACCGGGGGATGAGTTGTTGCTGAGGATCGAGAAGGCGAGCCTGGTTCCCAAAAATGCCCCGTTCGTCTCGGATGCCGATAACTCGGTATCGGTGAGGGTGACCATCCGTTCGGTGGCGGATGAACAGGAACTGGGCAACTTCAACCTCAGAGTATCCCAGACCGCCCCTTTCAATGTGTTCATCGCAAGGTCCCGGCTGTCGGACCTGATGGACTTCACCGGGCGGATCAACATCATGCTGGTCGATGCGGGAGGCGGGGATGCCGGCAACGCGGGGGCAGATGCCGGACCCCGGATCAGGGAGAGCTTCCGGAGTCATTTTTCAGCAGCAGATGCTTCCCTGGCGGTGTCTTACCTGCCTGAGCGGCAGCTGCTGGATATCAAGAGTGCACGGGTGTTCATGGACGATACGCTGGCCAGCCGCCTGCTTGCAGGTGAAGCCGGTGCGCAGCCGCTCATCACCTATTTTGTGAACAGCATCTCGGCAGGTGCGGCTTCCACCCCCTATTCCTTCGTTTCCACGCTTCCGGAAGAGGAAATATCCGTTCAGGAGGTGGTCATCAACCGGTGGCTGGCCGATGACCTTGCTGCCGGTCCTGGTGATACGGTAACACTCAGCTACTTTGTGGTGGGACCGTTGCGTGAACTGGAGGTGAGGGAGACGGACTTTGTGGTCCGTGAGGTGGTTCCCATGGAAGGCAGGTTCGCCGACAGAAAGCTGATGCCCGATCTGCCCGGGCTCTCTGATGCCGGAAACTGCCGCGACTGGGAGACGGGTGTTCCCATCGACCTGGAGGAGATCAGGGACAAGGACGAGGATTACTGGGACCTTTACGGGGGGATTCCCAAGGCTTATATCTCCATCACCGCTGCCAGAGAGATGTGGACGAACCGCTTTGGCACCTACACTTCGGTCAGGATTCCTGTTTCCCCCGGTAAGGAAGCTTCCGTCAGGGATGACCTCCTGGAAGGGTTTGATCCCGGCACCCTTGGATTCACATTCGAGGAAACCCGGGCCAGGGGGAAGTCGGCCGCCAATGAAGGCGTCGATTTTGCCCAGCTGTTCGGGGGACTGAGCTTTTTTCTTCTGGTGGCAGGAATCCTCCTTACCGTCCTTCTTTTCCTGCTCAACCTGGAAAGCCGGATGGAACAGCTGGGAACGCTCGTGGTCATGGGGATCCCTCTCCGCACCATCCGCAGGATCATGCTGGCAGAGGGCATGGTGGTTGCCCTGGCGGGGGCGCTGGCGGGACTGCTGCTGAGCATCGCTTACAACCGGCTGGTATTCATGGCGTTGAACGGTGTCTGGAAAGATGTGGTCCGTACCGATATGATGTACATGGAGATCCGGGGTGGCACCCTGGTCACCGGTCTTCTCCTTACCCTGCTCATTGCCCTGGGGGCGATCTTCTTTCCCCTCCAGCGCAGGCTGAAGAAGCGCTTCAGGTCATACCGCACCGAAGGGGACACCCGGGAGCACTCCCGAAGCGGGGGATTCAGGATCTCCGGCCAGCGGTGGTTCTTCATCGGATTTGCAACCAGCGGGCTGGCCGCACTGGCATTGATCCTTTCCCAGGTCATTCAGCGGGAACTGGTGAATGCTGCAGTTTTCTTTACTGCGGGCGGCCTTCTGCTGCTGGCATCTGTTCTCTTTTTCATCTGGTCCATGGCCCGCCTCCAGAGGGGTTCCGAAAGGCAGTTGAACCTGTTCCTGCTCAGCTGGAAAAACGCGCTCAGGAACCGGACGCGGAGCCTGAGCATCATCCTGCTCTTCGCCATCGGCGCGTTCCTGGTGATCTCCACCGGGAGCAACCGCAAAGACCTTTTCCGCAATGCAGATGAACCTTCCAGCGGGTCCGGAGGATTTCTCTATTATGCCGAATCGACCGTACCCGTGCTGAAAAATCTCAACCGGGAAGAGGTCAGGGGTGAATTCGGCCTCGAAGGGGATTATTCCTTTGTCCAGATGCGCAGGGCCACAGGTGACGATGCCAGCTGCCTGAACCTGAACAGGGTTTTGAATCCGCAGGTGCTGGGCGTCGACCCGGCCAGGCTGGAAGGCCGGTTCTCCTTTGTGACAACGACCGGATACCTGGACCCTGAGTCCCCCTGGTCCTCACTGGAACAGGAGCTCCCCGGGGGACTGATCCCTGCCATCGCCGATGAAACGGTAATCAAATGGGGGCTGGGGATGGAAGTGGGCGATACCCTCACTTACAGCAACTCCAACGGGGGATCCATGGACCTGCTGCTGATCGGGGGAACGGCCCCCTCTATTTTCCAGGGCAATGTGCTGATTTCCGATAGCAGGTTCCTTGAGCAGTTCCCCGAAAGCAGCGGAACCCATGTTTATCTGGTGGATGGAGCGCCTTCAGACACTGCACAGATCCGGTCGGAGCTGGAAAGGGGATTGCGGGACCTGGGATGGGATATGGAACTGACTGCCACACGGCTCGTTCGGTTCTATTCGGTGACCAACACCTACCTGGCCATCTTCATGGTGATGGGGGTGCTCGGCCTTCTGGTGGGCACCTTCGGGCTGGTGGTGGTGCTTTCCAGGAGCATCATGGAGCGGAAGCAGGAAATTGCGCTGCTCAAGGCGGTGGGATACAGCAGCCAAGTGATCCGCCGCCTGGTGGCCAGGGAGTACCTGCTGCTGCTGCTTGCAGGGATCATCACCGGATTCATGGCTGCGGTCGTGGCCACCCTTCCTTCCATTCTGAGTGCCCACACAGGGACCTCCTTCACATCCATTGCCCTCTGGCTGGGGATCCTGCTGGTCAACGGCTGGATCTGGATCCAGCTGGTGGCCAGGTCGGCCCTGAAGGAGCGGATCCTTTACGAGGCATTGCGAAATGAATAATTAGCCGTATATTCCTCTCCCATGGCGAAATCCCCTCCACTGGATACCCTCCGGGTGCGGTCTGTCCGGGAATGGGGTGAATGGCTGGAAAAGAACCACCTGACCTCCCCCGGGATCTGGCTTGTATTTCAAAAGAAAGAGGCCGGTCCGGTCCCCTTTGATTATGGCATGGCACTGGACGAGGCCCTCTGTATGGGCTGGGTGGACAGCCTGCTCAGGACCATCGACGAACGGGAGTATATGCGAAAATTCACCCCACGGAAAGTGACCAGCACATGGTCGGAACTCAACAAGCGGCATGTGGCACGGCTGATCAGGGAGGGCCGCATGAAAGCCCCCGGCATGGAAAAGATCGAGGCAGCCAAAGCCAACGGCATGTGGGAGAAGAAGGTGGTTCCGCCGGAGATTGATGACGGTCTCCCGGGAGCCCTCCTTCGGGCATTCGATGAACATCCAGTGGCACGGAAACACTATTTCGGCCTGAGCCCCTCCCACCAGCGGCAGTACAACATCTGGATCAACCAGGCCAAACAGGCGGATACGGTTCGCCGGAGAGTCGAAGAGGCGATCCGCAACCTGGAGAGGGGGGAAATCCTGGGACTCAAATGAAGGACAGGCCGCTGGTGCTGCTGACGGGGGCCTCGGGAACCATGGGATTTGAGGCCTTCAGGTTGCTCTGGAACATGCGGGACCGGTACGACCTGGTCCTTCTGGTCAGGCCCTCCGCAAAAAACAAAAGGACATTCAGGCGCTATGAACTAGCTGCCGGGATCGCTCCCTTCAGGGGACCCGGAGTGGCCAGCGGGAGGGGACTGAAGATCGTATGGGGAGATGCCCTGAACAGGGCCGACCTGGAGGAAGCATGCCGGGGGATCGACTGGTGCCTGCATACCATGGCGCTCATCTCTCCAGGGGCTGACAGGGATCCCGAAATGGCTTACCGGGTCAATTCGGAAGCCACGCGCAACCTGGTGGAGATCATTGAAGAGGGGGACCCGGAGAATACCCGCTTTGTGCATATCGGTTCCGTGGCGCAGTACGGGGACCGATTCCCTCCGATCCATGTGGGAAGAACAGGAGATCCCCTGATTCCGAGCCTGTATGACCACTATGCCCTTTCGAAAATCGACGGGGAACTGGCCGTGATGGAATCACGCATCCGCCACCGGGTCTCCCTGAGGCAGACCTTCATTATGATCCCCGGGATCTTTTCCCTGATGGACCCCATCATGTTCCACCAGCCGTTCCATTCGATGATGGAGACCATCACCGCACGGGATGCAGGGAGGGCGCTGGTCGCCTGCCTTGAGGTGCCCGGTGATTCAGGTTTCTGGGGCAACTTCTACAACCTGTCGGGCGGACCCGGTTGCAGGATGAGCTACCTGGAATTCCTGGACCGGCTCTACCGCATGCTGGGAATCGATTACCGCCGGGTAATGGAACGCAACTGGTTTGCCCTGAAGAATTTTCATATGCAGTACTATGAGGATGCCGACAGGTTGAACAGTTTTCTCCGCCACTGGGAAGGCGGGGAGCAGATGGCGGATTATTTTGACGGGGTGTGGAAGGCTTTCCCGGCCCCTCTGAAAATGGCAGCCTGGTGCAGCAAGCGCTCCCGTCCCTTCCGGTGGGTGGTGGAACGGGCCACCTACCTCCAGCTGAAAAGGATGGCAGGGAAAAAGGAAGGGCCGCTCTACTGGGTCAGGCACCATGACCAGGGGAAAATGGAGGCATTCTTCGGATCATGCCGGAAGTGGAAGGAGATCCCGGGCTGGGAGGTCCCTTTGACGATGCCGGGACCGGATGGGGAATACCGCCGGCTGGAACATGGCTTCGATGAATCCGGACTGGGTTTTGGCGTGGCACAACAGCAAAAGGCAACAGGGGACGAGGCAACAACGGACCATGCAGCACGGAACATGTTGTCCCTGGCTTTGGCTGACCTGGTAAGTGCGGCGCGGTTCCGGGGAGGTTCCCTGGAAAGCTCCGGGTGGGACGGCGACCTGGATGAGAAACTGGAATGGAAGTGCTGCCAGGACCATCGTTTTTCACTGACACCCCGCACCGTCCTGCTGGGAGGTCACTGGTGCCGGGAGTGCATTGCCCCGCCCTGGGATTACGGAGCCTTTGCCGAAAAAAACAGGTTTGCGGCGCAGGTTCTCTCGCCTTTCCCCTGAACTACTGATCGAAGATGTCGCTCATTTTATGGTTTCATTTGAGTCGTGTCTTCCAATCCCCTATCTTTATGGAGCTTTACCAAAAATAAACATGCCATGGCAAGAACCCCATTCCTGATCGCCCTGTTCACCATCCTGATCCTGCTGAGCGGCTGCAGGCAGGAAACAGAGGTCACCCCCGATGAGGCCCGCGAGATTGCCAGGGAAGCCTACATTTATGGATTTCCCATGGTGGTCAACTACAAGACCATGTACCTGTATACGCTCAATGCAGAATCCCCGGAATATAAAGGTCCCTTTAATTTCATGGGTTGTGATGCACGGTTGCTGACCCCGGAGGATAAGGTGGTGGTTACCCCCAATGCGGATACCCCGTATTGTATGTTCTGGGCAGATATCCGCAACGAACCGGTGGTGATCTCCGTTCCCGGGATGGAGCCGGAAAGGTTTTACCATTTCCAGCTCATTGATATGAACACGCACAACTTCGCCTA
Organism: uncultured Bacteroides sp.; assembly: GCA_964575865.1. Lineage (GTDB taxonomy): Bacteria > Bacteroidota > Bacteroidia > Bacteroidales. The sequence goes on along the minus strand of CAZNSZ010000029.1, from coordinate 8,341 downwards.
CCTGGGAACCCTCACCACCGGAAACGGCGACGGACAGTATATGATCACCGGACCGGGCTTCAAAGGGAATGTTCCGGAGGGAATAGATAAGGTCATCCCCTGTGAAACAGACTTCTTTTTCTGCGTGGTGCGCACCCAGATGATGAACGATCAGGACCTGGCGAATGTGGCCCGGATCCAGGAGCAGTATCAGATTGAAACCTTGAATGAATACCTTGGAAAGGTCAGTCCGGCTGCCGGGGAATTAGAGGAAGTACCAGTATGGAATGAAGGGGACCAGTTCACTTCCAGGGCATTTGTATACCTGGATGCCATGCTCAGGTACATGGATCCGGTGGAAGACGAGATCATGCTGCGAAGAAGGATCGCAAGGCTGGGGATCGGGGGCAGGGATGGATTCGACCCGGACCGGTTCGATGAGGAGGTCCGCAAAGCCATTGATGAAGGGGTGGAACAGGGCTTCGGTGAGATCGAAGCCTTCCTGGCCGGGAACAGTACGGATCCGCTGATGAGTGCGAAGATTTTCGGAACCAGGGAATTCCTCCAGAACAGTGCACAGACGAACTTCGGACATCCGGATCTCTACCTGATCCGTGCTGCCGCAGCCCACATGGGACTCTACGGGAATTCCGGGAAGGAAGCCATCTATCCGGCCTACCTGGTCGATGTGAACGGAAATCCGCTGAACGCTGCCCTCGGCAGCTATACCCTCACCTTTCCAGCCGGGGACTTCCCGCCGGTGGAGTCCTTCTGGTCCCTTACCATGTATGATGCGGCCACCCAGCTCTTCATTCACAATCCGCTGGACCGCTACCTGCTGAATTCCAATATGGCAGACAATTTCGTCATCGGAGGTGACGGCTCGCTCACCCTTTACATCAGCAGCGAATCACCCGGGCCTGAACTGGAACCGAACTGGCTCCCCGCACCTGACGGACCTTTCTACGCGGTGATGAGGCTCTACGGGCCCGGGGAGGCTGCCCTGTCGGGTGAATGGAAAAATCCGCCGATGCAAAAGTCTGACGAAAATTAAAGCAGGATCACCCTTGAGGAGCGCAGGAATCCCTCCCGGTCGCTGACCTGAAGGAGGTAAATCCCCCTGCTGTATTGTGAGAGGTCCATGCTGAAGGGATCGCCCGACACAGCGGTATGCTCCTCCACCACCTGTCCGGTGAGGGTCAGGAGCCGGATATGGCGGGCGCCGCCGGGCAGCCGGACGTGCAGCAGGCCGTGACTCGGGTTGGGATAGACGCTGAATCCGCTTTTCTCCGGGATCTCCCAAGCAGAGACCCCCAGGGAATCCACCCGGGTGACCTTCATGGCCAGGTCGGAGGTGAAGCCGGGGCAGGGGATGCGCAATGTCCCGCCAATGCAGTCGGCCATCAGGGTGGTGTCCAGCCACATCCCGTTCCAGGGATCATAAAATTCTGTCCTGTACTGACCCTCTTCCAGCCCCGGAAGGGTGACCGTCACCCCTTCGAATAGCTCTGTGGAGTTTTCATGGACATGATGGATCCAGCATAAGGAGAGGGAATCCCCTTTCAGCGCATAGGCAGCCCCTTCGGGCATTCCCTCCAGTGAGGGTTTCTCCCCGGCCGGTGCCCCGTAGAGGGGGGTGAACCCGTGGGCACTCATGTCGGTGTCCCCGAGGAACCGTCCCAGATACTGAAGCGAACGCATCATGGTCTCGTTGAAGGTGCTGAAATTCTCCGGCCTCTGAGAGATCTGTCCCCCCCACCAGTGAAGGGGTGTGGCGGCGGCACCCGACATGACCCCCGCCCAGATCCCGTTGTGGAGAAAATGTTCCGAGATCCCCTCCTCGTAGGTCGATTTCCCGAACTCCCCGATCAGGGCGGGTTTCATGTGGCCGCGGTGAAGGCGGTCGGCCCAGTAGGCGATGCGTTCCGTATTCTCCACGATCCTGTCTGCCGGATAGGGGTATTCATGGGCCTGGGGAACGGCCGTCACCTCCCATCCGTCACTGAAATCGTACCCGCCGCTGCCGGAGACCGTTGTGGGATGGCCGAAGGGATCGTTTTCCGTAAAAAAACGGTTGATCCGGTTGTGCCATCCATCCGGATGGTTCTTCATGGCCAGGTCGTCATAGATGGCGTTGGTACCGTTGATCTCGGCCACCGTATGCCACATGGCCACGGAGGTGGAATAACCCCAGCGTGCGATGATGTACCGGTAGTATTTTTCCTGGTACGCCCAGCTGAGGGAATCGCTGAAAAAACCGGTGGCCGTGGTCAGCTGGTTGAATGGATTGGATCCCCAGTCGTAAAAACCACTCCAGGGATGGGGCGCATCCCTCAGCAGGTCGTGGATCCAGATCCCCAGCACCAGCTTGATCCCCCGGGATTCCGCATCGGCCAGGAGCAGGTCGAATTTCCTGGCGTCTTCCATGGAATAGTGCCGGTAGGAGTCCCGCAGCAGCTGGATGTCCCAGCTGGTAAACAGCCAGTTGATCAGGTTGACCCCGTGTTCCTCCAGTCTTCCCAGCAATCCGGGTTGTTCATAATACCTGCTGTCGTATACCAGCCATGGAACTGCCATTCCCACCCCGAAATAGGGGGAGCCGTCGTGGTGGGCCAGGTAGTGCGGATCCGCGGATGAAGGACCGATCCATCCCTTTGAGCCGGATGCGGTCACCCTGAACCCTCCCTCCTTGTGCATGGTCCCGTCCCTGTCGCGAACCGTGACCCTGTAACGCCAGTCTCCCGTCTCGGCGCCGGCAAACCGGAGTTTCCACCAACTCCCGTCCCAGAACGCATTGATCCTGATGGTGTCCCCCGAAGGAGAAACAAAGGTGCCGGACATATCCACCTCGTCCGGATCGAAGGGATTGTCATAGGTTTTTCCATTTTCGATGGAAAACTCAAGCTTCTCAAACTGTCCCACGGGACTGCTGCCCGGCCAGACATTCAGGTAGGGGCGGTTTTCGAACCGTTCCCGCGCAGGGAGTATTCCCTGTCCGTCCGTATCGGGACCGAACAGGGGCCAGGGCCGGTCGCCGAAAAATTCCGGCACGCTGTCCAGGTAATAGGAGAGCGGGAGTTCCTGCGACGGAATGGAAGGATCCCACTGAACCGTTCCCGCAACAACATTCCCATGCTCCAGTTTCTCAAGGGCCTCCCCGTCCTGGTCCCTCATCACGGTGGTCTCGTTCCCCACCAGGTTCTGTCCATGGGAGGCATCGTAATAGATGATGCCGTCCCCTTGCACACGGTTGCGGAAATAGGTGTTCCCCGGCCCGGCAGGCCCCCACCAGTCCCCGATGCCGATCTCCTCCAGTTCATTCCCCTCGAACAGGTTCATGAAGGGGTAGTGGCCATGGATGGAAATGTCAGGGGGGATCCAGCCCTGGTTCAGGTCGGACTCCCCCTCCCCCTGGACAGGGTTGAGGGAGTAGTTGTAACCGTAAACATTCCCGTTGGCCCCCACCTGGATGATCATGGCGTGCCGCAGCGAATCGAACACATTGTTTTCCACCAGGCAGTTGGTCACATGGAAGCCGCATTCCACTCCGTATCCGGCTCCCCCTCCCCCGTAACTGAAGGACCGGTGGAAATAGCTCTCCCTGATCTCATTGTTCAGGCAGGTAGTCTGGTGGACATGGGTGCGCCGTGTATGATAGCTTTCCACCTCCTTCACCCAGCAATAGGCGGCATTCTTGAACACCAGGGTATGTCCCTCGGCCACTGTCTTTTCCAGGTAGAGGTTTTCGAATCCCACCGACCGGACCAGACCCTGGGGGCGGACCCTCACGTTCATTTCCGTCCGGAAATCCAGGTTCACCGGGGCATCGAAGGCGAGGGTGTCCCCGCGTACCGCTTTCACCCGGAACAGCTGTCCCACGGAATTCTCTGCCCAGGATTGTTCCCATTCCGGATCGGTGTACATCAGGTCCGGGTCGTTGTCCTGTTCGATTTCGGCAAATGCCCCCGCGGTGAAGAGTGCCCCGTTCTGCACCACCAGCATGGTGTCTCCCTTCAGGGGTGCAGCGGACAAAGTTTGCCAGTTGCCGCGCTGATAGGTGACCACCTCGATCCCGTCCCCGCCGGCCTCCAGCATCAGCTTGGATCCGCGTCCCGTTCCCCGTAGCACCACCCCGCTCTTTGAGATGGTCAGCTTGCTTCCCACCCTGAAGGTCCCCTCCGGGATCAATACCACCCCACCCCCCGAAGGTAGCGATGCCACGGCACTGTTGATGGCCGCGAGGCTGTTCCCCTGTCCGGTGGGATCGGCCCCCAGGTCCACAATATTCACCACCGGTCCCGTCACTTCGGGTATCCCCCCCGGGATGCCGGGATCCCACTGAATGCGCCGCTCCTCCGGGATGATCCCCCTGTGCAGGGTGTCTGCATCCATGCCACCCGCCCAGAGCAGGGAGCATGACAATCCCATCCAGGCGGACAGCAGTAGGTGGCGCATTCGAAGGGGGACCGGATTTCCTGTTTTCTGTGGTGTCATAGGCTCAAGGTGCTGCTTGGTTCAGTTTGGTTTTGTTTAGTTTATCTCGGATTCAAGTCGGATTCATGTGGCTGGCTCAATTAAGATTCAGGTCGGGTTCAGGGAGTAACCGTTACAGGCCATCCGGTGAACTGGCTGGCACCTTTCTCCAGGACATATACGTCGCGGGGCCAGCATTCAAAAGTGACTTCATGGGAGGACTTGTTGAACCGGATCAGTCCAAATCCTCCTCCCTGGGAGGGGCCCTCGGGATTGGCATAGGCCACCATGGTGATCCGGTTGCCCAGTCCGTCGAAATAATCACCTGTCCAGGGAAGGGGACTATCCGGATCGTGATTCAGCCCCGGCTGCTCATCCTCCGGCCACCACCACCGCTTGTAGTAGGTATTCACACTGGCCGGGACCACGAAGGCCCATGGGCCGTCCCTGAATTCGTCGATTCCGTGCCTGATCACAGTGGCCAGGTGCTGGTCCCCGGCGATATGGACCGCCCCGGCTTTGCGGATGGCTTCCAGTGCACGGTTCCTTCCCGACTGGGGCCAGCCGTTGGAATCCAGGTCCGCGTGGAGCCGGTTGTCGATGCTCCCGTGAAGGTGGGCCGCCCCGCAGAAACCGGTCTGGGAAAGGACCGCCTTCATGGCCACCCCCTCCTGCCAGCCGGCCCACTGGTCCAGGAATTCCAGCTGCCTTTCACCCAGCAGCACCAGCCCCACCAGGTCGATGGAGGCGGGATCGTATTCCGGGTTGAGGATGTGGTCCGGCCGGGGACCCTGCTGGGGGATCTTTCCCTGCGGCCCCGACTTGAATTTCCGGTCCTCGATGATGGCGAAATCCACCCCGCCCACCAGCAGGCGGGTATAGTACACCCCGATGCCCTGTTGCACGGGAGTGGGATCGAAGGGGTCGGGGAGGTGCGCGGTCTGGCACCGTTCCACCATCTTCACGTATTCGGGATGATAGGTATACCCTCCGTCGCTGGAGCCCGGGTAGGTGCTCACCTTGCCGCTTTCGCCCCAGAGGTTGCCCTGCCCGATGTCATGGTCGTCGGGAATGGTGATGCAGGGCCGGGTGCGGAAGGTTTCCCCGAACTGCTTTCCGAAAAGCAGCCAGGCCGCGGTATGCTCCGTATGGTCGTAGGACTGGTCCCCCGCAAAGAAGCAGAGGTCCGGGTCCAGGTACTCCACGTTCCGGATATAGTTCTCCATGGGCCCGCGGTCCCTGTTGCTCCGGCAGGAGAATGCGGCCACCACGATCTCCTCCTTATCCGCCGGATCCTTCCTGATCACCCCTTCGTAGAAGGCATTTTTTCCGTGCCGGATCCGGTAGGGGATATCCCGGGAGGTGTCCCACCCTTCCACCCTGAAAAGCGCCGACCAGCCGATGTCGTTCACCCGGGCCCTGCCGATCTCCTTCCACCGGTCGCCCTCCATGGCCTCCAGCCGCACCTCCCGGGTCTCGTCCGGGAAGAGCGGGTAGAGCTGGGCACTCAGTTTCAGGGTTTGGTCAGCTACGGTGTAGATGCCAAAGGCCACCACCTCATCGCGGTCCACCTTCACATCGATGATCGGGTTGGGGGCCCGGTTCCACCAGTCGTTGGTGCAGATGGTGTCCAGCCCGGTGAAGGGAGCAGGCACCGGAGGTTCCATAATTCTCTGGCAGCCAAGCTGAAAAAGAATTACTATACCCAGTTGAATGAATACATGCGGACGGTTCATGTCAGTTGAGGTTGTGTATGCACAGCCTAAAAATAGCAGATCATGGCAGAATTCAGGCCTTATCAGCCGATAATCTTCTTCCGGACACATCAAGGGACAGGGTGCCTGTGCTGGTGTGCCATGGTTGTTTTTTTCCTAAAATGTATATAAATTTGCACATTATTATGTACATAAAAAGTAACATGATTACCACAACAATGTCCGGATTCAGAAAAGAGATGAAAAAGTACCTGGACCTGGTCACCAGGGACTATGAAACCCTGATCATCAACCGGGGGAAGGACAATGGCGTCGTTGTCATTTCCGTGGAGGAATACAACTCCATCCGGGCCACCGAACATGAGCTCTCCTCAAGGCTCAATGAGAAAAGGCTTGAATCTGCGATCCACAAGCTTGAAGGGGGAGCTTCCTTTGAGCAGGAACTGATTGATCCATGAGGGTGGTTTTTGTGGAGGAGTCCTGGGAGGATTATCTCTACTGGCAGAAGACAGACCGAAAGATGCTGTCCAGGATCAACAAGCTGCTCAGGGAAATCGCACGCGATCCCTATCACGGGACAGGCAAGCCCGAGCCACTCAAACACAAATTCAGGGGATACTGGTCGCGGAGGATCAATGCCGAACACCGGCTGATCTACCGGGTCACTGACAGCGGTATCCTTGTGGCCAAATGCCGGTTCCATTACGATGGCCGGGTCTGATCCGATTGAGAGGATCACAGGTCCGCCGGGTTGACAAATCAGGGTCTGCCGGGTGACGAATCAGGGTCCGCC
>CAZNSZ010000029.1:0-1281 GCA_964575865.1 uncultured Bacteroides sp. | reverse complement strand
GCCGGGTGACGAATCAGGGTCCGCCAGATTGGCGGATAAAGGTTACTCCATCGCCTTCTTCATGCCCCCGGTGGTGGTGTAATACTTCACGATCATGTTGGGGATCTCCCATTCGGGGAGGTTCCCCGATTGCAGGAATTCCAGGTACTTTTCGGTCACCTGGCCGAAATGGGCCTCGTGTCCCACCTTGTACTCCTCAGGGATCTCCAGGAGCCACCTGCCTTCTTCGATCTTTTTCAGCACGATCCCGGGGTACTTTTGCGAAAGGGGGCCTTCCACCGCTTCGGTCAGCTGAGGTTCGAACGTGCCGGCATCCGTTCCTTCATTCGTTTCGATGTAGAGCATGGGCCGGTACCCCTCGGCCTCCCCCTGCCGGATCACCAGGTCGCATCCGGTGCCGCGCATGATCGAATAGTGGGTATCGCCCGTCCCTTCCGGGGCCTCAAAGTTCCAGATCACCGAGATCCTGGCGTGGATCCCCTTCAGGGTATAATCGATGGCCCCGTTGCAATAGACCTTCAGGAGCCCGTCTTCCACATCCTTGTCCAGGTAAGCGGGGAACCGGTCCAGCCCGGTGACCTTCCGGAACATCTCCGGGGTCAGGTCGGTGGTCCACCGCTGGGCTGAGACGATGCTGACGTCTTCTTTGGCGAGCACCACCCCCGGGAAGGCCTCCCACTGGATCAGGTCCACCAGGTGGGTGCCCACATCAACCATCCCGTCGCCCTGCTGCTCCGTATCGAAGAACCAGGGGGGGCGCACCAGCGGTTTGCCGGAGACATACTTGAAGAAGTGGTGGACGCTCTCCTTGGTGATGGCCGGTTCTTCCGGGGTTCCCTTCTGCAGCTGGCCGAAAACTTCCGGGATCCCGGATAACTCCTTCTGGAGGATGGTGGTGATCTCATACCGTTCGGTCATGATGTCGTATACCAGCACCCCGTTCTTTTCAGCGGTGCGAAACGCCTCCTCCAGCATGGGGAACTCTTCCGGGGTGATCACCATCGGCTTGTCGGCGAGAACATTAAGTCCAGCCTCCACCGCCTGCATGATGTATTCGGTTTTCCGGGCATTGTTGCCGGAGACCACCATCACGTTCCCCGGCTTCTCCCGAAGCATCCGGTCCAGGTAGTCCACGCCCGTGTAGACCTTCTCTTCCCAGGAAGTGGGATCCTCCTCACGTGTGTTGTAATCATTGATCCGGTTCAGGTAGTCCTGTACCTCGGGCCCTTCCGGGGCATAGACATGGACCACCGGGTCCACGGCATCATACATGGTTTTCTG
>CAZNSZ010000028.1:41513-51436 GCA_964575865.1 uncultured Bacteroides sp. | reverse complement strand
CCTTTTATTCCCCGATGATTTTCACCAGGACCCGTTTGCGGCGCTTGCCGTCGAACTCCCCGTAGAAGATCTGCTCCCAGGGGCCGAAATCGAGCCTGCTGCCGGTTACAGCCACCACCACTTCCCGTCCCATGACGGTCCGTTTCAGGTGGGCATCGGCATTGTCCTCGTAGCCGTTGTGCCGGTACTGGTCATAAGGCTTTTCAGGGGCCAGTTTTTCCAGCCACACCTCGAAATCATGGTGCAGCCCCGATTCATCATCATTGATAAAGACGGAGGAGGTGATGTGCATGGCGTTGACCAGCACCAGGCCCTCTTCGATCCCGCTATCCCGGAGGCACTCCTCCACGGTGGGGGTGATGTTGATCAGCTGACGCCTCTGACTGGTTTCAAACCAGAGTTCTTTGCGGTATGATTTCATGGTAGTCTGTGTTTTTTAATCAATTGCGGCGTCCGGTCAGAGCAGGTTCAGTTCCCTCTTGAAACTTTCGATCCGCTCCTCCAGCAGTTGCCTCACCTGGGCATAATCCTTCCTGGAGGGAAGGTGTTCATGGACACTGAAGTAGAACTTGATCTTCGGTTCGGTACCGGACGGCCTGACGGAGATCTTGCTGCCGTCCTCCAGGATGAACTGCAGGACATTGGACACGGGCAGGGTGATGGGGCTCTTTTTTCCCGAGACCGCATCCACGGTATGCTGCTGCAGGTAGTCATGGATCACCACGACCCTGGACCGGTTGATCTCTGCCGGGGGATTCTCCCTGAATCCCGCCATCATCTGCTGGATCTCCTCCGCACCCGACTTGCCCTTTCGGACCACGTTGATGAGCGATTCCAGGTAAAAGGAGAATTTCAGGTGGATCTCCATCAGCACATCGTACACACTTTTGCCCTGGGCACGCGCCCAGGCTGCCATCTCTGCGATCATTACGCACGACGAGACCGCATCCTTGTCCCTGACGAAATCCCCGATCATGAATCCGTAGCTCTCCTCGCCTCCTCCGATGAAGGTCATTTTGTCCTCGTTCCGCCTGATGATGTCGGCTATGTATTTGAATCCGGTGAGCACATCGTAGTAGGGGACACCGTAGTGCCTGGCCATATCGGCAATGAGCTCGGTGGTCACGATGGTTTTCACCATATACTCCTTCCCGGTCAGTTTTCCACGCTCCGACCATTGTGAGAGCAGGTAATAGGAGAGCAGGGCAGCGGTCTGGTTCCCGTTGATCAGGATCAGTTCTCCCCGGTCATCCCTGACGGCGATCCCCACCCGGTCCGCGTCCGGGTCGGTGGCCATCACCAGGTCGGCTCCCACTTCGTCGGCTTTCTTCAGGGCCATCTCCAGGGCGGCCGGTTCTTCAGGGTTGGGCGAGATGACAGTGGGAAAGTTGCCATCCACCACATCCTGTTCCGGAACATTGTAGATGTTCTGAAACCCTATACGGCGCAGGGCCCGCGGGACCAATCTGACACCGGTCCCGTGGATGGGGGTATAGACGATCTTCAGATCGGAATGGGATCGGACCAGTTCCGGATTGAGCGAAAGGCGGGCGATCTCCTCGATGTACTGCTGGTCCATATCTTCCCCCAGGCGGGTGATGGCATCCCGGTCCCCGTCGAATTTCACATCCCCGATGGATTTGATCCGCTGTACCTCCCGGATGATGTTCTCGTCATGGGGCTGGATGATCTGACCCCCGTCCTCCCAGTACACCTTGTATCCGTTGTACTCTTTCGGATTGTGGGAGGCAGTGACCACCACCCCGCTCTGACAGCCCAGTTTGCGGATGGTGTAGCTGAGCTCCGGTGTGGGCCTCAGCGCTTCGAACAGATAGGCCCTGATTCCGTTGGCCACGCAGATCTGGGCCGTGATTTCGGCAAACTCGGGACTGTTGTTCCTGCAGTCATGGGCGATGGCGATCCGGATCTCATCCCTGTCCGCGAATTGCTTCAGCAGGTAGTTGCACAATCCCTGGGTGGCCATTCCCACGGTGTAGATGTTCATCCGGTTGGTTCCCACACCCATGATGCCCCTCAGCCCCCCGGTTCCGAATTCCAGGTCCTTGTAAAAACTCTCCACCAGTTCGGCCTCATTGGATTCCATCATCTTTCTGATGGCATTTTTGGATCCTTCGTCGATGGGGCTGTTCAGCCATGCGGTGGCTTTCTCCCTGACCATTGCGGGGATATCGTTGTTCTTCATATCGGGAAATTCAGATTAAAGCAGGTTTTTGATGCATTTTTCCAGGCTGTCCCTCCAGTAGGGGACCTCTACACCATAGACCTCCTTGATCCTGGTTTTGTTCAGCACCGAATAGGGGGGACGTGGTGCAGGCAGCGGATAATCCTTTGTCTCCACCGGGAACACCTTGCTTTTGCAATTGATCATCCTGCAGATCTCCACTGCCAGGTCATACCAGGAGCAAACGCCTTCGTTGGAATAATTGAAGACCCCGGGGATAAACGCCAGGGTCCCGTCGTCCACATCGGAGATGATCCGCATGATCGCCCTCGCCAGATCTTCGGCATAGGTGGGGGTGCCCACCTGGTCATAGACCACCCGGAGGTCACTGCGCTGGTCCATCCGGTTGATCATGCTTTTGACAAAATTCTTCCCGAACACGCTGAAGAGCCAGGAGGTGCGAATGATCAGGGCCCTTGGATGCCCCTGGAGCACCTGTTCCCCTTCCAGTTTGGTCCTGCCGTAAACACTCAGCGGATCGGGCCGGTCATCTTCCCGGAGCGGCCGGTTGAGGTCTCCCCGGAACACATAATCAGTGGAAATATGGATCACCCTTGTTTTCGGGTACTCCTCCAGACAATGCCGCAGGTTCTCCACGGTATCCCTGTTCATCAGCCTGGCCCGGTCAGGTTCCGATTCGGCCCCGTCCACATCGGTGTAAGCGGCGCAGTTGATAATGTATTCGGCGGGATGGGAAGCCAGGTAGGATTTCAGGGCCTGCCGGTTGGTCAGGTCCAGTTCCTCCACGTCGGTGAAGGTGTAGAGCTGGCTGAAACGGTTGCGGATCTTTTTGATCTCACGTCCCAGTTGCCCGCCGGCTCCGGTCACTAACACTTGACTCATATCATTTCATTTAAAGGTCCTTAAAAAGGGGCAAACGCCGGTCTTTCTCCGAGATGACCGCTGACACCGGATCGATTTTCCAGTCAATCCGGAGATCGGGATCGTCGAACCGGATGCCCGATTCCGATTCGGGGTGATAATAGGCGTCACACTTATAGAAGACGGTGGCATGCCCGGAAAGAACGGAAAAGCCGTGCGCAAAACCATCCGGGATCAGGAGCTGCAGCTGGTTTTCCGCACTCAGTTCCAGGCCGTACCATAGGCCGAAGGTCGGTGATCCCTTCCGTATATCAACAGCCACGTCAAAAATAGTACCCTCGGTGACCCGGATCAGTTTGGCCTGGGCATGAGGTTCCCGCTGAAAGTGTAATCCGCGGATCACGCCATGAACGGAACGGGACTGGTTGTCCTGGATAAACTCCCTGCCGATCCCCAGCGATTCCAGCCTCGACCGGTGGTAGGTTTCCAGGAAATATCCGCGGGAATCCCTGTACACATTGGGCTCGATGACCAGGAGCCCTTCCATATGGGTGGCTGTGATTTTCATGGCCTGCGTTATACCTGGTAGGGGTGTCGGCGTTCCCTGGCGATGCTGAAAAGGTATTCCCCGTAAGCACTTTTTTTCAGCTCACCGGCCAGCAGGAGCAGCTGTTGCCGGTCAATGAATCCCATCTTATAGGCAATCTCCTCGATACAGGATATTTTCAGCCCCTGCCGCATTTCGATGGTGTGGATGTAGTTGGATGCCTGAAGCAGGCTTTCGTGGGTCCCGGTATCGAGCCAGGCCATCCCGCGTCCCATGATTTTCACGCTCAGGCGGTTCTCCTCCAGATAGAGCCTGTTCAGATCGGTGATCTCCAGTTCGCCTCTTTTGGAGGGTTTCAGTGATCCTGCTTTGCGGACCACATCATTGCTGTAAAAGTAGAGTCCCGTGACCGCATAATTGGAGGCGGGTTGTTCCGGCTTCTCCTCCAGGCTGGTCACATGTCCCTTCTCATCGAAATCGACCACCCCGTAACGCTGGGGATCGTTCACCCAGTAGCCGAAGACCAGTGCCCCGTCGGTCAGTCCTGCCGCATCCTGCAGGGTGGAGGAGAATCCGTGTCCATAGAAAATATTGTCTCCGAGGATCAGGCATACCGCATCCTCCCCGATGAACCCTTCACCGATCAGAAAGGCCTGAGCCAGACCGTCGGGGGAGGGCTGTACTGCGTATTCGAGCCTGATCCCCAGCTGGCTTCCGTCCCCCAGCAGGTTCCGGTACAGGTGCAGGTCCTCCGGGGTGGAGATAACCAGGATCTCCCGTATACCGGCAAGCATCAGCACGGACAGGGGATAGTAGATCATCGGTTTGTCATACACCGGGATGATCTGCTTGGAGATCGACCTGGTGATGGGGTAGAGCCTTGTGCCGGATCCTCCGGCCAGAATGATTCCCTTCATATCTTCTTCAAACGTTGAGCACCTTCTTGAAATAGGCGATGGTCTGTTCCAGCCCCTCTTCCAGTTCCACCACAGGTTCCCAGTCATTCAGTGCCTCCTTGGCCCTTTTGATGACCGGTTTCCTCTGGACGGGGTCGTCTTCCGGCAGGGGAAGATAGGTGATCCCGGACTTAGATCCGGTCATGGCAATGATCTTTTCCGCCAGTTCCAGAATGGTGAACTCCCTGGGATTCCCCAGATTGATGGGACCGGTCACCTCATCCCCGGTGGCCATCATCCTGATCATCCCCTCCAGCAGGTCGTCCACATACTGAAAGCTCCGGGTCTGGGATCCGTCGCCATAAATGGTGATCTCCTTCTGCCGGAGCGCCTGAACGATGAAATTGGAAACCACCCTCCCGTCGTTGGGATGCATCCGCGGGCCGTACGTATTGAAGATCCGGACGATCTTGATCCTCACATTGTTCTGCTGGTGATAATCCTTGAACAGGGTTTCCGCGCACCGCTTCCCTTCGTCGTAGCAGGAGCGGCTTCCCACCGGGTTCACGTTGCCCCAGTAGGATTCGGGCTGTGGATGGATGGTGGGGTCCCCGTATACCTCGCTGGTGGAAGCCTGCAGGACCTTGGCCCTGATCCGTTTGGCCAGTCCCAGCATATTGATGGCCCCCATCACCGATGTTTTTACCGTTTTGATGGGATTGTACTGGTAATGGATCGGGGAGGCAGGACAGGCCAGGTTGTAGATCTCATCCACTTCCACGTAATAGGGCGAGGTCACGTCGTGCCTTACCAGCTCGAAATACGGATTGTCCATCAGGTGCACGATGTTCTGTTTCGACCCGGTGAAATAGTTGTCCAGGCAGATCACTTCATGACCTTCCTTCAGGAGCCTTTCGCTCAGGTGGGAGCCGATGAAACCCGCCCCCCCGGTGACCAGTATTCTTTTCATCCGAAAACCTTATCAGGGCAACACGGGCTGCCTGCCGATGCTGTAATAGGTAAACCCGTACTCGCGCACCTCTTCGGCGTCATAAATGTTCCTTCCGTCAAACAGGACCTTCTCCTGCATCAGCCTGGCAAGAACCTTGTAGTTGAGGACCCTGAACTCGGGCCACTCGGTGACCACCACCAGCGCGGAAGTGTCGATCAGGGCCTCATACTTGTCATTGCAGTACTCGACCGACTCTCCCAGGGCACGTTTCGCTTCCTCCATGGCCACGGGATCGTAGGCACGGATTTCCACCCCTTCCTTCAACAGCTCCTCAATGATCCTTAGCGAGGGGGCCTCCCGCATGTCATCGGTCTGCGGTTTAAAGGAGAGTCCCCAGATGGCGATTTTCCTGCCTTTTAAGTCTTTTCCGAAGTGGGACCGGATCTTCGCCGGGATCACGCCTTTCTGGTTCTCGTTCACCAGTTCCACCGCCTTCAGGATTTCAAGGGAGCGGTGGTATTCTTCCCCGGTGCGGATCAGAGCCTTCACGTCCTTGGGAAAGCAGCTTCCGCCATACCCGACACCCGGGTAGATGAATTTGTTCCCGATGCGGGTGTCACTCCCGATCCCTTTTCGCACCATGTTCACATCCGCACCCACCACCTCGCAAAGGTTGGCGATGTCGTTCATGAAACTGATCTTGGTGGCCAGCATGGAATTGGCCGCATATTTGGTCATCTCCGCGGAGGTAATGTCCATGAAGATGATGGGGTGTCCGTTGAGCAAAAACGGTTTGTACAGCCTGCGCATCAGTTTTTCCGCCCGTTCCGAGTCTGTACCGATGACGATCCTGTCCGGTTTGAGGAAATCGTTGATGGCCGCACCCTCCTTGAGGAACTCCGGGTTGGAGGCTACGTCAAAGGGGATATCCTCCCCTCTGTTTTTCAACTGTTCCGCCACCTTTTGACGCACCTTTTCAGCGGTTTTGATGGGAACCGTGCTTTTGGTGGCGATCACCAGGTAATCCTGCATGTAACGTCCGATGTCCCCGGCCACGGCCAGCACATATTTCAGGTCCGCACTGCCGTCCTCGTCCGGGGGGGTCCCCACAGCGATGAAGACCGCCTCGCAATCCACCAGGCTCTCCTGCAGGCTGGTACTGAAATACAACCGCCCGGCCTCCACGTTGTTTTTGACCATGTTTTCCAGTCCGGGCTCATAAATGGGAATGATCCCCTTTTTCAGGTTTTCAATTTTTTTCTGATCGATATCCACACAGGTCACCGTAATACCGGTCTCAGCGAAACAGGTCCCGGAAACGAGCCCCACGTAACCTGTTCCTACCACCGCGATTTTCATAATTCAGAGGGTTGGTTAAACGAGGTGTAAAGTTAATTTTTTATAGCAAAACGGCAGAATCCCTTTTTTCAGTTTTTGATGGAACGGGGAACTGACCGGATGTTCTGCAGCATTTAACCCTCTAAGGTCAGGGCTGACAGGCATTTAAGGGATGCATTTTTTGGGGGATTGGACCCTATTCGTTATCTTTGCGCCTTGATTTCAAGTACTATAATGTCTAACTTATTAACTGTAAAGGAATTATCTAATGTCTGAAAATGAACGAGACGCTGTAAAAGCTACAGCAGAAAACCACACTGAAGAGACCGGATCCAACGGACAGGAGCAGCAGAAGCCAAAGACCGAAGAATCCAAAGCGGAAGAGCCCGTGGCCGAAGAATCCAAAGCGGAAGAGCCCGTGGCCGAAGAATCCAAAACTGAAGAGCCCGTAGCTGAAGAACAAACAGCCGAAGAGCCCATGGCCGAAGAATCCAAAACCGAAGAGCCCGTGGCTGAAGAACAAACAGCCGAAGAGCCCGTGGCCG
Organism: uncultured Bacteroides sp.; assembly: GCA_964575865.1. Lineage (GTDB taxonomy): Bacteria > Bacteroidota > Bacteroidia > Bacteroidales. Next base: position 44,094 of record CAZNSZ010000028.1, on the reverse strand, counting down.
AAGAGGACCCGGCTGAAGCACCCCAGGCAACCAATGCCGGCGAAACAGAGACTTCTGTTCAGGAAGTCGATTCCAATACCGGTATGAAGGACTTTAACTGGGATGAGCTGGAGGAGGAAGATGCCGAAACCCCGGCCAAACACTCCGAATATGAAAAAATGTACTCCGACACCCTTTCCACCATTGCGGAGAACGAGGTGATCGAAGGGATGGTCATTTCCATGAACAAAAGGGAAGTAGTGATCAATATCGGGTACAAATCCGAGGGGGTCATCTCCCTGAGCGAGTTCCGCTACGATCCCGACCTGAAGGTGGGGGATACGGTGGAAGTGTACGTGGAGAGCCAGGAAGACAAAAAAGGACAGCTGGTGCTTTCACACAAGAAAGCCAGGGCCATGCGCTCCTGGGACCGGGTCAACCAGGCCCTGGACCAGGACGAGGTGATCAAGGGGTACATCAAGTGCCGCACCAAAGGCGGTATGATCGTGGACGTGTTCGGTATCGAAGCCTTCCTCCCCGGGTCACAGATCGATGTGAAGCCCATCCGCGATTATGATGCCTACGTGGGCAAGAACATGGAATTCAAGGTGGTGAAGATCAACCACGAATTCAAGAATGTGGTGGTCTCACACAAAGCGCTGATCGAGGAGGAGCTGGAACAGCAGAAGAAAGAGATCATCGCCAAACTGGAGAAGGGACAGGTGCTGGAGGGAACTGTCAAGAACATCACCTCCTACGGGGTATTCATCGACCTGGGCGGTGTGGACGGACTGATCCACATCACCGACCTCTCATGGGGCCGTGTCAACCATCCCGAAGAGATCGTGGAACTGGATCAGAAACTGAATGTGGTGATCCTCGATTTCGACGACGACAAAAAGCGTATTGCGCTGGGTCTGAAACAACTGACCCCCCATCCGTGGGATTCACTGGACGACACCATGAAGGTGGGCGACAAAGTGAAGGGACGCGTGGTGGTCATGGCCGACTACGGGGCATTCGTGGAGATCGCTCCCGGAGTGGAAGGACTGATCCATGTCTCCGAGATGTCCTGGTCACAGCACCTGAGAAGTGCCCAGGAATTCATGAAAGTGGGTGACGAAGTGGAGGCTGTGGTCCTGACCCTCGACCGCGAAGAGCGGAAGATGTCACTGGGCATCAAACAGCTGAAAACAGACCCGTGGGAGAAGATCGAAGAAAAGTACGGAGTCGGAAGCAAACATACTGCAAAAGTTCGTAACTTTACTAACTTCGGTGTCTTTGTTGAGATAGAAGAAGGTGTTGACGGATTGATTCATATTTCAGACCTTTCCTGGACCAAAAAGATCAAGCATCCTGCGGAGTTCACCTCCATCGGTGCGGATATTGAGGTGGTGGTGCTGGAGATCGACAAGGATAACCGCCGTCTGAGCCTGGGGCACAAGCAGCTTGAGGAGAACCCCTGGGATGTGTTCGAGTCGGTGTTCGAGGTCGATTCGATCCATGAGGGAACGGTCATTGAATTGATGGACAAAGGTGCAGTGGTGGCCCTCCCTTATGGTGTGGAGGGATTCGTTACACCAAAACATCTTGTGAGAGAGGATGGAAATCCGGTCAGGGTGGACGATAAATTAGATTTTAAGGTGATCGAGTTTAATAAGTCCGCAAAAAAGATTATCTTGTCTCATAGTCGCATCCACGAGGATGAGAAGAAGTCTGCAGGCCGCGCCAGCAAACAGAGTGAGGGAGCCGATGTGAGGAAAGCCACCAGGAAGCTCAAGAGCAACCTGGAGAAAACCACCCTCGGTGACATCTCCGAACTGGCGGCACTGAAGTCAGAGATGGAAGAGAGCCAGAAGAGTGACAAGAAGAAGGTGCAGAAAGAGAAGAAGGCCAAGGATGCTGATGGAGAGAAGGAAGAATAAATGAACCCTTTAAACTAACAATTCACTCAGCAATGGAATTCAAAATTGACAAGTTTGAAAACCATACTTTGATTAAAGTATTGGAGGAAAAACTGGACACCCACATCGCTCCAACGCTCAAGTCGGAACTGGTGCTCGTTTCAGGGAATGGTGAAAAGAACATCATCCTCGACCTGAGCAACTGCCGTTACTGTGACTCGTCCGGTTTAAGTGCCATTCTCGTGGCCAACCGCCTCTGCAAGAATGCAAGCGGGACGTTTGTGCTCACGGGTCTGAACGATGCCGTGGAACGGCTGATCACCATTTCCCAGCTGGATACTGTACTCAACATTTCCAATTCCCTGGATGAGGCAGTGGCATTGATCAAGGAGGCCGGGTAACCAGACTCCGGTGTCATTTGAAGTATCCATACTGGGTAGCAGTTCGGCACTGCCTACCTCCAAACGTTTTCCCACCGCTCATTTACTTCAGGTAGATGAGCGGTTTTTTTTGATCGATTGTGGCGAGGGCACACAGATGCAGATCAGGCGCTTTGGATACAACCTCTCCAGGATCCACCACATCTTCATTTCACATCTTCACGGGGACCATGTATTCGGGTTGTTCGGACTGCTCTCGTCCATGGGCATGCTGGGGAGGAAAGTGCCGCTGCACCTCTACGGACCCGAGCGGTTGAA
>CAZNSZ010000028.1:12674-41413 GCA_964575865.1 uncultured Bacteroides sp. | reverse complement strand
GGGGTGGACCTCCTCTTCCACGAAGCTACCTTTTCAGGGAAGGATGAACGGCTGGCAGCCGAAACCTTCCATTCCACGGCCCCACAGGCAGCGGTCATTGCCCGGGAAGCGGGGGCGGGGAGGCTGCTGATCGGCCATTTTTCAAGCCGCTACAGGGACCATATGCTCCTGGTGGACGAGGCCCGGGAGGTGTTCAGCCGGACCCAGGGTGTGAACGACGGGGAAGTGTATTCGGTTCAACTGGAGCGGGAAACCTGATCGAAAAATGATATTTTTGCATCGTCACAGCGCTAAATCCATCCACCGGTGAATGAAAAAATCCTGATCCTCGATTTCGGCTCTCAATATACCCAGTTGATAGCCAGGAAAGTAAGAGAGCATAACGTCTATTGCGAAATCCATCCGTTCAATCACTTCCCCGAACCCGATGCATCGGTGAAAGGGGTGATCCTGTCTGGAAGCCCCTTCTCGGTCCGGGATCCCCACGCCCCGATCCCGGACCTTACCGGCATCAAAGGAAAGTTTCCGCTGCTGGGGATCTGTTACGGTGCCCAGTACCTTTCCCATCACTACGGTGGAGAGGTAAAGCCTTCCGATTCAAGGGAATATGGAAGGGCACGGCTCAGTTTTATCCAGACCACCCACCCGCTGCTCCGCAACCTCAGGTCGCACACCCAGGTGTGGATGTCCCACGGTGATACCATCATGTCCCTGCCTCAGAACTACCAGGTGATCGCCAGTACCGAAGATGTGGAGGTGGGGGCCTACGCCGCCGGCGATGAACCGACCTTCGGGCTGCAGTTCCACCCCGAGGTGTATCACACCACAGAGGGAAAAACCATCCTCCATAATTTCCTTTCGGAGATATGCGGGTGCGCCATGGACTGGACCCCGGAGACCTTTGTGGAAAGCACAGTGAGCGAACTGAAGCAGAAGCTGGGGAATGACCGGGTGGTCATGGGGCTCTCCGGCGGGGTCGATTCCACCGTGGCATCCTTTCTCCTTCACAGGGCCATCGGGGACCACCTCACCTGTATTTTCGTGGATAACGGCTTGCTGAGGAAGAACGAGTTCAGCACGGTGCTGGATTCTTATAAGGACATGGGGCTGAATGTGATCGGGGTCAATGCTGCAGATAAGTTTCTGTCCGGACTGGAGGGGATCTCCGATCCTGAAGCGAAGCGGAAAAGCATCGGTAAGAACTTCATCGAGGTCTTCGAACAGGAGGCCCGCAAATTGAAGGATGTGACCTGGCTGGGCCAGGGGACCATCTATCCCGATGTGATCGAGTCGGTTTCCGTGAACGGGCCTTCCGTGACCATCAAGTCCCACCACAATGTGGGGGGACTTCCGGAAAAAATGCACCTGAAGGTGGTGGAGCCCCTGCGGCTTTTATTCAAGGACGAGGTACGCCGCGTCGGCACGGCCCTCGGGATACCCGCTTCATTCCTCAGGCGGCATCCATTCCCCGGACCGGGCCTGGGGATCAGGATCCTGGGCGAGATCACCCGGGAAAAGATCAGGCTGGTGCAGGAGGCCGACGACATCTACATCAGTGCACTGAAACGGTTCGGCCTTTACGACCGGATCTGGCAGGCGGGGGCCATCCTGCTTCCGGTACAATCTGTGGGGGTGATGGGGGATGAAAGGACCTATGAATATGTGGTGGCGCTCAGGGCAGTGACCTCCACGGACGGGATGACCGCCGACTGGGGACACCTTCCCTATGAATTGCTGAGCCGCGTCTCCAACGACATCATCAACAAGGTGCGCGGGATCAACAGGGTGGTATACGACATCAGCTCCAAGCCGCCTGCCACCATTGAGTGGGAGTAGGGTTCCGGCCCTGCCGGATGCCTGAGCCAGTCCCGGCCCTGCGGGATGCCGGATCCTCCAGGGGCTTCTGCTGTGCGGAATGCGGGAGCATGGAAAGAGATTCCTGGCGGTCGGGGCCAACTTTTTGTGCGGCTACTCGTTATAATAGATATGTTTGAATTTTGAATATCATGGGCAGGAAAATTTTATTTGTGGGTGTATTGCTGTTGATCCTGGGCGCCGGGGCGCTTCAGGCGCAATGGAACCAGGAAGCGCTCAAACTGGCGCAGGTGATGGACAAGGTCAGCCGCTTTTATGTGGATTCGATCAATGACAACGAGGTGGTGGAGAGCACCATTGAGCATATGCTCCATGAACTCGATCCCCACTCCTCATACCTGAGCAAGGAGGAGCTGGAGGAGCTGAGTGAACAGCTGGAGGGTGAATTTGAAGGCATCGGAGTCAGTTTTAATATACTGGATGATACCATTTTCATCATCAGGGCCATCGCAGGAGGGCCTTCCGAACAGGTGGGTATCGAGGCAGGCGACCGGATCGTGAAAATCGAAGGGGAGAACGTGGCCGGCACGGGGATCACCTCCAGGGATGTGCAACGGAAGCTGAAAGGGCCAAAAGGGACCCGGGTACAGGTCTCTGTGCTGCGCAGGGGAGCGGGGGAGTTGCTCGATTTCAGCATCACCCGGGACAAGATCCCGGTGTACAGCGTGGATGCCACCTACATGGTCAACGACAGGATCGGTTATATCCGCCTTTCCAGGTTTTCCCACACAAGCATTGAAGAATTCGAGGCTGCCGTCAGGGAGCTCAAGCAGGAGGGAATGCGGGACCTGATCCTGGACCTTTCCGACAACGGAGGAGGCTGGCTGCCGGTGGCAGTGGAACTGGCCGACCATTTTCTTTCCGGGAACAAGGAGATTGTCCGCACGGAAGGGAACAAGGTGGAAGAACGGGTCTACAGGGCCAGGAAACCCGGCCTGTTCGAAGAGGGGAACCTGGTGATCATGATCGACGGGTCCTCTGCCTCGGCCAGCGAGATCGTCAGCGGGGCCGTGCAGGACTGGGACAGGGGAGTGATCGTCGGAAGGCGTTCCTTCGGTAAAGGGCTTGTTCAGCAGCCTTTTTACCTGAATGACGGCTCCATGATCCGGCTGACGGTGGCCCGTTACTATACCCCCACGGGCAGGCTGATCCAGAAGCCCTATGAGGAGGGATATGAAGAGTATACGCTGGATATGATCAACCGCTATAACAGCGGGGAGCTTTCCAGCGAGGACAGCATTAAATTCCCGGAGTCACAACGGTACAGGACATTGCTGATGAACCGGACCGTGTATGGCGGAGGGGGGATCATGCCGGATTATTTTGTCCCCATCGATACCACCGGGTATACCGATTATTACCGGCAGCTGAACAGGCTGGGCATCCTGAGCCGCTTTGCACACCAGTACCTGGATGACCACAGGGATGCATTCACGGAGAAATATGCGGACTTCAAAGCGTACAACAACCAGTACCAGCCATCCCAGGAGGAACTCGAGCAATTGCTGGGGTACGCGGCCGGCCAGTCGCTGGAGTTCAACCGGGAAGAGTGGGAGATCTCCAGGGAGCATGTGGCCTTGCTGCTGAAGGGTTACATGGCCCAGGACCTTTACGGAACCGGGGCCTTCTTCGAGGTGGTCAATCCCATGGACAATGTGTTCAGCAAGGCGGTGGAAATTCTGGAGCACCCTGAACTCCACCAGGAGAAGCTGGCCAAAGTAGATCCGTAGATGCCGGGTTGGTTGTCAGCGCACGCGTTGGAACTGGCGGCTGTGCTGTTCAGCCTGGCATACCTTTTTCTCAGCATCCGGCAGCATATTCTCCTTTGGCCCATGGGCCTGATCAGTGCGTTGCTCTACATCGCGGTGTTCTTTCAGTCCAAGTTTTATGCCGATATGGGCCTCAACGGCTATTACGTGGTCATCAGTGTATACGGATGGATCCATTGGAGGAGGGGAAGGAAGGGTCCGGGTCAGGCGCTTCCCGTGACCAGGATCACCTTGAAAACGGGAGTGATCCTGGGATTGCTGACCCTGGCAGGGTTCCTTCTGATCGGCTGGGTGCTTGCGCGCCATACCGATTCACCGGTGCCTTACCTGGATGCACTTACCACGGCAGCGAGCTTTGCAGCCACCTGGATGCTGGCCAGGAAGATCCTGGAGCACTGGATCGTCTGGATCTTTGTGGACGCCCTCTCCATGGGGCTCTATATTTACAGGGGATTGGTTCCCACCGTGTTTCTTTTTGCAGTATACACCGCCATGGCGGTCATCGGATATCTGGAATGGAAAAAAACGATCAGCAGCCTGCCGGCCGCCGGAGAATCCTGATCACCGGAGCCGAATCCACAGGAAAATCGGAACTGGCAGTGGACCTGGCACAACGCTACGGGGGAAAGGTCATTCCCGAGTATGCACGGGAGTATATGGTTCGGCTGAACCGTCCTTACCTGTACCGTGATGTGGAACACATTGCAAGGCACCAGGTGGCTGCCTACGGGAACGCATTGAACCAGGAGGGATGGGTCTTTTTTGACACCTGGCTGATCATTACCAAGGTCTGGTTCGAAGAGGTTTTCGGTAAAGTGCCCGGATGGGTGGAGGAGCACCTCAGGGAGGCGCGCTTCGACCTGGTCCTCCTGTGCGACACGGATATCCCCTGGATACCGGATCCGGTCAGGGAAAACGGCGGTGCAAGGCGGGAAGCGCTCATGCAACGTTACCGGGATGAACTGGACAGGTACGGATTCCCTTATGTGCCCGTAAGCGGATCGGGTGCGGAGCGCACCCGGTGTGCCCTTAATCAACTGAAAAAACACCTGAACCATGGCACTGACTGAAAAATACCATGCCAAAACCCTCAAGGGGCTCGAATCACTGCTGGCCGGCGAGCTGCGTGAGCTGGGAGCCGAAAAGACGGAGACAGCCAACAGGGGGGTCACCTTCTGGGGAGGACGGGCACTGCTGTACCGCGTCAACCTGGCATCGCGCCTGTCGCTCAGGGTGCTTCTGCCCATCCTTGAATTCGATGCCGGTGATCCGGATACGCTTTACCGGAGGGTGAAGCGGTACGACTGGTCCCGGCACCTGAGTAACCGGATGACCTTTGTGGTCGATGCGGTGGTCCATTCACCGGTGTTCAGCAACAGCCAGTATGCGGCACTGAAGGTAAAGGATGCCATCGTGGATCAGTTCCGGGAGAAGACCAGGCTCAGGCCTTCGGTCAGCAAGGATCGGCCGGACCTGAGGATCAACCTGCACATTTCCGGGAGGAGTGTAACGGTCTCCCTGGACAGTTCTGGGGAATCCCTCCACCGCAGGGGCTACCGGAAGGGCCATTTCGAGGCACCCCTCAACGAGGTGCTGGCGGCGGGGATGATCATGCTGACCGGATGGAAAGGGGAGACCCCCTTCCTGGATCCCATGTGCGGATCGGGAACCCTGGCCATCGAGGCCGCCCTGATCGCTTCGGGGACCCCGCCCGGAATTTTCCGCGAACACTTTGGGTTTGAGACCTGGACCGACTTCGACCGGGGCCTGCTGGAACATGTGGCCAGGCAGTTGCCGGAGGTTCAGGAGGTCACGGTGCCCATCCGGGCCAGGGATGCGGATCCCGACGCGGTCGCCCTGACGCGCAGGCAGCTGAAGTCCCTGGAGCTGGATAAAATGGTGGAAGTGAAGCAAGCCGAGTTCTCCGGCGCACCCTCTTCCGAAGAGGGTTCCACCCTGGTGTTCAATCCTCCCTACGGCGAGCGGCTGAAGCACAGCGATCTGGATCAGCTTTACGCCATGATCGGCACGACCCTCAAACACCATTATCCCGGATCGGACGCCTGGATCCTCTCATCCAGCAGGGAAGCGCTGAAGAAAATCGGGCTCAGGCCCTCGGGAAAGCACCTCCTTTACAACGGCTCTCTGGAATGCCTCTTCCTCCATTATCAGACATTCAGTGGAACCATGAAGGAACACAGGGCCGGAAACTGATGCCGCGGCATTCACGGAAAGGGTCAGAAACGGTGGAAAAAAATGCTGGGAATTGTATTCGTTAATTGCCGATCGCGGGTTTTTTTATCTATATTAGTGTTGTCACATTTTTTTTATATTTGCTGATCAGATCAGTCAGTCCGGACCACAAAAAGAAGCTTCAATGAGCTTTGATGTCAATGAGTACTATTCCAAGCTGAAAGGCGGGGATGTTTTGATGGCCTTCAAAGGGAATATTTCAAGTGAACTCATCAGCAATGTCCTGGAGGTGGTGGAAGCCCGGCTGGATGAATACAAAGAAAGCTCCAAAATCAGGAAAAAAGTTTACAATGTGCTGGTGGAGAGCCTGCAGAATCTCTACCACCACATCGAAACCCTTCCGGAGGAAATGCACGAGGAGTTCGACGACAGGTTCGGGATTCTGGTGGTCTGCCGCATCGGGGACCAGTACCGGATATCCACCGGGAATTTTATCAACCATGAGAAGGTGGAACTGCTGAGAAACAAGATCGATAAGGTCAATTCCATGGGCAAAGAGGAACTGAAGGATATGTACAAATTCATCCTCAACCACCAGCGTCTTTCTGAAAAGGGGGGCGGGGGCCTGGGCCTGGTTGATATTGCCAGAAAGACCGGCAACAAGATGGAATATACATTTGAAAAATATGATGATACCTTTTACTTCTTCAACCTCGATGTGTTCATCGATATGGAGCAGTTAACGGATCAAAACTGAAACAAGTCAACTATGGAACCGCTTGCGATACAAGGAACCGCAAAAACCCCCACCGTCAGGTTCGACGGGAAGGAGGGCGTGATTGAAATCAAAGGAAGGTCAATCCCTGAGAACTCCATCGAGTTCTATAAGCCACTGGTAGAATGGCTTGAAACATACACCACTTCACCGCTGGACCTTACCCAGGTCAATGTGCAGCTGGAATATTTCAATACCAGTTCATCCAAGTGCATCCTCGATGTGTTCAAGAAGCTGGAAGCCATCCATAAGGGAGGTAAGGAAGTGATTATCAACTGGTATTACGAGGAGGATGATGAGGATATGCTGGAAGCGGGTGAAGATTACGAGTCCATCATCCGGGTTCCCTTCAAAATGATTCAGATCGTAGAATAACCGGCCCCCGTCAAGGCACAACCATGAAACGGGTCGCTGTCCCTCAGGACGGCACCCGTTTTTTTTCAACCGGCCCAGCCGGTTACCGGTCAGTCGTCCCGTTTAGCGGAAATCCTTTCCAGGAAATCGAGCACCCGCTTCAGTACCCTGAAATAGAGAAGCAGGTAGAGGAGCAGGGTCATGAACCAGATCACCATCACATTGATCCAGATGGTGGGGACAAAGGTGCCGGCGATCATTTTTCGGGGGGCATAAAAATGGGCCTTGATGAACCGGCTGGTGGGATCCTGGTAGACGGGCCCCCTTTTCTGGATCATATCGCCGCGGAACTCGGTGTAATAATTGAGGGTCTTGTTGTTGGTGACCATCTCCTCCAGTTTCTCATTGGAATGGTCCCGCTCCAGTTTCTTCAATGCTTCCGGATCCTGCTCCCGGATGATCCGGTCGATCCGTTCGCTGGCCATCCTGAAGGTGGTGGTGTAGAAATCCTTCAGGGTGGTCAGGTACTCCCGGGTATAGGCCAGCAGCTCCTCATCGATCGCTTCGGGATAAAGTGAATCCAGGCTGCCCTTCATATGGAAGAGGGGGACCTCGTAATCCCTGGAAAGGATCATCCGTTCCCGGTATTCGTCCCCGATCTCCTGCCTGATCACGGCCAGGTTGTAAGCGACCTTTTCCGCTTCCTGCGGATCCCCCAGGTTGCGTTCCACAAAGGTCAGCTTATTCAGCAGCTCCTTCATCAGGAAGTTGGCCTTCAGGTTGGCGGTGTTTTCCAGCTTCTCCCAGGCGTAGAACTGTTTCTGGTATTCATTGTTGGTGAACTGGTAGGTGGCCAGCCCTTCGTAAGCCCACCGGGCGGCAATGATCTCACCGTAGATGGGGATCCGTTTGGGGGAGGAAATCAGCGGATTCAGGTTCTCATACCGTACGATGATCCCGCTCAGGATGATCTGAGGGATCACCAGGAAAGGGATGAGGATGTAGATGGTCACCACGGTGCGGAAACTGTCCGAGATCAGCAATCCCATTACATTGGCCGTGGCCCAGGCGCTGAAGAGCACGATCCAGTACTCCGCATACATCCCTTTAATCCCCATGATGGCGTTCCCCACCAGCACGAAGGCAAGGGCCTGTATGGCGGACAGGAGGAACTGCACCGCCACTTTTGAAAGCAGGTAGCTCGACCTGCTCAGGTTGAGGAACGCCTCCCTTTTGAGGATCTTCCGGTCTTTGATGATCTCCTCTGAACTGACGCTGAGTCCCATGAAGAGCGCAACGATCACCGACATGAAGATGTACACCGGCAGGTTGAGGTTTTCAAGAAGGGTGTACCGGAACTGGTTGGAAATATCCGAATCGAAATACCGGACGATAAAGGCGAGCAAAAAGGCCAGCACCGGTGCTTCCAGGAAATTGATCACCAGGTACTGGGTGTCGCTCAATTTCTTGAGGATATCCCGCCTGGCAAATACGGCGAACTGCTTCAGTTTGCCCGGGATCTTGAAGGAGATTTCAGGAAGCGATTCCTTCCCCGCCTTCTCCTTTCGCTGTTCCCGGTGGTGGTCCCTGAAATGGTGGCTCCACTCACCCGGCGAAATGCGCCTGGTGTGGGTCAGCTTCCCGTATTCATCCAGCACGCTGGTCTCCACGATGTTGAAGATCTGTTCCGGGTTCACATTCCCGCAGGTGGGGCATTCGCTCTCGTTCCAGTCTGCTGCCTGTACCCGTGATTTGAAATAGACGATGGAATCGATGGGGTTCCCGTTGTAGATCAGGTACCCTCCGGTATCCAGGATCAGGAGCCGGTCGAACATTTTAAAGATGTCGGAAGAGGGCTGATGGATCACCACAAAAACCAGCTTCCCTTTAAAGGTGAGTTCTTTGAGCAGATCAAGGATATTCTCGCTGTCACGGCTCGAAAGTCCCGAGGTGGGTTCATCCAGGAACAGCACTGCAGGTTCACGGATCAGCTCCAGGGCAATGTTGAGCCGTTTGCGCTGGCCCCCGCTGATCTTCTTGTTCAGGGGAGTCCCCACCAGGATGTCCCTGATCTCGTAAAGGCCCAGGTTGGTCAGTACACGGTGCACCGCCTCCACCAGCTGTTCCTCCGTGTAGTTATCGAAGCAGAGCCTGGCATTGTAGTAGAGGTTCTGGTATACGGTCAGTTCCTCGATCAGCAGGTCATCCTGGGAAACATACCCGATGATCCCCTCGATGCTCGGATCCCCCTGGTGGATATCGATGCCATTGATGGTGACCGCCCCCCCGGTGGGCCTAACAGAGCCGTTCAGAACGTTGAGCAGCGTGGATTTTCCGGCCCCGCTTGCACCCATGATCCCCACCAGCCTGCCTGACCTTTCCGTGAAGCTGATGTCGTGCAACCCGACGGTGCCTCCCTTGAACCGGTAGGTGAGGTGACTGGCCTCGAAAGCGATCTTCGATTTGACCTTGTCTCCCACAAAAAGGGAGACCACATCGCTGTAATAGACCGGTACAATCTGCTGGTTCCGGAGTGAAGAACCGGTATTGAGCGGGTATGTCTTGTAGGGTTCCAGCAGCTGCCCGTTCATATACATCTCGGCCTGGCCGGCGTATTTCACGAAATAGAGGTTGGTGGTCTGCAGGTGGATGAAGCGGATCTCTCCCAGCAGGTTTTCCCTGTACAGGTGCTTGATCCTCCTGCCCCGGATCTTCTCCTTCTGGTTGTCCACCACCAGGAACTCGGGTTTGTTCTCCAGGTCGCCGTTGGAAAAGACAAAACTGCGCACCAGCTTGAAATCCTCCGGGGAAATGTGAAAGGTGTCGGCCACCGTTGAGATGAATTCCATTTCCTGGCCGGTCTCTTCCAGGTGCTCTGATTTGACGAATTCGAGGAGCTGCAACAGCACGATCACTTTCTGGGGCTGTGCCAGCTGTTCGTTGATGGTGGTGCAGATTTTAAGAACGCGGACCGATCGCCTGGACAGCAGCCGTTCCTTTTTGGCCACCATGGCATCTTCCTCGATCACTTTGCGGTAGTACCCGTCGAAGACGGTGAGATAGAGTGCGGACAGTTCCTGGTTCAGCTGGCGCTGAAGGAAGGATTCCACCACTGTCCTGCGGTCCGCCGCATTCCCTTCCGGACGGGAAATAATGGCGAACAGCTGCATCAGTGCTCTCAGGATCTCATCACTCATTTTTCCAGGATTCTCGTGTGCGCGCGGGCCCGGACTATCTTACGCAGAGTGAGGCCTTAAGGTTACAGCCAGAGATGGATCAGGAGGAAAACCAGCGGGACAATGATCCCGGCGATAACGAGCACGCCTCCGCGGCCGGTGATCCCCTTCTTTCCCCTGACCAGGAACAGTCCCGATACCGCAATGAGAATCAGGCTGAAAGCATACAGGTCGGAGAACCAGGTCCACAATTTCTTGGGCTTGTTGTAATGGAGGTAATTCATTTCCCGGAATACCGGCCGGTTGCGCACAAGGGTGAGGTTCGTCTCCCCGGTCGACAGCTGCAGGGTGATGTGTCCTCCCCGCAGATAGATCATCAGGAGGTCCTCATTGGGAAAATAATACTGCTTGAAGTTTTTTCGCTCCCCGGTCATCTCAAGGATCTCGTCGACCACCTGGCGGTCCACCGTGGATTTGGTGAGCTGCTGCGGGTAAAGAAATGATTCCGAGCGGGTAATGATCCCGGGATCCCAGTGCCTGGCGGCGAAATGATTCAGGGCGATCCCGGAAACCCCGTAGATGATGGTCATTCCGAAAAACACATACCCCAGCTCCCGGTGGATCCACCGGTTCCATTTTCTCCAGTTCATGAATGATCAAAGGGAGACTTCCCTGAAGTCAACTGCTTCGATAAAGGTTTCGGATTGCTCCGCATCGCTGTGGGCCATTTCCTGGGAGTGCTCTGCCATGGAGGCATTTTCGTCAGCCATTTCGGCCGACTGCCTGGTGTCCAGGACCCGGACCACACCGCGAAAGGCCACCGTGGAACCCTCCAGGTCGATGGTGAATTCATCGATGTCCCCTCCGGGCACGATCCTGAGCTGGGTTTCCCCGTCCTCACCCAGCACAAAACATTTCTGTCCACCGTGCCGGCAAACATGCGTGACCATCCCCGATACGGCCACTTCCTTTCCTTCATAATCAGCGGGCCGTGCCACAATCTCTTCCACTGTGGCGGTCAGGATCTGCTCCCTGTCCGGGGCTTCCGTTCCCTTCTGGTCACCCGACCGTCCGCAGGAGACCAGCATCATCAGGGCTGCCGCCCATAGCATCATTCTTTTCATTGTATGGTGTTTGTACATCTGCTGGCAAAAATAGAAATTATTCTTGATTGAAGCTCGCCAGGCAGGCATCCAGCTGATCATAAAGTTCAAATACATGGTGGAGCTGCAACAGGCTGAAGTGTTCCATCACCTCGCTGCCCGTGTTACAGACCTTGAAAAGCCCGTAGTTGTTGCTGGCTGCTTTCAGCACCGAAAGCAACACCCCGAACCCGATGCTGTCCACGAAGGTGATCCCCTCCAGGTCGAGGACCAGGCGGGTGCCGGGTTTCTGAAAAAAAGTCATCAGCTGTTCCTTCAGGGAACCGGCATTGGCCGAGGTGATGCGGGTGGTCCCTCTCAGGCTGACCACGCTGATCTGTCCGGATGTTCTGACCGAAAGCATAGGCGGTATCCCGTTTCAGGATGCTCCCTCCAGTTCTTCCAGGGCCTGGCGGCTTTTGGTCAGGAATTCGCTGATCATTTCCCCGTAGCGCTCCACCTCCCTCTGCTCGTGGGCCAGTGTTTCCAGCTCCTTGAGAAGATCGGCCACCTGGCCCATCCCCATGACCGCCACGGAGGATTTGGCCTTGTGCGCCATTTTTGAGAGGCTGCTGTACTCCCTGTTCTGCAGGAGCGCGGGCATCTGCTGTTCATATTCCTCGATCTGCTCCCGGAACAGGCCGATCATCTCCCGGATAAATGCCGGATCACCCCCTGACATGGTTTTCAGGTAACTGAGATCTGTAATCATAGGTTGCGGACTGGGTTGAAAACTTCTTAGACAGATTAAAATTATTTATTTTATTTTTAGTTTGAAAAGCCTTTCCGGGTTTTATGCCCGCCGATCAGAAGAAGGAGAGCCCATGCGACAGATCCTCATCATAGTTTTACTGGGGCTTCAGTGCTGGCAATCAGCTGCCGGGCAGCTGACATTCACAGAAACAAGGCTGCGCGACAGGGCTTTGAACGAAGGGATTTCCCTCATGAGCGACGGGGAGTACCAGATGGCCGAGGCCCGGTTCTCGGAGTGCCTGGAACTGGACAGTACCTATGCGCCCGCCTATATCCAGCGAAGCAGGATCTATCTGGAGTGGGGAGAGATTGACGAAGCCATGAATGATCTCGATTCGGCACTCGTCTACGATCCCGGGTCGGGTGAAGCCTGTTTCTACAAGGGGTACATGCTGTACGGGACCGATTCCACCGGACTGGATGCTGTGATGTTTGACAGGGCGGTAAACCTGGGGTTCACCGGGCCCTGGGCCTATTATTTCAGGGCACTGACCAGGATCAGGGAGGGAAGGAACGGAATGGCCATGGCCGATCTGAACCGGGCCCTGGAACAACAGGAGGATTTTGCCCTTGCCTATCACGAAAGGGCGGGGATCAAAAGGAACACCGGCGATCTGCAGGGCGCCCACTACGATTACCAGACCGCCCTGGAATACCAGCCGTTTTTTCCGCTGGCCTATAACAACATGGGTTCAGTGAAGATCATGCTCGGCGATTACCAGGGCGCCATCTCCGACTACAGCAGGGCACTGGAACAGGATCCCGGTATGTACCTGGCACTGAATAACCGGGGATATGCCCGGTACTACCTGGGTGACACGGACGGAGCGTTCCAGGATTTCGATGCCGCGGTCACCCTGAGCGACACCATCCCGGTTACAAGCCTCAACAAAGCGTCACTGATGGCCAGGGAAAACCGGCACGATCTGGCGCTGCGGATGCTGGACGGGGTGATCGTGAAGTATCCCGAAGAGCCGCTTCTCTATCTGGGAAGGGGCCTGATCAGGGAGCAGACGGGGGACCTGGAGGGGGCCTGCCGGGATTGGAGGATGGTCCGTGAACTGGGATCGCAGGATGCGGACGAATACATCAGGGAGTGTGGTGATTATTGAAGGGAACATACCGGTTTGCGGATTTCGCCCGAACCGCATCATGATGCTGAAAAGGCTGACGGTACTGTTGTGCCTGGCCATGTTGGCCATTCCGTCCTGGACACAGGAGGAGGTGAAGATCAAAAAGGGTGACTTCAGGACCGGGATCGATATCGGTTTCAGTGAAGCCTGGAAAAGCGTGAAAGAGGGAGACCGTTATTATAAGGACGGGGCAGGGACCTACGACCTGGCAAGGGATCATTATCTGTTCGCGGAGCAGTACAATGACGGAGTGGCTGCCCTCAACTACAAACTGGGGGTCTGCTACCTGTTCACCGATCAGAAGTATGAGGCCATCGATTACCTCAGAAAGGCTTATATGGAAGATGCCCGGGTGAGCGGTGACATCCATTTCCTGCTGGCCATGGCCTACCAGCTTGTCCTTGAATTCGATAAGGCCATTGAACACTACAATGCACACCTGGACGCCCTGTCCGGCCAGAAAGAGAAGGAGGCCTATGCGGCCAGGCTGGACAAATACCTGGCGGAATGTGTGAACGGAAAGGAACTGACCAGGGACCCGGTGCGGGTGATCATTCAAAACCTGGGACCTGAGATCAACTCGAAATACGACGAGTACAATCCGGTATTCGGTGCCGGGGACAGCACCCTCTATTTCACATCGCGCAGGCCATACGGAAAAGGCAGAAGGAATCCGGCCGATAACAAATTCAATGAAGACATCTACCGGGCGGCGTGGAAAGAGGGCCGGTTCTCCGGTGCGGTGAGGCTGGAGAAACCATACAATACGGAACATAACAATTCGCTGGTAGGCGTTTCTGAGGATGGAACACAACTGTTCCTGTACAGGGGGGATATCGAAGGAGGGGACATCCAGGTTTCCCGTTTCAACCGGGAAAAGGAGAAATGGAGCAGGCCCCGAGGCATATCCTCCAGGCTGACCAGCAAGGACGGGGAGACCTCCGCCTTTCTTTCGGCCGACGGGAATACCTTCTATTTCGTGTCGAGAAACAGCGACCTCACCCTGGGGGGGAAGGACATCCTGGTATCCAGACTGAATGAAAAGGGAAAGTGGGACCACCCGGTTAACCTCAGCCGGCTGATCAATACGGCCTATGATGAGGAAGGGATCTTTGTGACACCGGACGGAAAGACCCTCTACTTTGCCTCCCGGGGGCACAACAGCATGGGCGGATATGACATCTTCCGCTCCCGATTGCAGGACGACGGCACCTGGTCCAGTCCCCGCAACCTGGGCTACCCGGTCAATACCCCCGACGATGAGGTCTTCTATATTACCGATCCCACCGGGCGCTACGGCTATTATTCGACCATCCGTGAGGGAGGGGTAGGGGCCAGGGACCTCTACAGGGTCATTTACCTGGGTGCAGAGAAGGAACTGATCTTCCGCACGCAGGACCAGCTGGTGGCCGGACCGCCCGAGCCCAAAACAGGATTTCTCATTCCGCCGAGGCCGGCCGACGTGGACACCAGTTACGTGGTGACCGGACGGGTCCTCGACACCCTTTCCGGGATGGAGCCTCTGGTGGCCAAGCTCTCCTTCATGGATGCCTCCACCGGCCAGGAGGAGGCCTTCACCCTTTCGGATACTGCCGGCAATTTCACGGTACGGCTTCCGGAAGGAAAGCTTTACGGGGTGGAGATCAATGCCGCAGGGTACCTCTATTACCTGGATGTGCTCGACCTTACCGGTGCCAGCAACCTGGAAAGGACAGTGCTTAATTTCTACCTCCGTCCGGTTGAGGTGGGAGCCAAGGTGGTGCTTGAAAACATCTATTTTGAGACCGGGAAGGCGGTACTGAGGCCGGAATCCTTCGATGCCCTGGACCAGGTCTTCCGGTTCCTTGAAAACAATCCGCGTGTCCGGCTGGAAATCTCGGGACACACGGATAACACGGGTTCACTGCGGATCAACCAGAAGCTCTCCAGGGACCGTGCAAAGGCGGTGGTGGACTGGCTCGTAGAGCGGGGGATCGTTCCCGACAGGCTTGCCTACGAGGGCTATGCAGATACCCAGCCGGTGGCCCCCAATGACACGGCCGAGGGACGGGAAAGGAACCGCAGGGTCGAATTCAAGGTGATCTCCAAGTAGCGGGCTGTTTTTTAACAATTTCTTTCCTTCCGGATTTCATTACTTTTGCGGTATGAAAAAAACTGTGTTTCACGGCTACCATCAGGCCCTGGGTGCGAAAATGGTGCCATTTGCCGGATATGAAATGCCCCTCGAATACCAGGGGGTCCGCCGGGAGCATGTGGCGGTGAGGGAACATGCGGGAATCTTTGACGTGTCCCACATGGGGGAGATCTGGATCAAGGGTCCGGGTTCCTTTTCCCTGGTGCAGAGGCTCACCTCCAACGATGTCTCCAGACTGGAACCCGGCAGGATTCAGTACACCTGTCTCCCCAACGAGAACGGAGGGATCGTGGACGATCTCCTGGTCTATATGGTTGCGCCCGAGAAATACCTGCTGGTGGTCAATGCGGCCAATGTGGACAAGGATTACCGGTGGATCGTGGACCATAACGGGACCGGCGTGGAGGTGGAAAACGCATCGGACCGCATCTCCCAGCTGGCCGTGCAGGGCCCCCGTTCCCGTTCCCTGCTGCAATCGCTGACCCCGGTGGATCTCTCACAGCTGCCCTATTATCACTTTGTGACCGGTGAAGTGGCCGGAAAGAAAGAGGTGATCATCAGCAATTCGGGCTACACCGGTGCCGGCGGTTTTGAACTCTACATGTACAATGAGGACGGTCCGGCGGTATGGGAAGCGGTGATGGAAGAAGGCGGACAATGGGGACTGGAACCCTGCGGGCTCGCGTCACGGGACACCCTCCGCCTTGAGATGGGATTCTGCCTTTACGGGAACGATATAGACGAGCATACCTCCCCGCTGGAGGCCGGACTGGGCTGGATCACCAAATTCACCGAAGGAAATGATTTTATCAACCGTCCTTCCCTTGAACTGCAGAAGGCCGGGGGGCTCCGGCGGAGGCTGGTGGGATTTGAGCTTACCGAACGCGGGATCCCGCGGCAGCACTATCCCATCTTCGATGCGGAGGGGAAACAGGTGGGGGAGGTAACTTCCGGAACCATGTCGCCCATGCTGGAATCGGGAATCGGAATGGGGTACGTGGAGATCTCACATTCCGCCCCGGGCTCAGAAGTCCTGATCGGCATCCGGAACAAGCGCATCCCTGCCATTGTCAGAAAACCCCCGTTCTATCAACCAGCAGTATAACCGTTTGCCCATGAATAAGGCGAAGATCGAGGTTTGTTTTTCCCCTGCCCTGTTCCCATATTACGAAAACAGGGAAGCCATTGTGGTGGTGACCGACATCCTGAGGGCCAGCTCGGCCATTGTAACCGCATTTATGAATGGTGTACAGCGCATCATTCCCGTGGGAACACTGGAAGAAGCCAGAGCATACAAGGAAAAGGGGTACATGGTGGCGGCAGAGCGGGACGGGATCGTGCGCGATTTTGCCGACTTCGGTAACTCGCCTTACAACTTCACCGCCGAGCGCGTGAAAGGGAAGGAGATCGTCTACAGCACCACCAACGGGACACAGGCGATCCACCTGGCATCCAGCGGAAGGCAGGTGCTGATCGGGGCCTACCTGAACCTTTCGGCCCTGGCCGGTCACCTGATCAAGGAGGGGAGCGACCTGTTGATCCTCTGTGCCGGATGGAAGAATAAATTCAACCTGGAGGACACCCTTTTTGCAGGGGCACTCGCCCAACTGGTGTTGCAGGATGAGCGTTACTACACCATCTGCGACTCTACCCTGGGGGCCATGGACCTCTATGAGGCGGCCAGCAGGGATATGATGGCATACATTGAAAAAGTAGCCCAGCGGCACCGGCTGAAGAAGAACAACCTGGACGATGTGATCGGGTATTGTCATGAAACGGACCGGACAGAACTGATCCCCGTACTGGAAGGAACAACCCTGGTTCCGCTTAAGGATTAAAAGTCAAACGGGAGGTTTTGACGATTCTCCGGAAGTTATTCACAATGTTTGGTTGGCAGTTGTAATAAATGTAATTTTATGTGTTATTGAAATAACAACCTATAAATCAATCTGAAATGATCAAGAAACATAATTTTTCAGCGGGGCCGTCCATCCTCTCCCCATACACCATCAAGCACACTGCTGAAGGGATCCTGGACCTTGACCACTCGGGTCTTTCGATCATGGAAATCTCCCACCGGAGCAAGGAGTTCATGGCCATCATGGACGAAACGCAGCAACTGTTCGTGGACCTGCTGGATATACCCAAGGGTTACCATGTGTTACTGCTGCAGGGAGGGGCCAGCCTGCAGTTCTGCATGGTGCCTTACAACCTGTTGAAAACCAAGGCTGCCTACCTGGATACCGGCTCCTGGGCCAGCAAGGCCATCAAGGAAGCCAGGCTTTTCGGGGAGGTGGAGGTGGTGGCCTCTTCCAAGGAAGCGGTCTACGCATACATTCCCAGGGACTACAAGGTGCCGGAAGATGCGGACTATTTCCACATCACCACCAACAACACCATCTACGGTACCGAGATCAAGGAAGATATGGATGCTCCGGTCACGCTGGTGGCGGACATGTCGTCTGATATCTTCAGCAGGCCCCTGGATGTCTCCAAGTACGGGATCATTTACGGGGGAGCCCAGAAGAACCTGGCCCCGGCGGGGGTGACCTTTGCCATTGTTCGCGAGGATATCCTGGGGAAAGTGGACCGGGCCATCCCAACCATGCTGGATTACCGGGTTCATGCTGAAAAGGGCTCCATGTTCAACACCCCTCCGGTGGTGGCCATCTATGCCGCCATGCACACCCTCCGCTGGTACAAGGAACAGGGAGGGGTCAAGGCCATGCATAAACTGAACCTGGAGAAGGCAGCCATCCTGTACGATGAAATTGAACGGAACAGCCTCTTCATGTCCAATGTGAGGGACGAGGCAGACCGGTCGATCATGAACGTGACCTTCGTCATGAAGGAGGCCTATAAGGAGAAGGAGTCCGCATTCCTCGAATTTGCCACTGCCCGGGGAATGTCCGGGATCAAAGGACACCGTTCCGTGGGCGGGTTCAGGGCATCCATTTACAATGCCATGCCCCTCTCATCGGTACAGGCACTGATCGACACCATGCAGGAATTCGAAAAGACCGTTTAATCTCGCAATCCATCAACTCCATCAGAACATGACAAAAGTATTGATCGCCACAGTAAAACCTTTCTCAGCGGAAGCGGTTGAGGAGGTGAAAGAGGTCTTCCGGGATGCCGGCTATGACGTGCAGATCCTGGCCAAATATCCCGGCCAGTCCGACCTGGTCGGGGCAGTTTCCGATGCGGATGCCCTTATCATACGCAGTGATATCGTGGACAGGGACGTGATCCAGGCAGCAAAGCAGCTCAAAATTGTCGTGCGTGCCGGAGCAGGGTATGACAACGTGGACCTGGAGGCAGCCACCGAAAAGGGAGTGGTGGTCATGAACACCCCCGGCCAGAACTCCAATGCGGTGGCCGAACTGGCCTTCGGGATGATGGTGTACATGAACCGGAACGGATTTCAACCCACCACGGGAACCGAGCTGAGGGGCAAGAGCCTGGGGATCCATGCCTACGGCGCGGTGGGCCGGATCGTGGGGATGATCGGAAAGGGATTCGGAATGAAGGTGCATGCCTATGATCCCTATATCGATCCGGTGGTCATCAGGAATGACGGGGTCATCTGCGAAGAGAGCGTGGAGAGCCTCTACAGCCAGTGCCAGTATATCTCCCTTCACATCCCTGCCAATGCGGAAACCAGGGGTTCGGTGAACCTGGATCTGCTGCGTTCGATGCCCGAAGGCGCCACCCTGGTGAACACCGCAAGGAAGGAGGTGGTGGATGAAGCCGGACTGAAAAAGATCTTCGAGACCAGGGAGGACTTCAGGTACCTGTCCGATATCGCACCCGATTGCAGGGAGGAACTGGAGAAGGGCTTCGGCGACCGTGTTTTCTTTACACCCAAGAAGATGGGGGCTCAGACCGCCGAGGCCAATAAAAACGCCGGCGTGGCTGCTGCCAGGCAGATCGTCCGGTTCCTGGATAAGGGAGACATTACATTCAAAGTCAATTAGTTTCATGGCGAAATTATACCCATTCAGGGGATACCGGCCACCCCGGGAACATGTGAGGGAGGTGGCCTCCAGACCCTATGACGTACTCAATTCAGAAGA
This sequence comes from uncultured Bacteroides sp., assembly GCA_964575865.1. Classification (GTDB taxonomy): domain Bacteria; phylum Bacteroidota; class Bacteroidia; order Bacteroidales. Next base: position 22,033 of record CAZNSZ010000028.1, on the reverse strand, counting down.
AGCCAGGGAGGAGGTGAAGGGAAATCCCAGATCGTTCCTCCATGTGGTCAAACCCGAGGTGGACCTGCCTCCGGAAACGGACCTCCACTCGGAGGAGGTGTACGAGCGGGGCAGGGAGAACCTGGAGCGCCTGATCCGCGAGGGTTTCTTTGTCCGGGATGAACGGGAGATGCTTTACATCTACGGACAGACCATGTTCGGAAGGACCCAGTACGGCATCGTGGGGTGTGCCTCGGTGGATGATTACCTTGAAGGGGTGATCAGGAAACATGAACTGACCAGGCCTGACAAGGAAGAGGACCGGATGAACCACATCCGGGTCACCAATTTCAACGCCGAGCCGGTTTTCTTCGCCTACCCGGACCATGACGGACTGGACCGGATTGTCGGCGGGGTGGTTGGAGGTCCTCCCGAATACGACTTCACCACCGGCGACGGGGTGGGACACCATTTCTGGCTGGTGGATGATCCCGGACTGGTGAACCGGATCTCAGCGATCTTCGATGAGGAGATCCCCTTCACCTATGTGGCGGACGGTCACCACCGGACCGCTGCTGCCGCCCTGGTGGGACAGGAACGGAGGTCCGCCAACCCGGACCACAGGGGCGACGAGGAATACAACCATTTCCTGGCGGTCCACTTTCCGGCCTCCCAGCTGACGATCATCGATTACAACAGGGTGGTCAGGGACCTCAACGGCATGGAACCGGAGCAGTTCCTGGAAGAACTGGCGGTGGGATTCACGGTGGAGAGGATGGGAAAAGAGGTGTTCAAGCCCGCGCAGCTTCATCAATTCGGCATGTACCTGGGAGGGATGTGGTACAGCCTGACCGCCCGTCCGGGGACCTATGATGACTCCGATCCCATCGGTTGCCTCGATGTGACCGTCCTTTCCGACCAGGTGCTGGGTCCGTTGCTCAATATCACCGATCTCAGAAAGTCAAAACGGATCGACTTTGTGGGAGGGATCCGTGGACTGGATGAGCTGAGCAGGCGGGTCGACAGCGGGGAGATGGCCGCTGCATTTGCCCTCTTTCCCGTGACCATGAAACAACTGATGGATATTGCCGACAACGGGATGATCATGCCCCCCAAGACCACCTGGTTCGAACCCAAACTGAGAAGCGGACTGGTGATACATTCCCTGGAATAATTGTTATATTGGGGGTATGGGTGTTGCAGAGAATCTTCAGTCCATCCTCCGGCAGCTGCCCGGGGGCGTCACCCTGGTGGCGGTATCCAAGACAAAGCCCGATGAACTGATCCTTGAAGCCTATGAAGCGGGGCACCGGGATTTCGGCGAGAACAAGGTGCAGGACCTGCTGGCAAAGAAGGAACGGTTGCCGGCGGATATCCGCTGGCACATGATCGGCCACCTGCAGTCGAACAAGGTCAAATACCTGGCCCCTTTCGTCCATATGATCCACGGGGTGGACAGCATGAAATTACTGAACGTGTTGCAGAAAGAGGCCATCAGGGCTGACCGGGCCATCGACTGTCTGCTGCAGGTACATATCGCCAGGGAGGAAACCAAGTTCGGATTCGGCGGGGATGAATTGATGGAAATTGCCCGGACCGGCGCGTTGAACCGGCTGGACAGGGTCAGGATCAGGGGGGTGATGGGCATGGCCACCTACACCGAAAATGAGGGAGTGATCAGGGAGGAGTTTCGTGATCTAAACCGTATCTTTGAGTACCTGAAGGAGACGGCGTTTCCCGGTATTGACAGCTTTGACCAGCGCTCGTTCGGGATGTCCGGTGATTACAGGGTGGCCGTGGAGGAGGGGAGCACCATGGTCCGCATCGGCAGCCTGATCTTTGGCCCCAGGGAATATTAAAACAAGGTAACAATGATTGATCTAACGACCCGGTATGCCGGACTTACGCTGAAGAGTCCGCTCATCGTCAGCAGCAGCGGGCTGACCAGCTCAGTTGACCGAATCAGGAAAATGGCAGCGGCAGGGGCCGGTGCCGTCGTTCTCAAATCCCTTTTCGAGGAGCAGATCCTGCACGAGATCGGCAGCATGGAGACCCAGAGCGGATACCCCGAGGCGGGCGATTACCTGAGAACCTATGCCCGGGAGAATTCGGTGGAGAGCTACCTGGCGCTGATCAGGGAGGCCAAGGCAGCGGTCGATATTCCGGTGATCGCCTCCATTAACTGTGTCAGTGCGTCGGAGTGGACCGATTTTGCCGCTAAGATCGAGCAGGCCGGTGCCGACGCGCTGGAACTGAACATCTATTTCCTCCCCATCGACCGGGAAAAGGATCCCAGGCATTACGAGCAGGGTTACCTGGACCTGGCGGGCAAGGTGAAGAAAGTCACCTCGTTGCCTTTGATCATCAAACTGGGCAGCGGGTTTTCCAACATCACCTGGATGGTGCACCAGCTGCAGCTGAGGGGAGCTTCGGCAGTGGTACTGTTCAACCGGTTCTACACCCCGGACATCAATACGGAGGACCTCAGCTTCGGATCGGCAGAGGTGCTCAGTTCTCCCGGAGATCTTCGCCATTCCCTCAGGTGGATCGGCATCGTCTCCTCCCAGGTTGACCGGATCGACCTGGCGGCCTCCACGGGGGTTCACAGCGGACTGGCGGCCATTAAACAGATCCTGGCGGGTGCGAAGGCAGTCCAGATCTGCTCCGTCCTCTACAGGAACGGGGTCGATTATATCAGGGAGCTGACCGGGGAAATGAAAAAGTGGATGGAGAAACACCAGTTTGATTCGCCGGACGGATTCAGGGGGAGGATGAATTATAAAAACCTGCAGGATCCCGCCGTTTACGAGCGGTCGCAATTCATCAAGTACTTCTCCCAGATGCACTGATCACCTGCCGGCACTCAGACTAATCCTGGGTTGATGCCCTTCAAACCGGTGACTGGTACTGATCGATCACCCGGACCAGCTCTTCCAGAAGGATCCTCTTTTGCTGGTCCGCTTCCGGCAGACCTGCCCGGATACGGTCCGCGGCCTTTTTTCTGCGTCCTTCATCCACCTCTCCTACGGCCTCTTCGATCACAGTGAAGGCCTCCATGGCGGTCATGTAATCGCCCTCAAGTGCTGCATCCACGAATTGTTCCAGGTGTTTTCCGTAGGAAAGGCCGTTCTGCCAGCAGGCAGCCACCAGGGCAGCACGGATATCCGCATAATCACGGTTCCCGACCGCCCCGGCCAGGATCTCTGCAGCACCGGGATCCTTGAGGTCATTCAGCAGTGCCCGCGTTTCCAGCAGCACCTGTTCATCTTCATGCTCCAGGAGCAGATCAAAAAGTGCAGGCAGCACCGCCAGATCCCCCTCCCGCCGGATCTCCTGCAGGGTGGCAAGGATTGCGGTCCGGTTCCCGGACCGAAGCGCCGCAAAAAGGTTCGCCTGGCGCTGATTGTCCTTCTCAGTTTCCATTGGGATTGCAATTTCTCTCCAGGTATTCACGGGCTTCGTAGACCCCATACTGGAAGGCCTTTTCGTAGCAGTGGCATGCTGCAGACACCTTTCCGAGACGGACCGAGACTTTGCCCTTTTCGTACCAGATCTGGCCGTTGAGTGGATCAAGGTCCAGGGCCATGGAGAGGTCCTTGTCTGCGTAACGGGTGGTGCCGGTGGTCGCATAGGTCTTTCCCCTGGCGAAATAATAGTCCGGATTGCCCCTGTTCAGTTCCAGTGCCCGGTTGAAGGACTGGATGGCGTCGAGGTACCTGCCGTTGTCATACTGGATCACGCCCTTCCGGTAGAGGGCTTCATCGTCCAGGGGGAAATAGGTCAGGTAGCTCTCCATATCCTCCATGGCACCCTGGAGATCCCCCTCCATCCCCCTTGCTTCGGCCCGCATCACGTAAGCCTCAAACCTTGCCGGGTCCTGCCTGATCAGCCTGTTCAGTCCCTCGACGGCCTCGGCGGCATCCCCGTCCCTGATCTGGTACCGGGCCAGTTCCTGCAGGGCATCCAGGTTCCTGACATCACTTTTCACCGCGGACCGGAGTTCCGACCTGGCTGCCTTTTCATTGTCCAGAAGTGCATAGATGGCCGCTTTTTCGGTCTGCACCCTGCTTCGCTCATACCCCTGCTTTTCCAGTCGGTTCAATATGTTGATCGCCTCCAGCCTGTCGCCCGATTCCTTCAGGAACAGGGCCTGCTGGAACTCCAGGTCCCCGGAGGAGTACCAGTGCTTCTCCTCCCACAGCGAACCCCATCCGGGGTGCTTCTCCAGTGTGGAGAGGTCCCCGTCCAGCAAAATCTCGGGTTCCGGTCTCCGGTAGCGCGATTCCAGGTGGACCTTCAGGTATTTAAGGGCCAGTTCGGGATGGTTGAGTTTCACCTCGGTTTTTGCCAGGTAGAAACTGCCCATTCCCTTGCGCCGCCTTTCCGCTTCATAGAACGCTTCCCGGGCAGCCGGGTAATCCTGCCTGGAAAACTGGGCCAGGCCCAGGAAATAGAGCATTTCCGCATCACCGGGACGGCTTTCCAGGGCCTGGGTGAGGAACACAACCGCGGAGTCGTAGGATTCCTGGACCATCAGGGCCCTTCCCGCCAGGTAAGGGTCCCGCTGTCCGGATCCCGGGAACGGGATGAGCAGCAACGCTGCAAACATCAGGTGTTTCAGCTCCATGCCTCTATTTGGTTTCAATAAATACTTCATTGTCCTCTCCCGAATAGACATAGATAAAGCCGGTGAGCGCATAGACTTCGATCCCCGTCAGCCGGTATTCGTATACATCGCAAATATAGTAGTAGACTCCCGGGGAAACCAGCATGTTGGTTCCGGTCATTTTTCCGTCCCAGTTGATATCCGGGTCTTCCGTCTCAAAAACCAGGAGCCCCCACCGGTTGAAGATCTTCATGTCCACCTTTTCCACATAGGAGGTCCTGAGGGGCTGGTAGATGTCATTGACCCCATCGCCGTTTGGAGAAAAGACGTTGGGCAGCACATAGTTGGAGCACTCGTCCAGACAGAGCCTGACCGAAGGAAGCGATTCATTCCCCACGGAATCGAGAGCGGTGATGAAATAGCATCCCGTGAGCGAATTGTCGGAATAGTGGTTGTAAACCGTATCGTTGGGATCGCCGAATTCTGCGATCATCACCGGCTCAATCTCGAAAGTGGGGCTGTAATAGAGCCGGTAGCCGACTAGGTCGTCGGCACAGGAGTTATCGATATAGCGCCAGGATAGGTGGTTGTACCCGCTGTCACAGGCTGAGAAGCCGGAAAGCTGGGGCGGACAGGGGGGCACGGTGTCCACAGGGGTTGTGCAATTAATGTGGCTCTGGTTCAGGTTTTCGTAAAGCTTTCCGTTCAGTACCCGCCATCCTGTGCTGGTCACCCGGTAACAGTATTCCACCCCGTTGGTGAGTCCCTCGTCCACATAGATATCTTCGGTGGTGAATCCGATGGAATCGAACTGGCCGCTGGAGCGGCTGAGCCGGTAGATGGTATAGTCGTAATTGATCCAGGGCGTGTTTTTCTGCATCCGGATCTCCACCCGGTTGTCCATGCCCTTCAGTTCCGGATAAAGCGTGGAGGCCGCTTCCGGGCTCCCTATCAGGAAGCGGTTCCCCGGCGCATTGTTGTACAGCTCCACCTGGTAGGACCAGGGGAACAGTTCCGTATTGACCTGGTCGTCTGTCCATGTGGTATCATTCAGGTCGGAGGTCTCGAAGGAGCCCACCCGGGTCATGCGCTGCCCCAGGAGGTCATCGGACCGGTAGATCACGTACTCATAGGGGCCTGTGGCGGGAATGGTATCCAGACCGGTGGGCCTGGCCCAGGCCAGCTGCACGGATCCGCTGGTGCTGTGTTCGGTGACACTGGCCTGCAGCAGGGAAGGACTTCCCTCCACCAGCGGGGTACATCCCTCACCGGAAGGCAGGCTGAGTGCACCGTCGGGGTACACCGACACCACCACATAGCAGTACTCATTGCCCTGGACGAGCCCCTGCCCGTTGTTGTCGTCCACAAAGATGGTCTCCAGCCTGCCGCTTACCGAACCGATGAGCTCGAAACCGGATTCAGGCGGAACACCGCCGCTGCAGCTGTCGGGCACAAACCCAGAAGGTCCCCTTTTACGGAAGACCTGGTAGCCGGTCACGGGAAGGCAGGTGTCGGCTGGCCAGGTGACGGTCACCACATTGCTTCCGGGGATGAGCAAGGGGGTTTCAGGAGCCGGTCCGAGCACCTTGACATTCATGTTGCGGATATCCACCAGCGGGGTTTCCGGGTGACTGTCCTCGGCCTTGAATACGGCTGTATAGTACTGGTTCCTCACATGGTAAAAATCTGTTTCCCAGCGAAACCTTGCTTTGCTGTAGCCCAGGGTCGCAGAGAGTTCATCCACCACATAGGTGGCCGGGTTGGTCTCCACCACAAAGGGCCCGCCGGTGGCATATTGCTTAATGGAGTCGTTGTCCTCATCGGTGGCCACCACGTCGAAATCGAGGACAGTCCCCGCCACCACGCAGTAATTGCCCGGTTCGCTCTGAACGGGCGCATGGTTGTTGGTGTTGTAGACCTCGATCTGCATATCCCTGACGATGTTCCCGATCTTCACGCCGTTCCGCCACTCCTCCACATCGATGGCGATGTTGAAGATACCGGTATCGGAGGGGGTGATCCAGGTCAGGTCGCCGGTGTAGGGGTTGACGAAGAGCGTATCGCTGGAGGGCGGCAGGGTATACCCTTCAATGGGTCTTCCGTCCTGTTCGGTGCAGACGGCCAGCTTATAGGAGATGCTGTCGCCGTCCGGATCGTATGCGGCCGGATTGTGGATGAACACCTGCCCGTAGGCGGCCCGGTCGATGGGCGGATTGAGCAGCACCGGCGAGGAATTATCGCCCAGCCCCGCATTGATCAGGATGGTTGTCTTGATGGAGAAGATCACATTCACCGAATTGGGGATGTTCTTCACCCCTTCGTTGCGGTTGGGATCCTGCACCACGATCTCATAAATGCCGGGACCCGGAAAGGTATGCTGCGTGATGTAAATGTTCCGCTGGTAGAAGTAGGGCAGTTTGGTAATGGAGACCCGGTTGGCATAGGAAAAGGTATTATCGCCCCACTGGACCTCAAGCCTGTTGCGGTCTGCCTGGCTGAGGGTGTATGTAAAGGTGGTGATGGTGATCTCGTAAGTGAGCTCATCAATCTGGGTCAGCGTGATCTCACCGGCCCGGTTATGGGTCGCATGAAGGGGCAACAGCGTCAGCACCAGGATCCATATGAGCAGCAAGGTTCTCTTCATCGGGTCATTTCAGCAACACCTCCGCACTGTGCTTTTTTACGTCAAATTTTATACCAGTCTCCTTCTTTCTGAACCCAAATATCACAAGGTTGGTCTGATCGGGATAAATATCGGTCAGTAACGCGTTGTAAATGTACAAAGAATTTGCTTCTGATGTAAGCGCACCACTCATCTCAAGGGTCATGGCATCGCCGTCCAGCGTCAGGGTATCGAGCAGCAGGGGAAGGGGTTCACCCGCTTCCGACGTGGTTATCCGGAACCGGGACTCCAGGTATTCCCTCACCCATGGATCGCGCTGATCCTCAGGGACAGTCAGGTCGATCACCCGGCTGTGGTAATGAAAATACCCTGTTTCCCAGTCATCCCGGAATGTTTTCATGGTTATCTTCAGCTTTCCGTTTTCAAGTGTTATATTCGTGATGGAAAGATGAAGCGGGTGGGCGGAAAGCCCGGCCGGCATCAGAAACAGCAGTACCAACAGGCTGATGGGTTTCATGAAGCCAAAGTTACACAAACTTCTATTGCCATAGCTACACGAACTTTTATTGCCATAGTCCCATGTCCCTGTTCGAATTATACTTCACCCTGGGTCTGCACCATATCGCAGACCTGAAGGGATATGACCACATCCTGTTCATCCTGACCCTCTGCGTGGTCTATACCCTGAAGGAGTGGAAGCGGGTGCTGATTCTGATCACCGCCTTCACCATCGGCCACTCCCTGACCCTGGCACTGGCCACCCTGGACCTGATACGGGTGGACGGGGACCTGATCGAATTCCTGATTCCGCTCACCATCTTCCTCACCGCCCTGGCCAATGTGATCTCCAGAAAAAAAGCGGTATCGCCCATGCTTCATTACCTGAAGTATGCAGCAGCACTCTTCTTCGGCCTCATCCACGGGCTCGGGTTTTCCAACTACCTGAGAAGTCTTCTTGGAAGCGAAAGAGGACTGGTGCTGCCCCTCTTCTCCTTTAATCTGGGTATCGAGGTGGGCCAGGTCATCATCGTGGCCATCATCATGGTACTGACCAAACTCACCGTCGATGTCCTTCAGTTTCCAAAACGGGAATGGCATGTGCTGCTTTCCGGAGCGGGTCTGGGGGTTTCCCTGGTGCTCATGATCGATCGATTCCCATTCTGATGGACTGGACGGGCGCACTGAAGGATTTTGAAGGATTCCTGAAGCTTGAAAAAGGGCTCTCCCCCAATTCCGTCAAGGCCTACCTGACCGATGTGGTCAAGCTGACCCAGTACCTGGAACTGCAGGGGATCGACAGCGCTCCCGAGTCCCTTGATCATAAACAGCTCAGCGGATTCATGCAGTGGATCGGCGAACTGGGGCTTTCTGCCCGCAGCCAGGGCCGGATCCTCTCCGGGCTGAAAGCGTTTTACCGCTTCCTGCTGCTGGAGGACCGGCTGGACCGGGATCCCACCGCACTGCTTGAAGGACCTCGGCTGGGCAGGAAATTACCGGAGGTGCTCACAGTGGGAGAGATCGACCGGATGCTGGCGGCCCTGGACCTGAGCAGGCCCGAGGGGAGGCGGAACAAGGCGATGCTGGAGGTGCTTTACAGCTGCGGGTTGCGGGTGAGCGAACTGGTGGAGCTCCGGTTGTCGGGCATCCACCGCTCCGAGGGATTTATCCGGGTCGTGGGAAAGGGCAACAAAGAACGGCTGGTTCCCGTCAGCCGGAGCGCCCTCAGGGAGATCGAACTGTACCTGCCTGACCGGAACGCCCTGCCCATCAAGCCGGGAGAGGAGGATATCCTTTTTCTTAACCGCAGGGGAGGCCGGCTCACCAGGGTGATGGTCTTTACAGTGGTCCGAGAGCTCGCACAGGCAGCCGGTATCCGGAAAAAAGTCAGCCCGCACACCTTCAGGCACTCCTTTGCAACCCACCTGGTGGACGGGGGAGCCGATCTGCGTGCGGTCCAGGAGATGCTCGGACATGAGTCGATCATCACCACCGAGATCTACACCCACCTGGACAGGGAATACCTGCGGGAGGCCATCCTCAGCCACCATCCCCGGATAAGAAAGTAGAAAGTCCATAAAGTCCGTAAAGTCCGTAAAGTCTGGGATGGGACTTGTGACTGGCTTTCGGCTATCGACTTGTCGACTTTCGACT
>CAZNSZ010000028.1:0-12574 GCA_964575865.1 uncultured Bacteroides sp. | reverse complement strand
TCGACTTGTCGACTTTCGACTGTTGACTTTCGACTTATACGCAGTCAGGATCCCATCCATCAGGCGGTTGTTGCGGTCGTCGATGCGGATGCGGGAGGGATCGGCATCGAACCATCTGATGGTGCGTGCGATTCCCTCGCTGAATGGCACAGTGGCCACATAGCCCGGAACCAGGCGTTTGATTTTGGAATTGTCGAAAATGACGCTGTTTGACTTGTCTCCCAGCAGGTTGCCCCTCATCCATGTGTCTCCCAGCCGGTCGGCCACATCGCAGATGAAGTCCGAGGGCACATGGACTGCATTCAGCCGGGCCCCGGCTGCATCTGCCATGGCTTCATAGATCTGGTTCCAGGTCAGGAGTTCGTCGGAGGTGATGTGGACGGGGTGACCGATGGCATGCCTGTTGCCCAGCAGGCCGGTGAATCCTTTTGCAAAATCGGTGGAGTGGGTCATGACCCACAACGACGTGCCATCGCCTGGTATAACCACCGGTTTCCCCTTACGCATGCGGTCGATCAGCGTAAAATCCTCCCAGCTCCCTATGGCAGCGGGGATGACTGTGTCATAGGTGTGCGAGGGACGCACAATGGTGACCGGGAATCCGTTTTCCCTGTATGCCTTCATCAGGACCTCCTCACAGGCAATCTTATCCCGCGAGTATTGCCAGTAGGGATTGGCCAGTGGGGTGGATTCGGTGATCACAGGGTGGGTGGGAGGTTTCTGGTAGGCGGAGGCAGAACTGATGAAAATGTATTGCCCGCAGCGGCCTTCGAATAATTCAATATCCCGTGCCACCTCATCCGGGGTGAACGCGATGAAGTTGACCACCACATCATACCGGGTATCCTCAAGAAGCTTCCTGATCACCCCTGTATTGTTGATATCCGCACCGATCCGTTGCGCCCCCTCCAGACCGGGCACTACCCGTTTTCCCCTGGTCAGCAGATGCAGTTCCAATTTCCGGCTAAGGATTTCTCTTGAACAGGCTGCGGAGATGTTTCCGGTCCCTCCGATGAACAGTATTTTCATGCTTCCGGGTTTTAATTCCCCGGTAAATTAACCATATTCATAACAATTGGCTAAATTTATTCGGTTCAGACTCGAGGATGATATGAAATCGATCAAACTGACAGGGATCAGGCAGATGGAGATGATGGAGGTACCTACGCCTTCCATCCTGAATGAACATGACGTGCTGATAAAAATGAAAACGCTTGGGGTGTGCGGATCGGATATCCATTACTACACCACGGGCAGGATCGGAAGCCAGGTGGTGGAATACCCTTTCGCGGTGGGGCACGAAGGGGCCGGCCGGGTGGAAAAGGTGGGTAGCAAAGTGACCAGGGTAAAGCCAGGTGACCGCATTGCCATCGAGCCGGCCATGCCATGCTGGGAATGCGACCAGTGCCTGGCAGGAAGGCACCATACCTGCAGGAACCTGAAATTCCTTGGCTGTCCCGGTCAGGCGGAGGGCTCCCTTTCGGAATTCATTGTCATGCCCGAGACCAGTTGCTATCCCATCCCGGATCACATGACCTATGACGAGGCGGCCATTTCGGAACCCCTTGCCATTGGTCTCTATGCGGTCAGGCAGTCGGTGCCCATGAAAGGGGCAACGGTGGGGATCCTGGGATTCGGTCCCATCGGGATGAGTGTGCTGCTTCCCGCCCTGGCCATGGGCGCGGCAAAGGTGTACGTGACGGACAAGATCGACGCGAGACTGTCCATTGCACAGGAAAACGGGGCGTTCCTGACCGCCAACCCGGACAGGGAGGATGTGGTTAACAGGATCACCGGATCGGAGCCGGCCCTGCTGGATGTGGTCTTTGAATGCTGCGGGCAGCAGGAAGCCATGGATGAAGCGGTGCAGCTGCTGAAACCGGGCGGAAAGCTGATGATCATCGGGATCCCCGAGTTTGACCGGTGGAGTTTCGAAGCGGATATGGCCCGCAGAAAGGAACTGGTCATCCAGCATGTAAGGAGACAGAACGAAGCCGTTCAGCCGGCCCTTGACATGATTGCCGACGGGACGATCCGGGTCGGCGACATGGTCACGCACCGGTTCCCTTTCAGCGAGACAAAGGCAGCATTTGACCTGGTAGCGGGATACCGGGACGGGGTGATGAAGGCCATGATCGATTTCGATGATTAAGGTTCATAACATCGGCCGATAAAAGCTCGACCGGTCTTATCAGTCTCATAAACAGTGAGTTCATCAACCAATAAATAAACTGCTATGAAAAGATTACTGATACTGGTCCTGCTGTGCTGGATGGTGACGGATGGCTGGGCCCAGCCGGAGGTACCCATCCACCAGTGGAAAGACAAGACCATCCTGCTGATCGGGGCCCATCCCGACGACGACACCTATTCCATGGGAACCCTGGCCATGCTCCACGACAACGGGAACCTTGTTCACATCGCTATCCTGACCACAGGCAATGTGGGAACCCTTGACCCTGACCTGGGGATGGTCGACCTGGCGCTGATCCGCAAGCAGGAAGAGCAGGCGGCACTGGCCGCCATGGGGATCCCCGGGGACCGGTATGTAAACCTGGGCTATGACGATGGCATGCTCGAATTTGAGGACCGCAAGGAGGTGGTTTCCCGCCTGGTCCGGCTGATCAGGCAGATCAGGCCCGATGTCCTGTTCCTCTTTGATCCCGGCAAAGGGTCCCAGCGGTGGCACAAGGCAGACCACAGGGCAGCCTCTTACCTGGCTGCCGATGCGGCCAGGGCCGCCATGTGGCCGCTGCTGTTCCAGGGGCAGATCACAGTGGAAGGGCTGGAGGCCCATACGGTAGAGGAATATGTGCTGTATGATTCGGCCGAGGAGGACAAAAACACCTGGGTGGACATCTCCGGATATGTGGACAAAAAAGTGGAAGCAATGTCACAGTATGTCAGCCAGTGGAGTTCGGGCTGGTATGATTACCAGGGGCCTGAACTCTCCCCGGAAGAGGCCGCTGAGGTCCGTGAAAGGGTAAGGGGCTACATGGAATACCGGGAAGGCGTTCCGGTGGAAGGGTTCAGGTATTACCGGGGACTTCCTGACGACATAGGCCGTTAATCAATCAAACACTTTAAAACCTGATATCCATGAAAAACACACATCATCAACACACACAGCGGCCAATCCGGCGGGTAACGGCCACATTGATTGCTGCGCTGTTTCTGATTCCTTTTGTTTCTTTCTCCCAGCAAAAAGTGGGGGTGGGGACACCCATGCCCAAGGGGGCTGAAATGCTCTTTGACGGCACTCCGGAGATGCTTCATGACAAGTGGACCTACTGGGAAGGGCCGCGCTTTTCAGCGGAGCTTCCGATTAAATGGAAGCTGGTTGAAGATCCCGTGGACGGTGGCCTGGTCCTGAACAGCAATGATCCCGCCGCGGCCGGGGGATTATATGGTTCGGCCGACATCGTGACAAAGGAAAAATACCGTGATTTCCGCCTGCATGTGGAATTCCTGATCGAACATGAGGGGGGGAACTCAGGGGTTTACCTGCAGAACCGCTATGAACTCCAGATCCTGGACGGGGATTCCTCCCAGCACGGAATGGGAGCAGTGATCAATGAAATCGATTCCCCCTACCACCTGTACAATGGGGTGGGAAAATGGAACGCCTATGACATCACCTTCAGGGCAGCCAGGTTCGAAGATGGCATCCGGGTGGAGAAGGCAATGGTCACGCTCTATTTCAACGGGACCAAAGCATACGCCAATGTGGGGATCAACCAGGTCTGGGGTGGTCCCAATTCGGGAGTCGACGGCGGAAACGACGGTGGGAAAGGGATCACCGACACACCGGAGGGGGTGAAGCTTCAGGCCGAAGGACATCCCGTGCTTTACAGAAACATCTGGATCAAGGAGCTGAACCTGAAAAAGCCTGACACGGACTTCTGACGCACCTGATATTCCAACCACCTGTTAAAATATATCCATGATTGATTACAGAACCATTCGCCTGACAGGCAGGAACCTCCTGTGGTTGTTCATCGCCGCCGCCGTTTCCTGTACCAGTGAACCTGCTCCTTCAGGGAACCAGTTGTTTGACCTGGGTGTCCCCCTGGTATCCAGGTCCATCTCCTTCGAAAATCCAACGGGAATGCCCGGCGAGGGGGGGAAGACCGCCAGCGGGCTGGGGACCGGGCGTAAGGGATTTCCGGCGAAAAATATCGCTGCAGGTGAGACCGTGACCCTGTGTGACATTGAAGGTCCGGGCACCATCCGGCACATCTGGATGACCGGCAGCTTCAAGGACCACACCCCGGCCCTGAGAGCCATGGTTATCCGTGGCTACTGGGAAGGGCAGCAACATCCCAGCATCGAATGCCCCCTGGGGGATTTCATGGGTGCCGCGCACACCAGGATCGCTTCCTACCAGTCAGCGGTCCATTCCACGGGGATCAATGCGGCACTGAACATCTGGATCCCCATGCCTTTCAGCGAGAGGGGCCGCATCACCCTCACCAATGAGGGTGATACGGACATCACCATCTTCTATCAGGTGGACTATACCATCGGCGACCGGCACCCGGAGGAGCTGGGAAGGCTCCATGTCTGTTTCCGCAGGGAAAACCCGACGGAAATGAAACGGGATTTTGAGATCCTCCCCAAAAGGAGCGGTCAGGGAAGGTACCTGGGTGCGGTCCTGGGGATCCGTTCGCTTGATGAACACTGGTGGGGGGAAGGCGAGATCAAGATCTACATGGACGGGGACAGCGAATACCCCACCATCTGCGGGACCGGAAGCGAAGATTATGTATGCCTCTCCTACGGGATGCAGGAGACCCCCCTGCTGTATCATGGATGCAGCTGGGACAGGGACCGGTACATCTCCATGTACCGCTGGCACCTTCCCGATCCCATCTTCTGGGAACAGGAGTGCCGCATCACCATCCAGCAGATCGGCTACGACCATTCCAGGATTGAAACCACGGGAACAGCGCTTTACGAGAGGAGCGATGACTGGAGCAGTGCCACCTTCTGGTACGAACCGGTCCCCAGCGAGCCTCTTCCAACCATGCCGGATCTGATCAGCCGGGTGGCCGACCTCTGAGCCCAATTTCCCTTACAGGCTCCTGTCCAGCCACGCCACGACCTGCTCCCAGTGTGCCCTGCTGATCTCTGCATGTGTGGCTCCTTGCCAGACCAGGAAATCTTTGTTGGTGCCGGGTACCAGGTCATACAGCTCCCTGACCTTCTCCACATCGAACATCTCGTCCCGGTCGCCGGTCCCCACCAGCACGGGAGCCTTCATGCTTTCAGGGATGCGGAGTTGCCGGACATCGAGCATGGTCAGGTAGCGGAGCGTGTATTTGTAGTTGAACAGCGGGTCATTCATGCCCAGCATGCCTTCGCGGTAGTATTCAATGGCCTGGTGCGACGGTCGGAAAATGGCACTGGCGATGATTCTCATTTTCTGAAAGAGGGATATCTGGTCCAACGAGTTGCCCGATTTGCCTTCGTAGGCCCCTGACAGCAGGATCACCCCTCCGATCTGCTCGGGAATGGCCTCCGCAACGCACATGGCAGCGGCTACACCGAGGCTGTGCCCCATCACGACGATCCGCTGAAAGCCAAGACCTTGAACATATTCCACCGATTCTACAAGGTCGGCAATCCATCTCTCTTTATTCCGGATGTCGCCCCGGTTTCCGTCCGAGAGGCCATGTCCACGGTAATCGAGGCCAAAGGCGGTATATCCCCCCTCGGAGATGGGGACGCCTGCCATTTCATATGCACCGCTGTGGGCGGTGATGCCATGAAAGATCAAAATGGCAATATCCCTCTTTCCTGAATCAACCGTATCCGGATCCCACCGGCGGAGAAACAGCGTTTCCCCGTCACTGGTGGTGAACTGGTGATGCGGGCCGGAATAACCGGCCCTCAATTGGGCAGCTTCCCCGGGTGAGATTCCCCGATGATGCAGCTTCAGCGGGGAGGGCAGGAAGGAGAGGACCACTCCGGTTGCCACAATGGCAGCCACAAGGACCACCAGCCACAGCAAAATCCTTTTCAATAATTTTCTCATCTAAACGTGCAAGCAGCTAAGACGCCCGGCCGGCTTACAGGGGAAGGATCCTGATGTTCCGGAACCATACCTTGCTTCCGTGGTCCTGAAGGGAGATCTTACCTACAGGGGCAAGTCCGTAATCGGGGTAGGCATCCCATTTCCCGCTGTTGCGCCGCTCGTACCAGTCATCGCTCCAGGGTACAAATTCCACCACCTTTTGCCCGTTGATCCAGTACTCAGCGATTTCATCGGTGAACTTGATCATGGAGCTGTTCCAATCCCTGACGTTCACCACTTTATCGGCACTGGCCACATACATGGCATAATCGGAAGCCGTGGTCTGCCAATCCTCCAGCTCAACCTTGTTCCCCTCTTCGTCCCTGAAATCCCCGTCCTCGATAAGCTGGTACTCGGGTCCGGTCTCATAGGGTGCTTCATAATCAACTCCTTCCACGACATGGTACATCACCCCGCTGTTGCCGTTGGGACCCAGTTTCCAGTCCCATTTCAAGATGAAGTTCCCGTACTCCTCAGTAGAGACGATATCCCCGCCGATGTCTCCTCCGAGCCCCAGACCCACGAGGCATCCCTTCTCAACGAGCCAGCCCGTGATGGTGTCCTGATTGAAATTTTTCCATCCCTCTGTGGTTTTCCCGTCGAAGAGGAGGATCCACCCTTCTTCAACTTCTTCAGCCGTGAGCCGGTTGTGTTTCGTACAGGCGGTCATGGCCAGCACCATGGCTGCGGTAATCAATACACTGAAAGTCTTCATGATTATACTTTTTATGAGGTTTGTGCCGGAAGGGACCAGCCCTCCCTGTATTGGTGTTTAATATATTCATTCACTGCCTCTCTGGCGTTTAATGTCACATACTTTGTATTGAAATGGGGATGGCCGTCGATCACTTTGAACTCATCGGACTGGACCACCCTGAGCTCATCGGTATCACTGATGTTGGTGAACTTCATCCCGGGTCCGTCCCACTCCAGCTCCCGCTGAAGGCTCTGCAGGCGGACAGCCAGAACGCCCATCACAACCATCTCATTAAAGGGACCAGCCATTCCGAAATGGGACATGGGTTCCACCCTGTTTTCCGGCGACTCCTTGCAGGCACGGATCCAGTCCTGTTCATGGGGCCAGTCCATGATCCCTCCTGATTCATATCCTTCTACCCTCCGGAGTGTCGCGGGAACCCCGGGAACCCTTCCTGAGAGCAGCCTGGGGTTGATGCCGCCCAGGTTACAGAGCAGCTTGTCCCTGCTCCCCACAAAAAGGCACCCGCCCATCCCGTCCTCCATCAGGTCGACGCCGTCGGCCAGTTCAGCCGGCCGGGAGGGCATCATTCCCCCGTCGTACCAGAACACCTTCACTTCGGGCATCTTTACCTTCACCTCCTTCGGAAGCCCCTTTCTTTCCGGAAAGGTATACTCAACCACCTGGGCCTGGGGTGCCGATTCCGTATTGACCAGTGTGGAAGAACCCTGCACCCTGACCGGGTACTTCAGGTGAAGGGAAGAAAACACCGGATTGAGGATGTGGCACGCCATATCGCCCAGGGCGCCTGTCCCGAAGTCCCACCAGCCCCTCCAGTTCCAGGGGGTATAGATATCATGGTAGGGGCGCATGGGTGCCGGTCCGATAAACAGGTCCCAGTTCAGGGTGGAGGGGGGCGTCATGATCTCCCCGGGGCGCTCCAGCCCCTGCGGCCAGATGGGCCGGTTGGTCCAGGCATGTACCTCGGTCACCTTTCCGATCTCACCGGCCCGGATCCACTCTTCCACCATGCGTGCCTCTGGCGAGGAGTTGCCCTGGTTTCCCATCTGTGTGGCCACCCTGTATTCGCCGGCAAGCCTGGTCAGCAGCCTCGATTCATAGACAGAATGGGTGAGTGGCTTCTGGCAGTACACATGTTTTCCGAGGGTCATGGCCGTGGCGGCAATGACCGCATGGGTATGGTCAGAGGTGGCGATCATCACCGCATCGATGTCGCTGCCCATTTCATCGAACATCCTCCTCCAGTCCCAGTAACGCTTCGCCCCGGGAAAGTCGTTGAAACAATCCATGGCATAATCCCAGTCCACGTCGCACAGGGCCACGATGTTCTCACCATTCATGGCCTCCAGGTTAACGCGCCCCTTCCCTCCAACGCCCACACCCGCAATATTGAGCCTGTCGCTGGGGGCTTTGTAGCCGAGCCGTTTTCCCAGCACATGGGAGGGGATCACCGTGAGGCCAAGGGCCGCAACAGATCCTGCCCTGATAAAATCTCTTCTGGGCATTGGTACTTGTTTCATGTATGCTGAAAAGGGTTCAAACAGTCGAAGGTTAAATGTAAACAATATTTTAGGATTCAAAGATGTGCGGGGAGAGAATAAAATAGCGTACCACTTGGTGAATGTATGTGGCGGGTGACCAATATTTTCATATATTTTAGCACCAGGATCATTTTAAACCTCAGCCCTGATGAGAAGAAGAGATTATTTAAAGACCGCAGGTGCATCCGCTGCGGGGATTGCCCTGTCTCCAGCACTGGCAACAGCATGCAGATCCGTTGAAGATCCCCTTCACCAGTTCGGTCTGATCACCAATGTGGTGCAGGAATCCATAAAAAAGGACCACAGGGGCACCCTGGCCCGCATCGCGGAAATGGGGTACCGCTACCTTGAATTCGGGGGCACATGGGGGGAAGATCCCGGGACCCTGCTGGCATTCCTGAAAGAGACCGGTCTGGTCCCGCTGGCGGGGGGCACCAGCATGGCCTCCCTGGAGGGAGACGGGCTTCAGAGATCCATGGAGGATGCACTGGCCATGGAAAAGAAGTACCTGGTCTGTTACTGGCCCTGGATGGGAAGTGCAGATCAGCTGACCTGGGACCAGGTTTACCTGGCCGTGGAGCAGCTCCAGCGGATCGGGGAGGCCTGCAACCGGAACGGGCTGCGGTTTGCCATGCACAACCATGAGAAGGAGTTCCAGGTGCTGGACGGTGAGGTCATTTACAGCTATATGCTGGAGCACACCGATCCCGAACTGGTGACCATGCAGATCGACCTTTACTGGGCCCACAAGGGCGGGGCAGATATCCGGACCTATTTTAACGAGTACCCTGGGAGGTTCGAGCTGGTGCATGTGAAGGATTCCTATGATTCTGATGACCTGAGGAGTTTTGCCTGCGTGGGATCCGGGATCATCGATTTTGCAGATCTGCTGTCCTACCGGGAAGTGGCTGGATTCAGGCACCTGATCGTGGAACATGACAAACCGGAACCCGACAGGGAACTGGATTGTGCCCGCAGCAGCATCGAACACCTGCAATCCCTCCGATTCTGAGTTTTTCCTAACTTGCATCTAACCCCTAACCCCTAACCCCCTAACCAACTCTAACCCCTAACCCCTAACCGCTAACTTCTTACCAATGCCAACCAGAAGATCATTCATCAAGACCACCGCCGCTGCTGCGGCAGGAATCGGAGCAACCGGAATGGTTTCCGGAACCGTACTGGCCCGTCCGGCTGCCAGGGGGGCCAATGACCGCATCACCCTGGGCCTGGTCGGGGCCCGGAACATGGGCTGGTCAGACCTGGAAGACCTGCTCAGACAACCCAATGTGGTGTGCAAAACCCTTTGCGATGTGGATCATGGCATTCTGACCGGAAGGGCAGCCGACCTGGTCAGCATGGGGCACAGCCAGCCGCTGCTGGAGACCGACTACAGGAAAGTGATCGGGGATCCGGACATCGATGCGGTGGTGGTGGGGACGCCTGACCACTGGCATTGCCTGCCCACCGTGGAGGCCTGCGAGGCCGGGAAACATGTCTATGTGGAAAAGCCGCTGGCCAATTCCATCGGTGAGATCAACGTGATGCTGGATGCTGCACGAAGGCATCAGAAGCTGGTGCAGGTGGGCCAGCAGCAGCGCAGCGGCACACACTGGAAAACCGCCATTGAATTTGTCCGGTCGGGAGCGCTTGGGACCATCCGGCAGGTGAAGTTCTGGGCCAATTTCAATTACGGGGCCGGAAACATGCCGGTCCCTGATTCAGAGGTGCCACCCGGGGTGGATTATGACCGTTGGCTGGGCCCCGCCCCAAAAAGGCCCTTCAACCAGAACAGGTTCCACGGCATGTGGCGGATGTTCAGGGATTACGGGGGTGGATTGATGACCGACTGGGGCGTGCACCTGATCGATATGGGGCTCTGGGCCATGGATGTGAAGGGTGCGCCAGGTTCCGTGGTGGCCATGGGGGGCAACTATGCCAGTCAGGAGCGGGCACTGGAGATGCCGGATACCCTGACGGTCCTTTATGAAATGCCGGGATATACCATGATCTGGGAACACAATGGAGGGATCCAGACCGGTCCTTACGACCAGCCTTACGGAGTGAAATTCCTGGGATCCAACGGTACGCTGGTGGCCGACCGGGACAAATGGAGGGTTTTTCCTGAGTGGGAAGGAGAGGGGACGCGGATGGAGCCGGTCATGGAGCAACCTGCAGACCACCAGTCGCACCTGAACCACTGCGAGAATTTTATCCGGGCCATCCGTTTCGGAGATCCCCTGAACGCCCCGGTCAGTGTGGGCCATTTATCTGCCCTTTACGCGCACCTGGGGAACCTGGCCTACTGGGCCAACGAGCGGATCATCTACGATGCGCAGAAGCGGAGCATCATCAACTCACCCAAGGCCAATGCACTGATCACCCCGGTCTACAGGGAGCCCTGGCAGTTTCCTGGACAAGAGGGGTAAGTGACAACCATCTTCGCGTATGAAGCGGACGCGACCCGGACCGCTTGAAATCCACGGGGAATGCAGTGCTATCTTTCCTGTGAGTCCCAGAACCTGTGCCAGGTGGTTCCCTGTGCGGGCCTGGGTTCGGGAACAATATCCACATAGAGGATGGTATCCGCCTCCTCCCCATAGGGTCCCTGGAGGACCTTCTCCCCTCCCGGAGCAACCACCATGGAGCAGCCGATCCCCTTCCATCCCTTCCAGGGGCCGCCTGTCATCCACCCCACGTTGCTGCAACTGGCGATCCAGACCCTGAAATCCCTGGCCACACTTGAATAAATGTTGCTCCACATCGCACCATAGGGCACCTTCTCCTGGTCATAATCTGCCTCAACGGCCCAGCTGCTGGGTGAGAGGATCACGTCGGCCCCCATGTAGGCCAGGGCACGCGGAATCACCTCGTCCCCGGTACTGGCGTCCGCGCATATCATTACCCCTATGGTCCCGAATTCGGTTTCACAAACGGCGAGCCTGTCCCCGAGGCGGTAATAGGGATGCCCGATATCCAGCTCATTGATCTTCCTGTGCAGGAGGATCACCTCTCCGCGGGGGTCCAGTATGATGGCGGAATTGTAAACCCGCTCTCCGGATTGCTCAATGAGCCCGGCACAGATATATACGCCATACTTCCTGGCGCAGGAGGCGAGCACTTGGGAGGTTTTTCCGGAGGGGACAGGTTCCGCTCCCGTCAGCGCGGACGGATCGGTCCACCCCAGGTCCATGGCCTCCGGCAGGAGGACGAACTGTGCACCTGCAGCGGCGGCTTCAGCGATCCGTTGTTCCGCATGGAGGAGGTTGGCGGCCCGGTCGCCTCCAATTACTTTCATCTGGACCAGCGCCAGTCTGAAAGCTTCCGGCCCGTCCTGGGCCCTCAGAGGGACTGGGCTGGTGATCAGTACAGAAAGTATGGCGGCAAGGAATGGTTTGGATTTCACGGTACGAAGATCAGATCCTGAAGAAGATTTTACGGCGGTAGAGCCAGTAACAGAGCCCCCAGGCCAGGCCGAGGACCAGCAAAGAGTTGATGAACATGGCCAGCGATTCGCTCGTTCCGAGCCTGATGAGGCCGTCTGCCAGAAAGGATGCGGTGAAGCCGACCATCCATTGCTTTCCCGCGGTCTCCATAAAGAGGTAAATGAAAATGGGATTCATCCCTACAATGGCGAAAAAGATCACCCAGTTCCGGGAGTTCATGATATCAACCAGCCAGTAGAAGAATGCCAGGGTCAGCAGGGCCCACCCGCCCGATGCCAGCACAAAAGAAGCGGTGCAGATGCGTTTGATGATCGGATCGAATTCATTGATATTCAATAGGTAACCTGAAATGACCGCTGCTGTTCCAAACAGTGCCAGGGTACTGACCTTCATCTGGTCATTCCTGGAGGATGCCAGCAGTTTCCCGGCCAGCACGCCCCAGATGGTATGGGCGGCAGTGGGAATGAAATTAATGGCCACCCATCCGCCCCCCGGGTTGATTTTCCCCATCAGGACCATGTCCATGAAGGAGCCGAAGTTGTGGTCCTTCACAAAGGGCTGGTCATATCCCGGGATACCGGTAAACCGGTAAAGGGATTCGCTCAGCAGCAGCAGCCCGATGGAAATAAGCAGCTGGGTTCCCGAGGGAAGGCGCATGATGGCATAGGCGATCAGGATGGTGACTGACAGCTGCGAGAGGACATTCCACAGTTCCCATACCAGCTTTCCCCGGTAACCGATGTGCAGGCCCACTCCGAAAGCCAGCAACAGGAGGCACCTCCGGAGGATATGC
>CAZNSZ010000027.1:0-51669 GCA_964575865.1 uncultured Bacteroides sp. | reverse complement strand
TGGTCAATGTCTATGTCCAGGGGGCCACGGCCGGGATTATGATCCAGGAGAACTGGGACGAGTCGGTGCAGACCGATGTGATCACCCTGCTGAGAAAAGTGATCCCCCCCGGGATCTGGGAACATGACGCCCAGGATGACAACGGGGACGCCCACCTGAAGGCCGGGATCGTGGGGCCGCAGGAGACCATCCCCATCATTGACGGGAAGATGGGCCTCTCCACCTGGCAGAATATTTTCCTGTGCGAGTTTGACGGGCCCCGCGCTACCCGTCAAATTGTCATCACCGTCGTCTCCACCTTATGAGATTCATTCACCCCTGAATGCCTTTTCGGAATCAATTGGGTCAAGCAATTCTTCATAGTTTGCAGGGAACTCATAGGTAAGGAAGGCGGCCCAGTACAATTCCTTTGAGGTGCTCTCATAATGAAGCAGGGAGATGCGGTATTGCCTGGACTGAAACAGATTAAGGTAAATGAAGAAGACGATGACCACCCCTGAGACGATCCTGGAAAACCTGCCTGAATTCCAGAGTCGTTCGACCGTTGCAGCCAAGGGTAGGGACAGGAGCGCATAGCTTTCAACGAGCGCTCTGGCACTGAAACTTCCCCCATACCACCAGCACCACCAGCTGAATACGATGTAAATATTCAATACTGTAAACAGGAGGATGGGGTAGAAGAGCTCAGGAACCTTTTTTTTCAGAAAAGCAAAGCCTGCAATGGCAAGGGTCATTAGTGGGGTATATAACAGCCAGCCTTTGCGGTAGGAGAAAAGCCCCTCGATGATATGGGGTTTGAGAAAATAGAACCTTTCTTCCCCGTAAGAGTAATGCAACCAGCTTCCCGTGCTGAATTTCCAATACGATAACTGAAGAGACAGCAGGCCCATACTGATGGTGAGCAGTACCAGGAGTCTGAACCTGTTCCTCCATAAGAAGCCGGGCCAATCCTTCAGCCTTACCTTTCCTCTGTACAACAGGAAACACAATATTAGAACACTGTTGGATGGCCTTACCAGGACAATCAATCCCGAAATCAATCCAATAAAAATAGCATCCTTCCACCTTTCTCCCTGGTAGAACCGGGTATAATGAAAGAGAAATGCTGAGAAAAGAAAGAAACTGTAAATATGGGACATCCCGGGTTCTTCGGTCGCATAATAGAAGATATTGGTACCGATTGCCAGAATCACCATACATATCATGACCGTTATTTCTGAGAAATATCTCAGCAGGACCCTTCTCAGATATAGCAAACCGGCCAGCAGGTAAAAGATGGCTGCAACCAGGATGAAAAGATGATATGGCCACGAATAACCACTGGCTTCTATGCCAGCCAGGTTGGAAAAAGCATGCGCAACGAAAAAAAATGGCAGCAGCATCATTGCTGTACCAATGGAATACTTCAGGGTATACCTGCCATTGTCCGTAGAGATTGGCCAGATGGTTCCTTCAAAATCCTCCGGCAGATCATCCACGAATTTCAGGCTGAGATCCTTATAGATAAATGCGGCGGGAAGGTAGGCATAATAAGATATGACATCCCATGCGATATATCCTGTTGTTGACCTGTACTTTTGTCTTATTAAGCCATGTGACAATAATGCAAGGACCAGAATAAACACAAGGGATTTACCTGCCTTTCCGGTATTGAACAGTGTATTCAACCAATCCGAATGATGATGGAAATCAAAGTTAACAAATAATAAGCGTCCTGAACCCTCAATCCGGTGGATGTGGGCAGCGGTTGTCGATGCCGCCGGGTCCTAGAAAATAAGGCCCACTTTGAAGGTGAGGTGTTGAAGGTGGGATCCGAATTCGATCCCCAGGTCGGTTTCGTCGCCGATGAACAGTTCGGTCAGGTGGTACTGGTAGTCCACATCGAAAATGAAATTCATGAACTGGATACCGGTCCCCGTATTGATCCCGAATTGCGGATTCTTCATATCATCGGTCTCGATTTCGAAGGTATTGGTGCTGAACAGGAAGGAGGTCCCGATGAACGGGCCGGCATTGACATGCCATTTGAACATGGGTTCCCTGATGATCTCGTAGCCCGCTTTGACGATGACATCGAAGTTGTTAAACGGGACCCTGTCTTCGATCACAAAGGATTCAGTCAGGAAATACTTCATGTCGGTCTGTGCCCTGGTCCAGTAGAGGCCCACCTGGTAAAACGGGCGCTTTCCATACCGGGCAAAAAAACCAAGGTTCCATCCCCAGCCGTCCGCAGTAACCAGGTTGTCAGCTTTGGGGGAGGTGAACCAGGAATGGGTGGCCCCTCCGTTCAGGCCCAGCCAGAACACCTGTCCGCGGGCCTCCTGGCTTCCGGACAGCAACATGGCCAGCAGCAGGGCAAAAAGCGTGGGTCGGATCTTTGCTTTCATGGGTCGGGTTGGCTTGCTATGCGGGAAAAAGATATTCTTTCCCATCGATGATAAACCGGTGGTCCATTACCCTGGGCCACAGGGGCGGGACGGTTCCTTTCAGCCACTCGTTGTACCCCTCCTTCATCGCCTCCAGGATATCCGGATTGACCAGGTAGAGGTTGATCTTTTCGTAACGGTCCTCCGCGATGTTGTAGAGTTCTATCCAGTTATCCCGGGTACTCAGCATGTATTTCCATCCATCCTTCCACATGGCGTGGATGTGGTCGGCTTTCCAGTAAAAGACCTGGTGGGGCGCTTTCGTTTCTTTCCCGTTCAGAAAGGGAATCAGGTCCACCCCGTCAAAGACCCGGTCTGCAGGCAGGGGACACTCGGCCTGGACCGCCGAGGTCATGAAAATATCCATGGAGCTCACCGGGTGCTCATATACCATGCCCTCTGGGATGCGCCCTTTCCATTTCATGATGAAGGGGACATTCACGCCACCCTCGAACATGGTGATCTTCCCTCCCTTATAGGGCCCGTTATCCGTGGCCCCCGTGTAGGAGGCGCCTCCGTTGTCACTGATCAGGTAGATCAGGGTATTGTCTTCCAGTCCCATCAGTTCAAGTTTTTCCATCAGGTCCCCGATGGCATCGTCCAGGGCATGGATCATCGAGTAATACACCCGCTTGTTCTCATCCTCCGTATCCCCGTGCATTTCGTAATAGGCCCTGGGTGCCTGAAAAGGGACATGGGGGGCATTGAAGGCCAGGTAGAGAAAGAAAGGGTTCTCTTTGTTCCGGGCCATGAATTCCACGGCCTCATCCCGGATGGCGAAGGTCAGGTAGCGGTCTTCACGGATCACTTTGTCATCCCTCCTGATGGCACTGGTCTCCTTGCGGCCCACTTTCCACTGGTGCTTTGAGCTGAAGGCATCCTGCACATAGTTGACCATGTTGGGCGAATTCCTGGTTTTGGAATAGAGGGAGAAGGCGCCATAAAATCCGTACTGGTAGTCAAAACCCCGGTTGCCCGGGATGAGGTCCTGGTCCATCCCCAGGTGCCATTTTCCGATGCACCCTGTTTTGTAGCCCCTCATTTTCAATACCTCAGCCAGGGTGAATTCCGACGGCGGGACCCCCTGTTTGACCATTTCCCATTCGGGTGGGAATTTGGGTTTCACATCCATCACGAAATCCCCTGTGTTCACCAGGTATTTCCCGGCATAAAAGGAGGCCAGGTTGTTGGGGTAGACCTCCATGGGCTGGGTCTCGAAGCCATACCTGACCGGGTAGCGCCCCGTTATCAGACCGGCACGGGAGGGGGCGCATATGGGCGCGTTGACGTAGCAATCGGTGAAGCGTACCCCTTCGCGGCACAGCTGGTCAATGTTGGGGGTCTGCATGGTCTCGGAACCGTATGCGGAGATCTCATATTTTCCGAGGTCATCCACCACGATGAAAAGGATGTTGGGAAGCTGACCGCCTGAATAGGGAGGAAGTTCCTGCTCCAGCCAGCTCTCCTTGAAGGCGATCTTCTCCTTGTCGAACCTGATCTTCCACTTGTAGGTGGCCGTGGTAAAGGGAAAGGTACAGCCGGAAAGCGTGATCACCAGAAATGCACAAAGAACAGGGGCTGGTAGATGCGGTTTCATGACGAACGATATTCAGGAGTTACTGAAACTCATGGATATATAAATTTAGTAAATGTTCGTCACATGGGAGGCATCGCCTCATAAAAGAAAAAGGAGGTCCGTACCGATCTCCTATTTTCTGAACGTACCTTCACAGGTACCTTCACCTGGGAATGTGAATGGCTGGAGGAAATGCAGGGCTGTGTTCCGGTGATCAGAGCTCTGCCGTAAACCGGAGTTCCTCCACCCCGGCCACCTCGGAGAGGTTTTCAATCAGGTCGCAGTGCATGCGCCCTTTCACATGGACCAGGGTGTTCTCGTCCCCGCCCACGATCACGATCAGGTCGGTGATCTTCCCGTTCCTTTCCCGGGCGGCGATGATCACATCCTCGTCCGGTTCGTGTACCTCAAGCAGGAGCTGATAATTGTCCCCCATCCGGTCGGTGCGGATCTCCTCGGTGAAGTTCACTCCCGGGTAGAGTGCCTGGTCTTCGATGGTGAGGATACTGACGGAACGGAGGGAACGCAGCAATTGCCGCTCCGCATGGTCCAGCCCGGCACACATCCCGGCGAATTTCATGAGGAATCCGGGGACCCTGAAGGCCACCACGCCTTCTTCCCCTTTGTAGGTATAATAGAGCCGGTCCAGTCCCACGGGCTGTGCCTGCAGGGTAAGTGTGGAAAAGGCCAGCAGCAGGGCAATGATCGTTGTTTTCATCTTGTCGTCTTGAAGGGTTCAGTCATAAGACGAACAACCCGTCCGGCTGTTACAGCCTAAGGCAATTTTTCTTCTGCCCGGAGAGAAAGGTGCCGGAGGGTGTCCATCACCTTCCGGTAACCCGCCCTCATGACCGGCGATCCCCTGAAGAGTCGCTCAAAAGAAGCTTCATCAAGCCCTTGCCACTCACGGGCCGTCAGCTCCATCCATTCACTGCGGGGATTGAAATCGGGTTCTGTATGGAGGGGCGCTTTCCTGTTCCAGGGACACACCTCCTGGCAGATGTCACATCCGAAAATCCGCCCTGACAGCTTTTCCCGGACCGGCGGTTCGATCTCCCCCCTGTTTTCGATGGTCTGATAAGAGATGCAGAGGCGGGCATCCAGCGTGCGGTTTTCCAGGATGGCCCCGGTGGGGCAGGCTTCAATACAGCGGGTACAGCTCCCGCAGAAGTCACCCTCCGGGACCCGGTTGTAATCCAGCTCCACATTCAGGATGATCTCCCCGATGAATACATATGAGCCATGGGTGCGGGAGATCAGGTTGGAGTTTTTCCCGATCCAGCCCAGTCCGGCTTCCCGTGCCCAGGCGCGGTCCAGGACCGGCGCAGAATCTACAAAAACCCTGCCCCTTGCATCCGGTACCAGGGACCGGATGAACGCCATAAGCAGGTTCATTTTTTTCTTCAATACCCTGTGGTAATCCCTTCCGAAGGCATAGGAAGAGACAATGGGGCTGCCAGGATCTTTTTGTTTCAGATCGGTCCGGTAACTGTACAGCAGGGAGATCACGCTTACGGCTCCCTCCTCCAGCAGGGTCGGATCGGTCCTTTTTGTAAAGTGGTTCTCCATATAGGCCATGCCCGCATGGTGGCCCCGGTCGAGCCACTCCCTCAGGCGGGCGGCATCCCCGCGGAGGGGACGGGCGGGGGAGAATCCGCAATCGGCAAATCCCAGTTCAAGGGCTTTTTCACGGATGGCTGACGAACGCTCCGGTATGGATCGGTCTGGTGCCACCTCAGAGCAATCCCAGTTCCAGCTTCGCCTCTTCGGAGAGCATCGACTTGTCCCAGGGCGGATCAAACACCAGATTGACCTTCACGCTTTCCACCCCTTCCACCCGCTTGACGGCATCTTCCACATCCATCAGCAACATGTCCACCACCGGGCAGTTGGGAGCGGTAAGGGTCATGTCAATGGTGACTCCTTTCCGGTCATCCACATCAATGCCGTAAATGAGCCCCAGGTCGTATATGTTCACAGGGATCTCTGGATCGTAGACGTTCTTCAGCGCCTCCACGATCTTTCCTTCCAGATCCAGGAAATCGGTTGGTTCACTCATCTTCCTTCGTTTTTTTGTTGCCGGGCCTGGTACGCCATGGCATACAACTTCATTTTCTTGATCATGGCCAGCAATCCGTTGGAGCGGGTGGGGGAGAGGTTCTGGCGGAGACCGATCTCGTCAATGAAGAACAGCTCATTCCCGAGGATCTCGGCCGGAGTCCTGTCATTCAACACTTTCACCAGCAGGGCAACAATCCCCCGGACAATGATGGCGTCGCTGTCGGCATTGAACTTCATTTTCCCGTCCTCCAGTTCCGCATGGAGCCATACTTTGGACTGGCATCCGTTGATCAGGTATTCGCTGGTGCGGTAAGCCGGATCCAGTTCCGGCAGGGCGTTCCCCAGTTCGATCAGGTAGTTGTACCGGTCCAGCCAGTCGTCGAATACGGAAAACTCCTCGACGATCTCCTGTTGTGCTTCCTTGAGGTCGGTCATCATTGCAAGTTTAAGAGAGCATCTCCATGGTCTTTTTCAGTCCCTCCGCCAGGCGGTCCACCTCCTCCATGGTATTATAAAACACCAGGGAGGCCCGGATGGTTCCCTGGATCCCGTAATGGTCCATGACCGGCTGTGTGCAATGGGTTCCGGTGCGGACCGCGATCCCCATCTTATCCAGGATCATTCCGGCGTCATACGGATGGATCCCCTCCATAAGGAAGGAACAAACCGAAATGCGTTGTCCGGCCTGGCCGATAATCCGTACCCCCGGAATGGAGCCCAGGGTAGTGAGCAGATGACCGGTCAGCTCTTTTTCATAGTGGCTGATCCCTTCCAGTCCCAGGTCCGTGACATAGCCGATGGCTTCGCCGAGCCCGATGGCTCCCAGATAATTGGTGGTTCCTGCCTCAAACTTCAGCGGAAGGGACTGGTAGGTGGTCCTGCCGAAAGTGACCTGGTCCACCATATCCCCGCCGCCCTGGTAGGGGGGCAGTTCCTCCAGCATCGCTTCCTTTCCGTAAAGCACCCCTGAACCGGTGGGCCCAAATATTTTATGGGAGGAGAATACGTAGAAATCACAATCCAGCTCCCTGACATCCACCGCTCCATGCTGCACCATCTGGGCACCGTCAATCAGTACCGGGATCCCCCTTTCATGGGCACGGCCGATCACCTCCTTCACCGGGTTGATGGTCCCCAGCGAGTTGGAGGCATGGGTCAGGGCAACGATCCTGGTCTTTTCGGTGAGCATTGTATCCAGATTCGAGAGGATCAGTTCCCCGCGGTCATCGAACGGGATCACTTTCAGATGGGCCCCTTTGCGTTCGCAGAGCATCTGCCAGGGGATGATGTTGGAGTGGTGCTCCATCTCAGAAATAAGGACCTCGTCCCCTTCCTGCACATACTTCTCCCCGAAAGAAAAGGCCACGGTGTTGATGGAGCCGGTGGCCCCGCTGGTGAAGACGATCTCGCTGGTAGTGGCCGCATTGAGGAATGCCCTGGCCTTTTCGCGGGCTGCTTCATAGCGGTCGGTCATTTGCTCGCTCAGATAATGGACCCCCCTGTGGATGGAACTGTTGGCGGACTCCTGCAGCTCCTTCTGGGTATCGATCACCCTGCGGGGCTTCTGGGTGGTCGCCCCGTTATCGAAATAGATCAGCTCCCTCCCATAGACCCGCTGCTGCAGAATGGGGAAATCATTCCTGATTTTCTGGATATCGAAGGCCATTCCATCCTCCTTAATCATGGCAGTGCATGGCGCAGTTGTTACAGCGGGAAAGTTCGCCCCTGAGCCGCTTGTTGACCAGGTCGGAGATCCGTTCCTGCAGGGCGGGCTGCCTGATCCGGGAGATCACCTCGTCGGCGAAGGCAACCATGAGCATCAGCCGGCTTTCGTCCCTGGAGATCCCGCGTGACTGCAGGTAAAACATGGCATTCTCATCCAGTTGCCCCACGGTGGCTCCATGGCTGCACCGCACGTCATCGGCAAAGATCTCCAGCTGCGGCTTGGAACTCATCTTCGCCGTATCGGTGAGCAGGATATTGTTGTTGGTCTGATAGGCCATTGTCTTCTGGGCGTCCGGATAAACATGGATCTTCCCGTTGAAGGCTCCGGTGGAATCATCGTCCAGCACCCCTTTGTAATGCTGGTTGCTGGTGCAGTGCGGACTGGCATGTTCGATTACCGTAAAGCTGTCCACATGCTGCATTTTGTCGATCAGAAAGAGTCCCAGCGCATTGGTTTCAGCTCCCTCTCCCTCCATACGGACATGGAGGTTGTTCCGGACCATCCCGCCGTGAAGGGTGACGGTCCCGTGCTGGCAGCGGGAATCGCGCTCCTGCCGGATCCATGTGTTGGTCACCTGGCATGAGTTGTTGTGCTCGTTCTGCAACCGGAGAATGTCCAGGTCACTGTTCATCCCGGCAAATACCTCGGTGACCGAATTGGTGAGGTACATGTGGGGCGACAGGGTGTGGTCGCAGATGATGACCTGGGCTTCGGAATTTTTTTCAGCAATGAAGAGGTTGCGGTGCTGGACCATCTGGTTTTTATCGGAAAGGAGCAGGTGGATGATCTGGATGGGCCGTTCCAGCTTCTGGTTTTCAGGGACATAAAGAAAGATCCCGTCCTGGGAGAAGGCGGTATTCAGGGCAACGAAGGATTCCTGCTCCAGGGTGGCATTCTTTCCGAGATGACGCGCCACCAGATCGGGATAACGAAGGGTGGCCTCGCGGAGGCTTCCGTAAATGATCCCGTTCTCCAGTTCATGCAGCGGCGGACCTTCCGGATGGTAGTAAAAACCGTTAAGCACCGTCAGCACATGGGCGTCCAGCATGGGAACATCGCACCGGAACAGGTCGGCATCGTCAAAACTGATCCTGCGGGGAGAGAAATCAAAGCTCAGCTCCCCGTCGAACACCGGCTCCAGGTGGGTATAACGGTACTTTTCCGCCTTTCGTGCAGGAAAACCGGTTTCCTGAAATGAGTGGATCGCATGGCGCCGGAGTTCCTTCATGAAAAGCGGCTCGCCGTTGCTGATCAGGTCCCTGTTCTGCTGAAACAGATCGATGTATTTATCTGCAGTCGAAAGTGCTTCCAGTGTTTCCTTCATGCCTTCTCTCCTTAAGTTTCCATATCCACTTCCTGACGGATCCATTCGTATCCGTGCTTTTCAAGCTCTTTGGCCAGGCTGCTGTCGCCCGATTTGACGATGCGTCCTTTGTACAGCACATGCACGAAGTCCGGTACGATATACTCCAGCAGGCGCTGGTAGTGGGTGATCACGATGGTGGCATTTTCGGGGGAACGGAGTTTGTTGACCCCTTTGGCCACTATTTTCAGGGCGTCGATATCGAGCCCCGAGTCGGTCTCATCCAGAATGGCAAGCTTGGGTTCCAGCAGGGCCATCTGAAAGATCTCGTTCTTCTTCTTCTCCCCACCGGAAAAACCTTCATTCACCGACCGGTTGGTCAGGTCCGAATCGATCTCCACGATCTCCTTTTTCGCGCGCATCAGCTTCAGGAAATCCCCTGCAGGCAGCGGTGGTTCACCCCGGTGCTCCCTCAGGCTGTTCAGTGCGGTACGCAGGAAATTGACCATGCTTACCCCGGGGATCTCCACCGGGTACTGGAAGCCCAGGAAGATCCCTTCCCTGGCCCGCTCCTGGGGCTCCAGCTCTGTCAGGTCATTGCCGTTGTACAGGATTTTTCCGTGGGTGATCTCAAAGTAATCCCGCCCGGCCAGTGCCGATGCCAGGGTGCTTTTCCCGGAACCGTTGGGTCCCATGATGGCATGCACCTCCCCGGCATTCACCTTCAGATCGATGCCCTTGAGGATCTCCTTCTCCTCGACCTTCACCCTTAAATTCTTTATCTCAAGCATATTTTATTGGTTAGTGGTTAGGGGTTAGAGGTTAGGAGTATGTGGTCACTACTCTTCATGTTATTGCTCATCCCTTTCTCGTCCCTGAATACTTCATCTTTTCGTTATTCACAGTCAGTCGTCAGTCCCTGATTCTTGAGTTCTACCTGCTAACCTCTAACTTTCTGACGACTTTCGACTTTTGACTTTCGACTTGCTTGAAGGCAGCGTTGAAAAACGCTGGCTTCAAGCGTTAACCAACGCTGCCTTCAAGCGTGATGGCCAGTAATTTCTGCGCCTCCACCGCAAACTCCATGGGGAGTTTGTTGAGGACTTCCTTGGCATAGCCGTTGACGATCAGGCTGATGGCGTTCTCCGTATCGATCCCCCGCTGGTTGCAGTAGAAGATCTGGTCCTCCCCGATCTTGGAGGTGGTCGCTTCATGCTCCACGATGGCAGACCTGTTGTCCACCTCCAGGTAGGGGAAGGTATGCGCCCCGCACTTGTCACCCAGCAGCAGGCTGTCGCATTGTGAAAAATTCCTTGCATTCTCGGCCCCTTTCAGGATCTTAACCAGTCCCCGGTAAGAGTTTTCGCTCCGTCCCGCACTGATCCCCTTGGAGACTATGGTGGAACGGGTATTTTTGCCGATGTGGGTCATCTTGGTACCGGTATCGGCCTGCTGGAAATTGTTGGTTACAGCCACCGAATAGAATTCCCCCACCGAATTGTTACCCCTGAGGATGCAGCTGGGGTACTTCCAGGTGATGGAAGAACCGGTCTCCACCTGGGTCCAGGAGATTTTTGAGTTATCGCCTTTGCAGATCCCCCGCTTGGTCACGAAATTGTACACCCCGCCCTTGCCCTGCTTATCACCCGGGTACCAGTTCTGGACAGTGGAATACTTCACCTCCGCGTTCTCCAGGGCCACGATCTCCACGATGGCCGCATGGAGCTGGTTCTCGTCCCGCATGGGGGCGGTGCAACCCTCCAGGTAGCTCACATAGGAATCGTCCTCGGCCACGATGAGCGTCCGTTCGAACTGGCCGGTATTGGCGGCGTTGATCCTGAAATAGGTGGAGAGTTCCATGGGGCAGCGGACCCCTTTGGGGATATAACAGAAGGAACCATCGGAAAAGACGGCCGAGTTGAGGGCTGCGAAGAAGTTATCGGTGTAGGGGACCACGGAACCCATGTATTTTTTTACCAGATCGGGATGGTTCCGGACCGCCTCGCTGAATGAACTGAAAATGATCCCCAGTTCGGCCAGGGTCTCCTGGAAGGTGGTTTTCACGGACACACTGTCCATGACCGCATCCACTGCCACGCCTGCCAGCTGCTTCTGTTCCTCCAGCGGGATCCCCAGCCTGTTGAAGGTATCCAGCAACTCGGGATCCACATCGTCCAGGCTTTCGTAGCGTGCCTTTCTTTTGGGGGCCGCATAATAGATGATGTCCTGGTAATCGATCTCCGGGATACGCAGGTGCGCCCAGTCGGGCATCTTCATGGTTTTCCAGTGACGGAACGCTTTCAGCCTGAATTCGGTGAGCCATTCGGGCTCCTCCTTTTTGGCCGAGATTATCCGGACCACATCCTCGTTAAGCCCTTTGGGGATGGTTTCGGTTTCGATGGCGGTATGGAATCCGAATTTATAGTCGCTTCCCGTTACTTCACTTAATATCTTATCCTGATCACTCACTTCCTTTGCCTGTTTTGTTCACCAGCACCTCGTTCGTTCCGTCCCAATTGTAAATTGGATTAATTTAAAATAGAGTTCAAATATACAAAAACTTGTGCTTACATTTGTATTACATCCCCATCATAGAATTGTTCATGCGTTAACATTTTCCACCCCATGGCAGCAAAGAAAATCCGCACCATTGAAGAGCTCGGAGAATTCGGACTGATCGATCACCTTACCGCGGGATTCGTGGTCAAACAGAAGAGCACATGGCTCGGGGTGGGAGACGATGCGGCGGTGATCGACCACGGCAGCTATTACCAGGTGGTGACCACGGACCTGTTGCTTGAGGGGGTCCATTTCGACCTGGTCTATACCCCCCTGAAGCATCTGGGATACAAAGCGGTGGTTGTGAACCTTTCCGATGTGTACGCCATGAATGCCGCCCCCCGGCAGATCACCGTTTCGGTGGGGATCTCAGGAAAGTTCTCCGTGGAAGCCATGGAAGAGCTTTACGGAGGCATCAGGCTGGCATGTGAGCGTTTTGGTGTGGATATGGTGGGTGGCGACACCTCAGGTTCGGTGACCGGGCTGGTCATCACCATCACCGCCATCGGAACCGCTCTGAAGGAGGAACTGACCCTGCGCAGCGGGGCCAAACCCAACCAGCTGGTATGCGTGACCGGTGACCTGGGTGCCGCCTACATGGGACTGAAGATCCTGGAGAGGGAAAAGCAGCTGCACGCCAGTGATCCTGAATTCAGGCCCTCGCTGGAAGGTTATGATTATGTGCTCGAACGCTTCCTCAAACCGGAGCCCAGGGTGGAGGTGCTGATGGAACTGAAGGATGCAGGGATCACCCCGGGTGCCATGATCGATATTTCGGACGGACTCTCTTCTGAACTGATCCATATCTGCCGGCGCTCCGGGTGCGGTGTTCAGGTCTACAATGACCGGATCCCCATCGCCGATGAGACCATCCGCGCTGCAGGGGAATTTCAGCTGGAACCCCTGGTGGCGGCCCTGCACGGGGGAGAGGATTACGAATTGCTCTTTACGGTCCCGCTGTCAGATTTTGATAAGGTCTCGGCCATCCGGGGGGTGAGTGTGATCGGGAACATCACCGCTCAGGACGGGAAGGCCCTGCTTGTGGGTGAAGACGGTACCGGGATACCCCTGACTGCCCAGGGGTGGAGCGCCTACGGCCCCGGCAGCGGGCAGTGATCAGCTCTCTTTTCCGTCGAAATATCCACGAATAATGCCCCGCTTCGATTCGCGGATGAAAAGGATGATCTCGTCCCTTTCCTTCGATGCGGGCAGGTTGGCTTCCACAAACTCAAGGGCATCGGAGATATTGAGCCCCCGCTGATAAATAATGCGGTAGACCTCCTGGATGGCATAAATAGTGTTGTTGTCGAATCCCCTTCTTCTCAGGCCGATGGAGTTTATCCCGGTGTAAGAGACCGGATCCCTTCCCGCCATGGAAAACGGGGGGACATCCTTGCTCACTTTGCTTCCTCCCTGGATCATCACATGGGCACCGATCCGGACGAACTGGTGGACCAGGCTCCCGGGACTGATGATGGCCCAGTTGTCCACTTCCACCTCCCCGGCAAGTCCGGCATAACTGCCCATGATCACCCGGTCATGCAACAGGCAGTCGTGGGCGATATGCACATAGGACATGATCAGGCAATCCTTCCCGATCACGGTCTTGTTGTTGGCCTTGGTGCCTTTGTTCAGGGTCACGTATTCGCGGATTACCGTGTTATCACCGATCTCAAGGATGGTATACTCCCCCTGGTACTTCATGTCCTGGGGATCCCCTGAGATGACCGCACCGGGGTAAATCTTCACGTTTTTCCCGATACGGGCACCGTTCATGATCACCACATTGGGCCCTATCCAGCAGCCGCCTCCGATCTCCACATCCTCATAGATGGTCGAAAACGGTTCCACCACCACATCCTCAGCGATGCGGGCACCCTTGTGCACATTGGCAAGTTTATGAATCATGTTATTTGACTTTAACGATCTGGGCCATCAGTTCTCCCTCCATTACCACCTTGTTGCCAACGAATATTTCGGCAAACATCAGGGCAATGCCCCTGCGGATCGGCTCAAGCAGGTCCATTTTCAGGATCAGGGTATCCCCGGGGACCACTTTTCTTTTGAATTTAACCTTGTCGATTTTCAGGAAGTAGGTGGCATAATTCTCTGGATCGGGGACCGTCCCCAGCACCAGCATCCCCCCTGCCTGGGCGGCAGCCTCTATCTGCAGTACTCCCGGCATGACCGGTTCGTTGGGAAAGTGACCGTTGAAGAAGGGCTCGTTGGAGGTGACGTTCTTGATGCAGACCACCGACTTCTCGTCCAGGTGGATCACCTTGTCCACCAGCAGGAACGGGTACCGGTGCGGAAGCCTGTGCTTCACCTCATTGATGTCCATCAGCGGTTCCAGGTTGGGGTTGTAGACAGGGACTTTCTTCTGAAGGGCCGCTTTTTTCATCACCTGCCGCAGCGCACGGGCAAATTCATTGTTGCTCTGGTGGCCCGGCCTGGTGGCAATGATCTTGGCCTTGAACCACCTGCCCACCAGTGCCATGTCGCCGATCAGGTCCATGAGTTTGTGCCGGGCAGGTTCATTGGGAAAACGGAGGCTCACATTGTTGAGGATCCCCTCCGGCTGCACCTTCACCTTCGGTTTGTTGAACAGTTCGGCGAGCCGGTCCAGTTCTTCCTGCTCCACCTGCCTGTCCACGATCACGATGGCGTTGTCCACATCCCCGCCCTTGATCAGGTTGTTCCTGGCCAGGTATTCCAGCTCATGGAGGAATACAAAAGTACGGCTAGGAGCGATCTCATCCTTGAAGGTGTCCAGGTCCTCCAGGACCGCGTACTGGTTCCCCAGCACCTTGGAGTTGTAGTCGATCAGTACATTGATGCTCTGCACCTTATCCGGATAGGCAATGATATGGATCCCGTGTTCCTCGTCGTAATACTCCAGTTTTTCCTTCAGGATGAAGTATTTGCGGTCGGTCTGCTGTTCGACGGTCCCTGTTTTTTCGATGGCCGTCACGTATTCGATGGCACTTCCGTCCAGGATCGGTGCTTCCGGCCCGTCCACTTCGATCAGCACATTATCGATCCCCATCCCCACGAAAGAGGCCAGCACGTGTTCGATGGTTGAGATCCTGGCCCCGTTCTCCTCAAGGGTGGTTCCCCGGGAAGTCTCCACCACATTTTCGGCCAGTGCATTGATGAGGGGTTGACCGGGCAGGTCCACCCGTTTGAAAATATAGCCGTGGCTGTCGGGAGCCGGATGGAAGGTCATGGTGACATTCACTCCGGTATGCAGTCCCTTACCGGTAAATGTAATGGGTGCCTTAAGGGTTCTCTGTTTTTCGGCCATTCTTCTATTGCATTAATAATCAGGTCTGAAAAAACCGCCGCAATATACGAAATAAAACAAACCGCCCTGCTGTCAGGAGGTGAGCAACCCGATCTTTTTTTCCAGATCGATGACCTGGTTGCGCAGCTGGGGAAGGTTTTTGAACACCACATAACACCGCTGATAGTGTGTGAAATCCAGCGGCGGGGAACCCTGCACCACGATGCCGGGCTGTTTGATGTCCTTGGTCACCCCCGATTGTGCCGCGATTTTGACACCATCGGCAATGGTGATGTGACCGATCAGGCCCACCTGGCCCCCCAGCATGCAGTTCTTCCCGACCCTTGTGGAGCCGGAAATACCCGTCTGCGCTGCCATCACCGTGTTCTCTCCCACTTCCACATTGTGAGCGATCATGATCAGGTTGTCCAGCTTAACCCCCCTGCGCAGGATGGTGGCACCCATGGTGGCCCTGTCGATGGTTGTGTTGGCGCCGATCTCCACATGGTCTTCGATGACCACCTTGCCCACCTGCGGGATCTTCTCATAGTTGTTTTCCTGGTTGGGTGCGAATCCGAATCCGTCTCCCCCGATCACCGCTCCCGCATGAATGATACAATGTGCCCCGATCTCGGTACCCTGATAGATCTTTACACCGGGGTGAAGTACGGTGCCTTCGCCGATGGTCACATCCTCGCCGATGTAAACCTGCGGGTAGATCTGGACCCCATTGCCGAGGGTGACACCTTCACCCACTACCGCAAAATCACCCACGTAACTGTCCGCGCTGACCTGGACGGATTCATGGATGCTGGCCATGGGACTGACCCCGGTCTTCTTTGGTTTCTGTGCCTCGTAAAGCCTCAGCAGGGCTGCAAAGGACTCGTATGCGTTCTTCACCCGTATGAGGGTGGCGGGAACTTTTTTCTGTGGTATGAAATCCTCATTGACGATGACAATGGAAGAACGGGTATCGTAAATATACTTTTCGTACTTGGGATTGGCGAGGAATGAAAGCGTCCCGGGGCGTCCCTCCTCAATTTTGGATACATCGTTTACCCCTGCCGAGGGATCCCCCTCCACGCTGCCTTTAAGAAATTCAGCGATCAACGCTGCTGTGAAATCCATACCATTGCTGTTTAAAAGGGTTCAAAACTATGACAATTCTTTCAGAAACCTGGGGTAACAGATGAAATATTTCCGGACGGTTTTGGACAATACCGAGATATTCAGCATGTCGGAGGCCTCGGCAATATCACGCGTCCGCCCCTGCTTGTCCAGGATGGAGATCCGGTCGTCCATATCGCTGTAAGCAAAGTTGCTGACGCTGTCCGAAATCACCAGGTACGCTGCCTCTTCTGTTGTAAGGGAAAGGTGTTTGGCAACCCGTTGCCGGTGCCCCTCGACCAGCTCCCGGGAGAAGGGTTCGCCGGCCAGTTCAACGGAAAGCAGGTTCCGGTTGACCAGTCCCCTGGAGAGCAGTGAGAGAACCGGATCGGGATGGTTGCACCAGACCTTGGCGGAAGTCAGGATGTCATAATCGTCCAGATCAGCGAAGTGTTCCAGGAAAAGCAACCGCTGGTCCCTGTCAGGCCTTCCGTGCGATTCGTTCAGGAAGAAAGAAAGGGCCGGGGTGGCAAACAGCCCGGTGCCTCCTTTCCTGAGCTCCTGGGCCCGTTTGAGCATCATCACCAGCACCTGCTCGGAACTGACCACCGTGCGGTGCAGGTAGACCTGCCAGTACATGAGGCGCCTGGCGATCAGAAATTTCTCGATGGAATAGATGCCTTTTTCGTCCACCACCAGCTGATCGTTCCATACGTTGAGCATCTTGATGATCCGGTCCGACCCGATCACCCCCTCGGTCACCCCGGTGAAAAAGCTGTCCCGCTTGAGGTAATCCAGCCGGTCCATGTCCAGCTGGCTGGACACCAGCTGGTGAAGGAATTTTTTCTGGTACCGGTTCCTGAATATCCGGATGGCCAGTTCCAGTTCCCCTCCGAACTGCCGGTTGAGCCGTTCCATGAACCAGCCGCTCAGGGTCTCATGGGCCGTATCCCTGATCAGGCTTTGCTCCAGGGAGTGGGAGAATGGTCCGTGTCCGATATCGTGTAAAAGAATGGCTATGGTGACCGCCCGTTCCTCCTCTTCAGTGATCTCATGCCCCTTGGACCGGATGATCCCGACGGCCTGCCCCATCAGGTGCATGGCCCCGATGGCATGCTGAAACCGGGTATGGTTTGCCCCGGGGTAAACGAAATGGGTCATCCCCAGCTGCCTGATCCGTCGCAGCCTCTGGAACCAGGGGTGCTCCATCAGATCGAAAATAATCTCGAACGGGATCTTGATGAATCCGTAAACGGGATCGTTGATGATTTTCAGTTTGTTGGTGGAGGGAACCTTCCCCATAAGGCAGGATTGTGGGCACAAAATTATGGTTTTATTGGTTAATCGTGTTTGTATCAGCGAAAAAAGCTTCCGTTTTTTGTGATTTCTGTGATTATTTATAATTTTGCGTCGTCGTTAGGAGGGTATCATTCTAGGGGGCTTAAAGTCCCCTATTTTATTGCCTGGTAAAATGATCACGGAAGAAACAGTTAAAACGCTTGTAGAACAGCATATTCAGGGGACCGAAGTTTTCCTGGTGGAGGTGGCCGTCAAACCCGGTAACGCCATCCGCGTCCATGTGGACCGGAAGGGCGGGATCTCCATTGAAGAGTGTGTGGCCATCAGCCGTTTCCTGAACGGGGAGCTGGACCGTGATGTGGAGGACTATTCACTGGAGGTGAGCTCACCCGGGATCGGGGTCCCTTTCCGGGTGAAGCAACAATACGAAAAGAACACAGGTCATGAGATAGAGGTGGTCCTGAAGGATGGGAAGCATATGAAAGGGACCCTGGAAGAAGTGACCGGTGAGGGGATTGTCCTTCAGAAAGGCCAGGGGACCGTGACCATCGGATTTGACGAGATCAAAAGTGCAAAAGAAACAATATCGTTTAGTTGATACAATCATACAACAATGGAGAACATTAATCTGATAGAAACATTTTCCGAGTTCAAGGAACTGAAGAACATCGACAGGGTCACCATGATGAGCGTGCTGGAGGATGTATTCCGCGGAATGTTGCTGAAGAGGTACGGGAGCGATGAGAATTTCGACATCATCATCAACATCGACAAGGGTGATTTCGAGATCTGGAGAAACCGGGAAGTGGTCGAAGATGATGAGGTGGAGGACCCCAACCTGCAGATCTCCCTCAGCAGGGCCAAAGAGATTGATGAAGATTACGAGGTGGGCGAAGAGGTGACCGACGAAGTGAAGCTGGGCGATTTCGGAAGGCGTGCCATTCTGGCCTTGCGTCAGAATCTGTCGGCACGCATCATGGAACTGGAGAAGAACCACCTCTACAACAAATACAAGGACAGGATCGGGGATGTGGTGACCGGAGAGGTCTATCAGGTCTGGAAAAGGGAGATCCTGATCCTGGATGACGAGGGCAACGAACTGATCCTTCCGAAAACGGAACAGATCCCCAGCGACTATTTCCGCAAGGGGGATACCATCCGTGCGGTGGTGATCAAAGTGGACATGCGCAACGCCAATCCGCTGATTATCCTGTCCCGGACCTCCCCGGTGTTCCTGGAGAGGCTCTTCGAACTGGAGGTGCCGGAGATCTTCGACGGACTGATCACCATTAAGAAAATTGTGCGGGTACCGGGCGAGAGGGCCAAGGTGGCCGTGGAATCGTATGATGAGCGGATCGATCCGGTGGGAGCCTGCGTGGGCATGAAAGGGTCCAGGATCCACGGGATCGTCCGGGAGCTGAAGAACGAGAACATCGATGTGATCAACTACACCACCAACGTTCAATTGTACATCACCAGGGCCCTGAGCCCCGCCAAGATCTCTTCCATCAAACTGAACGATGAGGAGATGAGGGCCGAAGTCTACCTCCAGCCCAAGGAGGTGTCCCTGGCCATCGGAAAGGGAGGATTAAACATCAAGCTGGCCAGCCAGCTGACAGGATATGAGATCGATGTGTACCGGGAGTCCGATGAGGACGACGAGGATGTGAATCTGGAGGAATTCGCCGACGAAATCGAAGGATGGGTGCTGGATGAACTGAAGGCGATCGGTTGCGACACCGCCAAATCGGTGCTGAACCTGAGCGTGGAGGATCTCGTAAAAAGAACAGATCTGGAAGAAGAGACCATCAAGGAGCTTATCCAGGTGCTTAAAGCAGAATTTGAATAAGAGCATATGGCTGAACGAAAGGCAACGAGGCTTAGCAAGGCTGCCAGGGAGTTTAACGTGGGGATCACCACCATCGTTGATTTTCTGGGGAAGAAGGGGTTTCAGATTGATACCAATCCGAACACCAAGGTGGATCCCGAACTGTACGACCTCCTGCTGGAGGAGTACAGCCTGGACCAGAACGTGAAGAAGGAGTCGGAGAAGCTGACCCTCAGGACCCTCAGGGAACGGCAGGAATCCCTTTCGCTGGACGATATGCCCGAAAGGGCGGATCAGGAGGAATCAGAGGAACTGCTGATTACCGATAAAACTGCTGCCGTGCCCGAGACTC
This sequence comes from uncultured Bacteroides sp., assembly GCA_964575865.1. GTDB lineage: Bacteria > Bacteroidota > Bacteroidia > Bacteroidales. The sequence continues at coordinate 32,149 of CAZNSZ010000027.1, read as the reverse complement.
CCAAAAAGGAGCAGGAGGTGGAGCCCGAAGCCGCACCGGCGGAGAAGAAGCCGAAGGCCGAAAGCAAGAAGCCGGAGGAGAAACCGGCTGAAGAGGAAGTGGCCGATATGGAAGCTGCTGTTCAGGAAAAGGAGGAAGGCGGCCCCAAGGTTGTGGGGAAAATTGACCTCGATTCCATGAACCAGAAGACCAGGCCGGACAAAAAACCGAAAGCCGTAAGCCGGAAGGAGAAAGAGGAGGCCGCCGGAGAAGAGGAGGTGAAGGCACAGGCTGAAGAAGAGAAGCCCGCTGCAGCCGAAGAGAAGTTAAAGGAAGCCGAAGCGGAAAAGAGAGCAAAGGAAGCTGCAGAAGAGAAGAAAAAGAAAGAGGAGGAAGATCTGATCCCCACCCGCGTGGAGAAGTTGAGCGGACCAACGGTGGTGGGAAAAATCGATCTGCCCGAAAAGAAAGAGCCCAAGAAAAAGCCGGTGGCATCCAGCAAGGACAGTGAACTGCACCTGGACCAGAAGCGGAAAAGAAAACGCATTAAAAGGGATGCCGGTCGCGTCGATGTGGACGACCAGTCGTCATCAAGGAAAGACAAAGGAAAGAAGCGCAAGCGTTCCATGCGTCCCGAGGTCAACGAGGAGGACGTACAGCGGCAGATCAAGGATACCCTGGCCAAACTGACCAGCAAAGGGGCCAAATCGAAGGCATCCAAGTACCGGCGCGAAAAGCGCGATGCGGTCCAGGCCAGGCTGCAGGAGGAGAGCGATCAGCTGGAACAGCAGCGGAATGTGTTGAAAGTGACGGAATTCGTTTCGGTCAGTGAGCTGGCCAGCATGATGAACGTCCCGGCCACGCAGGTGATCCAGACCTGCATGAACCTGGGATTGTTCGTCTCCATCAATCAGCGGCTCGATGCCGAAACCATGTCCGTGGTGGCCGATGAGTTCGATTACAAGGTCGAATTTGTCAGCGTGGACCTGGTGGAGTCCATCAGGGAAGAGGAGGATGATCCCGAATCCCTTGAACCGAGGTCTCCCATCGTGACCGTCATGGGTCATGTGGACCACGGGAAGACCAAGTTGCTGGATGTGATCCGGCATGCCAATGTGGTGGCGGGAGAGGCTGGCGGTATCACCCAGCACATCGGGGCCTACAGCGTGGCACTGGATGACGGGAGGAAAATAACCTTCCTGGACACCCCCGGCCACGAAGCGTTTACCGCCATGAGGGCCAGGGGTGCGCAGATCACCGATGTGGCCATCATTGTGGTGGCTGCGGATGACGGGGTCAAACCCCAGACCGTGGAGGCGATCAACCATGCGGCAGCAGCGGGGGTCCCCATCGTATTCGCCATCAATAAGATTGACCTTCCCACGGCCAATGTGGAGAAGATCAAGGAGGAGCTGGCCAACATGAATTACATGGTGGAGGACTGGGGAGGCAAGTACCAGTCCCAGGAGATCTCCGCCAAGGGGAACATCAACATCGAAGAGTTGCTCGAAAAGGTCCTGCTTGAAGCTGAATTGCTGGACCTGAAAGCCAATGCGAACAAGCCCGCGCGCGGAACGGTCATTGAATCGACCCTGGACCGCGGGCGCGGAAACATTGCCACGGTCCTGGTGGAAGGCGGAACCCTGAAAATCGGGGACGTGGTCCTTGCGGGGCACCATTACGGGCACGTGAAGGCCATGTTCAACGAGCGGGGTAAGAAAATTGACGAGGCCGGTCCCTCTTCCCCTGCACTGATCCTGGGCCTGAACGGGGCCCCTCAGGCGGGCGAGCGTTTCATGGTCATGGAGACCGACAAGGAGGCCAAGGAAATAGCCAACAAGCGCGAACAGCTGCAGCGGGAGCAGGAGCTGCGGACCACCAAGCACATTACCCTGGACGAGATCGGGCGGAGGATTGCCATCGGGAATTTCCAGGAGCTGAACGTCATTGTGAAGGGGGACGTGGACGGATCCATAGAAGCCCTTTCCGATTCACTGATCAAGCTGAGCACGGAGGAGATACAGGTCAACATCAAACACAAGGCGGTGGGGCAGATCTCCGAATCGGATATCCTGCTGGCGGCCGCGTCCAATGCCATTGTGATCGGCTTCCAGGTGCGCCCTTCCCTGAGTGCGCGGAAACTGGCCGAGAAGGAGCAGATCGATATCCGGCTCTATTCCATCATCTATGATGCCATCGAGGAGGTGAAGGCCGCCATGGAAGGAATGCTAACCCCCGAGATCAGGGAGGAGATCGTGGGCACCCTGGAGGTGCTGGAGACCTTCAAGATCACCAAAGTGGGGACCATCGCGGGCTGCATTGTCCGGGAAGGAAAGATCCGCCGGAACAACAAGGTGCGGCTGATCCGCGACGGGATTGTCATCTACAGCGGCGAGCTGGGATCCCTGAAGCGGTTCAAGGACGATGCCAGGGAGGTGGTCTCGGGACTGGAATGCGGGCTCAACATCGAGAACTTCAACGATATCAAAGTGGGAGACATGGTGGAAGCCTACGAAGAGACCGAAATGAAAAAGACCCTCTGACGCAAATAGCCACTTCGCAAGAAATACCCCATCGTCTGTCCGGACGATGGGGTACTATGCGTAAAACTTCCTGCAAACTCTTATCTTAGCATACCAAATCCCATTGGTATGTATGAATTCATTGAGGGGGAGTTTGTTGAGAAATCACCGGCCCACCTGATCGTCAGGGCGTCACACCTGGCTTACTACCTCCATATTTCGGTCTTTACCTACAGCCAGCTGAGCAGCAAATCCGAAGGCCGGGTATACCTCCATTTCGTGGTACGGGAGGATGCCCAGCTGTTCTACGGATTCAGCAGCAGGGAGGAGCGCGAGATCTTCCGGATGCTGATCTCCGTCTCCGGGGTCGGGGCCAACACGGCACGCCTGATCCTCTCTTCCCTCTCCCCCGAGGAAGTCACCCATGCCATCCTGGCCGGAAATGTCACCGTTCTGCAGGGAATCAAAGGGATCGGCGCCAAGTCCGCCCAGCGGATTATCGTGGACCTGAAGGACAAGGTGGGGAAAGGTGCGGGGATCGATGAATTATTCATTTCACAGGACAATACTACCCGGGAAGAAGCGTTATCTGCTTTAGTGGCCCTGGGTTTTCCTAAGAAAACCGTGGAGAAGATCTTAACCCGCATTGTATCAGAGCAGCCCGAGCTTTCCGTGGAAGAGGTAGTGAAGGCTGCCTTGAAGTTTATGTAGTGAGCCGTTGGTTAAACCATATATCCCTGATCCTCATCGGTTTTTTACTGGCCCTAGGTGCTGAGGCCCAGGATACAACGCTTCATTACCCGCTCCCGCAGAGCAACGCCTACCCGTTCTCAGGCAGCAACTATAATTCGCCCCTCTACCTTGAGAATCCCCCCAACATCAATTCCCGGGTGATCTATGACCCGGTGACCGGAAAATATGTCTTCTCCGAGACCATCGGCAGCTGGAATTACCGGAATCCCACCAGCATGTCCATGGATCAGTACCAGCAGTATGCCTTCCGCAGATCCATGCAGGATTACTGGCGCCTGAAGGCCAGCGGGGCCTCGCTGGAGCAGCAGCTGTCGTTCATCCCGCCACTGCGGGTCGGGGGGGAGGCGTTCGACCGGCTCTTCGGGTCCAACACCATCAACATCGTGCCTTCGGGAAGTGCGGAGCTGATCTTCGGCTTTAACCTGGCAAAGCAGGACAATCCCAACATCAGCGAACGGTTGCGGAGCGTTCCCTCATTTACCTTCGACGAAAAGATCATCATGAACGTGGCCGGTTCCATCGGGGACAAAATGGCCATGGACATCAGCTACAACACCGAGGCGACCTTCGATTTCGAGAACCAGACCAAACTGGAGTATTCCGGCAAGGAGGACGAGATCATTAAGAAGATAGAGGCCGGGAACGTCAACCTGCCCCTGCCCGGGTCGCTCATCAGCGGAAGCCAGAGCCTGTTCGGGCTGAAGACCGAATTGCAGTTCGGGAAACTGTCGGTCACCAGCGTCTTCTCCCAGCAGCGGGGCGAATCCTCCGTGATCAATGTGCAGGGCGGGGCACAGCTGAGCGACTATGAGGTGACGGTGGACGATTATGATGCCAACCGTCATTTTTTCCTCTCCGATTTTTTCAGGAACAGCTATAACCAGGCCCTCTCAAGGCTGCCCATCATCACCTCCGACGTGACCGTCACACGCATCGAGGTGTGGGTGACCAACAAGACCACCAACTTCGAGGATTCAAGAAACATTGTGGCGGTCAATGACCTGGGGGAGGCGGTTCCCAGGTCGGACCTCTTCAGGAGGAATCCGGAGCAGCAGGGGGATTATCCCCGGAACGAGCTCAATACCGCCTACGGCGAACTGACCACCACCTATTCGGCCATACGGGATATCAAAAACGCCACCGGCGAACTGGAGAATGCGGGACTGGTCCTGGGGGTCGATTTCGAGAAGATCGAGAATGCCAGGCTTCTTTCACCCAGGGAATACACCTTCAACGACAAGCTGGGGTACATCTCCCTGAACACGGCCCTGAACACCGATGAGATCCTGGCCGTGGCCTACGAGTACACCTACCGGGGACAGACCTTCCAGGTGGGGGAAATGTCGCAGTCCAGCGGGATCAGTGCGCCCTCTTCGCTGATCCTGAAGCTGGTCAAGCCGACCAATTTCACCCCCAACAGCTATACCTGGGGGCTGATGATGAAGAACGTCTACGCGCTGGGGGCCTATCAGATGAGTGAAAATGATTTCACCCTGGATGTGCTCTACCGGGACGACAAGACGGGGAACGCCATCAACTACCTGCCCGAGGGAAACCTGAACCAGACCATCCTGATCCGGCTGCTGAACATGGACAACATGAACTCCCAGCGGGACCCCTATCCCGACGGGATCTTCGACTACATCAGCGGGGTCACCATCAATCCCTCCAACGGCAGGGTATTTTTCACCCTGCTGGAACCTTTCGGTTCCGACCTGGAAAGGATCCTGCGGGACAGCCTGGACAGCGAGAATGTGGACCTGGCCATCGACAAATACGTGTTCCAGGCCCTCTATGACTCCACCAAGACAAAGGCGCAGCAGATCGCCGAAAAGAACAAGTTCCTGATCGCCGGACAGTATTCCTCCTCCAACAGTTCGGAGATCATGCTCAATGCCATGAACGTTCCCCAGGGATCGGTAAAGGTCACCGCCGGGGGAAGGGAGCTGGTGGAGGGACAGGATTATACGGTCGACTATACGATGGGGCGGGTGACCATCATTAACCAGGGGATCCTGGAATCGGGGACCCCCATCCGGGTCTCCCTGGAAAACCAGTCACTGTTCAACTTCCAGACCAAGACACTGGTGGGGACCCACCTGGATTACCGGGTTTCGGACAATTTTACCCTGGGTGCCACGGCCATGCACCTGACCGAGCGGCCGCTTACCCAGAAAGTGAATATCGGGGACGAACCGATCTCCAATACCATCTGGGGGCTGAACGGGAGCTACAGCACCGAATCCCAGCTGATCACCACCCTGGTGGATAAGCTGCCGTTCCTGGAGACCAAGGCGCCTTCCTCCCTCACGGTGGTGGGTGAGTTCGCCCACCTGATCCCCGGCCACTCCAAGGCCATTGAGAAGGAGGGGAACGCCTATATCGACGATTTTGAAGGCAGTGAGACCTCCATTGACCTGAAGCAGTTCTCCTCCTGGAAACTGGCCAGTACCCCCCGCGGATTCTTCTCCGAGGCTGCCTTGAACAACAACCGGGAATACGGGTATGGAAGGGCCAAGCTGGCCTGGTACCAGATCGATCCCCTTTTCGTGAACAACGATTCGCGCACACCCGGTTACATCAAGGCCAACCCGGACCTTCAGTCCAGCGCCTATGTGTATGAGCTGTACGAGCAGGACATCTTTCCCAACAAGGAAAATCCCAACGGGATCCCCACCCGGATCTCCGTGCTGAATATGGCTTATTATCCCGATGAACGGGGGCCCTACAACTACGATTACGAGCGGATCGACGAAGATGGCAAGCTGCTGGAACCTGAACAGCGCTGGGGCGGGGTTATGCGGGAGATCTACTCCAGCGATTTCGAGCAGGCCAATGTGGAGTTCATCGAATTCTGGCTCATGGACCCGTTCGCGGAGATGCCCGACCATTCGGGAGGGGAGCTCTATTTCAACCTGGGGAACATTTCCGAGGATGTGCTGAAAGATTCTCGGAAGATGTTCGAAAACGGGCTTCCCACTTCGGAGGTGATCGAGAAGGTGGATACCACTGTCTGGGGGCGTGTTCCCCTGACCCAGTCCCTGGTTCAGGGCTTCAGCGCGGGCGACGAAACCCGGAAGTATCAGGATGTGGGGCTCGACGGGCTGTCAAGCCAGGATGAGGTCCTCTACTTTTCCGAGCAGCCGGATGACTATCTGAACCAGATCGAAGCGCTTGCCAGTGCAGGCAGGCTCACCCCGGCGGCCCGAAACGCTATTTTCGAGGATCCCTCCTCGGACAACTACATGTACTACAGAAGCTCCCAGCACGATGCCAACGAGCTGGACATCCTCAGCCGCTACAAGGACTACAACAACCACGAGGGAAACTCCCCCAGCGACCTGGACAATCCGGAGTCGTATCCCACTTCGGGGACCTCTCTCCCCGATATCGAGGACATCAACAGGGACAATACCCTGAGCGAAGGGGAGAGCTATTTTGTCTACCGGGTGGATCTCAACAGGAGTGACCTGGAGGTGGGCCGCAACAACATCGTGGACAAGGTGGTAGACAATGTGACCTATGAGAACGGAAGGAAGGCGGACGTGACCTGGTACCAGTTCAGGATCCCGGTGCATGCTTATGACGGTACGGTGGGGGATATTTCAGATTTCAAGACCATCCGGTTCATGCGCATGTTCCTTACCGGGTTCGAAGACACCACCTTCCTGCGGTTTGCGCGGCTGGACCTGGTGCGGGGCGAGTGGCGCCGTTACGCTTTGCCTTTTACCGCCGGGGGGGAGGACTGGACCGGATCGGAGCCTCCCGAGGGTGCACTGGCCATCTCTGCCGTGAACATCGAGGAGAATGCGGGGAAGGAGCCGGTGAACTATGTGCTGCCTCCGGGATTCAACCGTCAGATCGACCCGACCCAGCCGCAGCTCAGGCAGCTGAATGAACAATCCATTGTTCTGAAGGTCAACGAGCTGGCTGACGGTGACTCCAGGGCAGCCTATAAGAATACCGAACTGGATATGCGGCAGTACAAGAAGCTCAGGATGGAGGCGCACGCGGAGGCCATCCCGGGCATCTTCCTTGAGCATAACGAACTGGTGGCATTCATCCGGTTGGGTTCCGACTACCAGGACAACTATTATGAATACGAGGTTCCCCTTCAGCTCACGCCTCCGGGAAGGTATGACAACGACAGCGAAAGCGACCGGCTGGTCGTCTGGCCGGCGGAGAACCGTTTTGAGATCGAACTGGACCAGTTCAAGGAGGTGAAGCAGGCCAGGAACAGGGCCATGAACGACCCTGAAAGCATGGTCACCATCGGGTCGGTCTTCTCCATCATTGACGAAAGCGGCAACCGCATCTCGGTGGCCGGGAACCCCAACATGAGCAGCATCCGCACCATCATGATCGGGGTGCGCAATCCCAAGAAGGGGAGCAATCCGTGGGTGCAGGATGACGGTCTTCCAAAATCGGGAGAGATCTGGCTCAACGAATTGCGGCTGACCGATTTCAACGAAAAAGGGGGGTGGGCCGCCAACGGGCGGGCCACCCTGAAGCTGGCCGATTTCGGGAATGTGACCGTTGCCGGGAATACCAGTTCACCGGGATTCGGGAGCATCGAACAGAAGGTCCAGGAGCGTCAGCGGGAGCAGGTGATCCAGTATGATATCTCCTCCAACCTGCAGATGGGAAAGTTCTTCAAGCAGGAGCTGGGGGTGAACATCCCGGTGTTCGCCAGTTATTCCAAAGCGATCGTCAATCCGGAGTACAACCCGCTGGATCCGGATATTCCCCTGAAGGAGGCCATCGATGAGGCGGAGACCAAGGCGGAGCGGGATTCCATCATCCGGAACGCCAGGGACCTGGTGGAGCGGAAGGCATTTGCGGTGACCAACGTGCGGATGAACAAGGCGGGAACGCAAAAACGGTTCTACAGCCTGTCCAACTGGTCTGCCAGTTTCTCGCTGAACGAAATGGTGAGCCGCAATCCGAACCTCGATTTTTACAACACACGTAAGGTCCGCGGAAACCTCAGCTACAACTTCAATACGCGGCCCCGGACCTTGGAGCCCTTCCGGTCGGTGAAATGGATGAACAGTCCGTGGCTGAGGCTCGTGAAGGATTTCAACCTCAATTACACCCCCTCAAGGGTCTCCTTCAGGACCAACATGGACCGTTATTACATGGAGAAGCAGGTGCGGAACATCAACAACCCCGGATTTATTGTCAAGCCCACCTTCAAGAAGGATTTTTTCTGGAACCGCTATTTCGATCTGAAATTCGATCTCACCCGCAACCTGCGGTTCGACTTCTCCTCCACCAACATTGCCCGGATCGACGAACCGGAGGGCCGGTGGAACAGGGAACTGGACAGCTACCAGGCTTACCGGGATTCTTTGTGGCAGGCGATCCTTGCCGGAGGACGGACCACCAGTTATTTCCACCAGATCGATGTCTCCTACACCCTTCCCATCAATAAGATCCCGCTGCTGGACTGGGTCACCACCAATGCGCGGTACGGGGCCACCTACGGATGGGACGTGGGCCCCATTATTCCCGACGATCCGGTATTCGGACCGGTCAACCTGGGGAACGACATCAAGAACTCCAATACCATCCAGCTGAACGGGCAGCTCAATTTCCTGAACCTCTACAACAAGGTGCCCTACCTGAAGAGCATCAACGACAAATACAGGAATGCGCAGACCAGGGAACGGGAGACTGAGACCCGGACCCGGACCAAGGTCTATACCCGGGACAACCTGTACCTGAGGGAGGGGAGCCCCCGCTATGTGGCCCACAACCTGAGGACCAGCAACATTACGGTAGAGGTTGTGGATGAGAACAACCAGCCGGTGGAGGTCTCCACGGAAATACTCAGTGACACCCGGATCAGGATCACATCGGACCGGGCTGTCAGGAATGCCACGGTGACGGTGACCGGGACCATCGAAAGGGGTGCCAATCCCCTGGTATTTATCGCAGAGACCTCCGTAAGGATCCTGATGGGGGTCCGCAGTGTGAACGTGACCTGGTCAAAGAGCGGCGGGACCTTCCTGCCGGGATACCTGCCCACCACCGATCTCTTCGGATTCGGGATGCAGCGTTACAACGGGGCGATCACACCAGGCTGGGCTTTTGTGGCCGGCTGGCAGGATGAGGGGTATGCCGAAGATGCCTTCAACAGGGGGATCCTGACCACTGACCAGGCGATGAACACGCCCTTCACCCTGAACAATACGGAGCGGTTCACGGCCCGCGCCACCATCGAACCTTTCAACGGACTGAAGATCGACCTGACCGCCAACCGGATGTTCACCTCCAACCTGTCGGAGTATTATACGGCGGACGACCAGGGCCAGCTTCCTCCGGAAGGAGAGCGGGGAAGGGTGAACAGCGGGAATTTCAACATGTCCTACATCTCCCTGCGCACCGCCTTCGAAAAGATCGACGACAAGGTGGAATCCTCCAGTTCCTTTTTGTTGCTGAAGGAGGAATACCGGATCGTGGTCAGCCAGCGGCTGGGGGACCAGTACAGGGAGAATTCCGGGATACAGCTTCCTCCCGACTCCACCGATTCAAGGTACGTCCAGGGGTACGGCCCCACCTCCCAGGAGGTGCTGATCCCCGCATTCCTGGCTGCCTACAGCGGCAAGGACCCCGGCGAGGTCCCCCTGAAGGCGTTCCGCTCGATCCTGGAGATCATGCCCAACTGGCAGGTGCGGTTCGACGGCCTTGGAAAGATCCCCGGACTGAACAATGTGGTCAACTCCATCGTCATGAACCACGCCTACCGCTCCAGCTACAGCATTGGATCATACATCAACAACCCGTTCTTCCGCTACGATACCATCAACGGGGTACCCGTTGCCACCGACCTGCAGGGTAACTTCATGGTGGAGCAGAACATCAATACGGTGAGCATCAATGAGAACTTCAGTCCCCTCTTCGACCTGAACATGGACTGGAAGAACAGCCTGACCACCCGTGTGGAGTACAGGAGATCCCGGACCATTGCCATGAACATGGCCAACACCCAGGTCAACGAGGTCAACAGTGGTGAGTTCATCGTGGGGGCAGGGTACCGCTTCAACCAGGTGCCCCTGATCATCAACCAGCGGGAGTTCAACAGCGATCTGAATATCCGGGCCGATCTCTCCATGCGCAACAACCGGACGGTGATCAGGAAACTGGAGGACCTTTCGGGAAGCGAGATCACGGCGGGACAGCGGATCTTCAGCCTGAAGCTGATGGCCGACTACATGCTGAGCGACAAATTCACCATCCGGGCGTTCTATGACCAGCGGCTCACCACACCCTATATCTCCAACAGCTATCCCAACGCCAATTACAACGTAGGATTCAGCCTGACGTTTACGCTTTAACAAATGAGGGGATTTCCTATCTGATCCCGCTTATTGCTATTTAGAAATTTTATTACTTTTATAAAGCAATAAGTTAGTGGTTAGCAGTTAGCAGTTAGACCTAACACCTAACATCTAACATCTAACATCTAACATCTAACATCTTACTAACCACTAACACCTAACCTCTAACTAACTTTCTATGAATATTCCGGATGATTTGAAGTATACCCGCGAGCATGAGTGGATCCGCGTGGAAGGTGATGAAATTGTGATCGGAGTGACCGATTTTGCACAGGGGGAACTGGGTGATGTGGTCTTCGTTGAAATTGAGACCGAAGGAGAAACCCTTTCCCGTGGAGATACCTTCGGCACCATTGAGGCAGTGAAAACGGTTTCGGACCTGTACATGCCGGTGGACGGACAGGTACTGGAGGTGAACACCGCCCTTGAGGATTCACCCGAACTGGTCAACAGCCAGCCATACGGTGAGGGCTGGATGGTCCGGGTGAAGGTATCGGACGCCGCTCAGCTGGATGAGCTGATGGATGCCGAAGCGTACCGGGCACTCATCGCATAGGCCCCCATATTTCGGCAGGGTTTTTGTTCTGAATACACAAACACCCTGATCCATGAACATCCGGCAGCTCATACCGGTCATCCTGCTGATGACCGCATCATGCGCTTCACCCCAGGTTGTGACCACACTGGTGCCTGAGGCCCCTGAGGGGCATTTCGAGGTGGGGCGCGAATACATTCCCCTGGAGAATGACAGCATCATCGCAGAACTCGGGTTCGACGGCTTTTACGGTGATTACCTGGTATTCGACCTGGTGGTCATTAACCGTACCGGAGACACCCTTCCCCTGCAACCATCCGACTTTTACTATGTGGTGATCGACGATCCGCTGGCGGATTCTTCAGGATTCCCTCCCAGCCCGGCCATGCAGCCGGACCGCATCCTGGCAGTCTATGACAGGCAGCTTGAGGAACAGGAGAAGCAGAGGAGCGTGAACAAAGCCCTGGGATTCGTCGATGCGGGCATCGGGATCCTGGCCACCGCCTCCGCATTCATGGCAACGGATCATCCCGGCTACATCGCCGATGCGGTCTTAGGGACACTGGGGACAGCAGATCATTACGTGTCCAATGACCGCATGTTCAAGGCACAGCTGGCCGCCCTCACCTCTGAGAAGAAGGTGGTGGCAGAGGAACTCTTCAGATCAACCGCGCTTCCCCCCGGAAAAGTGGTCAACGGATTTGTCTATTTTCAGGACTGGCACGAAGAGGGATACCTGATGTTTTGTTTCCCCGTGCAGGACCGGTTGTTCCAGTTCGTTTACAGAAGAGAACGGTCGGTGGTTGTCCCCTGAACCCGGAGGTCGTTGCATAATTAATCGGAGGAGGGCTCTTCCATATCTTCCGGCGACTCATCCCTGCCTTCCGTTGGGATCCCACCTGCCGGAAGCGGATTCCGGCTCATTTCCCTGTATTGCTCCCTGTTGCGGACCACATCGATGGCCAGGTAGATGGCATTGCGGAACGAATCGGCCGATGCAAGGTTTTTTCCTGCCAGTTCAAATGCAGTGCCGTGGGCGGGACTCGTCCGGACCACAGGCAGCCCGGCGGTGAAATTGACCCCTTCGTCCATGCTGAGTGCCTTGAACGGCGCCAGCCCCTGGTCGTGGTACATGGCCAGAACGGCATCGAATGCGGAAAATTTCCCCGCACCGAAGAATCCGTCCGCCGGAAACGGGCCGAAAACAGAAATCCTGGCCCGTCTGGCCCGTTCTATGGCCGGGATGATCACCTTCTGCTCCTCTTCACCCAGCAATCCTTCATCACCTGCATGGGGATTCAGTCCGAGCACCGCAATGTTGGGACTCCGGATACCGAAATCCTTCAACAGGGAATCGGCCAGGATCTGGATTTTCCTGTACACCAGCTCTTCGGTGATGAAGGAGGCCAGCTGCGCCACGGGTACATGACCCGCCACAAGTCCTACTTTAAGCAGGGGGCTGACCATCAGCATCATTACCTCTCCTGCCCCGAACCGGTCCTGCAGGTATTCCGTATGGCCGCTGTACTTGAAATGGGCATGCTGGATGTTGTGTTTGTTGACCGGCCCCGTGACCAGTGCGTCGATTTTACCTGCCTCCAGTGCATCGGTGGCCTCTTTCAGCGCTCTGAAGGAGGCAATCCCGGCGCTCTCCGTGGATTTCCCGAGTTCCACCCGGATATTGTCGTCGATGCAGTTCACAATGTAGGCCCTTTTCCCTTTGGCCTCATCGGGATGGTTGATCCCCGTGGGGGTGAAGTTCTCTATGTCGAGCGCTTTCCTGTGGTAGGCAGTCACCTTGGAGGAGCCGAAAATGACCGGGGTACAGAGTTCGTAGATCCTCTGATCAGTCAGTGTTTTGATGATCACCTCGTAACTGATCCCGTTGATATCCCCCTGTGAAATGCCGATTTTTATGTTTCGCTCCATGGATAAAGGTTTTAATGTGATCGATGTTGCAGGAAATCGTAAAGGATCCTGACCCCCACACCACTGCCTCCTTTTCCCCTGTAATTGAAAGGGGTCTTGTTAAAGGCCGGACCTGCAATATCCAGGTGGATGTAGGGATATCCGGTGAAATGCTCCAGGAATTTCCCGGCGGTGATCGCTCCGGCATATTTTCCTCCGATGTTTTTCAGATCCGCGATGTCCGATTTCAACAGTTCCGAATACTCTTCCCAGAAGGGGAATTCGGCGATCCTTTCTGACGTTCTTTCCCCGCTCTCTTTAAGCAGTTCCATCACCTCCCGGCCCGCATTGCCCATGCCCACGATCCCGTATTTGTCGATGGCCACGTGGGCCGATCCGGTGAGTGTTGAGAGGTCAACGACCAGTTCGGGATCGTACTGCTTGGCATAACTCAGCGCATCGGCCAGGAGCATTCTTCCTTCCGCATCGGTATTGAGCACCTCCACGGTGGTTCCGTCAAACATGGTCACCACATCGCCGGGGACGTAAGCATTGCCGTCGGGACGGTTATCCGTAGCGGGAACCAGACCCACCACCCGGACGGGAAGCCGGTTGGCGGCAACAGCATACAGGATTCCCGCCACCGCGGCCGCACCGCCCATATCACATTTCATATAGTCCATGGAATCCATGGTGGGTTTCAGGCTAAGACCCCCCGTATCATACACCACACCCTTGCCTACCAGCACAATGGGATGCTTGTTCACGGCATCTTCGGGTTCCCATGTGAGGATGGTGAATGTGGGCGGGTCCACGCTTCCCTTGTTCACTGCCAGGAGCCCCCCCATCTTCAAAGACTCTATTTTTTTCTTGTTGAACACTTCCACCCCGAATCCGGCTTCCCTGCCCATTTTTTCAATTTCAGCCGACAGTTGAACAGCTGTCAGGTAGGAAAGGGGTTCATTGACAAGGTCCCGTGCCAGGTAAACCGCCTTCAGCAGGTGATTCATCTCATCCACCTCCTTCGTGGAGATCCCGTTGTCCACCAGCGTGATTTCCCTGAGTGAATAGGCACGTTGCTGCTGCCTGGTATGGTACTTCAGGAACTGATAGTTGGTCAGGGCCATCCCCTCGGCAAATGCCAGGCACTCCCCGGATTCGACTCCCATATTCCTGATGACAACGCTTTCCGCTTCAAAATCGTTCAGCAGCGTGTGAAGTTCATTTCCCGCTTTTCTGGCATTTTCAAGCTTTGCCTGCAGCAGGGCATCCTCCTTATTCAGTCGCTTCACAACCAGCAGCTGATCCGGCTGATTCAGGGTCGCCATGCCCTTTTCGCCTTCCAGTCTCCTGGACACATATTCCCTCTGAACCGGATCAGCGAGAACCTTTCCCGCATCTTCCGCCTTCCTGACCAGCAGGATGAGGGGTTCCTTTTCTCCGGCTTTTTTCTTCAGTACAAGTTTCATACGGCTAGGTTTGTTGAAGAGGTATTGCAAAGGAAAACACGGACCCTTTACCTGAAGTGCTTTCGATCCGGAGCGTTCCGCCATTTCTCCCGATCAGGTCACTGGCCAGTTGTAATCCGAGCCCTGTCCCGATTTCCTGCTCTGTCCCGGGCGATGAATCCAGCTGCCCGAACTTCCTGAGCGAATCAATGATCTCCTCGCTCATTCCCACCCCGGTGTCGGTGACGGTAAATAGGGCTTCGTTCCCCTCCCGGGTGACGGTCAGCCAGACCGTTCCGTTCCGTGGAGTGAATTTGATGGCGTTGGAGACCAGGTTCCTGATCACTATGTTGATCAGGGCCCTGTCCGCCACCACCACCAGGTCAGCAGGAGATTCCACCTTCAGGGTGATTTCTTTCTGCATGGCCGTGTGTGAATAGAGCGATTCCACCTCCCTGATCAGTTTGTTTACCTGGAAAGGCATGGGGGAGATCCTCAGTTCGGCGGCCTGGCTTCTTCCCCAGTAGAGCAGGTTGTCCAGCAGGGTCACAGCGGCCTGAGCCGACTCCTGGAGAGAGCGGGAGAACCGTTCGGTCCCCGCCAGTTCAGGTTTGGCCACCAGCAGGTCAGAAAACTGGGCGATGCTGGCCACCGGATTCTTCAGGTCATGGGCAACCACCGACAGCACTTTGTTCTTGAACCTCAGGGAGGACTCAAGTTTGATCCGCTCCCGGTAATTGTTCATCCATTGAAGGATGATCAGGACGGCCATGGCAAAAATGAACAGCTGAAAGGAGAACTGGGACAGGTAGTTGTTATAGATGGCACCCGCAGTATTGGCCAGCAGGATATCGTTGATGAGCGTGTAAAGAAAGAAGGCCATGGAGACAAAGAAAATGGCATCCATGGCTCTTCCCCTGAAGGTCCCGATCAGACTTACCACCAGGTAATAAGTCAGGAACAGCACCAGCACGGGCTGGAAAAAGAGCATCTGGTAGCTGAACTGGTCCACCTGCAGGATGAAAAGGGAGAGGATGGCCAGCGAAAACAGGATGGCGTTGATCCGGATGGGCCATTTCATATAGCTGGCGTGAAATACGTGTGACAGAAAGATCATGCCGAAGATATGGGCCACATAGGTTCCCAGGTATTCCATCCGGATCTGCCAGCTCCACGGGGTGTACAGAAAAGTATTGGAGAGATAGAGCCCTGTATTCACCGAACGGATCAGGATCCCGAGGACAGTGAGGGCAAAGTAGAGCATGATGATCTCTTTCCGGGTGAACAGCCAGAAAATGAAAAAGAAGAAAAAGAAAAAGAACAGAACGCCAATGGTGGAATAGCTGTAGATGCGCATTTGTTCCATCCTGTTCTGAAGGCGCTCGGGCCCTCCTGCAAAGATGGATTTCCAGAATCCGCCACGCCGGTGGTGAAAATTGGAGACCTGCAACAACAGCTGCAGGGTGTCGCTTTCCGGACGGAAACAGAAGTCTGAGGGCTTGTACCAGGGGGCCTCTTCAGCCCTTGTGGTTCCCACTTTCCCGTTGCTTTCCATCAATGACCCGTTGATGTAGAGCCGGTACGCCACATCGAATACCGGAACCTCGAAACAGAGGTCTGAACGGAAACCTTCGGGAAGGATCAGTGTCAGAGCGTACGTGCCGTAGCCTTTTCCGGGCAGCTGCCTTCCATCGATGCGGTAACTTTCCCAGTAGGAGGGAACGCTGACAAAGATCCCATTTCCCGATGCGTCCGGATAGGTTCCGGGGGTCAGCAGCTGTTCCCAGTAGAACTCCCATTCACCGGTCAGGCTGATCAGCGTGTTTTCGTCGATAACCGAACCTGAAAGGTCCATGACCCCCCGGACGGGTGCAGAAGGAACAGGCTTGGCTGCCAGTACATTGCCCGTCAGCGCAAAGCAGGTTAATCCGATGATCACAGGGAGTTTCACCGGAGCAAATGTAAGAATAAATTGACTTTAATCGGGCTTTGTTGTATTTTGCAGGGAAGGGACAGGTTCTCTGCATTTATTCGTACTTCACACTAACTTCGCGCTGCTATGAAATACGCCATTTCACTGAGTCTATTTCTGGTCCTCCTGCTATCCGGGTGTAACACCCAGACTGTTGACTACGAAAAGGAGCGGGCGGCCATCATCGATGTGATCAAAAAGGAGACGCAATCTTACATCGACAGGGATTTCGATGCCATGTTTTCCACCCATGTGCATGATTCGCTCAATATGAGGCTGACCGCCGGGGCTGACAATTATGTGTTTGCCGAAGGGTGGGAAGAGGTTTCCAAACATATGAGCGGAGAGGAGACAGAGGATGACCTGGGGCCCGATCTTCACATCAAGGTGGATAAATCCAACTTCCGGATGAAGATCTACCCCCAGTCGGCCTTTGTGGTCTGCGACCAGAAATGGACCTCTGCTTATGACGATGATACCACCGAGATCAACAGCATCCAGGTCCGCTTCCTGGAGAAGATCGAGGGGGAATGGAAAATTTCATTTGTCTCCTTTGTCGGCACCTCCGGCTACAGGGGACTGGAAGAAACCGAGGAACTTCTGGATTGAAGGGTCAACCTTTGATCACGGTCACTTCCCTTGATTCGCTCTGCCACAATCCGTGTTTGGTGCAAACAGCCATGGCTGAAAGGTTCATGCTGACCGGACCCGGTACGATGTAAAAATCAACTTCCACATGTTCGGGCCTGTGACCCAGATATCCCGGTGCAAAACGGGCCTCTGCAAGGAAGGTCTCCCGGTTCCACAATTGCACATAGGTGATGAAATGATCGGGATCATCGGGATGGGGATAATGCGTTCCCATCTTTACCTTTACCTTGAATTTTTCCCCCTCCCTGGCACTCGGTTCACAATGGATCACCGGGGTGTGGCGGTCAAAATAGTCCCGGCGGACCTCTTTCTCCTCCCGGGTGATATCAACGGGGTTAAATACGCGTGGCATTCGAAGCAATTTCTTTTGATACGGACCTAAAGATAGTAAAGTCTAAATAAACCTCTCCGTTATTTTTCAGCCCCTTTCCCTGAGTTTCAGAGATTCGGCGAAACGAAGGATCTTCCGCAACCAGTCAAAATAGAGGGCCACATAGAGCAGCAGGGTGGTGAACCAGATAAAGGCCACATTGAACCAGAGGGTATCGATCTCCAGGTTCCCCAGCCGTTTCACCGGGGCATACAACTGGGCCCTGCCTGCCCTGGAGGTGGGGATCATGTAGATGGGCTGGTATTTCCGGATCAGCCTGTTGTCCGCTTCAATGATCTTGTCTATTTCATCCTTGTTCAGCAGCATGTCTTCCAGCTGGGTGTTATGGTAGGTGTTCCTGAACCGGGAGTAGCCGTCGATCCCCCCTGACTCCTGGATCAACTGTTGTTCCAGCTGGTCCTTCTGATGCTGCCATCCCCGTACCTGGTTCCGGAGCCAGCTGGTCAGCTCATCGAAATAGGCCGTCAGTTCGGCATACTCCTCGTCAGCCAGGCCGCCCGCATCCGGCAGGTTCCGGAGGTCGTACTGCACGTCGGGATAGAACCTGAGCAGCCTGCCAACCTCTTCTCTGATCATCTCAAGGGCCTGTTCCAGTTTTGCAGGATTGCCTGTGGTGTTGAGTTCATGCCGACCCTCATCCAGGTTGGCCTGAAGGCTGGGAATCAGGAACCTGGACCGGTAATCAAGGGTGCTGATCCTCTGTTCGTAGGGGTAAAAGACCCGCTGATACCGGTTGTTCTTAAACTGGTCCACCGCCAGCGCCTCAAATGCCCAGCGGGAGGTCATCAGATCTCCGATGAGTGGCACATACTCATCGTGGGTCAGGCTTTTATGGAGCTTGTCGAACTTCACGATCACGCCGCTCAGGAGGATCTGCGGGATCAGCAGAAAGGGGACCAGGATGTAGATGGTGATCACCGAGTTGAGCCCTGAAGAGATGTTCAGTCCCAGCAGATTGGCGAAACTTGCCGTGCTGAAGAGAATCAGCCAGTAGCTGAAAGTCATCCCCCTGATCTCAAAGATCAGGTTCCCGATCAGTACGTAAGTGAGTGTCTGGATGGCCGAAACGGCAAGCATGATCAGGACTTTGGAATTCAGGTAACTGAACCTGCTGAGGTTGAGAAAGGATTCCCGCTGAAGGATCTTTCGGTCCTTGATGATCTCTTCTGAACTCATGTTCAGGCCCAGGAAGAGAAAAACAATGACACTCATCAGCAGGTATGCGGGCAGGTTCTCATTGTCCCTGAACACATAAGCACCTGGATTCTCGATGGTTCCCGCAAAGTACTTGGTGAAATAGGCCAGGATCACGGCCAGCAAGGGTGCCTCCAGGAGGCTGAGGAGCACATACTGCCGGTTGGTCAGCTTGCTGATGATATCCCTGGTGAAGAAAATGCGCATCTGCTGCAGGATCCCGGGTGTGCTGTAATGGTTTTCAGGGAGTTCACTCCTGTCAACTTCCTCCACCGGGCTGAAGTCAGGACTTTCCCTGAACATGGTGTACCACTCTTTTGGACTCACCTTCCGGGTTCGGGACAGTTTGCCATGCTCGTTGACGATCTTTCCCTCAATGATCTGGAGCACCTGGTCGGGATCCACGTTGCCGCAGCAGGTGCACTGGTCCTCCCGTGCATTGGCATGGTTGCTCTTGGTCTTGAAATAGATGACCGCCTCTGAGGGATTCCCGTAATAGATCTGGTATCCCCCCCGGTCCATGAAGATGATCCGGTCGAACATCTTGTACAGGTTGGAAGAGGGCTGGTGGATATTGACAATAACCAGCCTGCCTTTGTAGGTCTGTTCCTTGAGCAGGTTCATGACCATTTCCGAATCCACCGATGAAAGCCCCGAAGTGGGTTCATCCACGAAGAGCACCGAAGGTTCACGGATCAGTTCCAGACCGATGTTGACCCTCTTGCGCTGGCCTCCGCTGATCACCTTGCTGAGTGGCTTTCCTACCTTCAGATCCCTGATCTCATACAGGTCCAGATCGATGAGCACCTGTTTTACCGTGGCCTCGATCTCTGTCTCGCTCAGGTCGTCCAGGCAGAGCCTGGCATTGAAATAGAGGTTCTGGTATACGGTGAGGTCTTCGATCAGCAGATCGTCCTGGGGAATGAATCCGATCACGCCGTTGAGCATTTCCTGATCTTTTTCGTGGTAGAGGTCATACCCGTTGATGAGGATACTGCCCTGCTGGGGCCTGAGGTTCCCGTTCAGGACATTCAGCAGGGTGGATTTGCCCACACCGCTGCCGCCCATGATCCCCACCAGTTTTCCCGATTCTTCGGAAAAGTTGAAATCATGGATCCCGTTGTCACTGTTTTTAAATCTGAACTCCACGTTTTTCGCCACGAAACTGATCCTCGAATCGGTCGAAAAGGAGGTGAACACCGTGGCTACGTCGGAGTAATAGATCGGATCGATCTGTGCTCCCCGCACCGCCGATCCGTGATCGAAGGTGTAGGTAAGCCCGGACCGGATCACCTGCCCGTTGAGGAAGAGGTCCTCCTTTCCGTGGTAACGCAGAACGTAGGTATTGACGCTGCTGATGTTGAGGAAATAGAGCTCTCCCTGCATCCTGTTCTTCCTGATGTGATGCACCCCCCGTGTACCCGGCGTATCGTCGTCGTTGATTACCAGGACCTGGTTCTTCAACGGGATCTCTTTCAGCGAGAACGCCACGAAATTCAGGATGTTCTCATATTCCGAATCCTCAATATTGAAAGCGGTGGCCACGGTCTGGAGAAACTCAAGCTCCTGTTCCCTGATCTCAATCCCGTAGGCGATGTATTCTATCAGCTGGATCACCACATAGATCTTCTGGGCCTGCTCCAGTTCCTCGTTGATCTTCTCGCAGATGCTGAGGATCCTGACGGCGGTCAGGGTGGTCCTTTTCTTTCGTCGGATGCTTCCCTTGTCAATGCTGCTTTCGTGATATAAATGAAGGTATTCGTCAAATTCCTGCATGTATTTTTCCACCAGCTCGTTGCTTAACTGCCTGGTGAGAAAGGAACGGATGATGGCCCGTTCCTTATCTGAAATCTCCTGTAACTCATCGATATCCACAATCAGGGCGAAGAGTTGCATCAACGCTTTCAGAATGGCTTCACTCATCTTTTTCTACTTTGATTACGAATATATTCAATTTAAAGCGGTTAGAATTGAAATCCCCTTTTTTTTGTTACTTTGCTGATGGATCCAATGAGCGGGATTCAGGTTGGACGTGAATACAGGTAGTGTGAAACTGATCGATTTCGAAGGCCCCATTTCCTACTCCACCATGGAACGGATCCTCAATAAGCTGAGGGCCTCCAGGGAGTTTCAGGATATGGGTAAACCTGCGCGTAAAAGACTGTATGGCACTGTCGTTGAATCCATCGATAACATCTTCAAATACGGGGTCGGGATCAGGGGAAAGTCCCTGGATAACAAGCGGGCCCCCGTCCTCAGTGTCATCAAGGAAAAGAACCGTTACGTGGTCACTGCCGGTAACATGATCCGCAATGATGATATCGAGGACCTGAAATTCAAACTGGACCGGGTGAACCAGCTCGACGTGGAAGCACTGAAATCCCTGTATGAAGACATCATCAACAAGGAGAGTTCCGACGAGGACAGGGGTGCGGGACTCGGGCTGATTACCATGGCCATGAGAAGTGAGGAGGAGATCGCGTACTCCTTTACCATGGTCGATGAGCTTCACTCTTTTTTTAAAATGCAAATCATCATAAATGAATAACTCATGGAAAAACTGATCATTGAGGCCACAATGAATTCACCCAGGATCGAACTGGACCCCGATAAAAACATGTTTGAGTTTTCGGGCGAGTCACGTCCCGAAAATGTCAGAAGCTTCTATCTACCGGTCCTGGAATGGCTGGAAGGATTCGCGGACGAGCTTTCCGCAAAGGAGAGCAAGGATCCGCTGGTCATCAATTTCAATTTCGAATATTTCAATTCCACTTCAGCCAAATACATCCTTGACATTTTCAAATCGCTGTTTTCAATCCACGAGAATGGGAACGAGGTCCTGATCAGATGGCATTTCGAGGAGGATGACGAGGACATGTACGAGGTGGGGATGGAAATGTCGCGGATGTCGCGGCTGCCCTTTGAGTATGTGAAGGTGGAAGTGTAAACCTCTCAGAGCTTTATGCCCACTACCAGGATATCATCGATCTGTTCGATTTTTCCGCGCCACCTGGCCAGCCTGTCATCCAGGATCTTTTTTTGATCTTCCATGGGTTTCTCCTGGATCTGCAGCAAAAGGCGCCTGAACCGGCGGGAGCGGAAAGTTTTGCGGGATGCCCCCCCCAGCTGATCCACATATCCGTCTGAGAAAAGGTACAGAACATCACCATCTTCCAGTTCCGTCTCCCGGTTGGAAAAGGGAAGGGGGTCCTGTTCATAGATTCCGATCGGCATGCGGTCTCCGTCGATCTGGATCAGTCGGTGTGTGTCGGTTTCTTCCCGGGGACGGATGGCAGGATCGCCTCCGTGGAGGGAGGAGCCTTTCCCTGTCCCGCTGTTCCGCCTGATGAGGTATAGGGACCGGTTAGCCCCGGAAAACTGCATGGTTCGTTTCTCCAGGTCAATGACGCACAGGGCGATCTCAATGCCATCCCGGGTTTCTCCCCTGCTGCCGGTCTGGTGGAGGGAATGAATCACGAAATTCCTGAGAAATTCCAGGATCTCTCCGGGCCTGATGCTGTTGTTCCGGTTCACGATCTCATTCAGGGAGGAGATTCCCAGCATACTCAGGAATGCCCCCGGTACCCCGTGTCCCGTGCAGTCGGCCACGGCTATGAGCAACTGGTCTCCTTTGCGGGTGGTCCAGTAGTAATCGCCGCTGACGATGTCCCTCGGCTTGAAGAGAATGAAATGGTCTGTCACCGAACCGGCCAGTTGCTCAAGGGGAGGCAGGATGGCTTTCTGGATCCGTTCCGCATATCGGATGCTGTCAAGGATCAATTCTTTCTGACTGGAGATGGTGTCTCGCTGCCGCGTTGTGAGGTCAAGCTGCGCCTCTATCTCTTCCTTCTGTGCTTCAATCTCCTCTTTCTGTTCCAGGATCTCTTCGGTCCGTTCCTTCACTTTCTCCTCCAGTTCCCTGTTCATTTTCGAGATACTCTGCACGTACTCATGGATCTTTTCGGTCATTTCATTATATCCCTCGGCCAGTTCCCCGATCTCATCATTGGTGCGCACAATGGTATAGTGTTCCCCTTCACCTGTGCGCGTCTCCCGGATGCTGGACAGCAACTCTTTCACCGGACGGGTAATATCCATGTTGGTCCACCTGATAAACAACAGGATATAGAAAAAGGAGACCATGATCCCGGTTCCGATCCCCACCAGCATGATGAGCGTGTCGATGGCGTTCACATAATAGAACCGCTCATAAGAGGAATTGGTAACCTCCGTCTGGTTCTGATGCAGAATTTTTACCCAATCCCCGATGAGGATCTCCCGCTGCTCAAGGGTCAGGGCATCCAGGTCCAGGTCCCTGACTGCACTCAGGCTGAGGATCAGGTACACCATGACCACCATCAGGGGAAGGAATGTGGTCATGGCGCTGGCGATCATCAACCTGTTCCTGATCTTTCCTCCCGGACGCCGGAAGATCTGTTTTCTCAGCTCGTCTGCCGAAAAGAGGTGATCGATATACCGGATATGGACCCGGTGCTTCTGCCAGTAATAGACGAACAGGAAGATCAGAAGGGTGGATACAATGGTCAGAAAGAAGAACTGGATGAACAGCTTTTTCTCCATTTCCCCGTCAAACTGACCCTGTGGCAGGATAAAGAACACCGAATAGAGGATGATGAAAACATTGGGGAAGGTGAGAATAAGGCTGTTCACCAGGGGGGTCTTCAGGAGGTCCTTCCGGCAATAGGCCACCAGTCTTTCAGAGACCTCTTTTCCCTTCCGTTTTCTTTTGAAGTACCGCTTGAAGCGGATGTTAAAGATCAGCCCTGCCAGGTAGCTGATCAGGATCAGGGGAAAGAGCATGCGGAAATAGATGGCAAAGGGACCTTTCTCTTCGAAAAGCGAATTCCGGTTCCCTTCCTCCTCCACCGACACCTGGACCGGGGAACCGGGTCTCATGAACTTCAGCGAGTCGGCGTATTCTTCCCCCAGAGCGATGGCGTGCTCCACAAGGGAATCGACCTGCTCCTGTGACAAATGCTCGCCCGTCCGGATGAGGCCTTTCATCGAACCGGTCCCCCTGGCCAATGAATCAGTCCGGAGGCTCAATGAATCGGTCCCCATTCCCGTCGAATCCGTGGCTTCCTCGTCCGGTCCGCCCCGCAGTTGCTGGCTCTCCATCAGCTGGGGGATGTTCTGGATGGCCAGGAAGAACATAAAAGGGATGATCAGGAACAGGTACAGAAGGGTGGTGCTGAGGTAGATCCTCAGTCCATGATATCGCGGAACACTGCTTTGATTCATTGCTACCTCCTCCGGCAAGCCTTAAAATTAGAGGAGAATATCGGGAATTCAAAGAAGGGCGGTTATCTTTGTCGCTTGACCGAGAAAGAAAAATAGGATGAAGAAACCTGCCCCGTTTGCCCTGCTGACAGTATTTTTGATGCTTTTATCCCATACAGGCCAATTGACCTACTCCCAGGATCCGGAACCGGCCCGGCTGGTGATCAGGATCGATTCCACCCGACAGACTGTGGCGGGATTCGGGGCTTCCCTGGCCTACTATGAAGGCTGGCTGAATGCACATCCCAACAGGGCACAGGTGTATGAGGCGGTATTCGGTGACCTGGGCCTTGATATTCTGAGGGTACGGACCGCCTATGACTACGATCCGGACATGGTGGGAAGGGTCCGGGAGTATGTGCAGGCCTCGGAGCAGGTCCGCGGAACGCCGATCCCCGTTTATGCCACATCCTGGGGGCCTCCCGGTTACCTGAAGAATACCGGTGACCGGGCCAACGGGGGTACCCTGCGGTATACGGTCGAGGAGGGCGAGGTCAGGTTCGACTATGCCGGTTTCGCCCACTGGTGGAACAAAGCACTGGACGAGTATGAAGCTCACGGGATCAGCCCGCGTTATATCTCCATCCAGAATGAACCGGGCTGGTCGGCCACATGGGAGACCTGCCTGCTGGACCCCACAGAGCTTATCAGCGCCACAGACACGGTAGCCGGGTATAACCGGGCCCTGGAGGCGGTTTACGACACCCTCCAGAAACGTGCAAACAGGCCCCTGATCTTCGGGCCGGAGTCCATTGGGATCGGTTACAACAATGTGGAACGTTATGTGGATGCCCTGGATCTTTCCATGCTGGACGGGATCTCCCACCACTTATATCACGGGGTGGACGAGAACGACCCATATGCTTCCACCGATTTTGCCAAGGTGGGAAAATACCACCCGGAACTGCCGCATTTTCAGACAGAATACAGCCGGGGTGACTGGTTCTCACTGGCCGGTCTGATCTACAAGTCGTTCCATGACGAGGAGGTCCAGGCCTATTTTTACTGGGACCTGATCTGGGGAGAAAGCGGCGGGCTCATTACCCTGGAGTTTCCCTGGGATGCGTCCCGCTGGACCGATCCCGCCAGGGGGTATATCATCAACCGGGAATACCATGCCTTCAGGCAGTTTTCCGCCTTCATCCATCCGGGATGGAAGAGGACCCACCTTGTCCTTTCCGATCCGGCGGGTGCCGCCCTGGCATTTGTGAATCCAGCGGCAGATTCGGCAGCCTGTGTGGTGATCAACCGTTCCCTGACCGATTCGCTGGCGGTCCGGCTTGGACTTCCCGGGTACAGGATCCTGGGATCGGGGATCTACACCACTTCGGATACCGATGAATGCCTGCACAGGGGGGCACTGACCGATTCGGTCCTCGTCCTGGCCCCCCGGTCCTTGGCCACGGTGGATATGCGGATCACGCCTTATGACCCGGCCGAGGATACCATTGCTCCAACTGTTCCCGGGAACCTGAAGCTGACGGGCCGGACCCCCACATCGCTCTCCGTTGCCTGGCAGCCCTCAGAGGACAGCATCGGGGTGAAAGGGTACCACATTTATCTGGACGGGGAGCTGGAAGGCAGCAACACCGATACCTCTTATACCCTTTTGTCCCTCTCCCCGCTGACTTCCTATGAAATCAATGTGAGTGCCTATGACGATGCCGGCAACGAAAGCGGGCTTTCCGGAACACTGGAGGCAACCACCCCCATACAGCCCGATACGATCCCTCCGGTGCTGGAGGTGAGCGACACCGTATACGACGACGGCATGGGAGCCATCGAGGTCATCAGTTCCGAACCGGGGGTGGCCTACCTGGTACCACAGGGTACGGGTTCAGAAATCGATCTGATCAGGGAATCGGCGCTGGATACGGCCCTCCTGGAGGCGGATCAGCCCGTCCTGTTCGGATTGGCCGGTCTTTCCAACGAAACCTACTGGGTAGTAGCTTCCGACACGGCCATGAACCTGTCAGCTCCCCACCCTGTGGTGGTCCTCGGGGTGGGCATCGGGAAACACCGGCAGGGATCAGTCGGCACCTATCCCAACCCCTTCCGGGAAAGCACCACCCTCCGTTTCAGCCTGGAGCAGCCCCGTCACCTGAAGCTCCTTGTGGTAGACAGCAGGGGGCAACAGATCCTGGTGGAGCCTCTGGGAGATTTCGCCGCGGGTGAACACCGGGTGACTTTCCACAGGGGGAACCTGAAGGAAGGGTTCTATCTGTTCAGGATAGAGGACAGCCGGGGGAACGGGTGGAGCGGCCGCTGGTTGATCCGCGACTGAGCTGACGGCTCAGTTTGAAGAGGTGATGGGGCGTTATTTCCGGTGGTAAAGCAGGGTGACATCCCCCTTCTTCTCGAACGTTTTCCCATTGATAAAGATCCCCCAGCTGCGGAAAACGTACACGCCCTGGGCACTCAGGGTGCCGTCGTTGTACCCGTCCCATCCCATGTTCACATCATTGCTGTAAAACAACTTCTCCCCCCACCGGGTATAGATCTCCAGGTGGTATTCCACCACGCCCTGCCAGAAGGGATGGAAGATGTTGTTCTTTTCCGGTTCGTTCAGGCTGTAATAGCCCCCGTTGGGCCCGTCCATGTCGGGTTTGAAGGCGTTGGGGAAATAGATGTACCCTTCTCCCTCCACAGTGACGATGGCCGGTTTGAGCAGCTGGTCCGCACAACCATCCCCGGTGACCACCTCGAGGGTGATGTCATACTGTCCGATCCGCTGATAGAGGTGCCTCGGATTCTCCTCGGTGGAGGTGGTTCCGTCACCGAAATCCCACAGGTAGGTGTCTCCGTACCTGGAGAGGTTGAACAGCTTGATTTCATCGTCCGGAAGCTGGACCAGGTCTGGGGCCACGGTGAAGTCCACCACGGGCATCCGGTATACCTCCACCTGGCGGTAGGCCACCTCGGTACCCCCCTGTCCGGTGACGGTCAGCTTGACATTGTAGATCCCGTACTCCTGGTAGGTATGTTCCGGCTCGAATTCGGTGGAGGAGCTCCCGTCTCCGAACTCCCAGAGGTAAGATTCCCCGTAGATGGAGTTGTTCCTGAACTGCACCGTGTGGGGTTCACATCCCGGGATCAGCGTATCGAATACGGCAATGGGAACCGCAGGTTCAATATGGATGGTATGGGCAACCGAATCGGCACAATGGGGTGTGGCTGCACTCAGCCAGATGGTATAATCGCCCCAGTGGCCGTAAGTATGGGTCCCCGGGTTCTCTTCCGATGAAGAGTTCCCGTCTCCCATGGTCCAGGCGTAGTCCCACTCTCCCTGGGCTGACATGTTGGTGAAATCGACCACGGTTGACGGATACATCTGGAAAGTCGGGGAAGCGATGAATTCCACGTCGGGCTGGGCGTAGACATCTACCAGGCCCGTAGCGGTATCCACGCAGCCGAACCTGGAGGTGGTGGTCAGGGTCACCATAAAGGTGGTATCGTGTCCCGAAAGGTTGAAATAGAGGTTGCTGGGATCGGTGGTCGAAAGGACCGATCCGTCCCCGAATTCCCACAGGTAGGTTTCTCCCCTGACCGACTGGTTGGTGAAATGGGCCATGAACGGACTGCAGTCCCCGTCATTGACTGTGAAGTCCGCGATGGTTCTGGGGTAGACATAGACTTTCTGCTGCACCGAATCCACACAGCCATAGCCGGTGGTTGCGATGAGGCCGATCCGGTAGGTGGCGATGTCATCGGTCATGTTGTCGAAGTCGTGGCTGAAGGGTGCCACCGACGAGGTAGTAAAGACGGTATCGCCTCCCAGGTCCCACCGGTAATGATCGGCATTGATGCTGGTGTTGGTGAGCTGCACGCCGAAGGGGGCACAATCGATGTTTCTCGGGGTGTCGAACCTCGCCTTCGGCTTGGGATGGATGGTCACCTGCATGGTGGTATCGCTCACACAGTTGAACCTGGAGGTGGTTCTCAGGTAGACATCCCGGGTGACCGGGGCATCGGTGAAATTGGTAAAGGTATGGGTGACCGTATCCGCTTCACTGGTGGCACCGTCCCCGAAGTCCCAGAAATAGGTATAGCCGCCCCTGCTGAGGTTGTCGAATCCCACCTGGAGGGGGTGGCACCCCTCCTCCACGGTCATGCCGAATGCGGCATCAATGGCGGGATAGACCTCCACGTTCCTCTGGGCCCGGGCGGTACAGTTCCCCGACACCGCCGTGAGGGTAACGGTGAAGATCCCGTTGTTTTCGTAGTCGGTGTTGGTGAAGGTATGCAGGAAGGGATCCAGGGAAGTGGTTTCGTTCAGTGAACCGTCCCCGAAGTCCCAGTGGTAAGTGGCCCCTGGTGTGGAGGCGTTGTGGAAGCGGACCGGCGAGGGACTGCAGTTCACCTGCTCCTGGAAAGTGAAATCGGCCATGATGTAGGGGTGGACCACTATCTCCACGGATATGGAGTCACGGCATTCATGGTTCCCGGCCCGTGCGTAGAGCCAGACCAGGTAGGTGGTATCCGAGTCACCAATATTGGTGAAGGTGTGGGAAGGACTGATTGCCTGGGAGGTGGTTCCGTTCCCGAAATCCCACAGGTAATAGGAAGCTCCCCCTGAGAAGTTGGTAAAATCGACCGTTAACGGATGGCACCCCTCCAGCTGGCTTGCCTGGAAATCGGCAATGATGGCCGGTTCCACGGTTACCCGTCTGCTGATCTCGTGGGAACAACCGGCATAGTTCTCCGCCACCAGGGTGATCTCAAATTCCTGCTGGTTGCTGAAATCGGTATTGATGTAGCGGTGAATGAGTGTGTTTCTGTCATAGGTCACCGTATCCTGTCCGTCACCGAAATCCCAGTAGTAGGTGCCGGCATTGATGGAAGAGTTCTCGATCACCACATCGAAAGGGTTGCACCCCAGCTTGTCTGCGATGGTAAAACCGGCCTGCACATAGGGATGTACCACGATATCCATAAAGAACGAGTCGGTACAGGCATGGTTGGGGGCAATTGCCATCAGCTTCACCGTGTAGATGGAATCAACGGTCCCGGTGTTGGTGAAGGTATGGGAGGGCATGGGTTCACTGGTGGTGGCACCGTCCCCGAAATCCCACACGAAGGTCTGCCCGCCCATGGAGATATTGGTGAAATCCACGGTCAGGGGATGGCACCCCGAGTCGGTGGTCACCTCGAAGGCACCCTCCACGGCCGGGTACACCGAGACCGATTTCACCATTGTATCGTTGCACCCAAAGCTGTTCTCGGTGATCAGGCTCACCTGGTACACCTGGAGGTCTGTATAGCTGCTGTTGACAAAGGTGTGCAGCTGTGGATCAGGAACCGGGGTGACGATTTCAGGGGTACCGTCACCAAAGTTCCATGTGAATTGCGTGCCGCCGATGGAGAGGTTCTGGAACTGGACATCAAAAGGCCCGCATCCCAGGGCGTTGGGGAAGGTGAATTCTGCTTTCACATGGGGGTAGACCGTGATGGGAACGCCGGTGGTTTTGACACACTCCCCGTCGGCGGTACTGACCGTCAGGGTGACCTGGTAGGTGGTGTCGGAGGAGCCGAAATTGGTGAAGGTATGGACCGGACTATGTTCCACCGAGGCAGCCCCGTCCCCGAAATCCCACAGGTAATTGACCGCTTTGGCGGACTGGTCCGTGAAGGTGACGGTCAGGGGATGGCAGCCGTCCATATCGCTCACCAGGAAGCCCGGAGTAATCTCCGGGTGCACCGTGATGTACCGGACCATGGTATCGCTGCAGCCCTCCTCATTGAAAACCACCAGCCTGAGGGGATAGACCGTGGTGGTGTCCCCAAGGTTTTGATAGGTGTAGTAGAGGGTGGGGGATCCGTCGTTGCTGACCCCTGTCCCGTCCCCGAAATCCCATTCAACCCGGTCCGCATTGACCGATTCGTTGTTGATCTCAACGGTGAACGGATGGCATCCCACCACATCCTCGATGGTAAAGGCTGCTTCGATATAGGGGTGCATGGTCACCTGACGGACCAGGGTATCCCGGCACTGGTAATCGTTCCCGGCTATCAGCATCACATCGAAGACCGTATCCTGACGCTGCATGTTCCGGTCGTATAAATGAACAGGAAACTGTGCCGTGGAGGATCCCCCGTCGCCGAATTCCCACAGGTAGTAGTCGGCCCCGGTGGAGCTGTTGTTAAAGAGCACCTCGGCGGGGGAACAGGCCTCGGGAGGCACGGGATCGAAGATGGCCTGAACACCGGGATAGACCTCCACCTCCCGCTGGACCTCGTGGGTACATCCCTCGTCATTCTCAACCCGGAGGGAGAGGGTGTAGGTGACGGGGAAGCCGGTATTGTTCTGATAGGTATGGCGTATGACGGGGCCGGAAGAGTAAGAGGTGTCCCCGTCCCCGAAGGCCCACAAATAGGAGTCCGCGCCGAAGGACTGGTCGGTGATGATGATTTCGTGGGGGGCGCATTCGGCTACCGTATCATAGGCGAAGGAGGCCTCGATGAAAGGGCTCACCGTGATGGGGAGCTCGGCCGTGTCGCGGCAGTTGTATGGGGAAATGGCCACCAGTCGGGTATCGAAAACCAGGTTCCCGGGTCCGAACAGGTTCCTGAATTCGTGTACGGGATGTTCCTCCACCGAGGAGCCGCCGTCCCCGAACTCCCAGAGCCAGCGGTCAGTGTTGCCCCAGGACTCATTGGTGTAGGTGACCTCCAGGGGTTCGCATCCTTCCGTCGGATCGGCGCTGAAGCCTGCGTAGATCTCCGGAAAGACGGTGATCGATTTGGTGATGATATCCGCACAGGCACTGGAATTTTTCACCATCAGGGTGATGTAGTAGGTGATGGCCGAATCGGTTTTGTTCTCATAGGTGTGGGAGAAAACGAACGGATTGGGTGGTGAACCGATGCCAATGGTGCTGGCCAGGGTGTCATACCGGATCAGGGGGGTGCCATCTCCCAGGTCGTACTGCCAGGTGGCATTCCCCTCGGACTGATCCTCGAAGGTCACCGTCAGCGGGGAACAACCGGAAACCACGTCGGTCTCAAAATGCGCCTTCACCGGGGGGGCCACCACTACTGTCAGGGGAACATCACCCGATCCGCAGGTGCCGCTCACATGGGCCACGTATTCATGAGCACCCGCCGGCAGGTTATAGGCAAAAGGCAGGTTGCTGTAAGGATCATCCAGGTAGTCGGGGGGAGTCCATTCGTAGTAGGTCCCCCCGAATGCGTAGAGCTGTACGGGGGTCCCGTAACAGGCACGGACCACCGAGGAGTTGGTCCCGGCGACCACCGCTCCCACGTTCAGCCCCCCGTAATCGGAGAAGTATCCGTAAAACATATCCCCCAGGTTGGCTGAAGTGAAACCGTTGATCACGGCCAGGTGGAAAATCCCCCCGCTGTTCTCCACCAGGTGCTGCCCGATGGCCAGCTTGCTGGCCGGGATATTGGAGGTCATGTAAGCCGACCAGCCGTTTCCCAGCCGTTCCCATTTGGTGATGTCGTCAGGGATGATGGTCGGGTCGGCCGGAACTCCGTCAATCATGAAATTATCGATGTTTTCATTCTCTGTGATCAGGAAAAAATAGAACTTCTCCCTGATCTCTTCCCGCGCCCGTGAAAAGGCCAGCTGTGTATTTCCCGTACAGCCGATGGGCGGCAGAAGCGCTTCTGCACGGGTCATGTTATTCAGGGAGATATGCATGGCATAGAACGGGGGCCCCGGGGGAGCGGATATGTTGTTTTTCGAACTGATGACGATGATCTGGTTGTTGGGGGACTGGATCCTGAGCTGTTCCCCTTCATCCAGGGTCGCATGGTACACATCGTCAATGTAAATGTCCGTATTGTCCTGGGTGGCCACCACGAAGGTCAGGTTGGGATTCCCCATGGCGGGCACCACGTAGGTATCCCCGGTAATGTCCACGGGCACGATCTGGTCACCGATGGTGGACCTCCCCTGGGAAGCGGTGTTCAGGTTGTCATCCTTGAGGGTCACTGCCACTGGAAAAGAGGCTTCGATCTTTGCCCCGTCCAGTTTATCCGCTGTGGATACCCGCTTCATATAGGGAAAAAGGGAGAAGGTCTGTCCCCTCCTCAGCGGGCCTACAGTAAAGGTCCTCCCCGGTGTCAGTCCGGTGAGGTTGGTCATCGGCTCCCCGTAGCTGGCCCCCACCCCGTCGGGCAATGTAAA
>CAZNSZ010000026.1:0-52813 GCA_964575865.1 uncultured Bacteroides sp. | reverse complement strand
ACATGGATCAGCAGCTGCTGCGAATGGTAGAGTCCATCGCCCGGAAGCAGGTGCAGGTTCCAGCCGATCCGGGCATCGATCCGCGCGTTGTTGAAGGGGGTGATGAACAGGTCCAGCCTGCCATAGTTGCCCGATGCGTAGAGCCGGTCCCCGTAAGACAGGGGGGATGGATCTCCCAGGTAGTAGGATCCCCTGATGCCCGCCCACCTGTAAGTGACCTCCAGCAGGGAAAGCCACCCGTGGTACCACGAAGCCGGATCAGGGCGCGTCCGGGCGTGCATGCCCACCCATCCGGAGGAAATATCCAGCCGGTCCAGAAAGGTGCGCCCGGAAAGATCCGTTCCGGCCATCAGGCGGAGCGACCCCTCGTCCCGGATGCGGTGGCTGTCATCATCCGCGGTGGTCCTGGCCAGGTGGTACCTGGAAACACCGGCAATGAGATAGAAAGTATGGCTGTGCACCCGCGCATTGACCCCTGCCAGGATCGATTCCCGGGTATCCGGGTTTTCCCTTCCGGTCCAGTCGACCCATCCCGATGCGGATCCCCACCCCCACCGTCCTCCTGCCCAGGCACCTTCCAGGTTGGGCCGGTAATAGTCCAGCGAATCGGTCATCAGCATCAGCGGCTCATCCAGGAGCTCCCTTCGGGGAAAGGAACCGAACCTGAACCGGAAATGCTCCGCGTTGTAGCTGTAATAGAGATCGATCTGGGGCTTCACGCCCAGGAGCTCCCCCCCGAATTCATACATATAATTGAGCCCCACCCTGACCTGGTGCACCGTATCCCAGCTGAACGCCACCCCCGGATTGATCCGGGCCCCGAAGATTGTCTGGTGAATCCCGTAGGGGGTGAAGTACTCCCGGTTATCCAGGATTCCGTCAAATCCAAGGTAAAAGCGGGGGGCCTGCGACAGGCCGGAAAAAGCAGGAAGCAACCCGAACAACAATGTGACAAGGATCCTGTTCATGGAAGGGAAGGTTCCCTCCAAAGGTAAGGAAATGTCACGATTCTAAACCAGTGCGGTGAGTGCGGACCGGGTCCGGTCCATGTAGTTGTCCACCTGCTGCTGGCTTTCGAACCCCACGATCGCCATATCCACACTGCCCAGGCCGAGGACGAAACGGATGGAATGGTCGATCTTTTCGCTCTCTTCCGTGTATTCCCCGTTGCCGACCAGTTTCATGCCAATGATCCCCTTTCCGGAGGAATGCACCTGGTGGATCACCTCCACCACCTCGGCCGGATCGGGTTTGTCCATGGCGATCCCGTATGGATTGATCCTTGCATGGAGCACATCCACCCAGGGATCATCAAGGATGGCCTTCATCGCTTCCAGGGAATGCACCGAGACCCCGTGTGCGCGGATGATCCCCCTGGCTTTCAGGTCCTCCAGAATATCCATCTGCCTCCGTTGCGAATCGGTCCAGTCCGCGTCGACCATGCAGTGGATCTGCACCAGGTCGAAATAATCCACCCCCATCTCCTTGCGGAAACGATCCACCACCACGTCGGCATCGGGCCTTTCCGCTTCCGGGATTCCACCCTCCCTGGTCCAGATCTTGGTGGTGATCACCAGCTGGTCCCTGTCCATTCCTTTAAGGGCCTCTTTCATGATCCCGTGTGTCCCATAGGTGTCCGCGCAATCGAACATGCGGAAGCCCCGGTCATAGGCATGACGAAGCAGGGCCACGCTCTTGTCCTGTTCCTGCCTGGTCATGAAGGAGGTGCGGTTCCCGGCCCATACCCCGGTGCCAAATCCCAGCAGGGTCGGGTTCAATCCGGTTTTTCCCAGGGCCACCCGCTGCAACGGATCGTTGGTCCTGAACCTCGGGGCTGCCCCGAAGACCGGATTGTTGAACATCAGGTGAGCGGTCCCCAGCGAAAGGGCCGCCAGGAACTTTCTGCGGTTCATGTCGAAATCAGCCATCGCTTCAAATTTTACGCAAAATACAGGTTATGAATCACCTGGCACGTTAAAACAAATGTTAAAAGCCGGGGATCCACATGTCGGAGGGCTCCAGGCCACACGCCCCGACCATCTCGATGGCGTAGTCCATCCGCCCCAGGTCATCGGCCCCTCCGTTATTGGTTCCGAAAGTGAATTTCACCCCCGCAGCCTTGGCCCTTTTCAGGAATGCCTCGCTGGGGATCCGGTAGCGGTTATTGATCTCCAGCGCCACTCCACCCTCCAGCAGGGCTTCGATCACCCGGTCCATCCGCTCCTCCGTCCACAGCTCGTCATACCGGTCGCTGATCTCCGCCGGCAGAAAGGTAGGGTTCACGTGGATATCGATGGGCTCGGTAGTGACGATTTCCACGATGTTGTCCACCAGCTGATCCATGAAATCCTGCGGGTCACCCACCTCGGTCTCCTGGGGGATCCAGAGCCGCATCCGCTTCCCGTTGCGGTTGGTCCAGGTCATCCCGTCGGTGAACACATAGTCGAACCGCTCACGGGTTTCCCCGCTGAAGAGGTCCAGCCACTCCCTCCCCTCCGCCTGCATGGCGAACCACGTGAAGGGGGAAGGCTCGTAGTTGTCCAGAAAATGGTTCAGGGAGTCATCGTCCTCGAATCCCATCATCAGCCCGCAGTTTACGGCAATCCCGTAGGTATAGCCATAGGTCCGGGCATGTGCCAGGGCCTCCTCCTCGGTCATCCCCCCTTTGAGGTGGGTATGCAGGTCGATCAGCGGGAAATTGGCCGCCGCCAGGTCAAGGATCTTCTTCTCGAACTCCAGGTCCTGCGGCGGGGTACCCGGCGTGGGCAGATCATCGGGCAACGGCCTGACCTTAATGTCTTTATAATAGACCACACTTCCGGGATCGTGGCACTGGAGGGCAAAGGTCCCTTCACCCAGCAGCCTCCCTTTGAAACCCTCCGGGCGGTATACTTCATCGGGCTCCGTGTATTCGGCTGCCGGCATCCCGTTGATAAAGGTCTGTATGGTCTTTCCCACCACCTTGATCCGGTAATTGAACCACTGGTTATCGGGAACGGGCGGTTTCCATACATTGCGGATGGCGTAGATGCTCCCGGTCATTTTGTGCTCCACATACTCCCCCGGGCCGGCCGGATGGGTGGAATTGATCACCTGGCATTCGTAGCCCCTGAAGGGCCACCCGTCCTCCTGGTATTCCGTATGGACATAGATCCCCGAGTTGGAACCGGTGGTGGTCTTCACCTCCAGGGATAATTCAAAGTTCCTGAACCGGTGGTCCATCACCTCCCCGTCATAGAACAGGTGGGAACGCTCACCGGCGGTCACAATGGCACCCTCCTCGATCTTCCAGGAGTCAGCGTTCTCATTGGCCTTCCATCCATCCAGACTCTCCCCGTCGAACAGGGAGATCCATGGATCGTTCTGACACCCGGTCAGAAACATGAAGGCGATCAGGGCAATCACTACTGGCATGGTTTTCATTGGGATTGATTTTTGCGGGTCGAAAACTCCAAAATTTACATAAAAAATGTTAACAAATGCGCCCCGGCTGTAAAGCATCTTTCTCAATCCGCCTAAAAACCGTACATTCGGTACGCTAAATGCATCCATCTGATTGTGACCCACCAAAACATAGAACAATGATTCTGAACAGACGAAGTTTTATTAAAACAGGCGGGGCAGCAGCTGCGGGGGCCATGGTACTCCCTCCCCTGCTGAAATCCTGCCAGAACCTGCAAATAAGCCCTGATGTGAAAAGTTATCTCGACCATTTTGAAGTGACCCCCCAGATGCTGCAGAAGGTGATCGCCGCAGCCATGTCGAAAGGGGGGGACTATGCCGACCTGTTTTTCGAACACAAGATATCCAACACCCTGGGACTGGAGGACGGTAAGGTGAACCAGGCGTACTCCAACGTGGACTTCGGGATGGGGGTCAGGGTGCTCAAGGGGGACCAGACCGGTTTTGCCTATACCGAGAACGTGACCCTCAGCGACATGGTGAAGGTGGCCAATACCGCGGCCAGCATTGCCAGCAATCCGGGGACCTTTAACCAGAACGAACTTCTGGAAAAAACCCCTCCCAATTACTATAAGATCTCCCGCAAATGGGAAAATGCCTCGGTGGAGGAAAAGATTCCCTTTGTGCAAAAAGTGAACGACCGGGTCTTTGAACTGGACGAGAAGGTGACCAAGGTGCGGGCCTTCCTCTCCGATGAGACCGGTTACGTGCTCTTTTACAATTCCGAAGGATTGCTTACCCATGACTACCGGCCCATGGCCAGCCTCGCCGCAGTGTGCGTGATGGAAAAGGACGGCCAGATCGAGAACAATTACAGCGCCAGGGCTTACCGCACAGGATTTGAGTTCCTGACCGATGAGCTGATCGAAGAGCTGGCCAACGATGCCGTGGAAAAGACCAATTTCCTTTTTGGTGCCGGCAAACCCAGAGCGGGCGAAATGCCGGTGGTACTGGGGGCAGGCGGCTCGGGCATCCTGCTGCATGAGGCCATGGGGCATGCCTTCGAAGCGGATTTCAACCGCAAAGGCACCTCCATTTTCTCCGATAAAATGGGTAAGCCTGTGGCGAAGGAGTTCATCAACATCATCGAGGACGGCACCATGGAGAACAACCGGGGCTCCATCAACGTGGACGACGAGGGCAATGACGTGAAAAAGATCTACCTGGTCAGGGACGGGAACCTTGAAAGCTACATCCACGACCGGATCAGTGCCGGTTACTACGGGGTGGAGCCGACGGGGAACGGCCGCAGGCAGTCTTTCCGCCACGTTCCGCTTCCCCGGATGCGTATCACTTACATGGAACCGGGTCCGCACAGCAAGGAGGACCTCATTGCCAATGTGGATTACGGGGTGTTCGTGGACAACTTCACCAACGGACAGGTGAACATCGGTGCCGGTGACTTCACGTTTTTCGTGAAATCGGGGTACCTGATCGAGAACGGTCAGCTGACCATGCCCATCAAGGACATCAACATCATCGGGAACGGCCCGCAGGCCCTGGCCGACATCACCATGGCCGCAGGGGATTACAAAACAGACAACGGAACCTGGACCTGCGGCAAGTCGGGCCAGTCCGTCCCCGTATCCATGGGGCTGCCCACCGTACTGGTCAGCAAACTGACCGTTGGAGGAACCAGTGTATAATCCGGAAAACATTTGATCATGACCAAAGAGGAAAAATACAGCATCGCAAAATGGGCCATGGAACATGCACTGAACAACGGTGCGGATGAGGCCCGCGTAACCATATCCAACAACAACAGCAGTACCGTGGAGGTCCGCGAAGAAAAGATCGACAAGCTGGAAGAGGCCAACCGCAACAGCATGCGCATCAACCTGTACGTGAACAACCGTTACTCCAGCATCTCCACCAACCGCCTCAACAACAAGGAGGAACTGGGCAAATTCATTGAAGAGGCCATCGCCGGCACCGGTTACCTCTCGGAAGATGAGTTCAGGACACTCCCCGATCCGGAATTGTATTACAAGGGAGGGGGAGCCGACCTGAAAACGGTCGACGGGAATTTTGCATCCCATGATGCCCAGCAGAAGATCGACCGGGCATTTGCCATCGAGAAGGAGGTGCTCGGCAAGGACGACCGGATCATTTCGGTCACCTCCACCTACCGGGACGGACTGAGCGGGACGGTCATGGTGGCCAGCAACGGCTTCGAGGGGGACCGCGAGAATTCCTTCTATTCCCTGGTGGCTTCCGTATCGGTCAACGACGGCGATTCCAGGCCACAGGGATACTGGTACGAATCGGCCATTTTCCATGACGAGCTGGTCAAGGAGGGGATCGGGAATGAGGCCCTCAAGCGCGCCCTTGATAAACTGG
This sequence comes from uncultured Bacteroides sp., assembly GCA_964575865.1. Lineage (GTDB taxonomy): Bacteria > Bacteroidota > Bacteroidia > Bacteroidales. Next base: position 47,011 of record CAZNSZ010000026.1, on the reverse strand, counting down.
GCCAGAAAAAGATCCGGTCTGGTGCCATGCCCATGATCATCGAGAACCGGCTGGCCGGAAGGGCACTGGACCCGGTGATCTCGGCACTCAATGGTTCCTCCATCCAGCAGAAGAACTCTTTCCTGATCGACATGAAGGGAAAGAGGATCGGATCGGACCTGATGACTATCACCGACGATCCGTTCATTGTTTCAGGAAGGGGTTCCAGGCTCTTCGACGGCGAAGGGCTGGCCACCCGGCGGAGAAACATCGTGGAAAACGGGATCCTGAGGGACTACTTCATCGATACCTATTACGGAAAGAAGCTGGAGATGGAACCCACCTCCGGGGAAACCACCAACCTGGTGTTCAACCCGGGAAGCAAGGACCTGGCCGGGCTCATCGCGGACATTGGGTACGGGATCCTGGTGACCGGTTTCAACGGGGGGAACAGCAACGGATCCACCGGCGATTTTTCCTACGGGATCGAAGGATTCCTGGTGGAGAACGGCAAACTGACACAGCCGGTCTCAGAAATGAACATCACTGGGAATTTCAAAGACGTCTGGAACAACCTGGTGGCCGTGGGGAACGACGTCTACGAGGGATCCTCCTGGAGACTTCCGTCGCTGGTCTTCGACAAGATCAGTTTCAGCGGCATTTAATCCTGCAGGATGCGCTCCTGTATGGTGGGCATCCTGGTGCTGGTGCTTTTTATTAGGCTCCCGGCCCAGGTCAGCAGTGACATCCCCCTGGTGGTCATCGAAACCCCCGGGGGGATGGCCATTCCTGACGAACCCAAGATCACCGCCCGGATGAAGATCATCGACCACGGGCCGGGTCGGCTCAACCGGGCATCCGATCCGGGCAACGTGTACGACGGATCGGTAGGTATCGAGATTCGCGGATCCTACTCCGCCTCACTCCCCCAGAAGCCGTTCGGATTCGAGACCCGTGACGGCCAGGGCGGGAACCTGAATGTCCCCCTGCTCGGGATGCCGCAGGAGAATGACTGGATCCTGCTGGCCAATTACAATGACAAAGCTTTCCTCCGCAATTCCCTCGCCGGGCACATCTTCAGGCAGATGGGGCATTATGCCCCCCGTACCGTGCATGTGGAGGTGGTGGTCAACGGCTCCTACGAAGGGATTTACGTGCTGACCGAGAAGATCAAGCGGGACCGGAACCGGGTCGATATCGCCACCCTGAATCCTGACGAGAACAGCGGGGATGAGCTCACCGGGGGATATATGTTCAAGAACGACTATTACACCGGTGAGGATTCCTGGCTCAGTGCGTTCCCCCCCTTCACCCGTCCCGAAAAAAGTGTCCATTTTGTCTACGAATATCCGAAGCCGGATGAGATCACAGCGGCCCAGAAGCAGTACCTGCAGGATTTCGTATTTACCTGTGAACAGGTGCTGCACAGCGACGGGTACGATGACCCCCTGCGGGGGTATCCCGCCTTCCTGGATGTGACTTCCTTCCAGGATTATTTCATCCTCAGCGAGGTCTCGCGGAATGTGGACGCCTATAAGAAAAGCCGGTTCTTTTTCAAAGACAGGGAAAGCCGGGACGGACGGCTCCATTCGGGCCCCCCGTGGGATTACGACTGGGCCTGGAAGGACATCTGGGACTGCCCGATGTTTTCCAACACGGACGGATCGGGATGGGCCTACCAGGTGAACCAGTGTGACGTATGGCCCACCCCGCCGGTCTACATGACCCGCCTGCTGGAAGATCCCGTATTTGCCTCGGGTCTCAGGGCCCGCTACGAATCCCTCCGCCAGTCTGTCCTCTCCCTCTCCTCCCTGAACGCTTATATCGACTCCGTGGCCATCCACCTGGACAGTGCCCGTTTACGCCATTACGAACGCTGGGCCATCCTGGGTGAGGCGGTGGGGGCACCGGAAGTGGGACCCGTCCCTGAGACCTTCGAAGGGGAGATCAGCAGCCTGAAGCGATGGATCGCCCGGCGCCTGGACTGGCTGGACGGGCATGTGCCGGGAGAACCCGACTCTGCAGTCTCCGTCTCTTCCTCCCTGCTGAGGATATTTCCCAATCCGGCCACCCATATGGTGCATGTGGAGTCCAACCGGTTGATCGACCGGATCGAGCTCTGCTCCCTTTCGGGCCAGGTGGTGCTGAGGCAGGAGCGGGTACCCGGAAAGTCGGCCACCCTCCAGGTGAACGACCTCAGAAGCGGCCTCTACCTGGTGCACCTCTACCTGACAGGCGGCGAAAGGGTTTCTGGCAAATTAATGGTACAATAGCCAGGCCGGGTGAAATCCTGATACGCGGAATGGGACGGTGGCTAAATCAATGGTTCCTTTCCGGAGGATTTGTACAGGCCGATCCCGGAGACGGAGGGGGGATGGATGGCTTCTTCCACCACCACCCGCAATTTCCGGGTAGTCACCGGGGGGATGCGGAGGATCCTTTTATATCCGATGGTGGTCCCCCTGGCAATTTCGCTCCACCCATCCCCCTCATTCCATGCCTCCACCCGAAAACGGCCGATGCGCTGACCCTGGCCGATGGGCTCCCGGAGCAGGATCCGGTCAAAGGTGACCTGCCCGGGCAGCTCCAGGACCGCCTCCGGCGAGGGAACCCCTTCTGTCCGGTTCACCGGCGAAGCTCCTGCGGCGAGGTCCGTGCCGAAGGTCTCATCGATGATGTGCCTGAATTCCATCAGGCTTTTCACATCGTTCTCGTGGATGAGGCCCCTGCGGTCGGGAGGCAGGTTCAGCAGGAGCACCCCGTTTCGGCCCACCGATTTGTAATAGATGTCCACCAGTTCCTGCGGGCTCTTCACCTTGTGGTCCTCGGCAGCGTGGTAAAACCATCCGGGGCGGATGGAGACATCGCACTGCCCGATGATCCAGGTGTCCCCTTCCGGATCCCCGGTATTCAGGTAAGCGGGATCGGAGGCACCGATGACCAGGCGTTCCGTGGATATGGTGGACCAGAACGTCTCCCCGGCAAAACCCTTTTCGTTCCCCACCCATCGGATATCGGGTCCGGCATCGGAAAATATCTTGATCCCGGGCTGCAGCTCCTTCACCAGGCTGATGGTACCGGGCCAGTCATAATAGGTCTCCCTGTCAATTGTTCTCACTTCATTGGCCCCGCCGTAATAGCCGTCCCCCCCGTTGGCCCCGTCGAACCAGATCTCATTGATCTCTCCGTATCCGGTGAGCAGTTCCCTGAGCTGGTTCCTGTAATAGGTGATGTATTCGGGTGTTCCGTAATCCGGGTGGTTCCGGTCCCATGGCGAGAGGTATAGCCCCACCTTCAGGCCGTATTTGCGGCACGCATCGGCAAACTCCCTCACCAGGTCCCCCTGTCCGTTCCTGAACGGGGTGTTCCTGATGCTGTGTTCGGTATAGGCACTGGGCCAGAGACAGAACCCATCGTGGTGCTTGGCGGTAAGGATCAGCTGCTTCATTCCGGCATCCCTGGCCACCCTTGCCCACTGTTCCGCATCCAGTGCGGAGGGATTGAACTGGGCGGGATCCTCGTCTCCGTATCCCCACTCCTTGTCTGTAAAGGTGTTCACGGTAAAATGGATGAATCCCACCAGCTCCATCTGCTGGTAAGCCACCTGCCCGGGGGAGGGCAACACCAGGGGTTGATGCGGGGAACCTGAAGGCTCCTGTGCCATTCCGGGAAGCCCCAGGAGGGCCAGTGTGACCGTTGCGATCGTGTTTCTTATCATCCTGTTCAGTTATAACCTACTTTTCAGAACCATCCACAAATGAAAAGATATCCGTGCTCCGGCGGGGGATAAACCCATCCTGCAGCCGCAAACCGCCCGGAGGCGATCCCCTCCTTCAGAGGGTGGCTTTCGAACGCAGCCGTTCGATCGCTCCGGCAGCCGCGGGACCGATCTTTACCGCAAATTTCCGGGGCCACGGATTCCGGGCTGAACGGTCCAGCAGGAGGCCGGGACGGGGAAGGCAGATGAAATTGGTATTTTTCCAGATGATCTTCTTCTCGATCACCTCACCGGTCATGAATTCCCTTGCTTCCTCCTCCGATACCAGCAGCAAACTTGAAATGACCTCCTCACCCATCAGCACCACGGCATAGGGATTGGCAATCTCTATTTCATGGCGGATCCACGGAATGCTCCGGTTGGCAAATTCCATGTACCTTGATTTGTTCTCGCTGATCTCCTTTCCCAGTGTCCTGTATTTTTTCACGTGGTCCTCATCGAACAGGAAAACCTTGACCAGTGTGGTGAGCCAGCAGTCTTCCCTGTTGACCCCGAGGGTTTCGAGGACCACCTCCACCAGCTCCTCCCCCATGAGCGAATTTCTCACCCTCGCCCCGTCGAAATAAGGATCGGTGGCAAAAGGGGCACTGGAATCGAATAGCGGAACGTCAGGAATGTTGTCCAGGAAATAGAGCCTGGCAGCCGGATGGGGCCCTACCACCATCAGTTTCCCGATGGCCGTCTGCAGGGGCATTACCGTCTGAACCGGATTCCCGTAAAGGTATGAAGTCTCTTTCGGAAAGCGGATGCTCTCCTGGTACTCCTTGTAGCATTTCTTATGGTACTGGTGAATGGTCATGGCTCAAGTGTTGTATACAAAGAACGTTCCGCACAAAAACTGTGCGGAACTGTTCATTCATCGAAAATCATCTTCAACAAATTACAACTTTCTTCCGAGAATACGGGATTAATCCATCCCGAAAGCATAGTAATGGGTGCCGGGCAGGTCCTCATACACCCCTTCCAGCATGACACCACCCCGTGCTTTTTCAAGGTATTCAGTGAATCCGCTGATCCCTTTCACCGGTTTACCGTCCACTTTGGTGATGATAAATCCTGTTCTCACATCGGTGGTGCGCTGCAGTTTCCCCGCATTGAGCCCGGTGATCTTCAGTCCTCCCGGTATTCCCAGTTCCCTGGCGGTGGCGGCATCGATCTCCTCCAGTTCAACGCCCAGGATCTCCAGGGTACCTGCTGGCTCCTTCTCTGTAAGCCTGGCCTCGCCCTCCTGGTTCCGGAGGACCACATCGAACGCCAGCTCCCTGCCTGACCGGTTCACATCCAGGGTCACCCGGTCACCCGGCCTGTGTCGCCCGATCAGCTCAAGCAGCTGTCCCGAGGAACGGGTTTCAGTACCATTCACATGGGTGATCACATCTCCCACCTGAATCCCCGCCTCACCGGCGGCACTCATGGCCGTGATGCTGTCCACATATACGCCCTGGGTCACTTCCAGCTCCTCTTCCCTGGCCAGGTCGCCGTTCACATCCCTGATCATCAGGCCCAGGTAGCCCCGCTGGACCATCCCGTATTCCAGCAGGTCCTCCACCACCTTGCCCACGATATTGGACGGGATGGCAAAGCCATAACCGGCATAGGTTCCGGTATTGCTGGCGATGGCCGTATTGATCCCCACCAGTCCGCCCTGCAGGTTGACCAGGGCTCCGCCGCTGTTTCCGGGATTGATGGCCGCATCGGTCTGGATAAATGACTCGATGGCCCGCTGGTCCCTCAGGATATTGATGTTACGGGCCTTGGCACTGATGATTCCGGCCGTCACCGTGGAGTTCAGGTTAAAGGGATTTCCCACGGCGAGCACCCATTCCCCCACATCCACCTGGTCTGAATTGACCAGCGGAAGGGTCGGCAGGTTCTCTGCCCTGACCTGCAGCAGTGCAAGGTCAGTGGACGGATCGGTCCCCACCACCCTGGCCTTGAAAGTGCGGTTATCGTTCAGTATCACCTCGATATCGTCCGCATTCTGGATCACGTGGTTGTTGGTGACGATATACCCTTCGGGATTGATGATCACCCCGGATCCAGATCCGATCCTGGGCTGGGGTTGCCGCGGAGAAGGCTGGTCGAACCTGAATTCCGGTCCGAAGAACCGCCTGAATAAATCATTGTCAAACTCCTCATACGGATTGGGCATCTCCCTGTAGCGGTAGTTGTCGCTCCTGGCAGCCATGGTCGACCGGATGTGCACCACCGCCGGGGTCACCTTCCGGGCCACCTCGGTAAATTCCAGGGGAACCACCTCTCCGTCCGCATTCACCGTATAGGCAGCTCCCATAACGGGAGTGGCCGGAAGGTGTTCCACGGTCACGGACCGGTCCCCCTTGTCTGTGATCAAATAAACGCCGGTTGTAAGTGCGCTTCCCAGTATGGCCGCCAGAATAAGCATGCCGAATGTCTTCCATTTCATTTGTCGTTCCTCCATCACTTTTAATAAGATGAAAGAGGCAGGGTGTCTGTTGCCCTGCCTCCGCCATAGTTCGTGTTAACTGATTTTGATTTCCTTGGGCGGCTTCGGTTTGACCTCTTCCTTCTTCGGAAGGGTGATGTGAAGGATCCCGTCGGAATATTTTGCTCCGATCTTCTCCCCGTTCACCACATTCTCAGGAATGGTGAAGGTCCGCTGAAAAGACATGTAGCTGAACTCCCTGCGGGTGTATGTCTCCTCCTTCTTCTCCTTCTTCTCCTCCCGTTTTTCAGAGGAGATCGTCAACCTCCCGTTGTCATAGTGAATGGTGAAGTTCTCTTTGGCCATTCCCGGCGCTGCCACATCGATGATAAATTCATCGCTGTTCTCCCTGATGTTCACGGCCGGCAGGGTCATGTTCGACCCGGCGAAATTGGACGTATTCCAGTCCATCAGGTCCCCTTCGAAAAATCTGTTGAAAAACGAAGGGAGTACATTGTCATTAAATCTTGCGAGTGTCATGGTTTTACCCTCCATTTTAAATCGGCAGGCTGTCGCCTTGCCTGGTTAAACATCTTGTTAACTGATCAAACATTACCTTCAATGTTGCAGCCATTACAGATCAATTTGTGTGCCAGACCGGTTTCCGCCCCATCCAGGGCCACAGGATGGCAGAACTCCTGACAAGATGCATGTAACAGGGGTGTAATCAATGGTTTATTATATAAACGAGCCCGAAATCTCTTTTTCAAAGGCGCCATAATGGCACGCTGGCCTGCTTAAAAACATGCCATTATGTCATCTTTTTGAAGAATGACCGAATGGCGCAGACTTTGATCGGGAATGGTTGTTTTGGATGAAAACGAGACAACGAAAAAAGAGATAGGAAGATGGATCTTGAAAAACTGACCATAAAAGCACAGGAAGCGGTGCAGCGTGCACAGCAGATCGCCATGGAGCAACAGCACCAGTCGATCGAGAGCAGCCACCTGCTGAAAGGAATTCTCACGGTGGACGAAAACGTATGGCCGTTTGTCATGAAAAAGCTTTCGGTCAATGCTGCCCACGTGGAATCGGCCCTGGATCAGATGATCGCCCAGCTTCCCCGCGTATCGGGTGGTGAAAGCTACCTTTCACGTGAGGCAGGGGAGGCTCTGAACAAAGCCCAGTCGGCACTGAAGGAATTCGGGGATGAATTCATCGCCCTGGAGCACCTGCTGCTGGGGATCCTGCGGGGAGGGAGCCCGGTCAGCCGGATGATGAAGGATGCCGGGATCAATGAAAAAGAGCTGGTCGAAGCGATCAAAGCACTGAGGAAAGGATCCCGGGTGCACAGCAGATCGGCCGAAGAAACCTACCAGGCCCTGGACAAATATGCCATTCACCTGAACCAGCGGGCCGAATCGGGTAAGCTTGATCCGGTCATCGGAAGGGACGAGGAGATCAGGCGTGTGTTGCAGATCCTGACCAGGAGGACCAAGAACAATCCCATCCTGGTGGGGGAACCGGGCGTGGGTAAGACGGCCATTGCAGAAGGGATCGCCCTGAGGATCGTCAACGGGGATGTGCCGGATGACCTGGCCACACGCCAGATCTACTCCCTGGATATGGGAGCGCTCATCGCAGGGGCCAAGTACAAAGGGGAATTTGAAGAAAGGCTCAAGGCAGTGGTCCGTGAGGTCATGGAATCGGACGGCAACATCATTCTTTTCATCGATGAGATCCATACCCTGGTAGGCGCGGGAGGCGGCGGTGAAGGCGCCATGGATGCGGCCAACATCCTGAAACCCGCCCTGGCCAAGGGCGAACTCAGGGCCATCGGGGCCACCACCCTCAACGAATTTCAGAAATACTTCGAAAAGGACAAGGCCCTGGAGCGCAGGTTTCAGAAGGTGTTCATCGACGAGCCCGGTGAGGAGGATGCCATCTCCATCCTCAGGGGGATCAAGGAGAAGTATGAGAATTACCACAAGATACGGATCAGGGACGAAGCGATCATCGCGGCCGTGCAGCTCTCCACCCGGTACATCACGGACCGGTTCCTTCCCGACAAGGCCATCGACCTGGTGGATGAATCGGCTTCCCACCTGCGCCTGGAGATGAATTCCAAACCGGAATCCATCGATACGCTGGAGCGGAAGATACAGCAACTGGAAATTGAGCGGGAAGCGTTCAAGCGGGAAAAGGACAAAGAGCGGGTGGAACAGCTTTCCAGGCAGATCGCCGACCTGGAGGACGAGCACAAACAGCTGATGGCCAACTGGGTGGACGAAAAAAGCATCGTCGAGAAGATCCAGACCATCAAACAACGGATCGAGGAGCTGAAATACCAGGCCGAAAGAGCGGAAAGGGAGAGCGACCTGGGTAAAGTGGCCGAGATCAGGTACGGACAGCTCCCATCGGCCGAGGATGATCTGAAAAGCACCATCGCCAAGCTGCAGGAGTACGAGCAGGAGGGCAGACGCCTGGTAAGGGAGGAGATCACGGCCGAAGACATCGCCGAGGTGGTTTCCCGCTGGACGGGGATCCCGGTAAATAAAATGCTTCAGAGCGATAAAGAGAAGCTGCTGCATATTGAAGAAGAGCTGCACAAGCGCGTGGTGGGTCAGGACGACGCCATTCATGCGGTATCCGCAGCCATCCGGAGAAGCCGCACCGGACTTTCGGATGAACGGCGCCCCATCGGTTCATTCCTTTTCCTGGGGACCACCGGAGTGGGCAAAACAGAACTGGCCCGTGCCCTGGCCGAATACCTGTTCAATGACGAGGGACTGCTGACCCGCATCGACATGAGCGAATACCAGGAGCGCCACGCGGTTTCAAGGCTTGTAGGAGCACCTCCCGGTTATGTGGGGTACGACGAGGGGGGACAGCTGACCGAGGCGGTCCGCCGGAAACCCTATTCGGTCATCCTGCTGGACGAGATCGAAAAGGCCCACCCCGACACCTTCAACATCCTGCTGCAGGTGCTGGAAGACGGGAGGCTTACCGATAACAAGGGAAGGGTGGCCAATTTCAAGAATACCATCATCATCATGACCTCCAACATGGGCTCGGACATCATCCATGATAACTTCGCTTCGGTGAAGGAAGGCGACCTGGAGGAAGTGATCGAACAAACCAAGAACCAGGTGTTCCAGCTGCTGAAGCGGAACATGCGGCCCGAGTTCCTGAACCGCATCGATGAGCTGGTGATGTTCCGGCCGCTGACCGCAGAACACCTGGAAGGGATCATCCGGATCCAGCTGGGTCTTCTGGCGAAGGTATTGAAGAAGCAGGAGATCACCTTCGAGACCACAGACCGACTGATGCAATATCTGAAAACGGAAGGATACGACCTTCAGTACGGTGCCAGGCCCCTGAAGCGGCTCATTCAGCGCAGGGTGCTGGACAGCCTGTCGGTGGCCATGCTGGAAGGGAAAGTGGGGCCGGGGATGCGCCTCCTCATGGATGTGAAGGACCACCAGGTGGTCTTTCTCCCGTCAGAGGGATCCGGGGAGGCAGCTGCAGGCCAGTCCTGATCAGGACCAGGGCGGATTCCCGATGAAGCGGTTGTTAATCAGGGTGTAAAGGTGATCGCCCCGGGGACGATACCGGCCTCGAAGGTATCCACAGGAATTCCGGCGGGAGAATAGCGGTAGACCACGCCCGGCTGGGAATAGTCGAGGGCATCGGTCACGTAAAGCTCTGAGGTGACAGGATCCACGGCAAGCCCGTAGTATCCCCCCCAGTACCCTTCCTCATAGGGGCTTTCCAGGAACAGTTCCGGTTCTCCATCGGGATCTGCTTCCATCCGGTAGATGTGCCGGTTGATGAAGTAGAGGGTATCGCCGCTTCCGTTGCTTCTCAGGGCTGAGGGCCGGTCCCCGTCACTGAACCGGAGCACCTCTTCGGCGGTCGCGGAGGAGGCATCCACCCTCATCAGGCCGGGCGTCTCATAGCCGTATGGGCTTCCCTCCCATCCCCCGTCGGAAAGCACCCAGAGGGCATGATGCCTGTCCATGACCATCGAATTGGGCTGTTTGATCACACCGATGGAATCGATCACTTCATCGGTTTCCGAATCGATGACCAGTACCTGGTTGTCAAAGCTCCAGCAATTGGTATAGACATATTTCCCGTACTGCACCATCTGTTCTGTGGTATGCTGTCCGAACTCCTCGTTGTTGTTGCTCACATCGATCGATCCGGTGATTTCCCCGGTGACGGGATTGACAATGGTGATGGACCTGGCATACAGGTCGGTCACATAAGCCTTATCAGCAGCGATGAAATGGAGGTGCCGGGGGGAGGTCAGCCCCGTGATCTTTCCCCTGAGGGCAAAGGTACGCGCATGCAGGATGTATATTTTTCCGCTGTTGTTGACCACCACGTATCCGAGGCTGTCCCGGATGGTCATGGATACCGCCACATCGCCCAGGGGGAGAAGATTGGTATTGAAAAAGACCTCCTGGAGGACCTTTCCTGTTCCGATGTCATAATAGGACAGGGAGGAATTCTCGAAGGTGAAGTTGCCTTCATTAACAATGAACACGCCCCTGGAAGATCCCGTATTGTCAGAAAAATCAGGATCCCTGGGAACCTCATCTTCCATACAGGCATTGAGTGACAGGAGAAAAAGCAGACCGGGTATAAAGGTTCGAAGCATTTTGGTTATAGGTTAAACTGGATTACCAGGTGATAGTTCCTGCCGGGCATGGGCCTGTAAAGGACCGACTGATACGATTCATTCAGGAGGTTATAGATCCTCAGTTCGGCAGAAAAACCGGCGCTGCCCAGCCTGAAGGAACGTCCCGCCGACAGGTTATTCATGAAATAGGGATAGAGGCGGTTGCGCCTGGAGAGGTCGTTGCTGGTGGTGGTATACCGTTCGCTGTATGCGTTGTACTGCCAGGTGATGAAATAGTCCCTGAAGGAAAGGTGGAGGAGCAGGTTCCCGGAGTGAAGCGGGATATATACCAGCTGCTTCCCGTAGGAGTGGTCGCCCCACACCCCCGCATTCCCGTAGTTGACCGACCGGGTGCAGGCGTAACTGCCCGTCCATTTGTACCGGAGGGCCCCCAGCGCGCCTGAGACCATCACCCCGTATTCCAGTCCCGAAGCCACGACCCGGGCAATATTTCTGGGCTCCCAGTATCCCTTGAAGCTGGGGATCCAGACGATCCAGTTCCGGATATCACTATGGTAAACAGTGAGTTCGGTACGCAGCTCCGGCCATCCTGAGGAGCCTCCTTCGTTCCACCTGTACTCCACCCCGGCCTCGGCGGTCCAACCATCCTCCGGTTGAAGCCCGGGATTTCCTCCCGGCTGCCAGTAGAGGTCGTTGAGCGAAGGATGGTGGTAGTTGCGTGCCACATTCCCCTTCACCACAAGTGCTGTCTCACTGAAAGGCTTCAGGTCCACTCCGAGGTAGGGACTGAACGGGGCCCTCCGTCCATCGATCCAGTCCTGTCTGAGCATCACTTTCATGTGAATCCTGTCAGCAAAGTTTTTGCTGGCTGCCACCAGCAGTGCCATCTCGGTTCTCCGGCGGTCATACCCGAACATGGTGACCGCATCCCATGAACTGACCCCGTGCAGGTTCATATCGATTTTTCCTTCCACGGAGAACCCCGGGTCAGGTTCATAGCGGAAGGAGAGGGTATTGAACAAGCTCTGCTGAACGCTTCGGGAATCCACGACAGGAACCATGCCGAGTCCGGGGACACCGTTGTTCTGCCGGTAAACGAGGTTTTTCCGGGAATAGCCCGAACGGACCATCCATTGGCTGTGCGCACCGAAAAATCCCCAGTCAGCCACCAGCCTGTGGTCGCGGTCCTCCTGGCTGTTCAGGTTGCTGTAATCGGACCCTTCATAACTGGTGGGCCTGGGAATGGTCCGCTCGGCCTGCTGTCCCCAGTATTTCACCGAGAACATGTGATCGGCATGCGGCCTGAAATAGAACTCCTGCAACACGCCGTACCGGTAAAAGCCGGCATGATCATTGGTCTGGACCGGATGGATCAGGTTCCCGGTCACCGGATCGAGCCGGGCCACCGACCGGTTGACAAACGGATAGTTGTTCCTGGAATAGTTATGGTATAGCCGGGTATTGGACCGGAAGGCCCGGTTGCCGGCCCCCACCTCCAGGAATTCATCGAAGGTGCGGTAGCTTCCGATGCCCTGCAGGTATTTCAGGGACCTTTTCTGGTCCCACCCGGGCACATTTTCGATCTGAATGGCGCCTCCGATCCCTCCCCCTCCGCTGGATAGTGAGGCAGAGCCGTGCAGCAGGCTCATCTGATCGACCAGAAAAACGGGGATGAGTGAAAAATCAACCATCCCGGCCATGGGACTGTTCAGGGGGATCCCGTTCCAGTTCACCCGGGTATGCGACGGGGCGCTCCCCCTGAACGAAGCGGTTGCCAGGGCCCCGCGTCCATGGTCCTTGATAAACACCGTGCTGTTCTCCGACAGCAGATCCGACAGGGAAAGGACCGCCTTCTGGGCCAGGATGGAGGTGTCGATCAGGGTCTCCCTCATCCCCGCAGACTCCTTTTCGAACATCCGGTCCGCCACCACTTCCACTCCCCCGATGAGGAAAACCGAATCCTGCATGCCCTGCGGGAAAAGGGGCAGGGTTGCCAGGGAGAGCAACGCCGGAAGAATTCTTCTTACCCGATGAAATGGTGCCTGCATAGTCCAGTTAAAAACCGGCAGCCAGCGATGGTGAGTGAAGACCAATGGATTGCGTTGATCCGCATCCCGTTCACCGCGGGTTGCTAAACCTCTTGTGTCACTGGCAGGTCTTCTGACTCGTCCTGGCTCCTGACCCTTCCCATTCGTTCCGCCCTTGACGGATCTCAAACAGTGGTCATATTTCAGAAGCCTCGCGGCCCATGTGCGGGCCTTCTGGATTCACAGCAGCGGGAACTGTTGCCGGTTCTAACGGCATTCCCTTTTAATTCCCCCGGTAGCGGGGTGCGGAAACCAGTGATCGATTAAAAGTACGCATAAATATCATATGGTTCTCCAGGCAATGGCCATTATCTTTCCAAAACATCTCCCGAACCATGTAAATGATCGCTCTCCTTCCACCAGGATCCTTTATGCGTCGCCGGATACCCAGGTCACATACAGTTTGTAAGCAAGGGAGAGGAGGATGGATCCCAGAAAGAGGCCCAGGAATCCGAACGCGATGAAACCGCCGATGGCCCCCAGAAAGATGACCAGCATGGGAACATCGCTTCCTTTTCCCATGAAGAGGGGCTTCAAAACATTGTCAACCAATCCCATCACCAGGAAATACACTGTCCAGAGGGCTGCCGGCAGCGGGTCCATGAATGCGAACAGGTAGATGATCAGGGGAATGTTGAAAATGATCACAGGGATCTGGGCGATGGCCATGATCAGCAGCACGATGATCCAGACCGCTGCCAGCGGAATCCCCGCAAGGATCATCCCCAGCCCCATGAGGGTGGACTGGATAATGGCCACTCCAAGCACCCCGGTCGCCACGTTCCGGATGGTTTGCAGGGAGATGAGCATAAACTCCTCGCCCCGTTCACCGATCACTTTCCGGAAGATTCTTCTGCCCGAATCAGATCCCTCCTTGAAGAAGAGGAGGAAGATCCCTGCAATCACCACCGAGGCGGCGAACTGGAGAATGCCCAGGCCGGTATTGGCCAGACTTCCCAGCAGCTTCTCGATCCATCCGGTGATCTGCGGCATGAACCCCTTGACCGACTCCCCGAAATTCTGCGCCAGTCCGGTCCACCGCTCATGCAGCCAGGACCCGATCAGCGGCCAGTCCTTTACCGACTCCGGCGGTGCGGGGAATTTCAGCTCCCCGTCCTGGAAGCTTCCCGCCATGAATTTGATCCCGTCAATCATCTGGTTGACCAGCCAGATACTGGGCAGGACCACCAGCGAGAGCAGGATCAGCGACAGGATCAGTGAAGAAAGTTTGCGCCTGTTCCCCAGCCAGCCGCTCAGTTTAAAATAGAGCGGAAAGAGGATGATCGCGATGACCAGTCCCCAGACCAGCATGCTGAGAAACGGGTGGAGGACCTTTACACACAGGAAAACCAGAAGGAACAGCGATCCCACTTTGAGGATCAGATCAATGGCAATTTGCACGTAGTTGTCCCGGTGAGCTGCGGAACGAGGTTGTTGATCGGCCATGGAAAAACGCTTTAGTTTAGCCCGAAGATAGAGATTGTCAGTGATTTGTTGTGTATATTGAACGGTGAACCTGAATCAACCACCTTGCACAAAATGGTTTCAAGAAGAGATGCATTGATCATGATGACCCTGGGGGCAGCTGCCGCCAGAATTCCTGTTTCCGCCGCCCCCGGTAGCGGCCACCCCCTTCCCGCTGCAAAGAGCTCCTTTTCTTTTGCCCTTAATACCAGCACCCTGGGAGGGGGAGAGGCGGACCTGGTGGCTTCCGTGGAAATCGCCGCTGCCGCCGGGTATGACGGGGTGGAGATCTGGATGAGGGATTTGGTCCGCTACCTGGAAAGCGGGCATGCTGCCTCTGACCTCCGGGACCGTTTCACGGCGCTCGGCATCGAACCGGTGAGCGCCATCGGGTTCGCTCCCTGGCTGGCGCCGGGAGAGGAGGGAATGGAACAGATGCGCCGGGAGATGGAACTGCTGGCCGGCATCGGATGTAAAAGAATTGCCGCTCCCCCTTCCGGCCTTGATCCGGATGTGCCGCTGGACCTCTTCTACGCCGGGGAGAAATACAGGCGCCTGATTGCAATCGGAAGGGAAACCGGGGTGATGCCCCAGCTGGAATTCTGGGGATCCTCCCCGAACCTGTGGCACCTGGGGCAGGCTCTGATGGTGGCGGCAGTGGCCGGGGACCCCGGTGCCCGGATCCTTCCGGATGTGTACCATATGTTCAGGGGAGGCTCGGATTTCACCACCCTCGGCATGCTGGACGGAACCCTCATCGATCTTTTCCATATGAACGATTATCCGGGAGAGATCCCCAGGGAGCGGATGACCGATGCAGACAGGGTATATCCCGGCGAGGGGACCGCCCCCCTGGACCGGATCCTGGGGTACCTGTCCCGGATGGGAGGAGCAAAAATCCTCTCCCTGGAACTGTTCAACCGCTCCTACTGGCAAATGGATCCGCTACAGGTGGCCGAAACAGGTTTGCTGAAAATGAAAACACTGGTGGAAACGCTGGAATAGCCTACAGCCACCTCTTTCTTCTGAAATAGATCAGCAGCCCGACACCCACCAGGATGACCACGATCCAGAAAATCAGGTAACTGTACCTGAATGTCAGTTCGGGGATGTATTCGAAGTTCATGCCGTAGATCCCTGCCAGGAAGGTCAGCGGAATAAAAATCGATGCAAAAATGGTGAGCACCTTCATCACCTCGTTGGTCCGGTTGCTCACCACGGTATGATAGATGTTCAGCTGGTCAGAGATCATCCCGTTATAGAGCTCAATGGCGTCGGTGGCCTGTTGCACCATATCGACCAGGTCCTTCAGGAAGGTGAGGTATTTATCCTGGAAAAGGGTATGCTCCGACCGCATCAGATGCCCCATCATCTCCCTGACCGGGCGTACCGATTTCCGCAGGAAAGAGACTTCGTTCTTGAATTTGTAGATCTCCTGGACCATCGATTTATCGGGATTGGTGAAGAGCTTTTCTTCAAGCGACTCGATTTGCCGGCCGATGGTCTCGATGAGGATGATGTAGTTATCCACGATGGTATCCAGGAGGGCATAGGCAAAGTAATCGCTGTCGATCAGGCGGGTTCTTTTCCTGGTGCTGCGTATCCTTTCCCGCACCGGATTGAACACATCGCCCCGTTGCTCCTGGAGGGTCAGCACATACCGCTCCCCGAGGATGATGGTGATCTGTTCCGCCGAGATCACCCTGGCCGTTTCATCATATTTCAGCATCTTCAGGATGAATCCCTCGTACTGCACCTCATCGGCGTACCTGGGGGTCTGGTCCGTATTCAGGATATCCTCCATCAGGATGGGATGCAGCTGGAAGATGTCTGCCAGCTGCTGCATCATTTCCAGGTCATGAATCCCCCATATATTGATCCAGGACATCTCCTCCGAGGTGAGGCATCCCCTCGCTTCTTCAATGGAGGCCAGTTCCTTTTCTACAAGGTTATCCGCATCAAATTCCATCAGCTGGATCACGGGGTGATCCATTTTCCGGGACCCGATCAGTACCAGGGAGCCGGGTCGCTGTCCCCTGGCTGCTGTCCTGTCTTTGATAAATCTTGCCATGCCGGTTCTATTTATTCCTCCATCCAGAGGTCATACGCACCTTTGATCAACACCTGTCCCACTCCCTGCTCCAGGAGTTCGGCAGATCCGCCACGGACTGCACCCACCTTCACTTCCCTGGCCTCAAAGACCAGCTCGCGATCGGTCTCCTCCACCAGCACCAGCAGGAAGTTACTCTCCCCGGCCCCCACCACAGCTTCCGCCGGAACGGAGAGGGCTTCGCGCTCCGAGGTCAGGATCCCCGCTTCCACGAAGAGGTTGTTGACAAATGCCTGATGATCTGCTGATTGAAGCGTGGCCATGCACCCCACTGTTTTGCTGACGGGATCGATGGATTTTCCTATTTGTGAGAGGATTGCCTTAAAGATCCGTCCGGGCTGGTCCGGCGTGAAGAACCGCACTTCCTGTCCATGCTCCAATCCGGCCAGGTCCTTTTCGAAGACCTGCAGGTAGAGCTGAAGCATGTCAGGATCCACCACTTCAACGACCACCTCCCCGGGCGAAACGTAATGCCCCATGACCAGCTTCTGGCTGGTGATGAAGCCCCGGATGGGGGAACGGACCTCCAGGACCGGCATGACCTTCCCCTGTTCCACCTGCAGCGGATCGATGTTCAGCATCCTGAGCCGGGCATTCAGTCCCTCCCTGGTGGCCATGGTGCTCCTGTACTCGCTTTCGGTCCGCAGAAAATCTTTCTCTGCAATCACCTGCTGATCGGAAAGGGTCTTTTGTCTTTCATATTCGGCAGCAAGCAGCTTCTCCCGGTGAACCGCTACCGCATACTCCTGCTGTAATTCGATGAACTCATTGCTTTCCAGTGAGAACAGCACACCGCCGCGGGCCACGCGGTCACCCAGGTTCAGGGACACTTTGCTGACCCTGCCGGGAATCAGGCTGCTCACCTCCGCCTTGCCCGAGGGGATGGCCCGGACCTCCCCGGTGGCCCTGACCAGGGCCTCGAACAGGGTCGGGACAGGATCTCCCAGCGCCATCCCTGCCTCGTCGAACTGTTCGCGGGTGACCGTGATCAGCTGAGGTCCGTCAGCGGTCCCTGCCTGCTCCGGCCGGACCGCATTCTCTCCTTGCCCGCCGCCGTTCCGGCAGGAGAAAACCGAGAGCAGCATGGCGGCCGTACCGATAATCAGTCCGTATTTCATCATAGGTGTTTCATTCAAGGGTCAGATAATTGATCTCAAGTACAGTTTCGTTGTACCCGTAAAGGGCCTCCAGATGGTTCAGCTCCATTTGAATGGCCTGATCCATGGAGAGAACAAACTGGTAAAAATCGATTTCACCTTCCTGGTAACCGAGCATGGCGGAACGGGACAACTCTGCGGAGAGTCCCTGTCCGTGTTCCAGGTAATAGGCCAGTTCCTCCCCGTATTGTTCAAGCCGGGTCATCAGTTCATCCACCCGCTCCCTGTATTTCCGGGCATAGAACTCCTGCATGCGGGCATTGACCTGCAGGGAATACCCCTTGGCCTTGATCTTCGCCCGCTGGTCACTGAAGAAGAGCGGTATTCCGACCCCCACCTCAAACCCCTGGTAATGTCGGGCCCCTTCGAACCGGTTGGTTCCGTTGAAATATCCCAGGGTCAGGTCGGGCAGCAGCCGCTGTCTTTCAACCCTCAGCTCCGCATCCTGCTTCAGCGCTTCGTTCTGCAGGTACCGGTAGGAAGGGAGGGCGTCCACGCTGTCCGGTGAAGCCACCAGCAACGGCATCGGCTCCGCCGGAACGGTGAAGAGGGAATCCGTATGCAGCAATGCGGACAAACCCCCGGTGGCGATCCGTATATCGTGGTTCAGCTGGTTCATGTTCAGCTGGATCCGCTGATGGGCCGACCGGGCATTCAGCTGTTCAAGGTAAGTGATCTCCCCCTGTTCAAAGCTTAAATCGGCTGCAAGGGCATATCTCCTGTAGATGCTGTCGATCCGTGCATACAACTGCTGTCTGGATTGCAGGTACACCACCCTGAACCAGGCCCTGGACACCTCCCGGGTGAGTTCCCTTTCTTTGAATTCCACCTGGTCCAGGGCCATTTCATAGGCATGGCTGTTGGCCTCCCTCTGTGAAAAATAGACCGCAGGGAAATCGAAACGCTGTTCCCCCCCGATCACCCCGATGGGATGGTCGTTTTCGGCCACATTGTTCTCATCGTAATTATAGTAGACGGTGGTCTTATCGATGGCGAACGCACCGGGGATCATCACCCTGCTCTCCTCGGCCTTCAGCCTGTAGGCCTGCAGCTCCCTGTTGTTGCGGTGGGCCATTTCGATGGCCCCTGCAAGGGTCAGTTCCCCCATGGC
This sequence comes from uncultured Bacteroides sp., assembly GCA_964575865.1. Classification (GTDB taxonomy): domain Bacteria; phylum Bacteroidota; class Bacteroidia; order Bacteroidales. The sequence goes on along the minus strand of CAZNSZ010000026.1, from coordinate 28,273 downwards.
CGGATCCCCGCCCTCTTCACTCTGGGACAGGGCCAGCCCGGGAACCAGCAGCAACAGCAGAAGGAGCGTTGATTTTTCCCTCAACAGCTTCGGCGGCCAGATCCGGATCCCTTTGATTTCATCCACAATGGCATAAAGCAGCGGCAGTGCCAGCATGGTCAGCAGGGTGGAAGTGACCAGGCCACCGATGACCACGGTGGCCAGCGGCCGCTGTACCTCCGCTCCGGCCGATGTGGATACGGCCATGGGCAGGAACCCCAGGGCGGCGGCACTGGCTGTCAGAAGGACGGGCCGCAGCCGTTCCCTGGTTCCTTTGAGGATCCGCTGCCGCATATCGGTGATCCCCTGTTTCTTCAATTCTTTCAGATGTTCGATCAGCACGATCCCGTTCAGGACCGCGACCCCGAAAAGGGCAATGAATCCGATGCCTGCAGATATGCTGAAGGGCATGCCCCTGATCCAGAGCAGAAAGACCCCGCCCACCACCGAGAGAGGAACGGCTGTAAAGATCAGGGCGGCCTCCTTGATGGAGCTGAATGCAAAGTGCAGGAAAACAAAGATCAGCAGCAGGGCGATGGGAACGGCCACCTTCAGCCGGCGGGAGGCATTGCGCAGGTTTTCGAACTGCCCCCCGTAATCAACGGAGTATCCCGACGGAAGGTCAAGGTGCTCATCCAGGATGGCCTGTATGTCGTTCACCACCGATTCAAGGTCACGGTTCCTCACATTCACGCTCACCACCACCCTCCGGCGCGTATCGTCCCTGGAGATCTTGGCCGGGCCGGTGGTATACTGGATATCAGCCAGCTCCTGCAGCGGGATCTGTTCTCCGCCTGCCAGTGCCACGGGAAGGTTGCGGATATGTTCGATGTCATTCCGGTAGCCGGGAAGCAGGCGGACCACCAGGTCGAATTTTTTCTCCCCTTCGAACACACTCCCTGCCACGGCACCCCCGAAGGCCATGCTTAAATAGCGGTTGAGCTCACCGACGGAAAGCCCGTAGTAGGCCACCTTGCTTCGCAGATACCGGACGCTCATCTGGGGAAGGCCTTCCGTTTTTTCCAGGATCACATCGGCGGCCCCCGGAACCCCGGTGATCAGCGACCGCACCTCCTGTGCCAGGTCCGCCAGGGTCTCCAGATCCTCCCCGAAGATTTTTATGGCCAGATCGGCCCGCACCCCGGTGATCAGTTCATTGAACCGCATTTCGATGGGCTGGGTGAATTCATAATCGATCCCGGGGAGCACCGACAGGGCTTCCTTGAAGCGGTTGGCCAGCTCCTCCTTGCTCTCTGCGCTCACCCACTCCTCCTTTGGCCTCAGCTTGATGATCATGTCGATCTCCTCCATGGACATGGGATCCGTGGGTACCTCTGCGGCCCCGATCCGGCAGACGATCTGATCCACCTCGGGGAATTCATCGATCAGGATCTGCTCCATGCGGGTGGTCAATTCCACGGTCCTGGAGAGGGACGTCCCCGTTTTCAGCACGGGCTGGATCACAAAATCACCTTCGTCCAGCGTGGGCACAAATTCGCCCCCCATCCTGGAAAAGATGACCCCTGTGGCCACCAGGGAGGCGGCCGCCAGTGAAAAGATCACCCACTTGCGGTCATAGGACCACCGGATCACCGGGTCATAGGAACGGTACAGGACTTTCATCACAAACCGGGTCACAAAGAATTCCTTCTTCCCCTCGGGCCTCAGGAAAAGCGCTGAAGCCACCGGAAGCCAGGTCAGCCCGAAAAACATGGCCCCCAGCAGCGCGAAGCTGAACGACAGGGCCATGGGACGGAACATTTTTCCCTCCACACCGCTCAGGGAAAGTACCGGAATGAAAACGATCAGGATGATCACCTGGCCAAAAATGGCCGAATTGATCATTTTCGAAGCCCCGTCAAAGGTGATCCGGTCCATGAGCGCCTGTTTCTGTTCACCCCGCTCAACGGCCAGTTCGCTTCGTTTCAGGGTCATCTTCACCGCGATGAATTCCACGATGATCACCGCACCGTCGATGATGATCCCGAAGTCGAGCGCCCCGAGGCTCATCAGGTTCGCATCGATCCCGAACAGGTACATCATGGATATGGTAAAGAGCAGGGACAGGGGGATGATCGACGCAATGACCAGTCCCGACCTCAGGTTCCCCAGCAGGATCACCACGGTGACCAGAACGATCAGGCATCCGAAAAGCAGGTTTTCCAGGACGGTATGGGAGGTTTTCCCGATCAGTTCGCTCCGTTCGATGACCGGATTGATGAATACTCCTTCCGGAAGCGACTCCTGCACTTCGGCCACCCGCGCCTTGACCGCTTCGATCACTTTGTTGCTGTTGGCATCCTTCAGCATCATGATCTGTCCCATCACCTTTTCCCCTTCGCCGTTGGCGGTGATGGCACCGAACCGGTTCGCGCTTCCGAACCGTACTTCGGCGATGTCCCGGACCAGGATGGGAACCCCTCCCTGATTGGCCACCACGATCTGTTCCATGTCCTCCAGTGAACCCACCAGTCCGTCGCCCCTGATGAAGAAGCTCTGGTTCTGCCGTTCGATATAGGCCCCCCCGGCGATGCTGTTGTTGGCTTCAATGGCATCGAACACCTCCAGCAGGGAGATGCCCAGTGCCCTGATCCGCTGCGGATTAATGGCCACCTCGTACTGTTTCAGGTATCCCCCCCAGGTATTCACCTCCACCACGCCGGGGATTCCGGAAAGCTGCCTCTTGACGATCCAGTCCTGGATGGTCCTCAGCTCCATGATGGAATAGCGCTCCTCGTATCCGGGCCGGGTATCCAGGATGTACTGGTAGATCTCGCCCAGTCCGGTTGAAATGGGGCCCATGGCGGGGGTGCCGAATCCTTCGGGGATGTTGGAAGCGGCGTTTTTGATCTTCTCTTCGATGAGCTGCCTGGGAAGGTAGGTCCCCATCCGCTCCTCGAATACGATGGTGACCACGGAGAGCCCGAATTTGGAGATGGAGCGGATCTCTGTGACCCCGGGGAGGTTGGACATCTCCAGCTCCACCGGGTAGGTAATAAACTGCTCCACATCCTGCGTGGACAGGCTGGTGGAGGTGGTGATCACCTGTACCTGGTTGTTGGTGACATCGGGCACTGCGCCCAGCGGGATCTGCAGAATGGCATAGATCCCAAATCCCACGAAAAAGGCCGTCATCAGAATGACGATCAGCTTGTTTCTGATACTGGCCCGGATGATTCTGTTCAGCATGTCGGGATGGTCCTTTCAGAACACTTCAACAGACCAATGAAGGTACATAAAAGCATTGACAAAATAAACCCGCTGGCCCATTCAATTCCTGCTCCTGGTGAAAGGAACAAAACGGGGGGTCCGTTGCTGATAAAGCGTATATTCCGGATACTTCCCCGATGAGATCGATTCGCTGAAATTGCTGCTGCCCCAGAAAAGCAGCACCAGCAGGATGGCACCGGTGACCGACCAGTTGAGCCAGTGGCCGGTGGCCGAGACACTGAAAAAGTAGAAGACGATCCATACGGCCTGTTCGGCACTGTAGTTGGGGTGCCTGACCACTTTCCAGAGTCCCGTGTCCAGGAATCCCTTCCGGTATCCGGGGGGAAGCGGTTCACCCGCGGCCAGCAACCGGTGTTTCTCTTTCTGGTATTTCCATTGCTGCTGATCGGCCACCGTTTCGATGATCACCAGAACGACCACCAGTCCGGCCAGGACCAGATCCACCCATGTGAGTGGTCCGCCTCCCATGCTCCTCAGTGCCGGAAGGGTCATCAACAGGATCAGCCCCATCTGGTAAAGGGAGATGAAGAACAAATTGAAAAGTGTCCAGCGCCACCTGGCTGCAAACTCCGGCTTTTTCCTCAGGACCGGCCAGCGGTAATCCTCTTCTCCGGTCCAGAATTTCAGGGAGTATCCCCCCCTGCGGGAAAAATTGTAGGTGAGCCGGATCCCCCAGACCGAGACCACAGCAGCCATCAGAACGAGCCTCGGCTCCCAGCCTGACTGAAAAGCCACGATCCAGGTATAGACCAGCGGCATGATGCTCCATAACTTATCCACCTGACTGTAGTTGTTGCTGGCCGTGCTGACGGCAAAACAAAGGAGGGCCATGACCAGGTAGACGGTCAGCAGATCGGTCAGGGTCGATTTCTGCAAAGCAGTCAGGGGCACATCCATGGTAAATGCCACCACAGGAATCACCACCAGCGTGATCAGAAGCAACAGGGCTGTTTTCCACATAGCATCATGCTTTTCGGGGGACTAATTTAATTGTTTTCCCGAAACATGAAAGCGCTCCGTGGGCATTGTGCTGCAGGGATAACGGCGCGATTGCCCGTGAAGGGCCCTGATTTTATACCGGTTACGCCCTATTCCATCCGGTCGTATTTGCAGCATCCGGGCAGTCCTTCATACACCTCGTTGCTGGCTTTATGAAGGGGTGTGTCGTGCCCCACGGCCGCGATGGCTTTCTGGATCTTCTCCACGCTGGTTTGATCCGGGTTGAAGGTGACCTCGATCATCTTGGTCTCCTTGTCCCATTCGGCGGCCTGGACCCCCTTCACATCACCGGCTGCTTTCTCTATGCGGGTTTCGCACATGCCGCAGTTTCCGGCTACCTGGAACTTTTCTGTCCGGTCTCCCCAGGCAAACAGTGTCATTGCACCGGCTGCCCAGAGGGCCATCATACTCATCATTCTTTTTTTCATGACTTGGTTGTTTTAATGGTGAAACATTAGATCACAGTTTTACTCATATTCAAATCGTTCGTAAAGACAGCATTCGGGCAATTCCCCATAGACGGTATCGGGAGCCCGCTTCAGCTCCGTATCGTGCCCCGATGCAGCCACTGCAAGATGGACACGCTCCACCGGCACTTCGGGCAGGATATTCAGGTGCAGGATCCCGCTTTCGGTCTCCCAGGTGGCATCCGTGACCCCATCGACCGACATGGCCGCCTGTTCGATCCGGTCCTTGCACATCCCGCAGTTTCCGCCCACCCTGAAGGAGGTATGAAGCAGCGCGTTTTCTCCCGAAGTGACGGGATGCTCATGCCCCTCTGCCGCTCCCGGTGCATTCCCTCCCGTGGCTGTACCACCGTGTACATGGGCGGGAGGAGCCCCGGCCCCCGTACTGCTCATCATACTCCTTTTGCCTTCAAGCTGGGCTGCCGCATCAATCCTGAATACACCGTTCACGGCGATCTCCTCTCCTTCCTGCAGGCCTTCCTCCACCACGTAATGATCGCCGGCCCTGGGGCCCAGGACGATCTCCCGGTAGGTGAATGAAGGGGCATCACTTCCCCCCCCGTTCACATAAACCACCGAACGCTTGCCTGTCCACAGCACCGCCGAGGCAGGGACCAGCAATGCGTCCGATTGTGCCGCCGAAGAGGAGCGGACCACTCCGTTGACCAGCATCTCCGGTTTCAGGAGTTCCCCGGGATTATTGAGTTCGATGCGCACCCTGGCCACCCTGGCCTGCGGATCGATGAACGGGTCGATAAAAGCTACCCTGCCGCTGAACGTACGTCCCGGTACCGCGGGGATGGTCATGTCCACCATGTCCCCCCGGCCGATCCAGGGAATATCGCTTTCGTAGGCATCCAGCATGGCCCACACCGAGGAGAGATCGGTCACCCTGAACAGGGGTGAACCTTCCCGGATATAGTCCCCCCTGGAAACATGCCGTTTCAGGATCGTCCCCCGGATGGGCGAACGGACCTCAAAATAGTGGTCCGGTTCTCCCTTCGCCTCAATGTCATCGATTTGATCGTCTGTCAGGTCCCACAGCTTCAGGCGGGTCCTGGCGGCTTCATACAGGGCGGGCCGCGATTCCATGAACCTGGCGGCTTCGAGCAGTTCCCGCTGGGCGGCCACCAGTTCAGGGGAATAGAGTGTGGCCAGCGGTTCACCCAGCTCCACCTGCTGGCCGGTGAAATTCACAAGCAGCTCCTCGATCCGGCCCCCGAAACGGGCGGTCAGCTCGGCGTCCTTCCTTTCATCGGGTTCTATTTTTCCCTGCAGGAAAAAGGTCCCCTCCGGACGGCCCCGGGAGACGGTTATGGTTTCCACCTCTGCCAGCCTGAGGGCCGCCTCCGACATCTGCACCCCGTCGGGATCACTCCCGGCGCTTCCCCCGGAAAGGGATTGCAACGGGACCAGGTCCATGCCGCAAATGGGACACTGGCCGGGTCCGTCCTGCCTGATCTGGGGATGCATGGAACAGGTCCATGTGGCCTCTTCCTCCTCGCCGTGGTCATGGACCGATGCGGTGCCGGTCCCTGTGTGGCCTGGTTCCCCTGACCCGGAGTTCCGGAACAGGAGCCAGCCTGCCAGCAGTCCCGTCACAAATACGGCAAGGATCAGCAGATAATGCGTTTGTATGGTGTGGATCAGCTTTTTCATGATTATTTTCCCATTAAGTAATGAATGAACGAACGGGCCGCCTGCCTGTCGGCCCTTGCTTTCTCCAGTTCGAGACCGTACCGGAGCTTTTTTCGCTCCATGCGCAACAATTCCTCGAACTCGCTGCCACCGGTGGCATACCGGGTTTCCAGCAGGTGAATGGACTGGTCCGCCAGCTCCAGCTGCGACCGGTACAGCCGGATCCTTCTTCCGGCATCCAGGTACTCCTTCCAGCTCTTTTCCAGGAGGTTTTCCAGAAGGTTCATCTGCTCCTCCTGCTGCGCCACCTTGGCTTCCTGCAGGAGGAGGGTCTCATTGACCATGGCTTTGTATTTGGACCGGTAGAGGGGTATGGTGATGCCCACCATGGGAAACACAAAGGCGTCGGTCCCCGCCAGGTTGTCGGGCCCCTGCCCCACGGCGATATAATCGAGTCCCAGGCTGAATCCCGGTTTCCCCATTTTTACCGCGACCTCTTCCCGGTACCGCAGGGCCTCCTGTTCCAGTGCCAGGGCCCTGAGCCCGGGGTTGACCGCCCGGATGGTATCCAGGATCTCTTCCCTGCTCATGGCCAGCTCCATCCCGGTCAGAATGACCGGGGTTTCAACCGCCTGGTCACGGTCCGCATTCAAATGGTTGTTGAACATCACCCTCAGGAGATCTTCCCTGTCCGCCAGCAGGGCCAGTTGATTCTCCAGATCCCCGACTTCCATCTCCAGCCTGTACTCGTCCAGGGAGGACGCCTGCCCCGCTTCCACCCGGGTCCGGGCCAGCTGCCTGAAGCTGGAGAGCAGCGCAAGGTTTTCCCGGGTGATCCCCATGGCGCTCCGGTTGAAATAAAGGTCATAGTAAACGGCCCGCACATCGTGGAACAGCCTGGCCCGGTCCTCTTCGAATTGCTCGTAGGCCGCTTTGGCAGATTGTGCCGCCACATTCTCCCTGGCCTCCAGCGTGCCGAACCAGGGGAACATCTGGGAAGCCGATATGCGGAACCGCTGAGGACCCATCCGGGTTTCCACCGGGGAAATGAAATAGGCGAATGCCACCTGCGGATCGGGAAGGGCGCCCGCCTGGGGAATCCTTTCCAGCGCAGCCATATATGCACTGAAGCTGGCTTTCAGTCCGGGATTGTTCTCCGCGGCCACCCGCAGGTAGCGATCCAGGGGTTCCTGGGCCTCCATAATGGTTGCTCCCAGCAACCCTGCCAGCAAAGCGATGGTCTGTATCTGTTTGCTCATGGGTTTCATTTATCCTTCATTGACTGGTTTTCTCTTGAGCACCCTCTCCTGCCACATGCTGTAGAGGACAGGGACCACGAACATGGTGATCACCTCGATGGCCATCCCCCCGAAAAGCGGAATGGCCATGGGGACCATGATATCGGATCCTTTCCCGGTGGAGGTAAGCACCGGGAGCAGGGCGATCAGTGTGGTTGCGGTGGTCATCATGGCAGGACGCACCCTTTTGGATCCCGCTTCCAGGATGAGCTCCCTGAGCTCCTGTACCGAGGAAGGCGCGTTGCGCTCCATCAGCTGCTTGATGTAGGTGCTGATCAGTACCCCGTCGTCGGTGGCCACACCGAACAGGGCGATGAATCCCACCCAGACCGCCACGCTGAGGTTGACGGGGTGGACCTGGAACAGCTCTTTCAGTCCGATCCCGCCGAGGCTCCCCGACATGAACCATGGCTGCCCGTAAAGCCAGAGCATAATGAATCCGCCGGAGAGTGCAACCAGGATACCCGAGAAGATGAGGGAGGTGCTGATCACCGACCTGAACTGGAAATAGAGCAGCAGGAAGATCACCAGCAGCGAAACCGGGATCACCAGCAGCAGTCTTTTGGTGGCGCGCACCTGGTTCTCATAGTTCCCGGTGAAGATATAGCTGGTCCCCGGGGGGAGCCGGAACTCCCCGGTCCGGATCAGCCCGTCCAGGGTATTCCGGGCATTGTCCACCACCTCCACCTCGGCGTACCCCTCCTCTTTGTCAAAAATGACATAGGAGACCAGGAAGGTGTTTTCGCTCCTGATCATCTGGGGCCCCCGCACATAATGGAAATCAACCAGCTGCTCCAGGGGGATCTGCGCCCCTGTCGGAGTGGGGATCAGAATCTCTCCGAGTGCTTCGGGATGATCCCTGAATTCCCTGGCATACCGCACCCTTACCGGGAAGCGCTCCCTCCCCTCAACGGTGGTGGTCAGCGGCATCCCTCCCACTGCTCCGCTGAGGATGCCCTGCAGGTCGGCTACCTTCAGGCCGTATCTGGCCATGGCATTCCGGTCGATCTTCATCTCCAGGTAGGGTTTTCCCACCACCCGGTCGGCAAAAACCGAGGCCGGAGCGATGCCATCCACCTGTTTCAGGTAATTTTCCAGCGCGAGCCCCACCTGTTCGATGGTCTCCAGGTCGGGACCGAAAACCTTGATCCCCATTGGGGCCCTCATGCCGGTCTGCAGCATCACCAGCCGGGTGGAAATGGGTTGCAGTTTCGGGGCGGAGGTGAGCCCGGGTATGGTGGCCATGCCGACGATCTCCTCCCAGATATCATCCGGGGAGCGGATCTCCTCCCTCCACTGCCGGAAGTATTTCCCCTTCCTGTCTTCGATCAGTTCCTCCCTGCCGATCACACGGAAAGGGTCTTTGCCGGGGTGATAGGTTGAACCGTCTGCAAGCTCGAAAGCCCCTTCGCGGTTTGTCCTGAATCGCACCCTGTGCCCCTTTTCATTGAGGATATATTCCGGCTTGTAGTTGATCACATTCTCAAACATGGAAGTGGGGGCCGGATCGAGGGCCGAGTTGACGCGCCCCCATTTTCCCACCACCCCCTCCACTTCGGGAATGGAATTGACGCGCTGATCGAGCATCCGGATCACTTCCAGGTTTTCCTGGATCCCGGAATGGGGCATGGTGGTGGGCATCAGCAGGAAGGATCCCTCGTCCAGGGCGGGCATGAACTCCTTCCCCAGTCCGGGCAGGGTTTTTTCCAGCTGAAGAAATGCCCTGCTGTTCTTTACGAATCCGGGCATGAATCCGAACACATTTCCGAATCCCTGCCAGGTGGTGATGCCGAAAAGCACCAGCACGACAGGCAGCAACAGGAATTTCCACTGGTTACGCAGGGCCCAGCCAAGCAGTTTTTCATACCGGTATACCACCAGTGAAAGGATCCCGAGCACGGCACCCACCACCACCAGCACAAAGAGCAGATTGGCCGGCAGGGAATTACCTGCACCAAGGGGCATCCAGGCCTTGGCCAGGAAATAGAGGATCACCCCTCCCGCAAGGATCAGGTTGATGCGGTTCACCCACCTGCGGTTTTCCCGGCGCCACCTGCCTTCGAAATAGCCGTTGGCGCCGAATGCGGTCAGGACAAGTGCAAGGTAAAATCCGGTGGCCACGGCCAGGACTATCCCTCCGGCCATCAGCAGAAGGAACAAAGCCTTCCTGAACCGTTCCCTGCTCCCCCTGAGGGAAAAGACCATGTGGGCCAGGGTGGGGATGATGATCAGTCCGATGACCAGGGCCGCCACCATGGTAAAGGTCTTGGTAAAGGCAAGGGGTTTGAAAAGCTTGCCTTCGGCCGCCTCCATGGTAAATACCGGAAGGAAGCTGACAATGGTGGTGGTCAGCGCGGTCATGACCGCGCCTGCCACCTCGGTGGTGGCCTCATAGATCACCTGAACGAGCCTTTTGCCCCGCACCCCCCTGTTACCTGGCAGATCCAGGTGCCGGATGATGTTTTCCGTGAACACCACCCCCACGTCGACCATTACCCCGATGGAAATGGCGATCCCGGAAAGCGCCACGATATTGGCATCCACGCCGAACTGCCGCATGGCGATAAAAGCGATCAGCACCCCCAGCGGCAGCAGGCTGGAGACCAGGAAGGAGGCCCGAAGGTTCAGGATCAGGACCACCACCACAAGGATACTGATGAGCACCTCCAGCGAAATGGCCTCTTCCAGGGTCCCGAGTGTCTCTTTGATCAGCCCTGTCCGGTCATAAAACGGAACGATGGTCACCCTGGAAACGGTTCCGTCATCCAGTGTTTTGGACGGAAGCCCCGGGGCAATCTCCGCGATCTTTCCCTTCACATTGTCAATGGTGTGCATGGGATTGGCCCCGTAGCGGGCCACCACCACACCGCCAACGGCTTCGGCACCGCCTTTATCAAGCCCTCCCCGGCGGGAAGCCGGGCCGAACTGGACCCGTGCCACATCCCTGATCCGTATGGGAACGTTGTCACGCACCGCCACCACGCTGTTCTCAAGGTCTTCCAGACCGGTCAGGTACCCCCGGGCGCGGACCAGGTATTCCACCCTGTTGAATTCCATGGTCCGGGCCCCGATATCCTGGTTGCTCTTCCTGACCGCCTCCATGATCTGGGCGATGTTGACCCCGCATTTTTTCATGGCGCCCGGATCGATATCCACCTGGTATTCCTTTACAAAACCTCCCACCGAGGCCACCTCGGCCACCCCCTCCGCCGAGGTGAGGGCGTAGCGCACATAAAAGTCCTGGATGGTCCTCAGCTCCTGGGGGTCCCATCCTCCCGCCGGCTTGCCGTCCCGGTCCCTTCCCTCCAGGGTATACCAGAATATCTGTCCCAGGGCTGTGGCATCCGGTCCCAGGGCGGGATTGACATCTTCGGGGAGGATGCCCGGCGGAAGGGAATTGAGTTTTTCCAGGATACGGGTCCGGCTCCAGTAAAATTCCACCCCCTCATCGAAGATGACATAGATGCTGGACAGTCCGAAAATGGAGCTGCTGCGGATGGTTTTCACCCCCGGGATCCCCAGCAGTGACGTAGTCAGGGGATAGGATATCTGGTCTTCGATGTCCTGGGGGGAACGTCCCGGCCATTCGGTGTAGATGATCTGCTGGTTCTCCCCCAGGTCGGGAATGGCATCCACCGGGACAGGGTCCCGGGGAAAGGATCCCGTATCCCAGTCAAAGGGGGCCGTAGCCACGCCCCAGCCGATGAAAAGCAGGAGCACCAGAAAGGTGACCAGCCTGTTCTCAAGAAAAAACCTGATGATGTGATTCAGCATACCTGAATGATTTGGTCCCTCGGGACCGGTTTCAACATGAAAGGAGGGTTCGCTGGAAAGGGGTTGTCAATGCTTTCAAAGCATTCCCGTCCTGCATGAGCCAATGCAGGGTACAATGGAAAACGGGGACCCCCGGAAAGGGATCAGATCAGGTAGGTCTGTATGCGGGAAAGATCCACCTCGTTGGGTGGAGGAGGCTCCTGGTACCAGAAAGTCTCCGCGGATCTCCGGTCCTCCACGGGAGCCTCGTGAACGGGGCTGCAAAAATGAGGCAAAAGATCGATCACCGGTGCATCCCCGAAACTGACCGGGTTGAAGGTACCGATGTATTCGCCTGTGGATTCCACGTGGATGGCGTCATCCTCACAGTGGTCCATATTTCCGGAGCCATCAGGCAGGTGACAGTGTGCGCCGGTCTCACAGCAACTGTGTGCCGGGGCAAAGAGCGCCATGTCGTACAGCCGGTCGTGGCAGTAATGCAGGTTGATGGTGATCCCCGAAACAGTCAGGATCATCATCAATGCCAGGGCGCTATGGAGTACCTTTTTTGCCATGGTGGCATGAGCCATCGTCCTCAGTAAAACAAAGATAACGCCAAAGGGTTGAAAGGTAAACACTAATAAATGTTAAATCTTCAATAGTAGATCCTTCTCATCTCCGCCTCCAGCAGCAATCTTTCCTTTTTCAGGCTGAGCAGTGTCTGCTGGTTCCGGAAGTAGAGGTCCGTACCCAGCATGTATTCGGTCAGGGAGATCTCTCCTCCCTCCATGGCGATGGTAAGCAGTTCCATGTCATTGACCCTGGCCAGTGCCTGCTCCATCTCGCTGATCTGCCGGTCCAGGCTTTTCCATTGTTCCGCTTTCTGCCTCAGCTCCTCTTCCATCTGAAGTGACACCCGGTCCGCCTCCGCCTCTGCAAGGGACACTTCGGACCGGGCCAGTTTGATCCGGTTGGAGTGCTCCCAGAGGGGGACAGAAACTCCCACCTGGAATCCCCTGAACTGTTCCGCCGCCACCGACTCGGAGTAATAACCGGCTGACAGCCTTGGCAGCCTCATGCTGGCGGCAAGGCTGGTCAACTGCTGCCTCCGCTCCACCTCCCTTTTATAAAGCTGCATCTCCGGTCCTTGCTGGTAAGCCGGCCAGAGCGAATCGGGATCGGGGGGACGGGAAGCAGGCAGGGCAGAGCCGGGTATCTCCGGGGTGATGCCCCCGGTCACCACCTGCAGGGCGGACAGGTTTGCCCTGATGGCTGCCCTGGTCCTCTCCAGTTCACCCCTCAGTGCGGTGGCCTGGAGGTTGGACTGGCTCAGGGCCAGTTGTCCGGACTCCCCCAGGCTGACTTTCTGGTCCGCCTGGACGAGCTGTTTTTGCGCCAGTTCGACCCGCCTGAGCAGCAATCCTTCCAGCTGGATCAGGTAGATCCTTTCGATCCAGAGACGGACCGCTTCCAGCACCACCTGCTGGCGGACCGCCTGGAGGTGAAGCCCCGCCTGGGATATTTGCAGGTCCCGGGACCTGGAGCGGTGTACATAGGAGGTGGGAAAATCGATCTCCTGGGAGAGTGAAAAATCGAACCGGTTGCCCATGTCCGCCGGTTTTCCGTAGAGGTACCCCAGTTCCACCCTCGGATCCGGGGGGTTGATCCCGGTACTGGCTTCAAGGGCGGAAACCCTGTATTGCTCATAGGCTGCCAGCAGGGTCCTGTTGTATGTCAGCACTGCACGGATCAGGCTATCCGGCACCGGGTAGTGAGCCGCTGCCTGCCCGTTCACACTGAAAGCGGTTTCCTGGGCCGACGCTGCCGACCAGAGGATGCACAGCGCAATGGCTGAAATCTTCAATGGGTAGCTCATTTTTTTCTTTTTTCGATGATGTAGTATACCGGGGGGATCACCACCAGGTTCAACAGGGTGGAGGTCACCAGTCCGCCGAGGATCACGATGGCCATGGGACTCTGGATCTCATTTCCCGGTTCATTTCCTGCAAGGGCAAGTGGAAACAGCGCAAGTGCTGAGGCCAGCGCCGTCATCAGAATGGGATTCAGCCGGTCGGCCGATCCGTGGATGATGGTCTCTTTCAGTCCGTATCCCTCCGCCTTCAGGTGCCTGTAACGGGAAACCAGCAGGATACCGTTCCTGGTTGCGATCCCGAACAGGGTAATGAACCCGATGATGGAGGGGATGCTGAGCACATTGGAGGTCATCCGGATGGCAACAACACCTCCGATCAGTGCCAGCGGAAGGTTGATCAGAACAAGGCCGGCCAGACCCGCATGTTTAAACTCCTGGTAAAGGATCATAAAGATCACCAGGATGGACATCAGCGATGCGAGAAAAAGGGTGGCCGAAGCCCGCGAGGCACTCTCGAACTGTCCCCCGTATTCGATCATGTACCCCTCGGGAAGCTCCACCTCTGCTGCCACGGTCCGCTCGATCTCCCGGACCACACTTCCCACATCCCGTCCGGAGGTGTTGGCCGAGATGACCAGTTTGCGCCGGACATTCTCCCTGTTGATGCTGTTGGGACCGCTGACCGAAACCACATCGGCCACATAGCTGAGCGGGATTTTGCGGCCCGGGTGGGTATCGATGAGGATGTTCCGGATGGCATCCACGGAATTCCGGTGGGAGGAGTCGAAACGGACCACCAGGTCAAAGTTGAGGTTGTTCTCAAATACCTCCGCCACTTTCTTTCCCGCGATGGCTGTTTCCACAAACCCGGTCAGTTCATTCCGGGGGATCCCGTACCTGGCCAGCATCTCCTGCCTGGGCCTGATCTGCAGCTGCGGGATTTCGACCTGCTGTTCCACATTCAGATCCACCACACCCGGTATCTCCTCAATGGCCGCCCTGATCTGGTGAGCTGTGCGGTACATGGTGTTCAGGTCGGTTCCGAACAGTTTAATGGCGATCCCCGCCCGGGTCCCTGAAAGCATGTGGTCGATCCGGTGTCCCAGGGGCTGGCCGATGTTCAGATTGATCCCCGGAAGGGATCCGAGCCTTTCTCTCACCTCCTCCATGAATTCATGGTAGCCCCTCTCCCTGAGCGCAAACGGAACGTCGATCTCAGATGAATTTGAGCCGCCGTGGCTGTGCTCGTTCAGTTCAGCCCTCCCGGTTCTTCTGCTCACATGGATCACCTCCGGGATCTCAAGCAGTTCCCTGTCAATGGCCGACATGATGGCGCTGCTCTGATCGAGCGAGACCCCCGGCAGGGTCGTGGCAGTAATGGTGATGCTCCCTTCATTGAATTCGGGCAGGAATGACCTTCCGAAAGTGGAAAAAACCAGCAGTGCGACCACGAGAAGGGCTGCAGCAACGGACAACACCCATGCGCGCCTCCGGATGACCCCGTCCAGTGAATGCTGGTACCAGGCATTCAGCCTTTGCACCAGCCTGTTCCCCCCCCTTTCATCCCTTCTCATCTGGGCCTCCGTGGTCAGCAGGTAGCTTGAAAGCACCGGAGTAAGGGTAAGGGCCACAAGCAGGGACGCCAGCAGCGAAACAATGAACGTGATCCCCAGTGGTTTCAGCATCCTCCCTTCCATGCCTCCCAGGAAAAAGAGGGGTATGAAAGCCACAATGATGATGAGTGTAGCCTGTACGATTGAAGAGCGGATCTCAACTGATGCGTCATAAATGACAGACACCATCCCCGCCCTTTCTTCAGGAGGTTTCCGGTGGTTTTGCTTAAGCCTTTTGAGCACATTCTCCACATCGATGATGGCATCGTCCACCAGCACCCCCGTGGCAATGGCCATCCCTCCCAGCGACATGGTATTGATGGTCAGTCCCATCAGCCTCAGGGTAATCACAGAAAGCAGCAGGGAGAGGGGAATGGCAATCAGGGAGATCAGCGTGGTCCTGGCATTCAGCAGGAACAGGAAGAGCACGATAAAGACAAAGATGCCCCCCTCGATCAATACCCGGAACACATTCCTGACTGCGGTCCGGATAAAACCGGCCTGCTGAAAGAGTTCGGCATTGATCCTGAGTTCCTCAGGCAAAGTGGTCTTCAGTCCCTGCAGGGCCTCCTCCACCCTCTGGGTCAGCTCCAGGGTATTGGTATTGGGCTGCTTCAGAACGGTGAGGATCACAGCAGGTTTTTCATCCAGGGTGGCATCGCCGATCCGGTCCGGATGGCCTACCCGGACGGTGGCCACATCCGATATCTTCACCGGTTTATGGTTCCTGACGGCAATCACCGAGGAACCAATCTCCAGGGGATCAGCGGAACGTCCGGTTGCCCTGACAATATATTCCTTTCCGTACTGGTTGATAAACCCGCCGGAAGCATTGCTGTTGGTGTTCTCCGCCGCCGCCATCAGCTGACCCAGTGATACCTCATGGTATTGCATCCGGTAAGGATCTGCAAGGATCTGATATTGAGGAAACAGTCCGCCCATGACCACCACCTGGGAAACGCCTGTCACGGAGAGAAGGCGTTGTTTGACCTGCTTTTCAGCAATGGTACGGATCTCCAGCATGGAGAGGGAATCCGACTGCAGTCCGATCAGCATGATCTCTCCCATGACGGAGGTCTGGGGTGCGAGGATGGGGGCTTCGATGTCCCCGGGCAGCTGATTGGCAATGACGGGAAGTTTCTCACTCACGATCTGCCTCGCCCTGTAAATGTCCGTATCCCACTCAAATTCCACCCAGACAATGGAAAATCCATAGGAGGAGCTGGACCTGACCCTGCGCACATCGGTGGCTCCGTTCAGGCTCGATTCGATGGGAAAGGTCACCAGCATTTCCACCTCCTCGGCTGCCATTCCGTGTGCATCGGTCAGCACCACCACCGTCGGGGCCGTCAGGTCAGGAAACACATCAATCTCCAGGTTCCGCATGGAAATCAATCCTCCGGTTAGGAGCGCCAGTGTCAGAAAGAGCACCAGCATCCTGTTGTTCAGCGCGTATTGAATGATTCTGTTCAGCATGGTCCCTGTTTAATGTGCATGTCCGTGATCCGCTTCGCCGGTCACCATCGATGCGCTTTTTAACAACATCGCCCCCCGGGTAACGACCCGGTCCCCGGGAGTGAGCCCTGCGGACACTTCCACCCTTATCCCGTTACTATCGCCAATTTCAATGGCCCTCCTGGTATACCGCTCCCCTGATACCTGAAGGTAGACATAGTGGTTCCCCTGCTCCTCCAGGATGGCAGTTTCAGGAACCGTCAGCCGTTCCTCATCCCGGTCCGACAAAAGGTAAAACTCGGCAAAGGCTCCTTCAAGCAGTGTGCCGTCGTTCTCCACTTCAAAATAGAGGGGAATGTAGTGGTCGTTCTCCGCCACCGAAGATCCCCTGGCAAGCAGCCTGCCCCCCAGTTCTTCCAGGGTGTAGGTCTTCTCTGAAAAGGCGGGCCTGAAGTGGGCCGAAACCACCTGTTTCATCCGGTTGTAATGCTGCTGGGGGATATCCGCACGCAGCAGGAGCTTTTTATCCGATGAAATGGTCACCAGCAGCTGACCGGCCTCCACATACTCTCCTTCGGTCACATTCAGATGATGAATAAATCCCTGTGAAGGGGCGGTCACCACCAAGCCATCCTTGCCAGCCTTCCCGGCCAGGTCATAGAAGCGGATACTGTCAGAAACATACTCCGTCCGTGATTCCAGGTACTGCTTTTCCGGGATCACATCGCGCTCATAAAGGACCCGGTGCCTGTGGTATGCGTTGCGGCTGTTGTTCAGTCTGTTCAGGTACTCGTGGTAGCGCAATTCAAAGTTGTCGCTACCCACCAGACCGGCTTGGATGGTAAAGAGGTGCTGGCCCTTTTGCACAAGGGAGCCCTGTACCAGCCGACGGTCGGCAAAAACCACCATACCGCCGGAATTTGCCGCCACATTCTTTTTTTCTCCGGGTACGGCCAGGATCTCACCGCTGGACCTCAGTACGGAAGAGAAAGGTTCGAAATCCAGTTGCTGTACCATGAAATTGCTTTCCCAGGCCGTCTCTTTAAAAAAAAGCACTTCTCCCCCATCAGGTCCGCCTGGAATTGTTTCCCCGGCTTGCTCTTCCTGGTGGGCCTCACCTGTTCCATGAATGTGCCCACCGGGTCCGCTTTCCGGGTTCTGGTGTTCATGCACATCATGATCACCGTCTGCAGTGTGCCGTATGAAAACCGGGTGGCTGACGGACGCGGTCACATCTCCCGACTGAAAGGAATACAGGAGTTCAGATTCACCCTCCCCCTGCGGGACGAATGAAGCGGAGAATATTCCCGGGCGGTCCGGTTCTGTGAGACGGAGGGACCATCCTCCCATCTGGAGGGTCAGGGTCCCGGAATCATAGGGCCGGTAACTGTCCAGCCGCGTGGCGTGGATCAGAAACACGGCTTCCTCCCCTGCAACCAGGACCGGATGTTCGATGAAGAACTCCGTTTCCGGGGTGAAAAGTGTGTGCTGAAGGATCTCTTCCCGGTGGGCTTCCGGTTCCTCCCCGCGCGAGGAACCGCTGCCGGGCCCGCAACCGGCTGTTATGGCCATGATCAGAATCATGGCATACCCCATGTTATGCATGACAATGTGTTTGAAAATGATGAACAGCTTCGCAGATCCGACCGGATCCCGAAGACCTTATGCAACAGACAGAATCCCCGAATTCCCGGGAGGGGCCCTTGGGGCAATGGATGCGCTGCCCTCTGGCGAAGGCAGGAGCGCTTTCGGAGGAACGTCCAGGGCTGTTTCGGAAGCCTGAAATACAGGATCAGGAATAGAGGCCGCATCCATGTCCTGGACCAGTACATGGCTCACATCGGCCGTCCATTGATTCGATTTGACCTTGTTGAATGCCAGGTCATTGAAAGCATGACAATGGGTTTCTTGGCCTCTTTCTTCATGGTGATCCCCGTGTTCTGCAGGACAGGTCCCGCATTCGGGTGATGCGATCAGACCGGAATGATGGTGATGCGGGACCAGGTTATGCGCCAGGAATACTGAAAAACAGAGCAGGAGCAATTGTCCGATATGTTTCTTCCTGATCCACATGGATTCCCTTGTTAAACGCGAATATAGGACAAATGTTGGGATTTTCACCGGTCAGGGGTACCCTGTCGGCCATAAAAACCAGGGGGGAAACCAGTTGGGCCCTTCGTCCGGTCCTGCCGCCCGGTAGACGGCATCGATGCTTTCAAGGATACCTGACGGATATCCGCCGAAAAGGTAGGTCAGCGTTGCCCCAACCGAAAGGATCTCCTCCACGGTTTCGATCCGGTAGGCATTTTTCAGGATAAACTCCTTCCCGCTGACCAGAAGAATGCGGATCGGCCATTCCTTCTTCAGGCTCAGGTGGGGCGTGCCATCACTGTCCGGTCCCCAGTCCGTCCCGCCCACCCCGGTATTGTTCCTGCTGGTGAGCTCCCATTCGGCACCCTCATTCTCCCTGGAATAAATATCCAGATTGAACGCGGTCAGCGCCAGGGTATCGTTCTCGAAAACAATCCAACGGTCCGTGTAGACGGTCATCTGCTGCTCCTCTTTATCGGAGCGGAAGGCGACCAGTACCAGCGTATCCGTTTCCTCTCCGGGCCTGTTGTCATTGAAATGGAGGACCAGCCTGTCCAGTTTCCAGCCGGTGGACATAAGGATCGCCCGCTGTTCATCGAAAGTAAAGGTTTCCTCCTTCTGGCAGGAAACGACAACCGTTGCAACGATAAGGATCCATATTTGTCTGCTGACTTGCCTCACTGGCAGTAAGTATGTTTTCATTGTCGGGGAAAGGTAAATTGGGTTTGTCCCCCTTCCAGTGCATGTATCTGTCCGTTATAACGGAACGAGCCGGGGACTTTTTCCGGTATCCGGATACTGAAGTGAACACCAACATCATTCTTTTTCATTTCGATTCTGATTTCTCCCCTGGGGTGTGGTACTTTTCCGCTGAACCACTCAAGTTTGCCAGGTTGAGGAGCTATCAGAACACTGGAAAATCCTGGTGATGCCGGCTCAATCCCACAGGTAATACCCAGCAAATCATACAGGGGATGCGCCGACCATGCATGGCAATCAGATCGGCTCTCTGTTCCGTGTTCGGGGAATGTTGTCAGCCCTGTTTCCAGACACTCCCGCCAGGGATCCAGCAGATTAAGTACCTGATCACCCATGCCGCACAGTTTCAGGGCCTGGAATAGATAATAACGGAAATAGAGGGTAGCCTGTATCAGGCCCGGGTCACTGATCAGTTTTGAAGCAACCGTCCTGGCTTGCTCCCCCTGAAAAAGACCGGTCAGTAAGGCAAAACTGTTGGTATGCTGCGAGTAAAATTTCTGCGCAGGGGTTTCCGCAATCAGCCCTTTCTCCTTGTTATAACATGTGGTTAATACGCACTCCTTCAGTGAGGCAGAATGGTCCCTGTACCGGGAGGCTGCATTCCCTTTCCCAAACGCCTCCATCAGCTCGGCCGCTTTATCAAGGGTATACGCCAGAAGAAGTGACATATGGGCCGATCCCCCATCTGAAATGCCTGGCGGAGAGCCATTTGCAAATCCGGTGCCTCCGTCTATGTGGTTCCAGAAAGGAAGAGGTCCCAGGATTCCGGTTGAATCGATCCTGCCTGTAAACCAATCCAGGATAAATCCGATACCAGGAATGAACTGCCCGATGAAGTCATGATCCTCCCTGTACATGTAATAGTCATGAAGCATTGAGATATAATAGAGTGAGAAGGGAGGGATAATCTGTCTCCCCCTCGCCGGATACCTGCTCTGGGTCAGTCCCATGGGTTGCATGGAGTGTCGGAATTGCATCAGTGCATTCTTTGCCAGGAGGTCATTCCCCGCCACATAATAGGAGATCATTGCCTGAATCCGGGTATCCCCGATGTACTGCAGCTGTTCGTAATAGGGACAGTCCATATAAGTTTCCAGGGCACAGAGCCGTGCCGTCCGCCATGAAGCCTCCCAGATCTGGTCCAGGGATGAATCATTCGATTGAAAAGTCCCCTTTTCTTCAAAAGGATAGGCCGTGTAAAGATGCCGAAATCCCTGAATGGTCAGGGGTTCATCCCGGGTTTCAACCATCAGCTGCACATAACGGAATACCCTGATCCATAATGGCTCATACCTGCATTCACGCCCATCGGTCAGGAAAACATCAAAGATTCCCTTCATGGTCTTGTCCTGCCATTCATTCCTGTTTCCTTTCCTGCCCTGCGGGTCAAACAAAGACTCCTGGTAACGCACAGTAATGCGGCTACCCTTTCCTCCTGAGAGATCCAATTGTGGATACCCCATAGTAAGTGTCCCCTGATCCATTAAAATTTCAATCCTTGAATGAGCGGGGATCGTTACAGGAAAACCTTGTACAGGCAACTCTTCAATTCCCCGGATGAAAATGATTTCCGGACTTCGTTCAGTCCGCATCTCCATCATGGGGATACTCCTGGGATGGAGTAACCAGGGGGTCCCGCTCCAGGTATCCAGCCCGGAATGGTTTCCCACCCCAATTTCAGTGGCACGGTTCCACCGGGAATCATCGAAACCAATTTGTTCCCAGCCCCAGGAGCAGGTCGCTCCATTTAACTGTTCTGTGGCCCCTGCTATATATCCGCCTCCTGCCGTGGCATCGGACATCTTCAGGAATTGATATGCATGCTCTTTGAATACCCTCCATGAACTGTCTGTATGGACCAGGTTCTCATATCCGGGAGGGCCCTGCAGAATAAAACCTGTTTGTTCGGTGATCTGCCGGACCCCACCCATCTGCCCGGGATTCCAGACAACAGCCGCCAGGAGATTCTCCCCACTCTTCAACCAAGAGGCCAGGTCAACCGTCTCATAATTCCAGTGATACAAATCTCCGGCTGCAGGGCCCCAGCACACCAGGTTCCCATTGACATAAAGCCTGTATCGATTATCCGCTGAAACATGTACTATAAAGCTATCAGGCCTGGTTTCCAGTTTAAAATTCCTGCGGAAATAGAAGACTCCCTCTGTATCCTCACCATCAGGGGCAATCCATCTGGCAAAGGAGTCATCATGCAGATGGGAAGGATGGGAAGCGAATGGTGACAGCTGACCAGAGAGGTCAATGAGGAAGAGAAGCAGAGCTGGCGTCAGGATGCTCTTGAATAGCATGGGCAGTCCCGTTGAAGGTGTAGATCGAATAAAATAAACAATATTTTCCGAACAAATGCCATCAACAGCCTCCAACTTCACAGACGGAGAATTGACTTCGTCCCTGCCATATGAAAGAAGGCCATGCCATCCGGCACAGCCTTCATTCATGTTGTACGCTTTAAAGTTTGTTAACCCTGCCGGATGAACTGGATGTCAATCACCAGTTTAACCTTATCGGAAACCACCACACTGCCTGCTTCGGTCACCGCATCCCACTTCAGTCCGAACTCCTTCCGGCTGATCTCGCCGGTGAGTTCAAATCCGGCTTTGGTCTGCCCGTAAGGATCCACAGCGATCCCGCCGGATTCCACCTGAAGGGTGACCTCCCTGGTTACGTCCCTGATGGTGAGGTTCCCGGTAAGTGTCTCCCCGTCAAATGAAGAGGATTCAAACACCATGCTCGGAAAGGATTCCGCGTTGAAAAAATCGTCACTTTTCAAATGGGCATCCCTGTCCCCGTTGTTGGTATTGATGGAATCCACTTCCACTTCCACATGGATATCCGATCCCGCAAAACCGTCCCCGTCACTCTCCACAAACGCATCGAACTTCTCAAACCGCCCGGTGACGGTGGAGATCATCATGTGTTTCACCTTGAAGAGGAATTCCGAATGTGCCGGGTCCACCATCCATCTGGTTCTTGTCTCTGAATTTGCCGCCGAATCCGTGTTCAGCCTCGCATTTGTTTTTGTTGTCATGGCTATCTGATTTTTATGGTTCATATGCATCTCTTTTTTTCTGGTTGATTCGTAAGCAGGCCCCGGATTTGGGACTGGAGTGATCAAAAGGTCATGGGTACCTCCATCAGCAATATGCGGGAAGGCTCAGTTGCCCTGAAAGATATTTCGGAGGTCTCCCGGATCCCAAGGCCGTCCCTGCTGTCCAGGCGGATCCCTCCCGCTTCCAGGGATCCCTCCAGCACGAATGCATAAACCCCGTTGCCCTCCTTTTTCAGTGTATAGGAGGCGGTAACATCCGCATCAAAATCCCCCAGGTGAAACCATGCGTCCTGATGGATCCAGACTCCCTGATCCTCCTGATCCGGGGAAAGGACCTGGTAGAAGGCGTTTTTCTTCTCCAGATCCTTCAATGAGATCTGGTCATACCGCGGTGTCACATTCTTCTGGCGGGGATAGACCCATATCTGCAGGAATTTGACCTCCCGGTCGCTGTTCCTGTTGTATTCGCTGTGGAATATCCCGGTTCCGGCACTCATGACCTGAAGGTCCCCCTCCCTGATCACGGTGGTATTTCCCATGCTGTCTTTGTGTTCAAGATCGCCTTCAAGGGGAATGGAAATGATCTCCATGTTATCGTGCGGATGGGTACCAAACCCGCGCCCCGGGGCCACCCGGTCGTCATTCAGCACCCGAAGGGCTCCGAAATGAATCCGCTCCGGGTTGTGATAACTGGCGAAGCTGAATGTGTGGCGTGAATCGAGCCAGCCATGGTCGGCATGTCCCCTGGATCCGGATCTATGCAATGTTGTTTTCATCGTATGGTTGTTTTCTGTTCACCCCCCCAATTGCAGGATGGTGTTCAATGATGGGTACAAAGATCGGGAGACCGTTCAGGTTCCGGAATATGAAAAACCGGGATGGAATTATGAAAATCCGATCTCAGGAAGCATTCCTGAACCGAGAGGGGGATTGCCCGGTGTGTTTTTTGAAGAATGCGCTGAAATTGGCAGGCTCGGAGAATCCCAGCTGGTAGCCGATTTCTTTGGCGGAAAGCTCAGAGAAGTAGAGGAGGCGCCGGGCAGATAAAACGATCCTGGATTGAATGTATTCTTTGGCAGTTTTTCCCAGCAGCATCTTCACCACCCGGTTCAGGTGATCGGGTGTGACGTGCAGGGCATCGGCGTAATCAGAGGCCTGGTGCCACCGGGTATGGTTCTGGTCGACCATTTGCTTGAAGTTCCGGAGGATCGTATTTCCGGCCTCCTGGTTCTGGGTATGATCGGTCTGGAGGGTGCAGAGGTTGTTGCACTGGATCATGAACAGTTTCAGATAGGCACTGATGGCCTGTTCCTTGAATTTCTGATCGGACCGGTATACCGCAAGCATTTCTTCGCAATATCCTGAAAGGATCTCATATTCACCGGGATTGATCTCCAGCGGAGGGGACTGTCCACAGTCGTTGAAGAGGCTGAGGTCATCAATGAACCGGACCGGGATGTTGTTCTCGGCCAGGAACCTGGGGGAAAACAGCACCACGTAACCGTAGGACTTCTTCTCCTCAATGACCTGATGGACCTGTCCGGGGCTGATAAAAAACACCTGAAGGGGTGACAGGGGATACTTCCTGAAATCGATCACATGCTGCCCCAGTGCCTGTTTAACCAGCAGGAGGGTGTAATAGTCGTGGCGGTGCGGATCATCCCTGGCCCCCTGCCGCTCCTCGAAAATCTCCTCCATGCGGGCGATCCGGTAACTCACCTCGTCCTGGTGATGGTCCACCTGGGCATATGTTTTGATCGTCTGCATGTATGATGTGTTCCCTACAGGTTCTGATTCCCTGTTTCAAAGGGAGAACAGGATTCCCTACGGGTTGTTCATTCCCGGTCATCTTATTTTGATCAGGGGCGGGCAGGGTGGTGCTGATCCCGTTAAGGGCCGGGGTACCCGTCCCGTTATTACCCTGCCTGTAACAAATGGGCCGCAAATACGTATATTTTTACCAAATCACCAACCGGGAATCAACATTCGGACTTCATACCTGTTCTATACCTGCAGGATCAGATAGACAAATAGGCAGATGGATAAAAGGAAATGGTTTGTGCTCCTCCTGCTCCTTACTTTGTTCACGGTTCAGAACACGGTAACCGGACAGGTATTTCTGATCTCGATCCGGGCTGACGGACCCACCGATATCTGCCAGGGGGAATCGGTAACCGCCCGCCTTTCGGTATACGGGGGCTCGCCCCCTTACACGGTGACCATCAGCGACAGCGACGGGGTGTACACAGTGCTGGAGGATATCTATATGCCCCATGAATTTGAAATCTACCCTGACAAGGACAATACCTATTATATTTCGGAGGCGCTCGACAGCAAGGACAGGAAAGGAAGGGCATACGGATCCGTCGAAGTGGAGGTCACCCCTGCACCGCCCGTCAGCATTATCCTGGACAGGACGGCATATCTGGAAAGTGAACAGGGCGTGGACCTGGTCTCCGATCCCCCGGGAGGTGTCTTTTCGGGACCAGGAGTATCCCGCAACACCTTCTTTCCTTCGGTTGCCACCACGGAGGGATCTCCCCACCAGATCACCTGTACCTACACCACCGACGAGGGTTGCATCAGCACCGATACCGAACTCCTTTACGTTCTTTCGGGAGAATCCAGGGTCGGGCTTTATGACGGGGATGAACTGATTACCTCGTTCTGCAGCAATGGTTCGGATTATACCATCATCGGCAGCAATGAAGACAACCTGAACGGAAGCTTTCAACTTTTCAGGGCGGGTTCCTCCACCCCGCTGGAGGGATACATTTCCGATGCCGATCCCGGTGACAATATGGCCACACTGCAGCCGGCAGGGCTCACCGGAAACTACGAGATCGTCTATACCTACGGGACCGGAGGGTTGGAAATTGATGCTTCCTCGCAGTTTACCGTGCTGGAAGGGGGCGCCACCGGGATTGCCAATCTGCCGGAAAATGTATGTAAGAATGACGAACCCTATCCCCTTCTTCCCGAGGTGAACGGGGAGGATCCCGGAGCGACCTATTCCTTCAGCGGTCCCGGTGTGTCGGGCAGCCAGACGGACGGGTTCTTTTTCGATCCCGGAGACCAGGAGGTATCAGCCGGCATGCTTGAGATTGAGCTGGAGTATACCTCTACCAACGGATGTCAATCCAGGCTCTCCCAGCTGATCTCCGTTGAATTCAACCCGGAACCCCTCTTTACCCTTTCACCTGTCTGCCTCCCAGTGCAGGGCGGAACGGTCTCTTTTGAAAACCTGACCCCCATGAAAGGATCGGTGGAATCGTGGAACTGGAATTTCGGTGATCCGGGAAGCGGCGGCAACAACACCAGCACCCTGGAAAATCCCGATCATTTCTATTCCGGGCCGGGCTCCATAACGATCACCCTTACGGCCACCACTTCAGGCGGTTGCCAGGGTTTCACCGGGCTTGATACGCTCCTGGTGGATAGTCCCCCGGCTGACTTCACCATCAGCACCAATTGTTATGCCCCGGACAGGCCCATTCTGTTCCAGGCAGCAGCCGGTTCCCTGCAGACTGACCTGGATACCCTGATCTGGAGGATCCGGACCCTGAGCGGCTCCCTTGTGGATGAGATCGGAAGTTCGCCTGATGACCTCTCTCTTGCCTATACCTTTCCATCCCTGGATCCCTACCAGGTCTTTCTCCATATGGAAAATGTGGCAGGCTGTACCGGGGAGACTTCCAGGGAAATTGACTTGCAGCCACTGGAGGTTCTCGGTCCGGGAGGATATGATGAAAGCTTTGATCAGGCGGCAGCGGGATGGGGTGTCTCCTCCTCCGGAGGATTGGAAAGCTGGGTGCTGGATGTGCCTGATTTCGAAGGATTTGAACCCGTATCCGGGGACAGGGCATGGGTGACCGATCTGCCTGAATACAACCAGGGAACCATCGAGCATTCATGGGTGACCAGTCCCTGCTTCGACCTTTCCGGTTTGAGGAATCCGGTTGTTGAGCTGGATATTATGAAAAGTTTTGAACCCGGTAAAGGCGGGGCCGTCCTCCAGTACCGGGAGGCGATGGCAGAGAGCTGGACGACACTTGGCACCCCGGAGGGAGGGACCAACTGGTACAACCAGACCGGGATCGCATATATGCCGGGGGGGAGCAGCACGGGCTGGGGGCTGGCCTCTTTCGAGCCCGATAAATCATGGGTTACCGCTGATTATCCGTTCGATCTCCAGTCAGGAACAGGCCACTTCATATTCAGAGTGGCATTTGCCTCGGGGGGGCGGAAGGAAATAACCCCCGGAAGGTTTAACCAGGGATTTGCATTTGACAATTTCGCCATCAGGGAATCGATGCGGCGGCGGTCGGTACTGGAATATTTCACAAACGTTTCATGGGAGATGGCTGCAGCCGATTCAGTGGTCAGGAGGTTCGGGGAAAGCCACCGGGCGTTGGTCTATGACCTGCATTATCACATGCATTACCCCCAGGAGGACCCAATGAACGCCTACAATCCCTTTCCCCCCTCCTCGAGGGCCTTCAATTACGGGAATCCGCAGGCACCCTTTGCGGTCCTGAACGGCGGCGTAACGCCGGAATACCGCTATGATTTTTCGTCACCCGGGACCAGTCCCGACGATGAGGTGCTGAAAGGGGCTGCTGCCGAAACCCCGCTGTTTGACCTGCTGCTTGCGGTCGATTTCCAGTCCGACCGCCTGGAAGGAGTGGCCCTTGCGGTCTCCCTGACCGATACCTTTGATGCATACCTTCAACTCTACATCGTGGTTCTTGAGGAGGAAGTCACCTCCTATCCGGAGCTCTCCCCCGACGGCACATTCCGGAACGTGGTGCTGGATATGCTTCCATCGCCTTCGGGGACACTGCTGGGTAATTCCTGGTCCACCGGCACAGAGGTGGAACAGTCATTCAGCTGGGAATACCCGGTCTACCTGGAAGATGTCTCTGACCTGATGGTGGTGGCTTTCGTGCAGGACAGGCAGGAAGGCTGGATCCTGCAGGCAGAAGCGATACGCCATTCCCCGCTGGTGGGATCATCCCCCTTTCATGCTGATTCCGGAGCCCTGACCCTTTACCCCAACCCGGCACAGGACCTGTTAACGGTTCATTTCGGGAACCTGCCTGTCCGGCAGGGATCCCTGTCGATTGTGGATATTTCAGGCCGTGAGGTGCTGAGCACACCCATCACTCCCGGTACCGGCGTCCGGGAGCTTCAGATCACACACCTGGCAGAGGGGGCATACATGCTCTTCTGGAAGGAAGGGGAAGTGGTAAGGGAACACGCCCGGTTCATCCGGATCCGGTAAGAAAGTCCTGCATGCACCAGGATCCTGCGGCTGCAGGTTCAGAAGATCAGTTACCGCCAGGCTTCGAGAAAATCGAATCGTCGAGTTCCGCGTTGACCTCCGCTTCTTCCAGCTGGATGGTCATGAACGTCTGTCCCATGGCCTGCTGCTCAATCCTGAATGGCATTTTATATCCGTTCACATCCCTGTAGTCGCTCATTTGAGCCACTACCTCCACCTGGGAGCCATTCATCAGGGTGCTGGTCCGCAACTCATGGATCAGGTAACTCTCCTTGTCCACATAATATAAATCGGTTGTCCCGTTACTCTTGTCCAGCTTGAGGATATGGCACTCATGGCCATTGGCCTGACCCGATCCGTCAAGGGACAACTGATGTCCCTTCTCCTTGTAATTCCAGAGCGGTCCATCCATGTCGGCCCTCTCTTTCATGTTATCCGCGTCGGCTCCCGACAGGTCCATGGCCACCGCCGATCCCGTCATGGGGTTGATGGCCCATGCCTGTTGGCCATCATAGGCCTGAATGATCTCGGCACCCTGGAAGTCGATCACAACCCTGACTTTATCCGGTTTTTTGGCCTTCATGGCAAATCCTGCCTGCATTCCCATCATATCCGCCTGTCCGGCGGTCTGAAGGGTATTGATGTTTTTCAGCTGCTTCTGGCCTACGGCCCTGAAATGGCTGTCCAGGATCTGATCCAGATCCTG
>CAZNSZ010000025.1:49569-53065 GCA_964575865.1 uncultured Bacteroides sp. | reverse complement strand
TGCGGCGGCCGGAAGTGCGGCGGCCGGAAGTGCGGCGGCCGGAAGTGCGCCAGCGGGGGCCTTTTCGGCCGCAGGACTCTCCATGGACCGTTCTGCGGGAGCTGACCACCAGCCCTCCGAGCTCAGGCAGTGGCCGGTGCAGATGCACCTGATCAATCCCGGAGCATCCTATTTCAAGGGAACCGACCTGGTGCTTGCAGCCGACTGCGTGGCCTATTCACTGGGGAACTTCCACAGCCGGTGGCTGAAGGGTAAAACCCTGGCCATTGCGTGTCCTAAGCTGGACCAGCAACTGGATGCCTACGTGACCAAGATCAGGGCACTGATCGATGAGGCCGGGATCAATACCCTGACGGTGATGATGATGCAGGTCCCCTGCTGCGGCGGACTGCTGCAGCTGGTTCAAAGAGCCGCCTCGGAAGCAGAAAGAAAGGTTCCGGTAAAAGCGGTCATCGTCGGCGTGGAAGGAGAGATCCTGAAGTCAGCGTGGGTATGACAAATAGGGGGACGGACTGGCGGCGGTGGAGGCTCCCGGCGGGGGTTTTCCTCGGGGTGGGCATCATGCTGGTGATGGTCCAGTGGAAGGTGGAGCGCCCCATGCTGCTGCTGGAACGTTTCCTGCCGGGAGGCGGCTGGGCGGAGATCATCCTTCTCGGATTCTATGGAGCCTTGGTGGCCCATCACATGCAGGACCCCCGGAAGGTGCACCGCTGGCGGACAATCACCTGGTTTGCATTCTCCGTTGTCTTCTTCAGCCAGCTGATACTGGGGATTGCACTGGATACCCGTTTCCTGATGACCGGGAAGCTGCACCTGCCCGTTCCGGCAATGATCGTCGCAGGCCCCCTCTATCGCGGCCACCTATCGGTAATGACCCTCCTCTTCGTCAGTACCGTCCTGCTCTCGGGCCCCGCCTGGTGCAGTCACCTCTGCTATTTCGGGGCCCTCGACGCCCTGGCCTCGCGGGGCAAAACCACCCGTAAACCACTCCATAACAAATGGTTTCTGAAATGGACCATGCTGATCCTGGTCATTGCGGCAGCACTGGCACTCCGCTGGGCAGAGATACCGGGGCGATCCGCCGCGGTGCTCGGCGCAGGTTTCGGGGTAACCGGACTGGGAATTATCCTGCTGGTTTCAAGGCGGCAGGGAAGAATGGTCCACTGCACCGCTTACTGTCCCATCGGGACCATCGTGAACCTGACCGGAAGGGTCAATCCCTTCAGGCTGCGCATCGACAACGGCTCCTGCACCGACTGCATGGCCTGCACCAGAAGCTGCAGGTATGACGCCCTTCGCCCCACCGACATCGCAGCGCGGAAACCGGGGATGGGATGCACCCTGTGCGGGGATTGCATCTCCTCGTGCCATGCAGGCTCCATCCACTATGCGTTCCCGGGGCTCCGCCCGGCGGCCTCCCGGAACCTCTACCTGCTGATCACCATTATCCTGCATACGGTCACCCTCGGCCTGGCCAGGATCTGACCGGAGCCAACATTTGGCCAGAAGAGCTTCCTGATTCCAAAGTTTTTTCCTTAATTTAAGGGAGCAACTCCGACGCACCGCATGCAACGCATTACCGCTTTTCTGCAGGAATCGGTCGGGATCAGCCCGGAAAACCAGACCAAGATCCTCTACTCCATCATCATCCTGGTGATCGTCTGGCTCGTTCGCTTCTCCATCCTGAAACTGGTCTGGCGGTTCACGGAGGATCCCAAGTCGCGTTACAGCTGGAAAAGGTCCGTTGGATTTGCGGGGGGACTCCTGACGGTGATCCTGATCGGAAGCGTCTGGATCAAGGCGATCGGGGAATTCGGAACTTTTCTGGGACTGCTCACGGCGGGTATCGCCATCGCCATGAAGGATCCCCTGACCAACATGGCGGGATGGGTCTTTATTCTGACCCGCAAGCCCTTTGCCCTGGGGGACCGCATTCAGATCGGGAACCATGCCGGGGATGTGATCGATATCCGCCTTTTCCAGTTCACCCTGCTGGAGATCGGGAACTGGGTGGATGCGGACCAGAGTACCGGCAGGATCATCCATGTGCCCAACGGCACCATTTTCACCCAGACCCAGGCCAATTACAGCGCGGGATTTAAATTTATCTGGAACGAAATGCCCATCCTGGTCACCTTCGAGAGCAACTGGAGCAAAGCCAAAGAGATCCTGGACCGGATTGTGAGGGAGCACGGGGAGAAACTCTCCGCCGAGGCGGAAAAGCGGGTGCTCGAAGCGAGCAAAAAATACATGATCTTCTACCAGTACCTGACCCCCATCGTATACACCTCGGTCAGGGACAGCGGGATCCTGCTGACCATGCGGTACATCTGTGACGCCAGGAGGAGACGGGCCACTGAACACGAAATTTGGGAGGATGTCCTGGCAGCCTTCGCACAGCACAAGGACATTGAATTCGCTTACCCCACACAGCGCTTCTATTCCCGTCCTTCCGAGAAGGACGATTCACCGCTTTAGGTTTTCCATCCCAACCGGATAACGGTCCTGCCAAATCACAAATAATTGTTAAACCCGGAAACCCGGGCTTCCCGTATGCAGCAATTCCCTACCTTGCTCACATTTAGCTACTTATTAACCTAACCTATTCACAAATGAAACGATTCTCAACAGTTATCGCCGGCACTTTCATGGCCGTTTTTTGCCTTTCGCTCTCAGCCCAGAATCCCACGGTTGTGGTGGAATTCATGAAAGTGACACAGGAATCTGAAAGCACCTATCTGCAGGTGGAACAGGCCTGGAAAAAGATCCACCAGAAACGGTTGAGGGAGGGACTCTCATCGGGGTGGCAGCTCTGGAGAAAGGTCCATGCGGGATATAACGATCCCTACCAGTACATCACAGTCAACTGGTACGACAATTATGCCCAGTCCTTCAAACCGGTTCCTGAAGGATTCTTTGATGAATTCATGAACGGACCCGATTCAGAGATCCTGAACCAGACTGCCGCTTCCAGGGTCCTGGCGCACGTGGAGGTATCCCATCAGATGGGGGTTGCCGAAAACAGCCAGAATTCAAACCTGATCGTGGTCAACCGAATGAAAGTCAAGCCGGAAGATGCCTCCGATTATGCACGGATGGAGATGGAGGTGTTCAAACCCCTGCACGAAGAGGGGATCAGCCGGGGATTGCGGACACACTGGGGGATCTGGAGCAACTGGCCATATGACAAAGGACAGGCCGCATTCATTACGGTGGACGGTTACAGGGATGCATCCCAGCTCACGGGTGAGGGGGAAGATTTCTTCTCGGCGGTTCATCCGGACCTCACCATAGAACAGGTCAGCGAAAAGATCCAGAAATTGCGCAATATAGAGAGCGCTGAGATCTGGGAACTGGTAGAAGCAGTATTTCCACAGGAGTAAGCCAACTTCCCAACACACAGTGAGCGATCTGACCTGAACAGTCAGCGTCTGCTCATACCGGCAATCAGATGCTCCTCAAAGTGGGCGCCGATCAATAGGTGGTGGTCATGTTA
>CAZNSZ010000025.1:19421-49469 GCA_964575865.1 uncultured Bacteroides sp. | reverse complement strand
CGGCAATCAGATGCTCCTCAAAGTGGGCGCCGATCAATAGGTGGTGGTCATGTTATCTGGAACGGCGATGATGAAACTGGCCGTTCCCCTGTTCTCCTCCTCCAGATCGGCCACCTCTTTCTGCGAAACGGTGGTGATGGTCACGATTTTCAGGTCTGGATCTGCCTGTTTCAGCCACCAGTAAATGCTCTCGAAATGATCCGAGTGGTAGGCCCCGTTAAAATGGAGGAACAGCTGTTCTTCCCTTCTGTTTTTGAGGATGAAATGGGCCATGGTGGCATCCTTGATGGCCTGGGCATCGGCCAGGTTGATGCTTCCGTGGCCCTGCGGCCCCGAACCGTGGATCAGCTGGTTGTAGCAGTTCAGGGCGGTGTCATATGCGAGGGGAAGGGGTGCCAGGTAGCGGTAGGCCTCCGCGGGTAAACTGTCCAGGACAGCCAGTCCCTTTTTGAAGACCGAATTGGCATAACGCCTGGGAACATTGGTGGCAACGAATGAAAGACCATGGATGCGGGCAAATTCCACCAGCGGTTTGTAATCGGTCTTGTAATTGGGCCACAACCTCGCCTCATCCTCGAACTTTTCCCGGGTGATGATCCCGGAAAAATACTCATCGAGGATCAGCTGGTTATCTGATTCGAACATCTCCGCTCCCATCACCAGTTCAGCACCCCGGGCAACAAAAAGGTCCCCTGTCAGCTCCAGCTGCAGCCAGTGGCTGATGGGATTGTTGTGGAGTTCCCCGAACAGGACCACATCGGCACCGGACGCCTCAGCTGCCATTTTCTCATACTTCACCTCTTTTCCATTCTCCCTGAAAAGGGCATAGGCCGGATTCTGCGCGTTGACCTGTGCGGCCATGAAGACGGTCACCACCCATCCGAGGAGGCGGCCCGGGATCCTGCTGTTCTGTTGCATCTTCTTCACTGAATTGAATTGTTTTAAAAATGTTATCCGGGGATCAAATGATCCTTTTAAATTTGGAATTGTTATTCACTCATAACAACTGACTGCAACAATGGTTCCACCCCGGCGCATCCTGGTCCTCTTTTTTCACCCGTTGTTCCACAAATCCCGCGTGCAGCGAAAACTGGTCCAGGCCGTTCAGGATCTGGAAGGGGTGACCTTCCGGAACATGTACAGCCTCTACCCCGATTTCCATATTGACGTGCGGACGGAACAGGAACTGCTCACCGCACATGACCTGATCGTCTGGCAGCATCCGCTGTACTGGTACAGTTCTCCCTCGCTGCTGAAGGAGTGGATCGACCTGGTGCTGGAACACGGATTTGCCTACGGCAGGCAGGGAAAGGCCCTGGAGGGGAAGGAGGTGCTGTCCGTCATATCCACCGGGGGAAGGGAGGAGGCATACAGGGCAGAGGGATCCAACCGGTATTCCCTGCGGCAGCTGCTGGCCCCGTTTGAACAAACGGTCACGCTCTGCAACATGCAGTACCTGCCCCCCTTCGTGGTCCACGGAACCCACCTGCTTGAGGAGGAAGGGATCGCCAGGGCTGCAGGCTCCTACCGGGAGGTAATTGAAATGATGAGGGACAGGAGGGTCGAACCGGGAGCGATCCTTGCGATGAACACCCTCAACGAACTGGTTACTAAAAAACAACATCACTGATGCATCAGGAGGACTTCTTTCGCCAGGCACTGGTTTACCTGCTGGCAGCCATTATCTCGGTTCCGGTGGCCAAGCGGCTCGGATTCGGATCTGTCCTGGGCTATCTGCTGGCCGGCATGGTGATCGGCCCCTTTGTGCTGGGACTGATCGGACACGAAGGAGAGGATGTGATGCATTTCGCCGAATTCGGGGTGGTCATGATGCTGTTCCTGATCGGACTGGAACTGAAGCCTAACCTGCTGTGGCAGATGCGGAGATCCATTTTCGGAATGGGGGGGCTGCAGCTGCTCGTCAGCGCCGCCGCCATCGCCGGGGTGGCCATGTTGTTCGGACAGGGTGCCGGTGCGGGGATCGCCATCGGCCTGATGCTGGGACTCTCCTCCACTGCCATTGTCCTGCAGACGCTTGCAGAAAAAGGACTGATGAAACAGCCTGCAGGGAAGGCCTCTTTTTCGGTGCTGCTGTTCCAGGACATTGCCGTG
This sequence comes from uncultured Bacteroides sp., assembly GCA_964575865.1. Classification (GTDB taxonomy): domain Bacteria; phylum Bacteroidota; class Bacteroidia; order Bacteroidales. Next base: position 47,357 of record CAZNSZ010000025.1, on the reverse strand, counting down.
GTGCCGATCCTGGCCCTGATCCCCCTGCTGGGTACCCGCACATTGGAAACCACCGGTGCCGAGGAGGTCCGGACCCTTGCCGGAATGGAGATCACCGGCTGGTTCCAGGTACTGCTGATCCTTGTGGTGATCACGGGGATCGTGGTCGTCGGACGCTATTTTGCACAGACCATTTTCCGGATCATTGCCCGGACAGGGCTCAGGGAGATCTTCACGGCCACCGCCCTGCTGGTGGTGATCGCCATTGCCATCACCATGGACCTGGTGGGACTCTCCCCTGCGCTGGGGGCGTTCCTTGCAGGGGTGGTGCTGGCCAACAATGAATACAGGCATGAGCTGGAAGCCGACATCGAACCGTTCAAGGGGCTGCTTCTGGGACTCTTCTTCATTTCGGTGGGTGCCAGCATCGATTTCAGGCTGCTGGTCTCCCAGCCGGGACTGGTCCTGGCGCTGCTGATGGGACTGATCACCATTAAATTCCTGATCCTCCTCGGCCTCGGCAGGATATTCGGGGTCAGGGGCGGACAGAACAGCCTGTTCGCCTTCTCCCTTGCCCAGGGAGGGGAATTCGCCTTTGTGCTGGTGGCCTTCAGCGTGGAAAACGGGGTGGTCCGGCCAGAGGTCTCCAGCCTGATCATCCTGGTGGTGGCGCTCTCCATGGCCATCACACCGCTGCTTCTCCTTTTCAACGACCGGGTGATCTTCCCCGCCCTGTTCCGGTCAAAAAACGTGGCCGAACACGACCAGATCGAGGAGTCTGAAAATCCGGTCATCATCGCCGGATTCGGCGGATTCGGCATGGTCTTCGGACGGTTCCTGATTGCCAACGGACTGAAGGCCACTATCCTGGATGAAAATCCCGATAACATCCAGCTGCTCCGTAAACTGGGATATACGGTCTATTACGGGGACGCCACCCGCCAGGACCTGCTCGAATCGGCCGGGGCACGGGAGGCTAAAATACTGGTGGTGGCGGTCAGTGATAAAATGAACTCCCTGAAAATAGTGGACCTTGCCCAGCGGAAATTTCCCCATCTGAAGATCCTGGCCCGCTCGGTGGATATGGACCATACCTACGAACTGATGAAACGGGGCGTGGAGGAGCAGGTCAGCGACACATTCGATTCCTCCGTTTCGCTGGGTGTCAGGGCCCTCGGATACCTGGGCTACAATCCCTACAGGGCACACAGGCTGGCCCAGACCTTCAAGGCGCACAACCGGAAGGTGGTGGAGGAACTCTACCAGCACCACCAGGAAGACGAGATCAAGTACCTTTCCGAGGCCAAACGCCTGGCCAACGAGGTGGAAGAGATCCTGCGTGCGGAAAACGAGGAGGCCAGCTACGACGAAGATTGCTCATGGGACGTCACCACCCGGAGGGAGGAGGTGCAGCAAATCTGGAGGGAAAGCAACAGGAAAAACTCCTGATCAATCGTCCTGCTCCAGCAGGATCCCGTTGAACAGCAGCTTGAACGCTGCCTGCGTTGATGCCCTGAACTGGGGATTGAATCCGTAGAATACGAACTGTCCCTTTCCCTTCCGCATCCAGATCACCGCGGCGGTGTTTCCCATTTTCTCCTCCCCGTCGGCATAACCGCTGATCAGCAACTCCTTTTCGGGATAGGTCCCCAGGACCCTCCGGTCGGTATCGAACAGGGGGATGGAAGTCCTGAATACAGGGCGCCCCCTGGAAAAGACGCCGATACTCTCAGGCATCCCCAGGGTGAGCGGGTGATCCGGTTTCAGGTCAATTCTCACCAGGCTTCCGGGGATATCAAGGCCGGCTTTGGCCACATCGGAGGAGATGTCACGGAAAGGGAGCTGAAACTCCTCCTCGGCATCCTTTCTTTTGATCTTCAGGACCCCTTCGAAAAGAGCCGCTGAACGGCCCCAGGCCAGGATGATCCCTCCCTGGTCGCTGAACGCCATGAGCTTTTCAAAACCCTCCTTTTCAATTCCTTTCACATAGTCAGGATGGTAATCGCCCAGGTAGTACTCCTCACCCGATTTCCGCTTTCCGGTCATCAGGATCGATTTGTCGTTGTCCGGAAAAATGATCACATCGAACGATCCGGCCAGGTCCGTATCCCTGAACTGGCCGGGATGAAGCACCTCGTAGGGAATGTGGTAGGTGTCGAACAGGTACCTGGTCCATCCCGCATCCATGTCATGAAAATAGGTCTCCACCAGGGCAATGCGGGGCATTTCCAACGGTTCGGCCACAGGGGTCACCCCTTCACCGATCCATCCGGGATTAAAGGGAATCGCCCCGGTCAACTCATCCCAGGCATCCCCCGCTTTGCTGCGGTAAACGACGAAGCTGCCAGCCGGATAGGCCACCCCGTCCGCCTCCAGCGGGGCGGTGAGCCTTTCCACCACCATGCCATTCTCAAGGGCATGGAATGCCACCCGGAATGCTTCATTGACCGAAACGGGCAGCACCATGGCGGCTGCACCTTCTTCAGGCTGTTCCGCCAGGCTGAATGTACCATCGATTTCTTGCAGTGACCCTTCAAGGGGAAGGCTCCGGGTCCGGATCTCATGGGAGGCCACATGCCTGTGAAGCGGCAGGGACCAGCTGGTGATGTCATAGGGCTCGATCAGCTCTCCGCCGGGGGTGTAGTGCCGCTCGGGATACTCCTGGGTCTCCATCACCTCCTTGATGAACGGCCTGAAGGGCTGGGCCAGGGGAATCACCACGTCCCCCTCACGGAAAACCCTCCCTTCCAGTTCCAATTCCTCCTTCAGCCGGTATACACCGACCCCGTGTTCCTTCATCAGGTTCACCAGGTTGACCAGTTCGCCCGGGTCATGCTGCCTGGCCGGCATGATGTAATAGTAAGGGGGCTCGCTGCGCCCCAGGGCCACCTGTTCCCTGCAGAGCCGGTTCCTGAACGCCAGGATATCCGCCCTGTACAGGGAAGCGGTCCGAAGCATGGAACGGGTGGAAACCAGCTCATACTCCACGATATCCCCCAGGCGCCACCATCCCCCTTCCCAGGGCAGGATCATGTTGCTGCTTTTCTTGTATTCCGAAAGCCCCTTCCCGTAAGCCTGAAGTTCGGTGGGCTCGATAAAGACCGGGGTGGCCGTCTTCACGCTGGCCGCCTCGGTCAGGAATCCGATCACATTCTTCCACTGGCAGGTCTCGGTGGAACCGGGCCAGTAGTTGTCGAAAATGTAGCGCTGGGATACTCCGGAAAGACCCTCCAGGGTCATGTCGGTGGCCATGTGCTGCCCGAATACCCCCATCCACTGGAACAGTCCCGGCGGAATGTTTTCCGCTACGGGATCATGAAAAGGGGGGACAAAATAGCGGGCACCGGTCGATCCCATCTGGTGCTTCTCCACCATGACCTGGGGGAACCAGGTCTCGCTGTAGATCCGCGAAATGGCCCTGTTGTCCTCCTGGGTCAGGATGATGAAATCGCGGTTGTTGTCATGGCCCACATACTTGTGGTAGACCCGGGGCAGTGAGGCGCCCTCGTAGCGGGTCCCCACATGCTTGTTGTAATACTCCACCACCATGTCCATCCCGTCGGGATTGTGGCTGGGGACCATCATATAGACCACGTCATCGAGCCAGCTCAGCTTCTCCTCATCGGTGGTGGCTGCCAGTTCGTGGGCCACCAGGGCAGCCGACTGCGAAGGGGCCACTTCGGAGGCATGCATGGAGAGCGTGGCCAGCACAAAGACCCTTCCCCGCTCCACCATATCATTCAGCGCCTCCTCCTCAATCTCCGGATTGAGGGCCAGTTCCCTGTTGATCCCGCGCAGTTCCTCCAGCCGGTTAATGTTTTCCGCCGAGGAGATGAAGGTGATGTACATCGGTTTCCCCATGGGGGATTCTCCGATCTCTTCCAGCCTGATCCGGGGCGATTCGCCCTCCAGGATCCGGAGGTATTCGATCAATCGTTCATAGGTGAACAGTTTCCGGTCGGTACCCGGCTCAAATCCGAAAAATTCAGAGGGAGGGGTTGGTGAACCGTTCTGAGCGGCCCCTGAAATGACAAGGATGGCCAGGACAATCAGCAGAGTGAATCGTTTCATAACAAGGAATCTGAATGAGGTTTATAAGGGGATCATTGATCGATCCAGACAGTTTTCACATTGACAAATTCACGGATCCCCTCCATCGAAAGCTCCCTGCCGAATCCGGAATTTTTAATGCCCCCGAAAGGAAGCCGGGGGTCCGATTTGACCATGGCATTCACAAACACGGCCCCCTCTTCGGCCTTTTCCGCAAACAGTTCAGCGGACTCCTCCGATCCGGTGAACAACTGCATGCCGAGTCCGAACTCCGAAGCGTTGGACAGTTCCAGGGCACGCTCGGGGGTATCGGCCTCCATGAGGGCAAACACGGGCCCGAATACCTCTTCCTCGAAAACGGGCATCCCCGGTGCGACCCCAGCCAGGATGGTGGGTTCATAGAAAAAACCATTCCTCTTGCCGCCCGACAGCAAACGTGCCCCCATTTCCACGGATCGCTTTACCTGCCGTTCCACCTCCTTTGCCTGTGCTTCCGAGGAGAGCGGACCGAGCTCCGTCCCCTCTTTCATGGGATCCCCTGAGACCACCGCCGTCACCTTCTCCTTCAATGCGTCAGTAAACGCTCCGGCAATACCTGACTGGAGGATGAACCGCTTCGCTGCGATGCAGCTTTGCCCGCCGTTCTGCAGACGGGCCGGAAGCGCGGTCCGGACGGCCATTTCCATATCCGCATCATTCAGCACCACAAAGGCGTTGCTTCCCCCCAGTTCCAGCACACATTTTTTCAGGTGCTTCCCGGCCTCGGCTGCCACCGCAGCCCCGGCCGCCTCGCTCCCGGTGAGGGTAACCGCCCTGACGGACCGGTGCCCGATGACCCCCGCCACCCGGTCCGATCCGATGGCCAGGTTCTGGAACACCCCCTCACCGAAGCCTGCTTCCGCAAAAAGCGATTCAATGGCACCGGCAGCACCCTGGACATTGGAAGCGTGCTTCAGCAGTGCCGTATTGCCCGCCATCAGGGCAGGAGCCGCAAACCGGAACACCTGCCAGAAGGGGAAATTCCAGGGCATCACCGCCAGGACAGGGCCCAGGGGCTGGTACCGCACCTCGCTTATCCCCGCTTCAGTCTCCACCCTCCGGGGAGAGAGAAATCCTTCGGATTCAGCGGCATAGAACTCACATACCCAGGCACATTTTTTTACCTCGGCTTCCGCCTCCGCCAGCGGTTTCCCCATTTCGGCGGTAATGACCCCTGCCAGTTCACGGGTCCTCTCCTTCAGCATCGCTGCCACCTGCATCATCTTCTCCGACCGCCATGCTACCGTAGTCAGGCGGTACTCCCGGAAGGCCTCAAGGGCCTGCTCCAGCCGGGCATTCAATGCTTCATCGGACAGCTGGGGATGGTGGGTGATCCTGGAAGGATCGAAGGGATTCACACTCTTCAACAAACGCATGGGCGGCTCTTTGAATTGCAACAGGTAATTTAGGCAAATCGCTCCGATATTCAAAGCACCGGTATCACCAAGCCGATTCCTGCGTATATTTAGGCGATGGAACCCGTTCAACCCCGGACCCGGATCCGTTCCCTGGACATCCTGCGGGGATTTGCGCTGCTGGGCATCCTGCTGATGAACGTGGTCAGTTTCTCCCTTCCCGATCCTGCCTACTGGGACCCATCCGGTCACGGGGGGGATACGGGCTGGAACCTGCGCGTTTTCATCTTTAACAGTCTCCTGGTGGACGGCTCCATGCGCGCCATTTTCAGCATGCTCTTCGGCGCAGGGGTGATCCTTTTCACCACCGCCGGTTCAGGGAAAGAAAATCCTGCCGAGGCGGCCAATGCCTGGTACCGCAGAACCATCTGGCTGATCCTTTTCGGTTTGATCCACGCCTACCTGCTCATCTTCCCGGGGGAGATCCTGTTCTATTACGGTGTGGTCGGACTATTCCTTTATCCGGTCAGGAACACGGCACCGCGCAGGCTGCTTCTCTTTTCCATGCTTCTGATAGGGGTCCTTGCAGGGATCCGGCTGGCGGAGTACCGGCAGAACGCCAGGATCGCTGCGGAGACCGAAGCTGCCATGCAATCCCTCGCCCGGGGCGAACAGATCACCGCGGAGCAGCAGTACAGCATGGAGCGATGGAACTACAAACTCCGGACCTACAAACCGGACGCAGCTTCACGGGAACAGGTGATCGCTTCCATGCGTTCGGGGTACCTGAACGCGCTGGTGGGGATGGCTCCCTATGTGCGGTTCATGCAGACCGAATATTTCTACCACACAGGATTTCTGGATGCCCTCAGCATGATGCTGCTGGGAATGGCCCTTTTCAGGTGGGGGATCTTCCACGCCACAAGGCGTCCGCTCCTTTACCTGCTCATGGCCGTATGCGGATATGGCATCGGGCTGACGGTCAACTGGCTGGAGACAGGAACATACATCCGGTCGGGTTTCGACCTGCTGACCTATTTCAGGGTGAACCGCACCTACGACCTGGGCAGGACCTGCATCGCCATCGGCCATATCGGGACGGTCATGCTCCTGGTCCGCTGGGGAGCACTGAACCGGTTGAAATCGGCCCTTGCCGCGGTGGGACGCATGGCGCTCACCAATTATGTGATGCACACCCTGATCGCCACCATCCTGTTCATCGGGTTCAAGCAGTACGGGCAGTGGCAGCGTTTCCAGCTTTACTACCTGGCCGCCGGGATCTGGGCGTTTCAGCTCATCACCAGTTCCCTGTGGCTGAAACACTTCCGGTTTGGTCCCCTGGAATGGCTCTGGAGAAGGCTCACCTACGGCCGCAGGTTCACCGGGCAGAAATAGACCTTTTGATTATTCCTGAATTTCCATATTTTTATGGACCATTAACCAATCCACACTACCGTGACTTTCCGACCGATCCTTTTGCTGTGCATGCTGCCGCTGGCGGTGGCATGCGGTTCCCGTTCAGGCAATCCCCCGGACACAGGTGCCGATAGCCCCCGGGGCCCCGTTCTCAGTGACCCCTCGGCCACGACCATGGCCAGTGCACTCTATGCCAACCTGTACGAACTGGCACCCGATCGGGTCCTGCTGGGACACCAGGATGCCCTTGCATACGGGATCGGGTGGAGCGGAGATGACTTCCGGACCGATATCAATGACGCCTACGGGGACCATCCTGCCCTGTTCGGATGGGACCTCGGCCATATGGGGGATGCGGAGAACATCGACGGGGTTCCCTTTGATCAAATGGTCACCTGGGCCATCGCCGCCTATGAAAGGGGCGGGATCAACACCTACAGCTGGCACATGCGCAATTATGCCATTGGAGGATCAAGCTGGGATACGGATTCCTGCGTAGAGGCCTGTCTTCCGGGCGGGGAGGTCCATGAACACTACAGGGAGAAGCTGGACCAGGCGGCACAGTTCTTCAGCAGCCTGAAAACAGCCGAAGGGGAGCTGATCCCGGTCATCTTCCGCCCCTTCCATGAAATGACCGGCGGCTGGTTCTGGTGGGGCACCCGCTCCTGCTCACCCGAACAGTACAAAGAACTCTTCCGCTACACCATCGATTACCTCAGGGAGGAAAAGGGACAGCACCAGCTCATCATCGCCTACTCCACCGACGTGTTCACCACTCCGGAACAGTACATGACCTTTTATCCAGGGGACGGATACGTGGATGTGATGGCCTTTGACGATTACCACGGGCTCAACAACAAAGAAGCTGCTTCGGCCACGGTGAACAGGCTGGAGATCCTCGATTCCCTTTCTGCCGCACATGGCAAACTGATGGCCGTTTCGGAAACAGGGCTGGAAACCATCCCCGATGACAAATGGTTCACGGAGGTGGTCCTTCCCACCCTCAAAGCCAGCAGTTCCACCCGGAAGGCTGCCTGGATCCTGTTCTGGCGAAACGGGCGGCCCGATCATTTTTACGCCCCCCATCCCGGGCATGCCACTGTTCCCGATTTCAGGCAATTCATGGACGATCCCCTGATGGTCTCCCTCTCCGAACTGCCGCCCATGTACCAGTAATCCCTAAACCCTCTCTATCCCATGAAACTCACAGCCGTTGATATCCTGATCATCCTGCTTTACCTGGCCTCTACCATTGTTATCGGCCTGGTCCTCAGAAAACGTGCGCAGAAGGACAAAACCGCCTATATGCTGGGGGGCAACAAGCTCCCCTGGTACATGCTCGGACTGAGCAATGCCTCGGGCATGTTCGATATTTCCGGGACCATGTGGCTGGTCACGCTGGCCTTTGTGTACGGACTCAAATCCATCTGGATCCCCTGGCTCTGGCCGGTGTTCAACCAGATCTTCCTGATGGTGTTCCTCTCCATCTGGCTGAGGCGCTCCAATGCCACCACCGGTGCCGAGTGGATCCGTACCCGTTTCGGGAGCGGACGCGGAGGGGTCCTCTCCCACTGGGTCGTGGTGGTTTTTGCCCTGATCAGCTGCCTGGGATTCCTGGCATACGGATTCATCGGGCTTGGAAAATTCGTGGAGATCTTCATTCCCTGGGAAGTGGTCTCCCCCTACCTTCCCTTCGACGTGCCGCCCGAATATGTGGCACACGTGTACGGGGTGGTATTCACCCTCTTCGCCATGTTTTATGCCATCCTGGGGGGGATGACCAGCATCGTCTGGGCCGATGTGATCCAGTATACCATCATGACCGTTTCTGCGGTGGTGATCGGGGTGATCGCCATGAACGCCCTGGCGGAGAACCCGCTGGTCGTTCCGGAAGGCTGGATGAATCCCTTCTTCGGTGCAAGGCTCGACCTTGACTGGTCCGGGATCATCAAAGAGGTGAACGAGAAGATCGCCAGCGACGGCTATTCCCTCTTCAGCATCTTCTTTTCCATGATGCTGTTCAAAGGGATCCTGGTCTCAGCGGCAGGTCCCGCACCCAACTACGACATGCAGAAGATCCTTTCCACCCGCTCACCCAGGGAGGCGGCCAAAATGTCCGGGTTCGTCTCGGTGGTGCTGATGCCTTCCCGTTACTTCATGATCGCAGGATTCGCGGTCCTGGCCCTTCTCTTCTACGACCGGCTCGACCTGATCGTGGGCAACCGGCTCGATTTCGAACAGATCCTCCCTTCGGCCATCAGCCAGTTTGTGCCGGTGGGACTGATGGGACTGCTGCTGGCCGGACTGCTGGCCGCATTCATGTCCACTTTCGCAGGGACCCTCAACGCGGCCCAGGCTTACATCGTGAATGACATTTACCTGAAATACCTGCGGCCCAATGCCACCAAAAAACAGACCAGCCGTACCAACTATACCACAGGGATCATCGTGGTGGCCGTCAGCATCATCTTCGGGGTATTCGCCCTGGATGTGAACGCCATCCTCCAGTGGATCGTATCGGCGCTCTGGGGCTCCTACGTCGCCTCCAATGTGCTGAAATGGTACTGGTGGCGGTTCAACGGATCGGGATTCTTCTGGGGAATGGTGGCCGGGATCGTCCCAGCTCTTGTTTTTCCCTATGTATTTGACACCCTCGATCTGTACTACTTTCCGCTGATCCTGGTGATCTCGCTGGCCGGGGCGCTCATCGGGACCTACACCGCTCCCCCCACCGAGGAGGAGACCCTGAAGGAGTTTTACCGGAACGTGAGGCCCTGGGGATTCTGGAAGCCGGTCCATGACAAGGTGGTGGCCGATGATCCCGGATTCAAAAAGAACACCGATTTCTGGCGGGACATGTTCAACATTGTGGTGGGAACCATTGCCCAGACGGCCCTGGTGATATTCCCCATTTACATCGTCCTGAAGAAGATGCTGCCGCTGGGGATCTCCCTGGCCATCATTGCGGTCTGTTTCATCATCATGAAGAAAACATGGTGGGACAGGCTTCCCGATGAGAAACCCGCCGTTAAGCGGGCATGAGTTTGTAAACCGTGGATATGAGCAACGAACCGCTGAACCGTCTGCGCATTGAACTGGAACAGGAGCTGAGGGGCAACATCCTGCCCTACTGGATGAGGTACCTGCCTGACCGGGAAAGGGGAGGGTTTCACGGACATGTCACCCACCTGAACCAGGTGGTGGAAGGAGCCCCCAGGGGTGCCGTCCAGAACGCACGGATCCTCTGGACTTTTGCGGCCGCTTTCCGGCGCTGGCAGGAGAAGGGCTATTTTGAAACGGCGCTGCGGGCATACGAATATATCCAGGGACACTTCATGGACCGGGATTTCGGAGGGGTCATCTGGGAGGTGGACACCCGCGGCAGGGCGGTCAACCGGCGCAAACAGAGCTACGCCAATGCCTTCGTGATCTATGCCATGGCGGAATACCACATGGCCACCGGGGACCGGGAGGCGCTCGATACGGCTGCGGCGATCTTCAGGGAGCTGGAAAAGCACGCGCGGGATACGGAACGGGAGGGGTATACCGAAGCGCTGGGTCAGCGGTGGGAGGAGATCGGGGACGTGCGGCTCAGCGAAAAGGACCACAACGAACGGAAAACCATGAACACCCACCTCCATATCCTGGAGGCCTACACCCACCTCTACCGGATCTGGAAGGACCCGGGGCTGGAAATGGCACTGGGGAAGCTGATCCGCCTCTTTCCGGACCGCTTTGTGGATCCTGCCACCAGGCACCTGAGGCTCTTCTTCGATGACCACTGGAACCTTAAATCGGACCTGGTCTCCTACGGACATGACATTGAATGTTCCTGGCTGCTCCACGAAGCCTCCCTGGTGCTGGGGGATGCCCGGTTATCGGAAGAAACAGGAAGGATCGCTGTGGAAATGGCCCGGGCGAACCTGGCGGGCATGGACCGTGACGGCGGTCTCTTCTATGAATATTTCCCGGACGGGAACAGGACCGATACCGACAAGCACTGGTGGCCACAGGCAGAGGCCCTGGTGGGGTATTTTAACGCATACCAGCTTTCGGGTGAGGAGCTGTTCCTGAAGCAGGTCCTGCAGACCTGGCAGTTCATCCGGGAGAAGCTGGTTGACCGCGCCCACGGAGAATGGTACTGGAGCGTCAGCAGGGACGGGGAACCCCGGACAGAAAAGGAAAAAGCGGGGTTCTGGAAATGCCCCTACCACAACGGGCGTGCCTGCATGGAACTCATGGACCGGATCGGATCAACCACCAAAAATGACTGAAATGAAAGAAAATCTGTTTGAGGAACGTGTGAAACGGATCCGGCAGGAGCACGAGATGCTGCTCGCGAGGACCAATGAGCCCCTGTTCAGTACCAACGGGATCTTTAACCGGTACCGAGATCCCGTGCTGACCAGGGACCATTTTCCCCTGGAGTGGCGGTTTGACTTCAATCCGGAAACCAACCCCCGCTTCATGGAGCGCATCGGTTTCAATGCAGCATTCAATGCGGGGGCCATCAAGTGGAAGGGGAAATACCTGCTGGCGGTCCGGTGCGAGGGCAACGACCGGAAATCATTCTTTGCCATGGCAGAAAGCCCCAGCGGAGTGGACCGGTTCAGGTTCTGGGATAGGCCCATTACCCTTCCGGAGACGGACCAGCCCGATACCAACGTATATGACATGCGGCTGACCCCCCATGAGGACGGAACCATTTACGGGATCTTCTGCACGGAACGGAAGGATCCGGCTGCCCCGGACGGGGATACCCACAGCGCGGTGGCGGCGGCGGGGATTGCCCGCACCACGGACCTGGTCAACTGGGAACGGCTACCCGATCTGGTCACTTACGGCGGGCAGCAGCGGAACGTGGTGCTCCATCCCGAATTCATCGACGGGAAATACGCCTTTTACACGCGGCCCCAGGATGGCTTCATCGAGACCGGCAAGGGTGGGGGCATCGCCTTCGGGCTCTCGGATACCATGGAGGGCGCCGAGGTGAAGGATGAACGGATCATGGATGCAAAAACCTACCACACCATTTACGAGCTGAAGAACGGCCAGGGACCGGCCCCCATTAAAACCCCGGAAGGGTGGCTCAACCTGGCCCACGGTGTCCGCAACTGCGCGGCCGGGCTGCGCTATACCCTCTATATGTTCATGACCGACCTGGAAGATCCCTCCCGGGTGATCCGCAAGCCTGCGGGACTTTTCATGGGGCCGCTGAAGGAGGAAAGGGTGGGCGATGTCTCCAATGTGCTGTTCACCAACGGCTGGATCGCCGATGACGACGGAACGGTCTACATCTATTATGCGTCATCCGACACCCGCATGCATGTGGCCACCTCCAGCATTGGACAGCTGGTGGACTACTGCCTCCATACCCCGGAAGACGGTCTGCGTTCCGCGGCATCGGTGGAACGCATCAACAGGCTCATCGACGACAACCTTCGCCTCCTGCCCTGACAGGATCCGGACAACAACACACACCATGTACCTGCATATTTCCAGCAGTGCGCCGCTTTTCACCCGGATCTTCCGGCTCCTTTGCCCCGTGATTTTCATGTGGACCGCATGCGGGTTTCCCTCACAGGCACAACCGGGGGGATCCGTGGTATCGACCCGCCCTGCGGAAGGGGCTTTCACGCTGGCCCTTGAGGGAAAGGCGGCCACCCTTTTCGTTCACTCCGGCGACCACGAAGGGGTGCTCCGGGCCGCCGGGGACCTGCAGAAAGATCTGCTGCGGGTGACCGGGACAGAGCCCCGGCTGGTGCAACTGAACGGGGAGGAGCTGCCGGAACCGGGAACCCCCATGCCTGTCCTGATCGGCACCCTGGGGAAGAGCCCGCTCATTGCACAGCTGGTGCGGCAGGGGAAACTGGAAGCGGATGCCCTCCCGGGCAAGTGGGAATCGTGCCTCACCCGGGTGGTGGAAAAGCCGTTTCCCGGCCTCGAACGGGCCCTGGTCATCTGCGGATCGGACAAGCGCGGCACCATATACGGGATTTATGAGGTTTCAGCGGGAGCGGGGGTTTCGCCCTGGCACTTCTGGGCCGATGTGACCCCGCCGCACAGGGAATCCCTCTATGTGCATCCCGGTGCGCACCTGCTGGGAGAACCTGCGGTCAGGTACAGGGGGATCTTCATCAACGACGAGGCTCCCGCACTGGCCGGATGGGCACATGAACGGTTCGGCGGATTCAACCACCGGTTTTACGCCCACGTCTTCGAACTGATCCTGCGGATGAAGGGGAACTACCTCTGGCCGGCCATGTGGGGAAGGGCCTTTTACGATGATGATTCACTGAACGCCCCGATGGCCGATGCCTTCGGGGTAGTGATCGGGACCACCCACCACGAACCCCTGATGCGGGCACACGTGGAGTGGTCCAGGTACGGGGAGGGCCCCTGGGATTACACCCGGAATCAGGAAAAACTGAGGGAATTCTGGCGGGAAGGGATCCGGAGGATGGGTTCCCATGAAAGCATCGTCTCCCTGGGGATGCGGGGGGATGGTGACATGCCCATGACCCAGGGCACCGCCATCGAACTGCTGGAACGGATCGTGGCGGACCAGCGGGAGATCATCCGGACGGAGACCGGGAAATCCCCTGAGGAGGTCCCCCAGCTGTGGGCCCTCTACAAGGAGGTACAGGAGTATTACGAGGAGGGGATGCGCGTCCCGGAGGATGTGACCCTTTTACTCTGCGACGACAACTGGGGCAACCTGCGCATGCTTCCCGGACCGGGCGATCCGCCCCGCGACGGGGGATACGGGATCTACTATCACTTCGATTACGTGGGCGGGCCCAGAAACTACAAATGGCTGAACACCAATCAGATCGAAAGGGTCTGGGAACAGATGAAACTGGCCTACGCCCACGGGGTGGACCGGATCTGGATCGTGAATGTGGGGGATATCAAACCCATGGAACTGCCGACCCAGTTCTTCCTGGACCTGGCATGGGATCCGGACCGCTGGGAGGCGGCGGATATTCCGGATTATTACCGGGCCTGGTCGGCCCAGCAATTCGGCGAAGAACATGCAGGGCCTGTAGCGGAGATTCTGGCCGCCTGTACCCGGTTCAATGCCAGGAGAAAACCGGAACTGCTCTCCCCTTCCACATACAGCCTGGACCATTTCAGGGAAGCCGAACGTGTGGTGGGTGAATACCGGGCACTGGAAAGGATGGCCGGGCAGCACTACCGGGAGATCCCGGAAAAACTGAAGGATGCCTATTACCAGCTGGTGCTCTTTCCCGTCAAGGCGTGCGCCAACCTGAACGACCTGTATGTGACCACCGCACTGAACAGGCGGTACGCCGGCCAGGGAAGGGCCGCCGCCAACCGGGAAGCGGCCAGGGCGGAAAGCCTGTTCCTGACAGACAGCCTGCTCACGGAAACCTTTCACCGGGAGCTGGCCGGGGGAAAATGGAACCACATGATGTCCCAGACCCACATCGGTTACACCACCTGGCAGCAGCCCGACCGGAACAACATCCCGGAACTTACGAGGATACCCGTCCCCGCTCATGCGGACATGGGGGTGTCGGTGGAGGGCTCCGGCAGGTCCTGGCCCGGCGGTGACGGAAGGCCGGAACTGCCCGTGGCCGATCCCTGGAACAACCAGGCCCATTACCTGGAGGTATTCAACCGGGGTTCTGTCCCCTTCACCTGTACCATCCGGCCCGGGGAGCCCTGGATCCGCCCTGACAGGAACCGGCTGGAGATCATTGAGCAGGAACGGGTCTACCTCTCCGTGGATTGGAGCGGGGTGCCGGCCGGGATCCACCAGGTTCCCGTTCACATCGGGGGACCGGACGGCGCCGAAGTGGTGGTGTATGCATGGCTCGACAACCGCCCCATGCCGGAAAGCGGCCAGGATACCGGCAAAGGCGCGGAAGCATTCTTTATCCCCGATAACGGGATCATTGCCATGGAAGCCGCCAGCTTCCAGCTGGCAAGGGACAGCGGACAGCTGGTGTGGCAGGAGGTTCCCAACCTGGGACGCACCCGGTCGGGGATGACCACACTCCCCTTCACAGCCGGCCCCAGCCTGCCCGGCCCCGGGGCTCCCTGCCTGGAATACCGGTTCATGGTGCGCGATACGGGGGCCTACACACTGCATGCATATTTCTCCCCCACCCTGGATTTCCTGAGCAAAGGAGGACTGGAATCGGCAGTTTCACTGAACGGCGGAGAACCGGTCAGGATCAACATGCATGCCCCGGACCGCCCTTACCTCTGGAACCGGTGGGTGAGCGACAACATCATCGTGAAGGAGGTGCCGCTGCACTTCTCCCGGGAAGGGATCCACACACTGGATTGGTGGCGGATCGACGGTGCCGTGGTGCTTCAGAAGCTGGTTCTCATGCCCGGGGGAACCGACCCGGACAGCTACCTGGGCCCGCCTGAGAGCAGGCTGATGGAGCGCGGCACACCTGGTTATTGATCTGCACCGCTGTTGCGGTCAGCTGCCCAGGACCACCTTCACCCTGTTTTCCGAGCCCGGGGGACAGACCGGGACCAGGTTGCCATTGATGCGCTCGCCGTTCAGCCAGAGTTCACGGATGCCGGAGGAAACATGTTCCGGATTGACCACATCGATGGTGTACAGCGCATCCCTGAACCTCCGGGTCACCGTATACCCCTCCCACGATCCGGGGATGACCGGTTGTATCAGCAGGCCGTCGTAGTGGGTGCGGATCCCCAGGATGTACTGCGAGATGGCATAGAAATTCCATGCGGCGGTACCGGTCAGCCAGCTGTTCTTGGCCTCCCCCGGCTTATGGGCATCTTTTCCTGCGATCATCTGCGCATACACATAGGGTTCGGTCCGGTGAAGCTCACTGATCTCCTCCAGGTAGGGCGGGCAGATCTTTCTGAAGTACTCCCATGCCGCATCCCCGTTCCCCAGCAAGGTCTCTGCGATCATGATCCAGGGATTGTTGTGGCAGAAAATCCCGGCATTCTCCTTGTATCCCTCCGGGTAGGAGCTGATCTCTCCGTATTTCACGATGTAGCGGGTGAAGGCGGGATTGTTCAGGACGATCCCGAAGGGGCAGTCAAGCCTTTCCCTGACCGCATCCAGCGCCATGCGGGCCCTTCCGTCCTCCAGTCCGATCCCTGCCATGACACAGAAGCCCTGCGATTCGATGAAGATCTTGCCCTCATCACACTCATCGCTGCCCACCTTTTCCCCGAAATGGTCATAGGCCCTGACGAACCATCCGCCGTCCCACCCGTGCTGGTCCACCACCTTCCGCATGGTTTCGATGTGCCGGTCGGCCTCGCTGGCCTCCTCCTCCCTTCCGGTGCGTCTGCAAAGGTCCGAGAACACCCCCCCGTACAGCACGAACATCCCGGCGATAAAGACCGATTCGGCCACACCGCCTTCCCGGTTTTCCGTGGTCTGGAAAGACTCACCCGGGGTTTCCGAAAAACAGTTCAGGTTCAGGCAGTCGTTCCAGTCGGCACGTCCGATAAGCGGCAGCCCGTGGGGGCCCAGGTTGTGGACCACATGGTAAAAGGAGCGTTTCAGGTGCTCGAAGAGGGTGGCCCTGTTGTCCGGATCGTTATCGAAAGGGACCATCTCCCCGAGCAACTCCCAGTCCCCCGTCTCCCTGATGTACTCGTCCACGGAGAGGATCAGCCAGAGCGGGTCATCGTTGAAGTTGCTACCGATGGCGTCATTCCCCTTTTTGGTCAGGGGCTGGTACTGGTGGTAGGCACCGCCGTCCTCGAACTGGGTGGAGGCGATATCGATGATCCTTTCCCTGGCCCGTTCGGGGATCTGGTGCACAAATCCGATGAGGTCCTGGTTGGAATCCCTGAATCCCATGCCGCGGCCGATCCCCGACTCGAAGAATGAGGCGCTCCGGCTGAAGTTGAACGTGACCATGCACTGGTACTGGTTCCAGACATTCACCGACCGCATCAGCTCCTTCTCGGGATGGTCGACCCGGTAGACCGACAACAGGTCGTCCCAGAAACTTCCCAGCTCTGCCATGGCACGCTCCACATCCTCCGGGGTGCGGAATTTCCCCATCATCTCAAGGGCCGGTGCCTTGTTGATCACCTGAGGGGCAGAGAACTTCTCCTCCACCGGGACCTCCACATAACCCAGCACGAATACGAACTCCTTCTTCTCACCGGGTTCCAGTTCCACCTTCAGATGGTGTGAGGCCACGGGGGACCACCCGTGGGCATGGGAATTGCGTGACCTGCACTCCGTTACCGCATCGGGGGCGTCGAATCCGTTGTACAGCCCCAGGAAAGCCTCCCGGTCGGTATCGTACCCTTCCACTTCCGCGTTCACCGTATAAAAGGCATAGTGGTCGCGGCGCTCCCGGAACTCCGTTTTGTGGTACAGGGTGGATCCTTCGATCTCCACCTGCCCGGTTGAGAAATTGCGCTGGAAATTGGAGGCATCGTCCAGGGCATCCCACAGGCACCACTCCACGAATGAGAACAGGGAGAAGGACTTTTTCCTGTCACTGCGGTTGGTCAGCGTCACTTTCTGCACCTCCCCGTGAAAGCCCAGTGGAACGGTATAGAGCACCTCGGCACGGAGGCCTCCATGCTCACCGCTGATGACCGTATAGCCCATTCCGTGCCTGCACGCATAGTGGTCCAGGGGGGTCTTTACAGGTTTCCATCCGGGCGACCAGACGGTCCCCTCCTCATGGATATAAAAATATTTCCCCCCGTCGTCCACCGGCACATTGTTGTACCGGTACCGGGTGATGCGCCTCAGCCGGGCATCCTTGTAAAAGCTGTATCCCCCCGCCGTGTTGGTGATGAGGGAGAAGAACGATTCACATCCCAGGTAGTTGAGCCAGGGGTAAGGGGTGCGGGGGTCGGTGATCACATATTCCCGTCGCTGATCGTCAAAGTAGCCGTAAATCATTGGTTAGAGGTTAGAGGTTAGAAGTTAGAGTTAGAGGTTTGGGTTAGAGAGTCGAAAGTCGAAAGTCGTTAGTCGTTAGTCGAAAGTCGTTAGTCGTTAGTCGAAAGGGTTTGGAAAGTTGGGTTCAAGATGCGATCCGGATCTCCAGGGAGGCAGGTTCCAGTCCCTCCGATGAGGCGGTCAGCCGGAGCAACCCCGGCTTCCCTCCCGAGCGGACGATCACCAGGCACCTCCCGTTGAATGCATCGCGCTCCTCCGCCTTAAAAGGTTCCATGCTGGTCTGCAATCCGTTATCCACTCCGATGATCTCCCCCTCCCCTTCCAGGGTGAAGGAGACATGGTTGCCGGCAACGGGCACCTCCCTGCCCTGTGCATCCACGATCTGCACGGTGACGAAGGAGAGGTCCATGGGGTCATCACTGATCACCCCCCGGTCTGCCGACAGCCGGATACCGGCCGGGACCCCGGTGGTCTCCACCGCAGCGCTCAGCCCTTCCCCTTCTCCGCTCCCCCGGGCCTCGAGCCGTCCCGGCTCCCAGGGTACCCGCCAGCACATGTGGAGGCTGCCTTCGGGTTTTCCTTTCTTTCCCAGGGATTCTCCGTTCAGGAACAGCTCCACCTCCCGGCAGCTGGTGTAGGCCCAGATATCCACCGTGTCCCCCGCTTGCCAGTTCCAGTGAGGAAAAATGTGGAGGACCGGATCGGAGGTCCACTGGCTCCGGTAGAGGTAATAGGCATCCTTTGGAAATCCTGCCAGGTCGAAGATCCCGAAATAGCTGCTCCGGGAGGGCCACATGTAAGGAGTGGGCTCCCCCAGGTAATCGAAGCCGGTCCAGACGAACATCCCCGATACAAAGGGGAACTCCTCCATGGCCAGCAGCGCTTCCTCGTGGGTCGAGCCCCAGGGCACCCGGCAGTTGTCATAGGAAGAGCAGGTATGGTCCGCGTTCATGCCGGGGGCATCCCTGCCGAAACGGATGGGCCAGATCCGCACACTGTCGGAGGGCATGTCGTAGGCCCCCCGTGTAGCCAGGGCCGAGGTGGTTTCCGCCCCCACGAAAGGCATGCCGGGGAACCGCACCGGTACCTCCCCGAATTCGTTCTGATGGTAATTGAACCCGATCACGTCCAGTGCACCGGAGCTGTTGATGAAGTTATCCGCCGAAGTGTTGTTGCATCCGGAGGTGACCGGCCGGGTGGCATCGATACTGCGTACAATGCCGGCCAGTTCCCTGGCCATGGCCGTCCCCGAAGAGTCCCACTGCTCAAGGATCTCGTTCCCGATGCTCCAGAGGATCACCGACGGATGGTTCCTGTCACGCAGGATGTGGTCGGTCAGGTCCCGCTGGTACCAGTCGTCCCAGAAGCGGTGGTAATCATAGGTGGTTTTCCGCATTTTCCACATGTCGAAGGTCTCATCCATGACCAGGAATCCCATGCGGTCGCAGAGATCAAGCAGAGCCGGGGCGGGGGGATTGTGCGAGGTCCGGATGGCATTGCACCCCATCTCCTTCAGCAATTCCAGCTGCCGTTCAATGGCCCTGGGATAGGCTGCCGCGCCCAGCGCGCCCAGGTCATGGTGGTTGCATACCCCCTGCAGTTTCATGGGCACCCCGTTCAGTGTGAAACCCGTCTCCGCATCAAAGGCAAAGGTACGGATCCCGAAGGGCGTCTCCACCCTGTCGGTCAGCTTCCCGTCCTGCCGGATCTCGGTAACCAGCGTATAGAGTGCGGGATCGTCCACCGACCAGCGCACCGGATCCTCCAGTTCGATCTCATGGCTCAGGATCCCCCGTCCCAGGGGATCCATGTGCACCGCTCCCTCCCCGCGGGCCACCTGCCGTCCTTCCGCGTCGAGGACCAGGGAAGTGATCCCGGCCTCGGTCGCCCTTTCTGACCGGTTGCTTACAGTGGTTTCCACCCGGATCACCGCCCGGTTGTCCGCTACCTCCGGGGTGGTGACAAAGACCCCCCAGTGCGCCACATGGACCGGTTCGGTCATGACCAGCCTGACATCCCTGTAAATGCCGGATCCGGAATACCACCTGGAATTGGGCTGGCTGGAATTATCGACCCTGACCGCCAGCAGGTTCAACGAATCGTTCCGGTGAAGGTAAGGGGTCAGTTCATACCTGAATGAAATGTACCCGTTGGGCCGCATCCCCAGGGAGTGTCCGTTGATCCATACCTCGCTTTCCTGGTAGACCCCGTCGAACTCGATGAATACGAGTTGGTCATCCGCACCGGATGGCAGGGTAAAGGTCTTGCGGTACCAGCCGATCCCTCCGGGCAGGGCGCCGCCTCCCACGGTGGCCGGGTGGTCCGGGCTGAAACTTCCCTCAATGCTCCAGTCGTGGGGCAGGTTCAGGCTTCGCCAGTCCGAATCGTCGTACGCCGGCCCTGCGGCCTCCTCCGAGGCGTCCAGGCTGAATTTCCAGTCATTGTTGAAGTTCTGGACAGAACGCGGCGGCGTGGTGCATGCGGCGGATAGGGCCAGTAACAGGACCGGAAACCATCGAAACGGGTGTATTGCTCTCATGGTGTGGAGGGTTTGAAGGTGGATAAAGCGGGTATGGAAACCATTTGCAGGGGATGTTCGTAAACCATCATAAATATAAGAAAAAGGGCGTTGGGGAAAACGCCACATTTTAGTAATTTGCCTGAATGCCGGAGAGGGAATTCTATTTGGGAATGGCCATTGAAGAGGCGTTCAAAGCCATTCGGAACCGGGAAGGGGGACCCTTCGGAGCGGTGGTGGTCCGGAACGGGGAACTGCTGGGGAGCGGGCACAACACGGTGCTCAGGGACCATGATCCAACCGCCCACGCTGAGATCAATGCCATCCGGAATGCCTGCACGCACCTCGGCGTACACCACCTGTCCGGTGCAGTCCTTTACACCAACTTCGAACCCTGCCCCATGTGCCTGTCCGCCGTTTACTGGGCAGACATCAGGGAGGTGTTCTTCTGTGCCGGACGGGACCTGGCCGGGAAGATCGGGTTCAGGGACCGCCACCTGTATGAGGAGTTCCTGCTGCCGGCAAACCAGAGGGAAATTGCTGTCACCCATGTCACCATGAAGGAGATGGAGCGGCTGATTGAAACCTGGGAAGGCATGGAAGACAAAGTGTTATACTGATATCCACAAACCCACTAACCACTAACCACTAACCACTAACCACTAACCATAAACCCATCCATCCATGAACAGAAGAAAATTCATCACCAGCTCGGCCCTTGCAGCCGGTTCCCTTACTGTGGTTCCCCGACATGTGCTGGGCGGACCGGGCTACACCCCTCCCAGTGACCGCGTTAACCTGGGCTTCATCGGGACAGGGAAACAGAGCATGGGCCTGCTCTCCTTTATCATGGGCTGCCCGGAAACAATGGTGCTGGCAGCCAGCGATGTGGACCAGAAAAAACTGGAACGGTTTCGCATGGCAGCTGAAGCGGCCAACAGCGGAAAACTGCAGGGAGGAAGCCAGCAGGTGGACGGCTATGGGTTTTACCGGGAGCTTCTGGAACGGACTGATATCGATGCGGTGGTGATCGCCTCCCCGGATCACTGGCATGGCATGATGGCAGTGGATGCCGCCAGGGCGGGCAAGGACATCTACTGCGAAAAGCCGCTGGCGCTCACCGTTGCCGAGGGAAGGGCCATGGTTTCAGCTACCCGGACACACAACCGGGTTTTTCAGACAGGGAACATGCAACGTTCCTGGAGAAATTTCAGACATGCATGTGAGATGGTGTACAACGGTTACATCGGAGAAGTAAAAGAGGTGAATGTCAGCGTGGGAGACCCGGTGATGGCATGTGAACTTCCCGGCGAGGAGACACCCGGTTACCTGAACTGGGACCACTGGGTGGGACCCTCCCTCTACAGGGGGTACAGCCCGGTCCTCTCCCCTCCCATCGAATATGACGGGTGGCCCATGTGGAGGCGGTACCGCGGATTCGGCGGGGGTTCGGTGACGGACTGGGGCGCCCATATGTTCGACATCGGGCAATGGGCCCTGGGCATGGACCGGTCGGGACCCGTGGAATTCATTCCTCCCGCGGAGCGGTCCACCCGTGGTATGAAGATGGTCTATGCCAGCGGAGTGGTCATGAACCATGTGGACTGGGGTGAGTTCAATGCGGTCCAGTTCATCGGATCGGAAGGGAAGATCGAGGTGAGCAGGGAGTTTTACCGTTCCGATATCGAAGGACTGACCGGGCTGGAGCTGAAAGGCAGCGATACTCCCCTGTACCGGAGCGAGAACCATTACCAGGACTGGGTGGACGCCATCAAAAACCGGAACCGCCCGGTATCGGATGTGGAGACCGGGCACCGGACCGCATCGCTCTGCAACATCGTGAACATCGCCTATACCCTTGAACGCCCGTTGAAATGGGCCCCCGCACATGAACGTTTCCTGGAGGACGATGATGCCAATGACATGTTGTCCAGGCCTTTCAGGGGTCCCTGGAAACTGGAGTCCTGATCGCAACTGAACCAACCCAAGCCCCATGAGCAGAGGAGTCCGGATTTGTATAGCGCTGTTGATCGCCCTGGTGCCTTTCCGGGTACACGGCCAGAGCTGTACGATCCTGAACAAGGGCAACAACATGATCAGGGACCGCCTCTGTTCTCCCATCGCTGTGAACTGGGAGGTTTTTTATGTGGGGGTGAACAACGGGGGCACCACCGTGCAGATCCATTACGACTGGGACGACGGCTCCACGGAGACCGTGGCAGCCATTGAGGGGCCGGCGGGCACCTTCACGGCCGTTTCCAACCACACCTACACCTCGCAGGATGACCGGTGCAATTACCACCCGGTGGCCACCCTGGTGGTGAACGGGGTGCTGTGCCAGAGCTCCTCCCAGGAACAGATCGTCACCATCTGGGACAATGACGATACCAACGGGGGCCGGGTGAATGCGGAGCCCAATGTCTACCCGGTGTGTGTCGGCAACGGGGCCACCATGCGGTTCGCCGACGATACCAGGTTCAATTGCGTTCCCCCCCAGGAGAGGGACGATCCCAACGAGGACACACGGTGGATCCAGTGGGTGTACGGGACCCGCAACACCATGTCCTCCTCCACCCCGGTGCGGGTGGACGGGGTGGCCCGCGCCTATCCCTTCGAAGGGCCGGTGATCACCCTGCCCGGACCGGTGCACGGGTCCGACGAAGTGAGCCTTCCCATCACCGTGGCCGACGACAACCTGATCGGACAGGAATTTGAGGTGGAGCTGAGGTACTGGAACTACTGCAATCCCTATCCGACTTCCGATCCGGTGATCGACCGGTCGGTGATCCGCATCGTGGGCAATCCCGACGCCACCATCACCCCGGTGGACACCATGTGCGAATACAACGATCCCATCATCCTGACGGCGGCCGATGGCGGAGGGAACTGGAGCGGGGACGGGATCACCAATCCCTTTACGGGCCAGTTCACCCCCTCCAGTGCCGGTCCGGGGACCCATGTGGTTTTCTATGAGATTACCGACGGCAACGGATGCTTCGACGCCGATACCACGGAGGTTACCGTCCGTCCTGCCCCGGTGGGATCCATCACCCCCGTTGATCCTTTCTGCATATACGATCCGCCCTATGACCTGGAGTCCACACCCGAAGAGGGAACCTGGAGCGGGGACGGCATCACCGATCCGGTCACCGGGCTGTTCGACCCGGCAGTGGCCGGGCCGGGAGGGCACCTGGTCACCTTCACCACCGAAACGGATCCCTACGGCTGCTTCGGGATGGATACGGAGCTGGTCCGGGTGGCAGACCTGCCCCATGCGGAATTTGTCACCACCGATTCCGCCTGGTGCGCCAGCGGGGACAATGTGACCACCGCCCACATCCTGGTAGAGGGATCCGATACCTCCAGGTTCGACCTCATCTGGCAGGTCCGGGGGAAAGTGGACACCCTTTTCGATGTGGGTGCAGGCGTCATTCCGGTCCGGCTGGAAAACCTGACCGGGCGCAACGAATACATCCTCCAGGGGGTGATCGAGCACCACGGCAGCAGGTTCTGCGACACCGATCTGAACGACACCCTGGTGATGCAGGTGCATGCCTATCCCGACATGACCGTCAGCGCCACGCAGGATGACTGGTGCAGTCCGGTGGATCTGGCCTTCTATGCCGTACCCGGCTATAACAAGTACTACTGGAAATTCGGGGACGGCGATTCCACCCTCACACGCACCTCCGCACTGCAACATACCTATTTCATCACCGCCTCCGATTCCCTGATCATGGTGATCGATACCATCGATGAAGTGATCGACACCTCGTTCTATCCTTACATGCCGATGGACACCACCTACACCTACCAGCTGATCATTGAAACCAGCTTCGGCTGCCGTGATACCGCCACAGGTTCCATGAAGCTGTTCAGGAACCCGGATGCGGACTTTTTCGCTTCACCGGAAACCCAGTCATATCCCGATACCAGGGTTTTTCTGCTGAATGCCTCCAGTTACGGGGAGTGGGACTACCTGTGGGACTTCGGAGATGGCAATGAGGCCACGGTACGAAGTCCGAAGGAGCATGTGTATGACACCTACGGGTTCTATGACATCGAACTGAAAGTGAGCAACGAGAGGTGCCGGGACAGCCTTTCCAGGCAGGTGCGGATCCTCCCGCCCGGACCGGTTGCCGGTTTCGTTCCGGACACCGCCGGCTGCCCGCCACTGGAGATCACCTTCGAAAACCGGAGTGAATATGCGGATTCCTATATCTGGGATTTCGACGACGGCACCTTCTCCACTGTGAAAAATCCCACCCACATCTTCTACGAAAGCAAGCCCCACCATGTAAGACTGACCGCTTACGGGCTTTCCGGGACCGATACCACCCGGCAGACCATATACGTCCATCCGCGTCCCAATGCAGTCTTCGACGTCTATCCCAAGAATGCCAGGAATCTGAGCCAGGTGTTCAAATACGTGAACAACTCTTCAGAGGCTGCCTATTACCTCTGGGATTTCGGAGACGGGACCACCTCGCCGGAAGAGGATGCCTCGCACGTTTACGGGAAAGCGGGTACCTACACCGTCACCCTTTATGCCTGGAGTGACCAGGGGTGCCCGGATACCCTGGTGAAGGAGAACCTGCTTACCGTGGTGGCCGGGGAGGGAAACACCCTATTTCCCAACGCATTCGTCTGGAACGGGTCGGGACCCACCGGGGGACACTGGGCCGAAGGCAGGATCGACAATACCGTCTTCCACCCTAACCTGGAGAATGCTGTCGAGCTGAAAATGATCATCTATACCCGTTGGGGGGAGAAGGTGTTCGAGACCAACGAGGTCCATGTGGGATGGGACGGGTACCTGAACAACGGCAAACTGGCCAGCCAGGGGGTGTATGTCTACAAGGCCTGGGTAACCTATGTGGACGGAAAACAGGAACTGCTGACGGGGGATGTGACCTTCCTTCACTGACCGTCCTGAGTACGCCCCGGACGGTGCCCCTTTACCTCCGTATCTCCATTTTGATTTCTTGTTTTTAGTTCTGTTATTTGTAGGTCACTATTCCCTGCAAACCGATCGCCATGAAACTAACCATCCCTCCCAGCTACCGTTCCATCCTGGGACTGAAGGAGACCGAACGGGCCATCAAAATGATCAAGGATTTCTTCGAATTGAACCTGGCGGCCGAACTGAAGCTCAGGAGGGTGACCGCACCCCTGTTCGTCCAGCGGGGAACCGGAATCAACGATGACCTGAACGGTACCGAAAGGCCGGTTTCTTTTGAGATCAAGGATATGGACGGGACCGTGGCGGAGATCGTGCACTCGCTTGCCAAATGGAAGAGGATGATGCTGGCCGATTACGGGATCGCCAACAGCTACGGGATCTACACCGACATGAATGCACTGAGGCCCGACGAGGAGCTGGACAACATCCATTCCATTTATGTGGACCAGTGGGACTGGGAGAAGATCGTTCTTCCGGAGCAGCGGACCCTGGACTACCTGAAAGCCATTGTCCGCCAGATCTACTCGGTCATCAAGAGAACCGAATTCATCGTTTACGAGAACCATCCCGGCATTGTCCCGGTGCTTCCGGACGAGATCACCTTCATTCATGCCGAGGAGCTGCAGCAACAATATCCTGACCTCTCTCCCAGGGAGAGGGAGCACATGGTGGCCCGGGAATCCGGGGCGGTCTTCATCATCGGCATAGGCAGTGTGCTGGCCGATGGAAAACCCCATGACGGCAGGGCCCCCGACTATGATGACTGGTCCACCGAGACAGGAAACGGGTACCGGGGTCTCAACGGGGATATCGTGGTATGGAATCCCATCCTGGAAAGTGCCTTCGAACTTTCCTCCATGGGGATCCGGGTCGACCGGGCGGCCCTGCTCCGTCAGCTCCAGATCCAGGGAAAAGAGGAACGTTCAGGGCTGCTTTTTCACAAACGGTTGCTGGCTGGGGAATTCCCCGAATCCGTGGGCGGAGGCATCGGCCAGTCGCGGCTCTGCATGTACTTCCTGCGCAAAGCGCATATCGGAGAGGTGCAGGCCAGCCTGTGGCCGGGACAGATGCATGACCATTGCCGCAAATCCGGGATCTTCCTCATGTAAATTTACGCGCCATGTTCCTGCTCCTGCTCCTTGTTGCCAGCGTTCTGCTCATCGTGGTCTCCACCAGCAGGTACCGGTTTCATCCCTTCCTGGCCCTGCTTTTCGTGGCGGTGCTTTTCGGATTGTTCTCGGGTATGCCGCTCTCCTCCATCGCGAAATCGGTGAATGAGGGATTCGGGAACACCCTGGGAAGCATCGGGATCGTGATCATTGCAGGGGTGATCATCGGGACGTTCCTGGAGCAGTCGGGCGGGGCCTATGCCATGGCCAGCCGGATCCTCAAACTGACCGGGAAGAAGCAGGTCCCGCTGACCATGTCGATCATCGGCTATTTCGTATCGATCCCGGTTTTTGCCGATTCCGGTTTCGTGATCCTGAATCCCCTGAACAAGGCACTCTCCAAGGAGGCCAGGATCTCCCTGGCGGGTTCTGCGGAGGCGCTGGCACTGGGACTGGCCGTGACCCACGTGCTGATCCCCCCCACCCCGGGGCCCATTGCCGCAGCCGGGATCCTGGGAGCCGATCTGGGCATGGTGATCATGCTGGGAATCATCACCAGTGTGCCGGTGCTGATGGTGGGCTGGCTCTATTCGGTGAGGATCGGCAAACGGGTTTACGTGGATCCCAACCCGGAAGTGACCCAGGAGGAGATCGCAGAAAAGCTGAAATCGGCCCCCGGTGCCCTGAAATCATTTATTCCCATACTGTTGCCGATCCTCCTGATCGTACTGAAATCGGTCTCGGAATTTCCTTCCGCACCTTTCGGATCGGGAACAGCCATGGAGATCGTCGGATTCGCGGGGGAACCTGTGATCGCCCTGATGATCGGCGTCCTGCTCTCCTTCTCCCTTCCCCGGAAACTGAACAGGGACATGCTCTCCTCGGGAGGCTGGGTGGGTAAAGCCCTGGAAAATGCAGCCCTGATCATCTTGATCACCGGGGCCGGCGGGGCATTCGGGATGGTCCTGCGGAATTCGGAACTGGCCACCATATTAGGGGATACACTGGCCGGATGGAAGATCGGCATCTTCCTCCCCTTCCTGATGGCAGCCGCCATCAAGAGTGCCCAGGGATCTTCCACCGTGGCCCTGATCACCACCGCCTCCCTGCTGGCGCCCATGATGGCTTCCCTGGGATTCGACAGCGAGGTGGCCAAGGCACTGGTGGTCCTCTCCATCGGAGCCGGATCGCTGGTGGTTTCCCATGCCAACGACAGCATGTTCTGGATCTTTACCCAGATGACCGGGATGGAAGTGAAAACGGGATACCGGGTGCACACCCAGGGCACTTTCTACCTGGGAAGCTCCGCAGCCCTGGTGATCTGGGTGATCAGCCTGATTGCGCTTTAGACCGGATCATCTTTTTCAGCATACGCATCATGGAGCAATTTTATTAGATTTGACTCCCTCAAATTCAACACAAGATGATCCTTTCAAGAAAATTCTCAGGCACCATATCCGGAACCCTGGCACTTCTGCTCTTCGCCATTGCCCTGGTTCCCCTGACACTCCCGGCCCATTCTGCGGAACAGCCACAGCATGAGGAACAGCAACAGTTTCAAAAACAACAACAGTTTCAGGAACAACAACAGTTTCAGGAACAACAAC
>CAZNSZ010000025.1:17957-19321 GCA_964575865.1 uncultured Bacteroides sp. | reverse complement strand
TTTCAGGAACAACAACGGTTTCAGGAACAACAACGGGAACACGAACCTTTCACTCCCGAAACGCTGCTGGGACTGGTTTCCGCTGGAGGATTGGAGATCCGGCCCGACGGCAAAGAGTTCATTTACAGGGTCTCCACGCCGAGGGGTCCCAACGATGAGCCGGGCGGGCCACAAAGCGCGTACTACAGGATGTCCCTCCCCGGTCAACGTACGGAAATGCTGTTTCCCGAAGGGACACGGGCCGGCGGTGTCCGTTACAGTCCCGACGGCCGGCACATCGGTTTTCTGCTGGCCGGAGACCGGGGTTCCATGCAGGTGTGGATCATGAACAGTGACGGGGGTGATATGTTCCAGGTGACCGGTGAACCGGGGGGAATCAGCGACTTCAGGTGGCAGCCGGGCAGCCGGGCCATTGCCATCCTGACACAGGATCCTCCGTCGGAACGAGAATTGGAGCTGAAGAAACGGGGATACGGGTTTATTTTTTATGAGGAGAACCTGACAAAGAACCGGCTGGCCCTGTTGCGGTTCGACGACAACTGGGGTATTTCGGGCCGGACCGATTTTGTCCTTGAAGGCCATCCGTGGGATTTTGAATTCGGTCCGGGTGGCACCATGATCGCTGCCTCGGTCTCTCCGGAAAATCTGGTGGATCACCGGTACATGTTCAGGAAGATCATCCTCATTGAAGCCGCCACAGGGGAGGTTACAGCGACCGTGCCACACGAGGGAAAGCTGGGCAATTACGTTTTCAGCCCCGACGGCACCAGGCTCGCTTTCGCCGGTGCCCTGGATATCAATGACCATGCGGTCAGCCAGTCCTATGTCTACCGGCTGAAGGACGGAACCCTGAAAAACATCACTCCCGTTGGATTCAGGGGGCACGTGGAGTGGGTGCAGTGGCTCGATGACAACACCCTGCTCTGGCACACGGGAGAGGGGGTCTATCCCAGGCTGAGTGCGGTGCCCGCGAAAGGAGGCAGGCGGACCATCCTCCTGGATGCAGCCGGTACCGGGGTGGTATTCGACCCTCCGGTTTTCAGCCTGGACAGGAACCATTTTCTTTTCACCGGTTCCGCTCCGGACGATCCTGGTAATATCTTCTACTGGGACGGCAAACAATCGCCGCAGCGCCTTACAGACCTGAACCCCGCAGTGGATCCGGCAGCACTGGGCAGGCAGGAAGTGATCCGTTATACGGCAAGGGACGGAGAAGAGATCGAGGGGATCCTGATCCACCCTGCCGGATACCGGGAAGGGGAATCCTATCCCCTGATCGTCTATGTGCACGGCGGCCCCGAATCGCACCATCAAAATGGCTGGCTCAGCAGTTACTCCACACCCGGTCAGGTCATGGCCGGCAA
>CAZNSZ010000025.1:16348-17857 GCA_964575865.1 uncultured Bacteroides sp. | reverse complement strand
GGGATCTCCAATGTGGCGAGCAAGCGGGGAACCACCGATATTCCGTGGGAGGAAAGGCTGGTCCATTCAGGCAAACCCCTGGAAGAGCAGTGGCAGATGAACCTGGAGCGCAGCCCGGTCTACTGGGCCCATCAGAGCAGAACCGCCACCCTGATCTACGGGGGAGCGGATGATACGCGGGTACACCCGTCGCAGAGCCTGGAACTGTACCGGCGGATGAAGATGAACGGACATCCCGCCGTCAGGCTGGTCCAGTACCCCGGAGAGGGGCACGGCAACCGCAACCAGGTGGGCAGGATCGATGTGCTTCACCGGCAGATCGGGTGGCTGGACTGGTACGTGAAGGATCTGCAACCCCTTGAAGGGCCCCTTCCCCCGCTCGATATCAGCCATTTGTACGGACTTGACTGGTCCTATTGAAGAAGCGGCCAGAAAGGCTGAGAGAAAAACTGTATCTTTCCGGAAACAAATAACCAACCAAACGCAACACGGGCATGAAAAACACAGGCATCTCTTTTCTTGCAGGAATATGCTTATCACTCCTGGTCCCCCTGAACACCTCAGGCCAGGAGATCACTTCCATGGAGTACATCTATGTGCAGGGCAATAAATTTGTCAATGAACTGGGAGAAACCATGGTCTTCCGGGGGGTCAACATCCGGGATCCCCATAACCTGGAACTGGACGGACACTGGAGCATCTCGCATTTTGAAAAAGCAAAGGAGTGGGGCGCCAATGTGATCCGGATCCCCGTTCACCCCGCCGCCTGGAGGGAAAGGGGCCAGGAAGAGTACCTGAAGCTGATCGACCAGGCAGTGGAATGGGCCAGGTCACTGAAACTGTACCTGATCATCGACTGGCATTCCATCGGGAACCTGAAGGAGGAGAAATTCCAGAACAAGATGTACATCACCACGGAACAGGAGACCAATGCCTTCTGGTTCGCAGTTTCCAAACGGTATGCCAGGGAGCCCGTGGTAGCCATGTACGAGTTGTTCAATGAACCCACCGTATCGGGTGACCGGTTCGGGGAGATGACCTGGGCCGAATGGAAGGCCATTAACGAAAAGCTCATCCGTACCATCCGGGTGAACCACCCGGCCGCCGTGGTGCTTGTGGCCGGTTTTGACTGGGCCTATGAGCTGAGGAACGTGCGTGAAAATCCCATCCAGGCAGAAGGTGTGGCCTATGTGAGCCATCCCTATCCACAGAAGGTCAATCCGCCCTATGCTCCCAAATGGGAAGCAGACTGGGGTTATGTGGCGGAAACCTATCCGGTGATCCTCACAGAGATCGGATTCGCCACAGCCGATGAAAAGGGCGTCCATATCCCGGTGGAGGGTGACGAGACCTACGGCAACGCCCTGGTGGACTACACCGACGACCGGGGGATCTCCTGGGTGGTCTGGTGCTTCGATCCGAAATGGTCCCCGTTCATGTTCACCGACTGGGACTACACCCCCACCCGGCAGGGCGCATTCTTCCGCAGCATCATGACTTCATACCAGT
>CAZNSZ010000025.1:0-16248 GCA_964575865.1 uncultured Bacteroides sp. | reverse complement strand
AGACTTTAGACTTTAGACTTTAGACTTTCTAACCCTTCCAGGTTCCGCCGGAGCACCTCACGGATGTCCTCCCCTTCGGTATGGCCGAGGATCCCGATGGGCCCGCTGTAACCGGAGGCGCTGATGATCTTCAGCATCTCCAGTTCCCGGTCCCCCTCCCCGAGGGTGATGATCTTGGGCCCTTCCACCTTCATTCCGTTGATATTTACCGCGGAGAGGTAGGGCAGCATCTGACTGAAGAGTGATTCGAAACGGTCCACCTGGTGGTGGCCGTGGTGGAAGTTATAGACGAGGCGGATCCTGTCCGAGCCGATGGCCTCTATGATGCGGATCTGGTTCTCCGGCTCCCCGAACCAGTCACCGTGGTTGTAAAGGGAGATGGTGCAGCCGTTTTGCTCCGCCCAGCGGAGCACCGTCCCGATGGCTTCCACTCCTCTGGCCAGTTTTTCCTCATCGCTGATCCCTTCGAAAAAGTGTGGGGGAAAACTGACCCACAGGTCTGTCCCGGTCCCTGTCTCCTCCAGGATATCCAGGACGGCCCTGCTCGCTGCGTTAAACAGGGTATCCTCGCCGGGCTCCAGCCACAACCAGACAGCCGAGAGTTCGATCCCGTGCTGCTTCAACACCCCTATCTCTTCCCGGAATTCAGGAATGTGTCTGTCCCGGTAGTCATAGGCAAAATGTTTGATGCCCAGCTCATCCAGCATGAAAGCCCGCTCCTCCGGGGACCGGTCGGCCGCATCGAAGGGCACGATGCACCAGGCAATAAGGTTGTCCAGGTCGTAGATCTCCACGTTATTCTTTTCTGTCCTGCACCCCGTAACCAGCAGGATCATCCCCAGGAGCATGATGCCTGGGAACCGGGCCGGGTTTGTTTTCATTTGTCGTCTGCAAAATAGCGGCCCAGCTGGCCGATGATGGCTTTTTTTACTTCCAGCGGATCGATGATCCCGGCGTGCCTGTAAAGCACCTCGCCCCCGGGTGCCACCAGCAGTGTATAGGGAATGTTGCCCTGCCAGTCGGGATCGATCATGGCAAAAAGCGGTTCCCGGTCCGTTACCGCATAGAGGTAATTGGAGAAGGCAGCTTCCTTCTCGTTGAGGAATTCCAGCACCTTCTGTTGCTGGGCGGGACGGTCCAGGCTCAGGGAGACCACTTCGAAATGGCGCTGCCCGTACATGCGCTGGAGGTTCACAAGCTCAGGAAATTCAATGACACAGGGACCGCACCATGTGGCCCACAGGTTGATCAGCCTCAGCGAACCGCTGCTGTTGGAAAGCAGCTCCCGTACACCTTCCTCCCCGATCTCCTCCAGGTTCACCGGCTTTTCGGCCCACTGCCTGTCCAGTTCCCGCCTCCACTCCACTTTTGATTTCCATTTCATGGAACAGCCGAAGGCCCGTGTGCTCTCAACGGGCACAGGTTGGCCGGCCAGCAAGGCCTCAATGGCGTTCCGGGCATCATGCCGGGTGGGGGTCTGATAGGGATCCTCCATCTCGTCGATCCTACCCCGGTACCTCAGCTTCCGCTCCGTGTCAAAGATGAACACATGGGGGGTGGCCACCGCACCGTATGCCATTGCCACCACCTGGTCGTCCCCGTCATAGAGGTACGGGAAATTGAATGACTGGTCCCTGGCCCTGATCTTCATCTCTTCGTAGGTGTCCCCCAGATCGGTATACCCCAGTTCCTCCAGGCAGACCGCACCGGGGTGGTTGGAGGAAATGGCTACCATCTGCACTTTTTCCGGCGGATAGTCCGCACTCAGCTGTTTCATCCTTTCTTCATAAGCCTGGGCGGTCGGACAATGGTTGGCAGTGAATACGATGACCAGGATTTGCGCATGGGAATAACTCTCCAGGGAG
The DNA here is from genome assembly GCA_964575865.1 of uncultured Bacteroides sp. Lineage (GTDB taxonomy): Bacteria > Bacteroidota > Bacteroidia > Bacteroidales. The sequence continues at coordinate 14,383 of CAZNSZ010000025.1, read as the reverse complement.
TGGGTGTTTCCATCGATCCCCAACAGTGAGAAATCAGGCGCAGCGGCACCGATGGACAATGTCTCCGGATCCTCAGCACGAGCCATCATGGATCCGATGAGCAACAGAAGGAAGAATGCGTTTTTCATGTAGAGATCAGTTATCATTTATAACAGGAAACGGGGGTATCCCCCGCCATTTACCGGATGCTGCAAACGGGCCCTCCGGGATCCGCTTACTCCACGGTCTGGTCCATGGGGAGCCCCAGCCGTTCGTACAGGCTGCGCCTGCCCGCTTTGTCCGCTTCAAGGACCGTTCTGGCGTGCACGGCCACCTGTTCGGCCACCCTGCGGGGGACAACGATGACCCCGTCCCCGTCAGCCACCACCACATCGCCGGGACAGACCAGTACCCCGCCGATGGTAACGGGCCGGTTCACGGATTCCAGCTCATTGCGGCCAGGCCGGATACCCCTGCCCTTCTCCCTCAGATAGAGCGGAACCCCCTCGATCGCCACCTCGTCGGTGTCCCTGGAAGAAGCATCGGTGATCACCCCTACCGCACCACGTTCCGTCCATGCCAGGATGTTATTGGACCCGATCGTCCCGATGTCTTTCTCTTCCACATCATCGATGACCACCACCACCCCCTTGTGGATCAGGGGTGCGAAGGCCTCGGACGAATAGACCGTGTAGAAATTACCCTCCCAGCTGGAAAAATCCTCTCCAGGTTCGGGCCGGTCGCTTTTCATGGTGGGCACGTAGCGGACAGTCAGGGCGATCCCCCTGATGATGTGCGATAGTTCCTCATAATCCACCCAGGAGGGATGAATGGCCGGATCGACCAGGCCCTGGTCGGGCAGACCGACCATGTCCATTCCGTCTGAGACATCGGCCACCCGGAGGCCCTCGTACATTTTCAGCAGGGCCACATCTTCCTCTTCGGTGTACCAGGTGGTTTCAATAAAATTATAACCCGATTTCATTTCCGAGGGATCGGCCCGCTGTGCGAAGGTGACTGCCGAAAGCGTCAGCAGCAGCCAGCAGAATGCATGTCTCTTTTTCATTTTGCTTTCTTTTTTGTTGGTAATTTCCGATGCAGGGTCATAAGGTAATCAGTTTTTCCCGAAAGATATAATCTCCGGTGGAATGAACCACCACATAGGTGCCGGGGGATAACCCGCTGGTGTCAATGACGGTGGCTCCCATATATCTGGCCTCCATTACTTTATGTCCTGCGAGGTTCAGGATCTTGATTTCCATGGGCAGGTGGTGGCTGCACTCCACGTGAAGCTGGTCCCTGTGGTTGGGATTGGGGTAGAGCAGCACCCTGGGTTCATAGTGTCCGGAAGCAAGTCCGGTGGTTCCCTCCACCGTGACGGTCATCGACCCGGAAACCCCTCCCCGGACCCACCCGGCCGTGATGACGGAGGTTCCGGGTTCCAGCGCGATCACCCGGTTCATCTGGGTATCCAGCTCCACAACTGCAGAGGGACCATCCTTCCACAGGATGTACCCCTTCTCGGTAGCATTCTCCGGAAGCACCTCCACCTGCAGCACCACCGTATCACCGACCTCCATCACTGCCTCTGAAGGCGAAATGGTAATGGAGGTAACAGGGATCTCCCTGACTTCGATCACCCTGGAAAACCTGACAGAGGCATCTTCCGTGCTGATGGCCTCCAGTACCACGCTGCCTGCGGCGCGTCCAACCAGCAGGCCCGTCTCCCTGCTGAACTCCACCGCTGCCGTATCGCCGGAAAGCACCATTGCATAATCACCGGACGCAGCATTGGCAGGCATCACCAGTACCTCGGTCCAGATGGTATCGCCCACGTCGATCTGCGAGACCGAGGGGCCCAGGTAGATCCCGGAAACCCCCACCTCACCCTCCGGGTAAATGGAAGCAGGACGTTCGGCGGTTCTCAGCAGGCTGAATGGATGACCTGCCATCATCTCTTCTGCATAGGGGGTCCTCCACTCCCCGAAGTTCCCGTTCAGGGTGTGGTCGAAATTGGGGACACAATGCCCGTTGGGCAATCCCCCCCAGGACCAGGAGAGCCATCCCACATCGTTCCGTCCGGCCACCTCCAGCCCTTCAGCGTAATCAAGGATCTGGCACGCCGGGTATGCAGTGGGCGAAGGGCCCTCACCGATGATCACCGGGAGTCCCTCATTGATCGCTTCATTGGCCACCCGCTGGTAGTTGACCGTGGTGGACCAGTAAGAGTGGACCGAAAAGAGCACATTGCGCAGCGGATCATGGTTCAGGATCTCTTTCCATGTGGCAAAGACCACATCCACATTCTGACCCCAGGTGCTGGCATCGATCACAATGGGGACGGTATATCCCCACCCCCTGATGGAATCAATGGCCCGCCTGTAACCCTCGCTGAACTGTTGCGGGGTGACATTCCCGTCTCCCACCTCGTTGCCGATGTTCAGCAGGGTCCACCTGCGGTTCCGCTGGATCCCCTCCCGCAGCACCGGATCCTTCCAGAACCCAATACAGACATCCAGTTTGTCCCACTCCCCGGTGGCCGAATGGCATTCGGGCATGGCGATCATCCGGTGGTCGATGCAGCGCTCCAGCAACTCCACCAGCCGCTCCTTCTGACCGTACTCCTCGGTCCATACCAGCCGCACGCAGTTGGCCCCCGTCTGGGCAATTTCCGGGATCAGCCGCACCCCCGTGGGATCATCCGACCAGACGAACATCTCGTTCACCCCCCGCAGCACCACTTTTTCCCCGTCGGCGGTAAACAGGTGCCTTCCTTCTATGTACATGGTATCCCCGCTGATATCCGGATCTGGCAGGCAGTCTGAGGGATCCAGCGAGGGCTCGATCCCGGTGTTCCCTCCTGCACAGATCCCGCAGGAATCGATGAAAGCTGTTCCATCCACTTCCCCGCTGCAATCCATGCTGGCGGTGACAAATTTGGAAAGCAGCCGGATGTAACGCACCTGGTACCCGCAGCTGTTCTCGGTGACCGACCAGGAGTTTAGCGGCCAGCTGGTGTTGAAATCCTTGTACGACTTCTGGTCCGGTTGTCCCTTGGGAGGGGTGATGGATTCGGAATAGCACCGCTGATTGTTGGAAGAGGAGCCGCAGCCGGACGGGCAGCATCCGTCCCAGTCATAGGAAGGATTGGGCCCCCCGGTGAGGAATCCCGGCGCAGGTCCGTAAGTGGAGCTCCCCACCCTGTCCCACAGGGGGCTTCCGTCGGTGAACCAGCTGTGGTAGAATTCATTGACTGAAGACTCTGCCCCCCAGGCGACCATGTTCGACAGGTACACCATGTTCATGGGATTGACCCCGTGAAGGTTGTGGATATAGGCTTCGGCCGCATCGGCTGCCTGACGGGTAACCCCCTGGTCCAGTCCATAGGTGATCAGGTTGTAGTGCATGCTGCCATGGGCCGATTTCACCCCGTTGCTGCCCCAGGTATAATCTTTGGTATGTGCCAGGTAAGGATCCCTTATTCCTGTATGCGCGGGAAGGTTTTCCGAGCCGTTCACGATCGCTTTCCGGTATACGGAGGAGATATCGTCGCGAACTGCTGTGGTGGCACCGGCAAGGGTGGTGTAGTGGAGCAGCACCTCCTGTGTGTTCGCTTCGAAGGGATAGGCGAACCCGTTGTAGAGGTAAAGTTTTGCCTCCCGGTAATGGGCATCGAAATGGTCCCTGAACCTGGTTTCCCCTGTGACATCGAACAGGTAACAGGCGGCTTCCAGCCTGGCCATAGCCCTCCCGTAATCATCCAGCTCCTGCCTTCCCGCACCCAGGCCCTGGGAGCCGTAGGCCGGATCATTGTTATTGAACAGTGAATCGGGATACAGCGTCGCCCAGTCCCAGGCCATCAACGCCCTTGCCAGCAGGGTGTCCGCATAGGCGATCTCCCCGATGGAGCGATAGATCCTGGACGAAAAGGCAAAAGCAGCCGCACAGTTCAGCGCCGAGGAGGTGTTGGGCGGACCGTAATAACTGGGGCCGGTGGCGGCGGAAGGCGGACTGGCATGGGCCTCTCCCACAATGGAAAGGACCGCGCCATCGGCCTGCTGCAAACGGAGCAGGTGATCGATCCCCCACCTGGCTTCATCCAGGATATCGGGGATTCCGTTCCCCGATTCGGGAATGTTATAATCGTCGGCCCACGCCCCGGGACGCTCCAGGTAGGCTTTCATCAGGTCCACCACATAGTCGGCGGTCCAGTTGGTGTATTTATTATAGTCGCCCGCATCGTACCAGCCCCCTGAGACATCCCTTTCGGTCGCCGGGTTCTGCTTATCAAAAAAGGAACGGCATTGCGGATCCTGAAGGGGCCCCATGTGGCTGGCCCCGTCGGCCCACGCCTCCCCGGCATAGGGTGCCTCCTTGGGAAATCCTGCCCTTTGATAATAGAACGTGCGCATGGCCTGCCTCAACACTTCGTTGTACACGTCGGGGGCAATCACGAATTCAAAGGAACGGACCTCCCTCTGCTCGTCCAGCACATAGTAGGTCCCCGCTTCCTCCACCACCGAAAAATCGAAATGCCAGGCCCGGTCACCGGAGGAGGGATCGACCGCCCCGCTGTTCCAGGTCACCGGCTGCGCCCTCAGCACTTTTTCGCCGTTCACTGCATTGACCAGGCAGTACCACCCTCCGGGCGAGAATGATTCATCCCCGTCGAATCCGGTTTGGGGATCCCTGATCACCGCCACCTTTTTTGACCCGGGCAGGTATCCGAACTGGTCCACCACAATATACCGCGACACCTCCTGTGCCTCCGTAAACATTACTCCCAGCATGAGGAGCATCACTGTAAACATGTTCCTTTTCGTCATCATACTTTTGAAAGGTTAGCGCATGAATTAGTCCATTATCTATTTGATTATGCATTTCTTTCCGTTATCCGGGAGCGATTCTGGAACTCCGGTTCAATCCCGGATTTCCATGTGGCCTCCGACTTTCAGATTAATCTGCCGAAGGTCCCTGTCCGCGGAGGAGTTCCCCACCATCAGGGTAAAATCTCCCGGTTCCACCACCAGGTTCATTTCCGTATCATAGAATGCCAGATGTTCGGGGGTGATCCGGAATGAGACCACAGCGGTCTCCCCGGGTTCCAGGGTGATCCTCCTGAATCCCTTCAGCTCCCTGACGGGCCGGGTGACCGAACTCAACTCATCCCGGATGTAGAGCTGAACCACTTCGTCCCCTTTCCGGTTCCCTGTATTGGTCACATCCACCGAGACGGTGGCCTCCTGATCCGGCTCGATCACAGGGTGATCCACCCTCAGGTTATTGATCTGGAAACTGGTATAGCTGAGGCCGTAGCCGAAGGGGTAAAGGGGAGTGACCTCCCCGTCCACATACCCCCTGCGTGCCGAAGGCTTGTGGTTGTAATACACGGGGACATGTCCGGCCGAACGCGGAAAGGAAATGGGAAGTCTGGCACCGGGATTGTAATCCCCGAAAAGTACCGAAGCGACTGCCCTGCCGGTCTCCTGGCCCAGGTACCAGCACTCAAAGAGTGCGGCACTGCGTTCGGCCAGCCCCCCCACAGCCAGGGGCCTCCCGTTGAACAGCAGGGCCACTACCGGCTTCCCGGTGGCATGAAGGGCACCGGCCAGTTCATCCTGCATGCCGAATAATCCCAGGCTTGAGCGGTCACCCAGGTGATGGATGTTCCAGGCTTCACGGGATGTCTGTTCGTTGCCCCCGACCGCGAGCACAACCAGGTCAGAGGTTTTCGCGAGCTCCACCGCTTCCCGGATGAGCTTGCGTTCCTCTTCCGGATCGGGAAGGGTGACCCGGTCCTCCACCCAGCTTCCCCCCACTGTGATCCTGCATCCGGGCGCATAGGCCACCTCCGCCGTATCGCCCACCCGCTCCCTTATCCCGTCAAGGACGGTTACAAAATAGGGGGGATTCCCGCTGTACCCCCCCAGGTTAACACGGTGGGCATTGGGACCGATCACCGCGATCCGCTTCAGGGTCCCCGGATCAATGGGGACCGCCCGGTCCCTGTTTTCCAGCAATGTGATGGACCGCAGTGCGGCCTCCCTGGCCAGCGCTGCATGTTCCTCCGATCCCGACACCTCCTCAGCGAGGGCGGGATCCACGTAGGGATCATCAAACAGGCCCACCATGAATTTATAGCGGAGCATTTCGCCCACCAGCCTGTCAATGGTTTCCTCCGGGATGATCCCCTCTTCCACGAGTTCCGGGATATGCAGGTAGCAATCGGCCCACGGGAGTTCGATGTTGACCCCCGCTTTCAGCGCAAGCGCCGCCGCCTCCTTCCCGTCTGCAGCCACCCGGTGGGCCGCGATCCCCCAGCGCTCGTGCATCTCCCGGATGGAAAAATAATCGGAGACCACGAATCCTTCGAATCCCCACTCTTCCCGCAGCAGGTCGTTGACCATCCAGCGGTTGGCATTGACCGGTATTCCGTCCACTTCATGGTAGGTGGTCATGACGCTGGCAGCACCTGCCTCCCGGATGATCCTCCGGAACGGGTAGAAGTGCACCTCCCTCAGCACCCGTTCCGAATAGTTGGCGGGTGCCGTGTTGGTTCCCCCTTCCGGCTGCCCGTGGGCGGCAAAATGTTTCAGGGTTCCCAGGATATGCGCCTTATCGTTGTATGAACCGTCGCCCTGGAACCCCCTGATGGCTGCCATTCCCATCTCCGATACCAGATAGGGATCCTCCCCGTAGGTCTCCTCCACCCTGCCCCACCTGGGATCCCTGGCCACATCGACCACCGGGGTCAGTGCCTGGTGGCTTCCCCGACTACGGGTTTCCAATGCGATCATGCCATATACACGTTCGGCCAGGTCGGTATCAAAGGAGCCGGCAAGCGCTATGGGCTGGGGGGTGCTGGTGGCATATTCAGCCACCAGTCCGTGCAGGCACTCCTCATGAAAAATGGCCGGGATTCCAAGGCGGGTCTCTTCCAGGAAATACCGTTGAACGGCGTTGGAGAGCGCTGCATGCTGCCTGGGCGATAAACCGGCACCCACCTGGGTGGAAGTCTGGCTCTGGCCCCCTCTGGTCTCGCTCAGGCGGGTGATCTGCCCGATGCCATGGGGAAGAAGGCGATGAAGGGCTGAAACATCAACCGTTCCGTCCGGGAGGATCCGGAGGGAGTCCTTCACCTCCCTGTCCGCACTGACCATCTGGGCGACCTTCTCCTCCAGGGTCATCCTGCCGAGCAGGTCGGCAACCCTTTTCTCCACCGGCTGTTCCGGGTCCTTGTAGAGCGGTACTGTTTCCTTGCAGCCGCCGCCCGACATGACAACCAGCACCCAGCCCGCCAGCCACAAATAATTTCTTATCTTCATTGTATATATTTTATAATCAATTACTTTCGACTTCCTGACTTCCGACTTCCGACTTCCGACTTTCGACTCCCGACTTGCCAGCCGAAGGCTGGCCCCTAACCCCTAACCTCTAACGCCTAACGTTCTCGTCAGAGAATAAATCCCATCCATCCCTTACCATGGTGGAAAAGGAGTAGAAGACGGCCCCTTCGCTGCCTGCCTGGAACCAGTGTTTGGTCCCGGGCTCCAGGACCAGGGTATCCCCCGGCATCAGCACCTTTTCATTGCGCATGGTGTAACAGTGTTCCTTTCCGGGAACCAGAAAACCCTTTTGCATGGTGTCCTCCCCGGGCAGGTAGAAACGTACCACTCCCCAGCATACCCGGATGATCTCCTGTTTGCCCGGATCCTTTCCGACGGGGGGATGCCAGTGCTCCGGTTCGGTCTGGCCGGGGGTCATGACCAGGACCCGCCCGGCGATCCGGTCGGTCTGAAAGAGGGTCACCAGCTGCAATCCCTCCACCGGCAGGTTGCCCAGTCCAAAATCGACCACCTCCAGCCGGTCCCGTTCATCGGCAGTGACCGGGATTCCCGACCGGGCCAGAATCTCCAGTGCGGCCCTCCGGGCAGCTTCATGGGACGGCTGTTTTTCCATGGATTGTTTAAAAATCTATAATAATCATAGCGGATGACCTTAAAAAGGGTTAACCGGGAGGAAGAATGCCCACGTCCCGTCACCGGATGGACCGCCAAAAACACGGCATATTGCCGCTAAAGGTAAGATTTCGGGCAATTAATAAAAAATGCAACAGATTGCATTCCCAGGATGCCAATTGATTCAAAAATTTTTATATATTGCCTGCCTTGTTGGTTCATTAACTCATGTTTAATCTTTAACTAAATCTTATTCGCTATGAGGTTAAAACTACTACTGGCAATGTTGCTCGTATCCAGCGGGATGCTTATCGCTCAGGATACGATTAAGACATTGATCATTTCCGAAGCCAAGATGGACCGGGCGGAGCAGCTCTACTTTGAGCTCACCAACGTGGGTGACCAGCCCCTGGATCTGTCTAACTTCGAATTCAGTACGCTGAACCCCTGGAACACGTTTCCCGAGGGTGTGGAGTGGCCCGAGCAGGCACCTCAGATCGATGCACAGAGCATCGAGCGCCTGCCCGCCGTCATCCTCGCTCCCGGAGAATCGTTTGTCATTGGGACTGTCAGTGATTTCACCGAGGAGAACTATGCAAGGGACCTGGAGAGGTTCGGCTATTCCCAGGACTGGGGACAGCAGTTCCTGACCAACCCCAAGCTGGTTCCGCTGATCGACCTGAGGGTGTATCAGTATGAGTCCCCCGGCGGGACCAATGCCTTCGGTGATTCCGACAGCGTATCCACCAGCGACATTCCCCGCCTGAACTACGGCGGTGTGATGGAAGACTGGGGAGGACGCAGCTGCTTCTTTATCCGGCACCACATCTCCCCCACCGACTCGGCCGTGATCGACCAGGTAGGTGGATTGTTCACCGATGCCGACGGGACCAACCCGGACGGAGGGAACGTGGATGTGGCCGGGGTGACCGGTGCCTCCGGAAGCCACTACCTGATCAGGAGGTTTGACGTGAAAGAGGGGAATACCGAATGGGTGACGGGTACCGACCTGTCCAACTCAGAATGGATCCCCATCCCCATGCTGACCGGCGGGTACGGTGAAAGAACCCGCGGACCGATGTGGACCGTGGGGAACCACCTGAATGCCACCCTGGCTGACCTGACCTCCGATGTGCTGAACATCGACTGGGATGGCAAGACCATTGAGGTCCCCTGGGGCACCCGGAACAATGACTCCATCATGGGTTCATTCAACTACACCCCCGGGATCGCCTGGCATTACGACTTTGCCCCGAATCATGAGGATTCAGCCTATGTGTCCGTAAGGACCGGCGATACGCTGACCCTGTATGCACTGGGCAATACCCTTGAAATGGCCGAAATGGCGCTGGTGGTGCTTCCGCCGACCGCCTCCGAGAACAGGGTCATTCCCAAGTACATGCCTGTGATGAACGAGGAAAGCGACGACTTCGGGACCTATGTGAACAACTATGTACCTTACGAAGTCACCGAGGGAAGGGCGCTGGATACCATCAGCGAGATCCCCTTTGCCACCCGTACGGATACCCTGGCCAAATACCTGGAGAAGGCTCCCAATGCAAGCTGGGAGTTTGTATGGGTGGATGGCGAGGCCCGCACCGACCTCAAGGAAGGTGACCTGCTGAGGGTGACCGCCGAGGACGGCTCCGTGAAGGACTACTACCTGGAGCTCCAGAAATACAGGAAAGCCAGGAACGCAGACCTGAGTTCCATCACATGGCCCGACATTCCCGAGTTCTACAAAGGACTGTACGGCTGGGTGGGTGACACCATCCCCAGCTTTGCCAGCGCCGTTCAGAACTACGTGGTGCAGGTACCATCCGATGTGGACGGGATCCCGGCCCTGGTAGGAAAAGCTGCCGATGAGAATGCCCGCGTGGATGTGCAGCGTGCGGTGAACCTGTTCGGCGGAACCGCCGACCGGACCGTGACCTTCACGGTGACTGCCGAAAACGACACCACCATCAAGGAGTACACGGTGGAACTGGTGAAACAGAAGGCTGCCGAGGACATCCAGCCCTGGTACGGTGAACCGTTCATCTCACAGTTCATCTTCAGGGATCACTGGTCCAATACCTTCCTGGAAATTGTCAACCCGGGAACAGAACCCATCGACCTGAGCGAGTATATGCTCAGCTTCTCCTACGCACTGACCGCGGTGGATGCCATTACTTCCAACGCGCTGCCGGAGGACTTCGATACCCGCTACAACAAGTACATCCCCGGACGCGTCTGGGCCGATACCACCACCTGGGCAGCCACGCCCGGAATCGCGGTACAGGACCTGAACGTGAATACCATTGTGTATCCCGGTGACGTCTTTGTACTTGGTGATGCAGGATCGGTCAGCCAGGCCGCATCAGGCGGAGGCTATGGTAGCGTTGCCGCATGGCCGGCTTACCAGAATACCGATATCTTCCTGACACCGCAGCCGGGCAATGTGCCTGATGCAGAGAAGGAGACAGCTATCTTCTGTCCCTGGGATTCGCCTGCCAACAGGGGAACCACACTTGACTCATGGTATGGTGAGCACATCTATCTGTTCAAGATCGTCGGCGAAGGCGGAGACTCCGTCAGGAACGGGCTGAAGCCTGCCACCGATCCCAATGACTTCGTGCTGCTGGATACCTGGGGAGGTGAGGACAATGAGCAGCCCTCCATCGGAGGCGTGCCCATGGACCAGATCTTCGGATACACCAGGAAGCCGTCTATCTATCAAGGTAATCCGGAGATCGCAGGATCCTGGGGGACCGATGCGGCAACCAGCGAGTGGATCATGGTCAACCGTCCCTACTTCAACTCCATCGGAGTGGGCTGGCCCATGGACATCCTGAGGGTGACCGACGGACTCGGATCGCACTTCATGAACGAAGTGACCGTCTACAAATCCACTGTGACCTCCAACGCTTACAAGGTAAGCCAGGGCTACAGCATGGAAGAGGAGGTACGGGGTGCGACCACCGGAACAACCGTCGACCAGTTCCTGGCCAACCTGAACAAGGTGGATGAGGGACAGACCCTGGTAGTGAAATCCGCCGGTTCCGAGATCACCGGAGAAGCCGCCCTGACCCATGGCGACTCCCTGGTGGTGATCAGTGCCGACTCCACCAACATGACCAGGTACTTCATCGAGGTAACGGCCGAAGGTCTGAACAGCGATGCCGTTCTGACCTCCGATACCTATACCATCACCACGGATCCCGCAGAAGTGACCGGTTTCGAGATCGGAACCCTTCTGAAGGATGTGGTGGCCGGTGTGAACGTACCTGCCGGAGCCATGATGAACGTGATCAATACGGCCGGTGCCTACGTGCCGCTGAAGACCATCAACTTCGATACGATGTACGTGGATGTGCTGGCCACTTCCAACGTCTGGTTTGAAGTGGTCGCAGAGGACGGGGTGACCAAGATCACCTACCAGCTCATGCCCAACGGCGACGAGACCGATGCCTATGTGACCTCCGCTGTATTCGAAGTGGACCAGAATGCACAGCTGATCAAACTGATCCCGGAAGGGACCACAGTGAATGCGCTGCTTGCCAACCTGGTACCCGCCACCGGAGCCAGCTGGGTGTTGCTCGACAAGCTTGGATATGAGCGTACCGAAGGAATGGTGGTTCAGGACGACCAGCTGGTCGTGACCGCTGCCGACGGAGTGACGACCAGGACCTACTACCTGGCCATGCTCGGAGGAACCTCCAGCTACCTGGCCTACGTGGTCTCTGATGTCTACACCGTCGACCAGTCACTGCTGACCATTTCCGGAAGCAGTGTCACAGGTGCAGTTTCGGTGACCGACTTCCTGGGCAACCTGATCCCTGCAGAGGGAGCATCCATGGAAGTTCAGGACAACACCGGAGCCGGAAAGGCCGGAGCCGACATGCTGGCAGATGAAGATCAGCTGCAGGTGACCGCCGGAAACGGCGTGAACGTGCTGGTCTACTCCATCGTACTGGATCACACCAGCATCGAAGAGCCCGGACTCGCCGAACTGAGCATCTACCCGAACCCGACCACGGATCAGTTCTACATCGAAGGACTTGAGCCCGGTCAGAGGATCAGGGTTTACAATGCAGTCGGTGTGGCACTGAGAAACATCACTGTATTCAACAGTGTGGAGCAGATCTCCCTGGGTGATCAGGCCAATGGCATGTATTACATCACCATCAGCAATGGTGACGATGTGATCGGCCGCTACAAGGTGATCAAACAGTAAACACTGAATGCCAATCATTGAGAGGCTGCCCCCTACCGGGGCAGCTTCTTTTTTTATCAAAAGGAATGAAGAAACTGATTCGATTTTTTCTGACGGTGGCCCTGGGTTTCCTGTATGCCCATTCCACAACGGCGCAGTTGACCCCCTGGGAGGCCGCTGCCGCCATTGAGAAGGGGATCAACATGGGAAATACCCTGGAACCTCCCCTGGAAGGGGGATGGAACAATCCCCCCGCACGTGAGATATATTTTGACTACTACCGCGATGCCGGCTTTGACCTGGTAAGGATCCCGGTCAGGTGGGACCTCCATACCGGCGACCAGCCACCCTATGCGGTGGATCCCACCTGGATGCAGCGGGTGGAACAGGTGGTGGAGTGGGCCCTGGAGAGGGACCTGTATGTGATCATCAATGCCCACCACGACAACTGGATCAAGGACAACTATTCCAATCCCGCGTACCGCGCACGTTTCGACAGCATATGGTCACAGGTGGCCAGCCACTTCATGGACAAGCCCGAAAAGCTGATGTTCGAGGTCCTCAATGAACCCCACGGGCTCACCAAATCCCAGAACGACGAACTGCATGCCCGTATCCTCTCCATCATCAGACGGACCAATCCCACCCGGATCGTGGTCATCCAGGGCAACGAATGGGGCGGGGCCCAGGAACTGATCGATATGGCCGTTCCCGTGGATGATTACCTGATCGGTTCCTTCCATACCTACGATCCATGGCCCTTCGGGCTGGAAGGATCGGGGCCCTTCGGCCCTTCGGAGATCCGGGCCCTGGATGAGAAATTCGCCTCGGTCAGGGAGTGGTCCGACCAGACCGGGATCCCTGTCCTGCTGGGGGAGTTCGGGTGCCACTCCAGTGCCGAATACAACCAGCGGATGAAGCACTACAAAACCTATATGGACCTGATCCGTAAGTATGGATTCATTTTCTCCGTCTGGGACGACGGGGGGAACTTCCGGGTACTTGAAAGAGCCGCCAACCGGTGGAACGAGATCAAGGACATCCTGATCCACTACACACCCGAATCCCCAGCCAATCCGGCCCTTTCAGTCCATCAGGACACCCTGATCCGGCTCACCTGGGTCAATGTGGCCAACGATTACGACAGCGTGGTCATCGAAAGGCGAACAAACAACACCCTTTTTGCCCCGGTGGCGGTATGGCCTGCCGACAGCTCCTCCTACACCGATCCGGACGTGAGCGGGGGCAGGGACTACTATTACCGCATCCTGGCTCAGTATCCGGGCGACAGTGCCATCTATTCCCAGCCCGTGAGGATCTTCCTGCCGGAGTATGTTGAGCAGGAGCGCGGCTTATTCCTGGGAGAACCGCTGGGGATCCCGGGGACCATCGAAGCGGAGCATTTCGACCTGGGTGGTGAAGGGAAGGCTTACCATGACCTGGACCGTAACAACATCGCCGGGGCATTCAGGCCCGATGAAGGAGTGGACATCTACGACCGGCTGGGGGACGGCTTCCACATCGGGAATGCCCTGCCGGGGGAATGGATCGAATATACCGTGGAAGTGGCCGAGGAGGGGGATTACCTGATGGAGGTGTACCTGGCGGCACTCCAGGGCGGCGGAAGGTTCCAGGTGACCATCGGGGAGGCGTATTCGGACACCCTGCTGACCATCGGCTCTGGAAGCTGGCTGGAGACCACTCCTGTGACGGAAACCATTTATCTGCCTGCCGGGCAGCAGGTCATGCGGTTTACGGTGATCGATGACCCCCTGTTTAATTTTGATAAGATGGTCTTCTCACGTCCGGGAGCCATCCGGGGGTCAGAGAGTGGCCTTCCCGTCCTCAAAGCAACGGTGCAGCCAGGGAACAGAATAATGCTGAGTATCCCTGGTGCGATCCACCCCTACTCCGTTCGAATCGTTGATATCCGTGGACAGCTGCACTTTCAGGAAAACATCCTACCTGGCGAAATCCACCTCTCTGATCCGTTAATCCAGGGAATCTATATTATTCAGGGTTCCGGTGAGCAAGGTCCGATTTCAGGCAAGATCGTATTGCCCGGCAACTAATTACAGGCTGAAGATGATGAAGCAGCAGTTGATCCCATCACCCCTGAGAAAACCGGGACAGGCTATTCCGAGTCGAAATAGTTGATGTACCAGTTGTTTTCGTCCAGAAGTAGGTTGTAGATCTGGTCCCGCATTTCGGCCGGATAAGAGGAGGACACCTTTTCGGCCAGGAATGAGGG
>CAZNSZ010000024.1:51747-53499 GCA_964575865.1 uncultured Bacteroides sp. | reverse complement strand
ACCTGGCCCGATGCGGCTGCAACGCCATTCAGGGGCGAGAAGAACACCAACTGGGAAGGGGGCTGGAGGGTTCCCGCCATGGTGCGCTGGCCGGGCGTGATCCAGCCGGGATCCGTCAGCAATGGGATCGTGCACCACATGGACTGGTTGCCCACCTTTGCCGCTGCAGCCGGGAAAGCAGATATCAAGGAGGATCTGCTGGACGGATACCGTTCCCCGGCCCTGAACAGGGAATATAAAATCCACCTGGACGGGTATGACATCACGGAGCACCTGAAGAATCCGCAGGAGGTTCCCAGCCCCCGCCATGAGATCTTTTATTTCTCGGATGACGGTGACCTGACCGCCCTCCGTTACGACGACTGGAAGCTGATCTTCATGGAGCAGAGGGTGATGGGGACGTTCCAGGTATGGCAGGAACCTTTTATCCCATTAAGGGTCCCTTACATCGAGAACCTGAGGCGTGATCCCTACGAGCGGGCACAGATCACGTCGAATACCTATTACGACTGGCTGATTGACCGCGCCTACCTGCTGGTACCTGCTCAGGCATATGTGGGTAATTTCCTGGCCACATTCCAGGAGTATCCTCCCCGGCAGAAGGCGGCGAGTTTCAGTCTTGACCAGGTGATGGAGAAGCTTACGGAAGGGGCAACCCATTAATCAGGCTGGGTCTCAAGAATGGGACTTCCATCTCTCAAAGCTGCAATGGAGACATCATCTTCATTGCAGCTTTTTTTAACCAATCAGTCCGTTCTTTTCTATATCTTTCACAATCAACTGAACCGAAAACTATGTCAGTACTCCAGTCCATTCAGGAATTGAAATCGAAGATGTCGGCATCCATCATCGGTCAGGATACATTGATCGAGCGGATTATCCTTGTATTATTGGCCAACGGGAACATGCTGCTTGAGGGGTTGCCCGGGCTGGCGAAGACCCGGGCCATCAAATCCCTGGCCAGGGAGCTGAATTGCGGGCTCAGCCGGATCCAGTTCACTCCCGACCTGTTGCCTTCCGACATTACCGGAACGGAAATTTACCAGCCCGAACTGAAGGAGAAATTCGTGTTTCAGAAGGGGCCCATATTCAGCAACCTGATCCTGGCAGATGAGATCAACCGGTCCCCGGCCAAGGTGCAGGCTGCACTGCTGGAGGCCATGGAAGAGCGGCAGGTCTCGGTGGCGGGCAAAACCTATCAGATGGATCCGCTTTTCATGGTCATGGCCACCCAGAACCCGGTGGAGCAGGAGGGAACCTACCCGTTGCCCGAGGCTCAGATGGACCGGTTTTTGATGCATGTGCTCATCGGGTACCCTGACAGTGCGTCGGAACTGGAAATCATCAGGCTGAACAGGGCTGAACAGATCCAGCCGAAGGAGGAAAAGAGTGATAAACTGTCACCGGAGGTTGTATTTGAAGCCCGGAAGGAAATTGCCGGCGTGGAAATTTCCGAAAGCATGGTTCAATACATCGTGGATATCATCGCAGCCACAAGGTACCCTGAGAACTATTCCAAAGAGCTTGACCAGTGGATCGATTTCGGGGCGAGCCCCAGGGGCAGCATTGCCATCGACCGCACCTGCCGCACCCACGCATGGATGAACGGAAGTAAATTTGTAACCCCCGATAACATCAGGGCGGTGGTCCATGACTGCCTTCGCCACAGGTTGATCCTGAGTTACGAAGCCAATGCGGACGGAATCACACCCGACCAGGTGCTGGATGAGATCCTGAAAAATGTGGCAGTGG